>NZ_JBVBEE010000002.1:0-614889 GCF_056493605.1 Cobetia sp. BL01 | reverse complement strand
ACTGAACCGCCCCTGCAGCCCAGCTGCAGGGGCGGTTCTCTTTGCGGGTCAAAAACCGGAAAGCCGGTACCCGTCAGCTGGCAGGCCCGGTGGGCCTGAGTAGCGGCTTCCTCGCTGAGTCAGTCATTGTCGCCATGCTTGTCGTGGACAGGAGCGAGGCGGTAGACTCCCCAGCCTTCCGTTATGGAGATGATGATGCAACCTCAAGAACTGTTGCTGTATTGCCGCCCGGGCTTCGAGGCCGACCTGGCCGCAGAAGTCTGTGAAAAGGCCGCTTATCTGGGCGCCCCGGGTTATCCGATTGCGGCACGCGACAGTGGCTTCGTGCGTTATGTGGTGACAGGTGATGAGCCCGCCAATAGCCTGCATCGTGACATGCCGCTTCAGGCGTTGGTCTTCGCTCGCCAGACACTGGTGGCATTGGAGCCATTGGTCGGCATGTCGCGGGAGAATCGCGTCTCGCCGATTCTGCAGCAGGTGGTCGACGCTGGCTGGAGCTTCGAGGAGATCCGCCACGAGATGCCGGACACCAATGATGGCAAGGCGCTGTCGGGCCTTGGCAAGGCCGTCGGCCGCCCGTTGGAGTCTGCGCTCAAGAAGCGTGGTGCACTGCGTCGCAAGGCCGGTGGGCGGGCGCTGCACGTCTTCTGGACGGATGGTGACGAAGTGCAGCTGGGCATGAGCTTTCCTGGCAACCGCAGCGAATATGCCAACGGCATCCGTCATCTGCGTTCGCCGAGCCGTGCCCCCAGTCGCTCCACACTCAAGCTGGAAGAGGCCTGGCATGAGTTCGTGCCGCGCGACCAGTGGGAGCGTCGCATCGCGGTTGGCATGCAGGCAGCGGATCTTGGGGCAGCGCCGGGTGGCTGGACCTTCCAGCTGGTCGAGAAGGGCATGTTCGTGTTTGCCATCGACAATGGCCCCATGAACAAGGATCTGATGGCGACAGGACAGGTAGAGCATCTCAAGGAAGATGGTTTTACCTGGGAGCCACCGCTGCGACTGGACTGGCTGGTCTGTGACATCGTCGACAAGCCCATCCGCGTGACGGAGATGGTCGAGCGCTGGCTGAAGAAGCGCTGGTGCAATGAGGCGGTCTTCAATCTCAAGCTGCCGATGAAGCAGCGCTGGAAGGAAGTCTCCCGCTGTCTCGATTATCTGGCGGCCAGCCTTGAGCGTTCCAATGTCGGTGCCGAGATCCGGTGTCGTCACCTGTACCATGACCGCGAAGAAGTCACCGTGCATGTGCGTATCACGCACTGAGCCACCGGGTTCTCTGGTGCAACCACAAGCCCCCACGGACCGAGCGGTCCGTGGGGGCTTGTCTGTGCGGTGCTGTCAGATCGATGGACAGAGCCTCGCTGAGGGGTGCTGCGCTCGCGAGGCTTGAATCTCTCGCAGGTCAGGTGTGTTCAAGCAACACGATGCGTTCCGGTTGAGAAAGCATCGGCCCCAGACGCGCCATCATGCGTTCGCGCGCGTGACTGCTCGACCACTCCTGCCAGGCTCTTGCGTCTCGCCATGAAGTGATCAATATTCGGTGGCCGGGACGTCCGCTTTCCACCAGATTCTCGCCCGAGATGAAGCCCTGTGCATGCATGGCTTCACGCACGACCTCGCGTGAGGCCTGCTCGTAATCCTGTTCGAGTCCCGGCATGATATGCCGCTCGATCATTACCTTGATCATGCCCGTCTCCCGTCTTCATACATTCTGCCTTGTCAGTGGCAGGACCTCAGGAGTCATTGATGACCGATACCCCCTTGCCCGTTGCCGATGCAGAGCTGGATACCAGCGGTCTGTATTGCCCCGAACCCATCATGATGCTGCACAACAAGGTGCGTGAGCTCGCGAGCGGAGACCTGCTGCGTGTCGTGGCGACCGATCCGGCGACGACACGTGATGTGCCCAAGTTCTGTGCATTTCTTGGGCACACACTGGAGCGCAGTGACGAAACGCCGGATCACTTCCTTTATGACATTCGCATCAGTTGACGTCAGTCGTCTCAGGCTTCGCGGTCGTGCACTTCCACACTGACCTGATCACTTTCGCCGGTCATCATCAGCGCGAGAGCTTCCAGGGTGGCCGGGTCCTGCTCACGAATCTGGTTGGCGACAGCGCGCTGGAAGAAATAGACCACGTCATGACGACTGCGACCGGGGTAGAGGCAGTCATCTCCAGCCAGCACCGGTGTCTGGGTGACGCGTGTCTCATCGACCAGCAGTGCCTCGATGTTGCCATCGCTGTATAGACGCCAGCCGAACACCTGCTTGAGCTGCCACGCAGACTCGCCATTGGTCATGCACAGGGCATGAGTCCCGAGCGTATCCGGTAGCTGCTGCAGCAAGGTGGTCTTCTCCGACACCTCATAGTCGTAATAGGCCGCGGCATGCTCGAGCTCATAGACCTTGTGGTCCGGAGCCAGCATGAAGACCTCGTCGGTTTCCGGGTCTCGGTAGCCGACGAAGTGGCCCTGCTGCGGATCTTCCAGCTCATGGCAGGGCATCAGCCCCTCCATCCATGGCACCAGGCCGACCACCTCACCATCCTCGCGCAGACCCCAGGCCAACACGGGAAGGCTGTAGTAGCTCTCCGGGTCGCTTTCGAGCTGATAGAGCATTTCCAACCCATCGTGTTCCGGCGCAAGCCGGAGAATACGACGTCGTGCACGCATCCTGTCACGCATGACATTCAGGTCGATGACCTTGGCGGAGCGGGGGGAAGAAACTGGTACGCCCATGACGAACCCTCCTCAGCAGCTTGTCGATCGTCCTCGGCGTGTGCGGGTGTGCAAACAGCCGCCGCTTGCAAGATGGCGCACTGCATATGAATGCACTGCCTTGAATAACCATTAGCACAGCCTGAGCCCTGACGGTAACCCCTCCTTGGACGAAATGACCGTCCATGCGCAGATGAAGGATTAAACGCAAACGCCCCGCGACCGGGGAAAATGCCGGTGGCGGGGCGTCTGAGGCGAGTGCTTGAGCGGGTGGGAAAAGGGATGGAACACAGGCCGCCGTCGGTATCACGAGCTCGCGGCCAGCGTTGGCAGGGGCTTCGCTCAGCCGGGCAGGCTGCCCTCCTGAATGGCGCGGCGCGCGATGACCCACAGACGCCAGCCAAGCAGCAGAGCCGCCACGGTCAGGCCGGCCACCATGCCAATCCAGTAGCCATAGACACCCATGCTCTTGACAGCCCAGGGCCAGACGGGGAACTGCTCACTGCCCACCCCGAGCAGATGCCCGCCACCAAGACCGATGATCCAGTAGGCGAACATGGTGATCAACATGATGATGCGAGTGTCCTTGAAGCCGCGCAGAGCCCCCGCCATGGCAACCTGCAAGGAGTCGGAGACCTGATAGAGCATCGCCAGCGTGATCAGGGAAAGCGCCAGCGCCTGCACCTTGAGGTTGCTGGTGTAGAGCGCCACGGCAGGCTCCGCCAGTACCCAGATCACCAGGTCATTGATCAGAGCGACCACCAGTGAGAAGGCCACGCCATTCCACGCCACGAAGCGCGCCTCGTTCATGTCACCACGGCCGATGGTATGCCCCACTCGTACGGTGAGTGCCATGGCCAGTGACAGGGGGAGCATGAACAGCAATGAGGTGAAGTTGAGCGCGACCTGGTGGGCTGCCACCTTGATCTCACCGAAGCTTGCCACGAACAGCGCGATGACGGTGAACAGCGTGACCTCGAAGAAGATGGCGATGCCGATCGGCAGACCGACCTTGAGCAGTTCCGAGATCTTCTTGAGCTGAGGCGCGCTGGGTTGGCACCAGAGGGCGACTGCCTGGTAGGCGCTGCTGCGACGGGTGTAGAGAAACATGCTCAGACACATGATCCACATGGCAAGCCCTGTCGCGATACCGCAGCCTGCAGCGCCCATGGCCGGGATATCGCCCAGCAGTCCCGGTAGCGTGATCCCCAGCAAGTCATCCACGCCTGCAGAGCCATAGATCAGCAGGTAGTTGAGTGGAATGTTCGACAACAGACCGATCAAGCTGATGATCAGCGCCGGACGAGTATGATTCATGCCATCGGAATACGCGCGCAGCACTTGATAGAAGGCGGCGCCCGGCATGCCCCAGGCAATGGCCATCAGATAAAGCGTGGCCTGTTCTGCCACCGCGCCGGGCACCTCCATCAGCGTGAAGATTGGCGCCGCCAGGAACCACAGTGCCAATCCTGACAGACTGCCGAGCACCAATGAGATCCACAGTGACTGGTGAACGTTGTCACGTACCTCACCGCTGCGGTTACCCCCCATCAGCTGTGCCACGACGGGTGTCAGCCCCATCAAGGTGCCAGCCATCAACAGCAGCAGAGGCACCCAGAGGCTGGACCCCACCGAGACGGCTGCCAGGTCCGTCGCGCTGGAGCGACCGGTCATCAGGACATCCACGGCGCTCATGCCTGCCTGAGCCAGCTGAGCACCGCAGATTGGCAGTGCCAGCGTGACCAGACGTGAGGTCTCGGCGCGTACCCGGCTGGCGAATGGCGCCTGAGAAGAGGCTGCAGGCGTGGAGGCGGATGAATGGGAGGGTTCGGCGGGGGGCACGGCAGGCTCCTGCTGGTAATCGAGAATCATTCTTGCTTGGCGCGCCATCCTAGCAGATAAGGCCTGCCTGCGGGGCGCAAGAGAGTGAATTATCAGCGCTTGGTACTCACCTGTCAGGTGGAATGACGTGATACGAACGAGCCACGTACAATGCTCGACATCGTCATGCAGTACCGTCCCTATCTCCGGGTACTGATATCGCTGCTGATTCACACGATCGTCGAGACTTGCCTGTGTTGCTTTCTTCAGAACTTTCCCGCGTGCCTCGCACCCTGTCATCACGTCATGAGGCGTGCAGCGCAGACGGCGATGCCATGCCTGATCATGCCCTGGCGGGGGGGCAGGCCCTGACGGATCAAGAGTCGATGGACCCTGAGCTGACGGCGTTGACTTCCCTCTTCGATGGACTGTTTGCCACGTCTTACAACACCTTGTTGCGGCGCGCCCCCCACGAACCTCTCTATCTGCCCGCCGGCATGACGACGGATGAGGTGCAGGATGGGGTCGCCAGCGGCGACTCTCCAGGCGATGAGCTCGGCTTTCATCGTCTCTATCTGGCGCGCGGCTTCTTCTCCAGCGCTCTGCACGAAGTCAGTCACTGGTGCATCGCGGGCCCTGAGCGACGCCTCAAGGAGGATTACGGTTACTGGTATGCACCGGACGGACGTGATGCACACCAGCAGAAGGCCTTTGAAAGTGTCGAGGTAGCCCCGCAGGCGCTGGAGCAATTGTTCCACCGTGCAGTCGCCAAGCCGTTTCATGTCAGCGTCGATAATCTGGAGCTTGAGGTGGATCGCGATGCCTTCGCACAGCGTGTCGACGAGCGGGCCGCTGAATACGAAAGGTGCGGCCTGCCAGCACGCGCCAATGCCTTCCGACATGCGCTGCACGCTGTCTGGCAGCGCAAGCTTTCACACACGCAAGCCATCCAGGAGGCGATGACGCTATTGCCTGCCGTCGGGGAGGATGGCCGCGTGGCCTGATGCGCCCGCCATGCCGGCGCAGGACATTGTCTGTTCCGCGCGCCTCGAGATATCCCGCCGTGGAATCGCCGGGTTTTCAGGCATGAACTGCTAGCACGGATTGCGAAAACTGCAAGTCAGCGTTGCACGAGCGTTGCGATCGGAAACCCTTTGTGATTAGAATGATTCGCATTGCTACGATCATTCTGCTTCCCCTGCACCAGCAGGCCAGAAGCGGGGACCTTCGAACAGGGGTATTCGATGACAGCTTCCACCACGATTTCTGCATCCTCCGTCCGCAAGCTGCTGCTGGGCGCACTGGCTGGCGTTACCGCCGCCACGGCGCTGCCGGCTCAAGCCCAGGAAGAGGTCAACGTCTATTCCTATCGTCAGGCCTATCTGATCGAGCCGTTCCTCAAGGAGTTCACCGAGGAGACCGGCGTCAAGGTCAATGTGGTCTTCGCCAAGCAGGGCCTGGCCGAGCGTCTCAAGCGGGAAGGGCGCAACACCCCGGCTGACGTGCTGCTGACCGTGGATGTGGGACGTCTGCAGGAGCTGGTCGACGAGGAGCTGGTCAAGAGCGTCAATGATGAGGTCATCGAGGCCAATCTGCCCGAGCAGTACCACGGCCCCGACAATCAGTGGTTCGGCATCACCACGCGCGCACGGGTGCTCTACACCAGTGTCGAGCGTCTCGAGGCCGGTCAGGTGGCAAGCTATGACGACCTGGCGGATCCGAGCCTGAAGGGGCGCGTCTGCTCACGCGCCGGTGATCACCCCTACAACGTCGCGCTGATCGCCTCACGCATCGCGCACAACGGTGAAGAGGC
This sequence comes from Cobetia sp. BL01, assembly GCF_056493605.1. Taxonomy (NCBI): domain Bacteria; kingdom Pseudomonadati; phylum Pseudomonadota; class Gammaproteobacteria; order Oceanospirillales; family Halomonadaceae; genus Cobetia; species Cobetia sp. BL01. The sequence goes on along the minus strand of NZ_JBVBEE010000002.1, from coordinate 608,538 downwards.
CACGCGTGAGTGGCTGGAAGGCTTCAAGGCCAATCTGGCGCGCAAGCCTCAGGGTGGCGATCGTGATCAGATCAAGGCGATCCGCGACAACGTCTGTGATGTGGCCATCGGCAACAGCTATTACTACGGCAAGATGCTCGACAATGACGAGCAGCGCCCGTGGGCCGAGAAGGCACGTATCGAGTTCCCGGATCAGAACGGCGTCGGCACGCACATGAACATCTCCGGCATGGCGATGACCAAGTACGCGCCGCACGAAGAGAATGCCCTCAAGCTGATGCGCTTCCTCACCGAGAAGACCGCCCAGCATATGTATGCCGAGGTCAACTTCGAGTATCCGGCCAACCCGGAAGCCGAGAGCTCCGAGCTGCTGACCTCATGGGGCGAGTTCAAGCAGGATGACCTGCCGCTGACCGAAGTCGCCAAGCTTCGCAAGCGCGCCGCGCAGATGGTCAATGAAGTCGGCTTCAACCAGTAAGGGCACTCGCCGGAGCCAGAAGCTACCGAGCGAGCTGTCATGAACGAAGAGGGGCTGTCGCGATGCGACAGCCCCTCTTCGTTTGCGCAAAGCATGTAAAATAGACGCAATTGCAGTTGCGGGATAACGAGGACGTCAGATGACCCAGGGCAAGCGGCTGTTGGCTGAGCAAGGTGCGAGCTTTGAAGGAGAGGCGGTGGCCGCCATGAGCGGCACCGGGCGATCGCCGGCCGCCCAGGAAATGGCGCACTACGATGCAGCGGCCATCCGGCGTCGTCAGCGGCGTCTCGGAACCCACATGGGCTGGTTCGTCAGCGCCTGGGGCGTGGCCGCACTGGTGGTCATGCCGGTGCTGGCCGTCGTCTGGCTGGCTGTCTTCGGTGACGATGGCAGTGATCAGGCCGGGGAGGGCATCTGGCCGCATCTCGTCTCCACCGTGCTTCCCGATTACGTCATGACCAGTCTGGCGCTGGTGGCGGGAGTGGCGGTCCTCAGTGGCAGCATGGGGGTCGTCTCGGCCTGGTTGACCACCATGTATCAGTTTCCGCTGCGACGCACCTTCGAGTGGTCGCTGCTGTTGCCGTTCGCGATTCCCGCCAACGTCATCGCCTATATCTATACCGACGTCTTTGAGTATGCCGGCCCCTTCCAGGGCGCGCTGCGTGCCCTGTTTGGCTGGGATTCGCCCCAGGATTACTACTTCCCGGAGATCCGCAGCCTGGGGGGCGCCATCCTGATGCTGTCCCTGGTGCTGTTTCCCTATGTCTTCATGCTGGCACGCTCGGCATTTCTCGATCAGTCGCCCTCACTGCGCGATGCCAGCAGAACGCTGGGCTGCAACGGGTGGCAAAGCTTCTGGCGCGTGGCACTGCCCAGCGCCCGACCGGCGATTGCCGTCGGCCTTGCACTGGCGATGATGGAGGCGCTCAACGACTTCGGAACTGTGGACTACTTCGCGGTACGCTCGCTGACCGCCGGCATCTTCAATGTCTGGCTCAACATGGGCAGCCTGCGCGGTGCGGCGCAGATCGCGCTGTGCCTGATGATCTTCGTGGTCACGCTGATCTGGCTCGAGCGGCATGCTCGGCGTCGTCAGCGCCAGTTCGGCAAGGGCGATCGCTACCGTCGCTATCAACGTCCGACCCTGACGGGATGGCGGGCATCAGTGGCGTCACTGGCCTGTTTCCTGCCGCTGTTCTTCGGTTTCCTGCTGCCGGTGGGCTTGCTCACGCGGCACGCCATCCTGTATTTCGAGGAATCCTGGACACCGGACTTCGCAGGCTATGCCGTGAACAGCCTGATACTGGCGGTGAGCGCTGCGGTACTGACCCTGATCATCGGGGTGCTGCTGGCCTATGCCAAGCGGCTGGATCGCACCGCCAGCGTACAGCAGGCACTCAAGCTTTCGAGTCTGGGCTACGCCATGCCGGGGGCCGTGCTGGGGTTGGGCGTTCTGGTACCGCTATCCGGCTTCGACAATGCCCTGGACAGCTTCCTGCGGGCCAATTTCGGCATCTCCAGCGGATTGCTGCTGACGGGAACGATGGGCGCGATCATCATCGCCTATGTGGTGCGCTTCTTGGCGATTGCCGCGGGCTCCATCGAGTCGAGCCTCGACAAGGTCACGCCCTCGATGGACATGGCGGCACGCTCGCTGGGCGAGAACACCTTCTCGACCCTGCGTCGTGTGCATCTGCCGCTGATTCGTCCGGGGCTTCTGACCGCGGCGCTGGTGGTGTTCGTGGATGCCATGAAGGAGCTGCCGGCCACCTTGCTGCTGCGCCCCTTCAACTTCGATACGCTCGCCACTCATGTCTATCAGTACGCCTCCGATGAAATGCTCGAGCAGGCGGCGCTGCCGGCACTGGTGATCGTGCTGGTCGGTATCCTGCCGGTGATCGTGATCTCGCGCACCATCGTCGCCTCACGCAGCGAAGCGTGAACGAGCAAGATCAAGAGTAAGAGAGACGAGAGCCGGCGTGCGTGACGGGAGTGACCGGTGCCGAGCGGGCATCAGCTTATTGCCATACGGTAGTTGTCCCTGTCCTTGAGATCGCCTAGGGTGCAGCGCTTGATGACGCAAGGACACTCCCGGAGACGACTCGCACGATGATCAAGCCTTATCTGACCAAGATGCGCGGAGGCCCGCTCAAGCGTGGCAAGCCGCATGTTGCCGATGCCCTGTGGTCCTGGCTGGGGGCCTTTCTCGGCATGGCGTTGATCGGCTGGATGTCATCACATTATCTGGCGGTCAGCACCTTGCTGCTGGTCGGCTCCTTCGGGGCGACCTCGGTACTGCTCTACGGTGCGCCGCATAGTCCGCTGGCGCAGCCGCGCAACGTACTGGGCGGCAACCTGTTGTCGGCGCTGGTCGGCGTGGCCTGCTATCACTGGCTGGGCGACGGCTGGCTGGCAGCCGCCATGGCAGTCTCGGTGGCACTGCTGGTGATGCAGCTGACGCATACCCTGCATCCGCCGGGCGGCGCCACGGCCTTGATCGCGGTGATCGGCGGTGAACCCCTGCATGCGCTCGGCTACTGGTATGCCTTGCTTCCCGTCGGTCTGGGGTGCCTGGCCATGCTGGTGCTGGCGGTATTGATCAACAACCTGGCGCGTCATCGTCGCTATCCGCTGCACTGGCATTGAGTCATCAGGGGCCACCACCGGGCGCGTGCTTCTGCAGTCGCCGGCGGAAGGTGATAGACTGGGGCATCGCCTGACGCGAGCGACTGGCAGCAGTCCGCCGAGGTCCCCCAGACCAACGCCTTCTTCACTGTGCCTGATACGCCTCGCTCTCTCTCCCGGCACGTGCCCGGCCAGGCGCCATTCCTTAATGATCGACCAGCACGTGGCCGGTCAGCCGAAGAGATATTGATGACTGAGACTACTGCCAACTCCATCCCGGCTTTTGCCGCCCTGGGGCTGTCCGCTCCTGTACTGAAAGCGATTGCCGAGATGGGCTATTCCACGCCGTCCCCGGTGCAGGCGGGTGCGATTCCTGCCGTGCTGGAAGGTCGTGACGTGATGGCTGCCGCGCGCACCGGTACCGGCAAGACTGCCGGTTTCGCCTTGCCGCTGGTCGAGCGCCTCTCAAACGGCGCCCCTGCAGGCGCCCGCAAGATCAAGGCCCTGATCGTCACGCCGACGCGTGAACTGGCCGCGCAGATCGACGAAAACGTCACTGCCTACTCCCGTCACCTGAAGCTGCGCAATGCCGTGGTGTTCGGTGGCGTGAAGATCAATCCGCAGATCAGCCGCCTGTCTTCCGGCGTCGAGATCCTGACCGCCACACCGGGTCGCCTGCTGGACCTGCACTCCCAGAAGGCCATCGATTTCTCGGATCTCGAGACGCTGGTGCTGGACGAAGCGGACCGCATGCTGGACATGGGCTTCATCCACGACATTCGCCGCCTGCTCAAGCTGCTGCCGACCAAGCGTCAGACGTTGCTGTTCTCCGCGACCTTCTCGGACGAGATTCGCGGCATGGCCAACAAGCTGCTCAATGATCCGGTCGCCGTGGAAGCCAGCCCACGCAACACCACGGCCGAGAAGGTCGAGCAGCATATCCATACCGTGGAGAAGAGCCACAAGCCTTCGCTGCTCAAGCATCTGATCCTCAAGGAAAACTGGCATCAGGTGCTGGTCTTCACGCGTACCAAGCATGGGGCCAACCGTCTGGCGACCAAGCTCGAGAAGTCCGGCATCAGTGCCGCGGCGATTCATGGCAACAAGAGCCAGAATGCCCGTACCAAGGCATTGGCTGGTTTCAAGAATGGCGAAGTGCGCGTGCTGGTTGCCACCGATATCGCGGCACGTGGCCTGGATATCGAGCAGCTGCCGCAGGTCGTGAACTACGAACTGCCCAATGTCCCGGAAGACTACGTTCACCGGATCGGACGTACCGGTCGCGCCGGTGCCAGCGGGCGTGCCATCTCGCTGGTTTCCAGCGATGAGCGCAAGGAGCTCGGCGGTATCGAACGTCTGCTCAAGGGCAAGCTCAAGCGTGTCGAAGTGGAAGGTTTCGTGCCGGAAGTCGACGTCGAACCGGAACGTGAGCCGCGTCAGCCGCGTGGCGGCCAGCGCTCTGGCGGCCAGCGCACTGGCGGCAAGCCTGCCGGTGAAGGTCGTGGCAATGGTGGCCAGCGCACCGGTGGCGCTCGTTCTGACGGCCAGCGCACTGGTGGCAAGCCTGTCGGTGAAGGCCGTGGTAATGGCGGTCAGCGCTCTGACGGCCAGCGCACTGGCGGCGCTCGTTCGGGCGGTCAGCGCACTGGCGGCGCTCGTTCGGATGGTCAGCGCACTGGTGGCAAGCCTGCCGGTGAGGGCCGTGGCAATGGCGGTCAGCGCTCTGACGGCCAGCGCACTGGCGGCCAGCGCCAGCAAGGTGGCGGTGCCAATCACGACGACGACAATCGCGGCAATCGTGCTCCCGCTCCGCGTGAGGTGGATGGCAACCGCGTCGCGCCGCGCCCGGAAGTGAACGGCAATCGCGCGCCGGAGGCACCGTCCAGTGAAGAGCGTCCGCGTCGTCGTTCGCGTGGTGGCCGCAATCGCTCCAGCGGTGGCAATGGCGGTGGTGGCCGCTCCAACGGCTGAGCCTTGCGGGACAGACTGAAGTCGTGAACCAGAACGCCCCGACAACTACCGGTTGTCGGGGCGTTCTGCGTTTCAGAGATGGCGGAAGGAAATCAGACGTCTTCTTCCCAGTCGATCTCATAGTCCGGGCCTGTGCCCTGGATGTCTTCATCGCCACGCACACCGTCACCGCGCAGGCGGGTGTGGATGGCCAGCATCACCATCACCTCGTTGTCCGGTCGGAAGGGCTGCAGCCCCTGCTCGAACAGCATGTTGTTGCGCTCGCGTGCCCAGTCGCCGGGGGATAGTTCCGGGTAGAGGCCCTCGGCAGGAGCAAACTCGATGAAGGGATCCATGTTGTAGGCATCGAACAGACGCGCCAGCGCCTGTTCGTCATCCATGACGCCGGTGGTATAGAGCGTGGTCTGGTAGTAGTCCTGCTCCAGCTCCTTGAGCACGTCGAGAGGGCTGACGCCGAAGCTTCTCAGGTCATCCAGGCTGTAGTCGCCCAGTTCCAGCATTTCCCCATCCAGCCATTCATCGTCAGGCTGAATCAGGACATGCTTCATCTGCCCATCGGGCAGGGCCCAGGCGATGGCCAGGGGCAGGCTTGAGTCCTCGCCTGTCTCGACGGCGATGAAGGCGGGGAAGTCGCCTGTTTCAGGTTCGTATTCGTGCATTGTCGTGTCCAGAGCAGGGAAGCGTGCAAAGAAGGGCGTGCAAGGGAAGGCGTGCCGTGTCAGGCCGCGGGCAGGCGGAAGAAGCGGGTGGCAGTCGCCGTGGTGGCCTGCGCCAGCGCTTCCATCTCCATGCCGCGCAGGGCAGCGACCTCGGCCAGAATCCAGACCAGCAGCGAGGGTTCGTGGCGGCGTCCCTTGAGCTTGGCGGGCAGATTGCGTGGCACCAGATAGGGGCAGTCGGTTTCCAGCATCAGGCGTTCAAGCGGAATCTCGCGACACAGGCTGCGCAGGTGCTCGCCGCGGCGTTCATCGCACAGCCAGCCGGTCAGCCCGATATGCAGGTCGAGATCCAGATAGCCATATAGTGTCTCACGCTCGCCGGTGAAGCAGTGCACGACCGCGTGGCTGATGTCATCCCGCCAGTGCTTGAGCATCTCGAGCATCTGACGGCCGGCGTCACGTTCATGCAGAAACAGTGGCAATCCTGTCTCGGCGGCAAGGGTCAGCTGGGCCTCGAAGGCGCGAGCCTGCTCGGCGGGCGTGGAAAAGTTGCGATTGAAATCCAGGCCGCATTCGCCCACCGCGACCACTTCCTGCTGGGCCAGCAGCTCCCGGATACCGCGCTCGACACCATCGTTCCACTGGCTGGCATCATGCGGATGCACACCGGCGGTGGCAGAAAGGCCACGATAGCGCGCCGCCAGCGCCTGAGCCTCACGCGAGCCGTCCAGGCTGGTGCCGGTCAGGATCTGCTGGCTGACGCCCGCCGCGCGAGCTCGCAGCAAGGTGCCCTCGATGTCCTGAGCATAGCTTTCATGGGTCAGGTTGACGCCGATGTCGATCAGCGGCGTCGGGCTTGCGAAGCGCAGCGCCGGCGCCAGCCGAGTCAGGGCCGTCTGGCGATCGCTGTCATCGAGGGACAGGTCGGCGCACAGGTCGGCAAGCGAGGTCTCGCTCAGTTGCTCCGGGTCATAGCAGGGCAGCGCTGAGGGATCAGCATGGGGAGGAAGCGCGGACATCGAACACCCTTGAGTCACGGGGGAGGGAGAAGGAACACGGCAGTGAAAGGCGTACCAGGTCGTCTGCTGGCCTGGCACTCGAGAGTCCGGCACCGGGCGATCGGCTCGTTGGCAATGCCAGGCGCACGACGTGCTTTCAAGTGGTCGGCCATTCTACCCAAGCCGCCGATGTCTTTCAGCCCTTGCGGTGTCTTCCATCGCCTGTACGCTGCGCCTCGGGTAGAATGGCGTCATTCTCCGGCGCGCGTCGCTGGCGGCGGCCTGTCCGCCTGACTCCCACTTCCTCCGCGGCCTTCCCGGCCTCGGACCCGTCACGAGTTGCTGCTGCACATGGCATTGTTACGACTGGAAAATCTACAGCTGGCCTATGGCCATCACGTTCTGCTCAATGGGGCGGATCTTGTCGTCGAACGCGGTGAGCGTCTGGCGCTCGTCGGCCGCAACGGCACCGGCAAGTCGACCCTGCTCAAGCTGATCACCGGCGAGTTCCAGGCCGATGCCGGTGAGCTGTGGAAGGCGCCGGGCCTCAAGATCGGCGTGCTCTCCCAGGACCTGCCGGCCGCCGAAGGACGTACCATCTTCGATATCGTCGCTGAAGGCCTGCCAAAGGCGGGCGCGCTGCTGGCGGAATATCATCATCTGATCAGCGATCCCGAGCCGGACCTCAAGCGTCTCGAGCACGTGCAGGTCGCGCTGGAAAGCGTCGATGGCTGGCAGTTCCAGCAGCGTATCGATACCGTGCTGACCCGCCTGGGCCTGCCGGAAGACACCATGATGGAAGATCTCTCCGGTGGCTGGCGTCGGCGTGTCGCGCTGGCGCGTGCGCTGGTATCCGACCCGGACCTGCTGCTGCTCGATGAGCCGACCAACCATCTGGATCTCGATACCATCGCCTGGCTGGAAGAGCAGGTCGCGGCCTTCTCCGGCGCCGTGCTGTTCATCACCCACGACAGGGCCTTCCTCAAGCGCCTGGCGACCCAGATTCTGGAGCTTGACCGTGGCCGCCTCGGCCGTTATCCGGGCGATTACGCGGCCTATCAGGCCCAGAAGCAGCACGAGATGGATGTCGAGGCCAAGGAAAACGCCGAATTCGACAAGAAACTGGCCCAGGAAGAGACCTGGATCCGCCAGGGCATCAAGGCGCGCCGCACCCGTAACGAAGGTCGCGTGCGCGCGCTGGAGAAGATGCGTGATGAGCGTGGACAGCGTCGTGAGGTGCAGGGCCGTGCGCGTATCGCCGTCGATTCTGCCGAGCGCAGCGGCAAGCGCGTCGTGGAGCTGGAAAATGTCAGCTATCGCTACGACGAGGCGCAGGACAAGTGGGTCATCCGTGACCTGAGCGTCGAGATCCAGCGCGGTGACAAGGTCGGCCTGCTGGGGCGCAACGGCGCGGGCAAGACGACGCTGCTGCATATTCTGCTGGGTCAGCTCGAGGCCAGTGAAGGCAAGCGCATCGAAGGCACCAAGCTGCAGATCGCCTACTTCGATCAGCTGCGCAAGGGCCTGGACATGGAAGCCACCGTCTACGACAACGTGGCGCGCGGCAGCGACCGTGTCACGGTCGGCGGGCGTGACATGCACGTGATGAGCTACCTGCAGAACTTCCTGTTCACGCCGGACCGCGCGCGTCAGCCGGTGCGTTCGCTGTCAGGGGGCGAGTCCAATCGCCTGCTGCTGGCGCGTCTGTTCACCATGCCGGCCAACGTGCTGGTGCTCGATGAGCCGACCAACGACCTGGATGTCGAGACGCTGGAGCTGCTCGAGGAGCTGCTGCTCGACTTCGACGGTACCGTGCTGCTGGTCTCCCACGACCGTGCCTTCATGGACAACGTGGTCACCAATATCCTGGCCTTTGAGGGCGACGGGATCGTCAAGCCGTATGTCGGGGGCTACAGCGATTGGATACGTCAGGGCGGGCATCTGCCGCCGGCACCGTGGGAAGTCGAGCGTGAGCGCGAGGAAAAGCACCGTCGTGAGGCGCAGGCCGAGGATGAGCGTCGCAAGCGTGAGGCCGCCCAGGCGCAGCAGGCCCCCAAGAAGGTCAAGCTGCCCTACAAGTTCCAGCGCGAGCTGGATCTGATTCCGGCGACCATCGAGACGCTGGAAGCGGAGATCGCGACGCTGGAAGCCGAGATCGCGGCGCCCGAGTTCTACACGGGGGATGCCAAGGCCGTGAAGACGACGCTCGAGAAGCTCAGCCACAAGCAGCAGGTGCTGGAAGAGACGATGGAGCGCTGGATGGAGCTTGAGGCCATGCAGGAAGGCTGAGTCTCTTCTCTCGTCTCCCCGGGTGCGGAATGACACGAGGGCAGCCATTGGCTGCCCTCGTGTCATCTCGGCTCACTGACCGCCGGCGTCATTCTTCGCTGTCATCTGCCCCCACCCGGACGGCCAGCACATCACACTGGGCACCATGCAGGACACCAGTGGAGGTGGAGCCCAGCAGCAGGGCGAAGCCATGGCGACCATGTGAGCCGACCACGATCAGATCCACGTCATGTTCTGCGGCAAAGCGATGAATCTCGCTGTCCGGCATGCCGACCACGACATGCTGATCTTCAGGCGCGATACCGTGTGGCGTGGCGATGTCCCCCAGTCGCTCACGGGCATGGGAATCCAGCTGATCCTGAATGCTGGTCAGATCCATCGGGATGTCCCCGCCATAGGCAAAGCCCAGTGGCTCGAGGGTATGCATGATGGACACCTTGGCACCATTGCGCTTGGCGATGGGCAGTGCGCGTTCCAGTACCAGGTGGGAATCCTTGGTCAGATCGACAGCGACCAGTACATGCTTGTATTCGTTGCTCATCCTGAATTCCTCCCGTAGAGGTGGGCCATTCGAGTGGCGTCGTGCACCTGCTTCCATGCTAGGCTTGCCGCCCCCCGGAAGACAATGACTTGCATCAACGTATTGCCAGTGCGCCAGGCGCAACCCCCGTACGCGGTTGGATGGCTCGGGCTCTGGGCACGTTTCTGGTTGTCCGCACGGCGGCGTTTTCCGCAGTCGTTCGATGATGACGCGAATTTCTTACTGACACTTCCTGGCAGGACATTTCATGACGACAGCTCTGATCATCATTTTCGTGGTGCTGGCGATGTTGTCGCCGCTGACATGGTTACGCCCCAGCAAGCGTGAGACACGCACGTCACTGGTGCGCAAGGCCGTGATCGCGGACGGCATGCGGGTTGACCTGAAGGCAGCACCGCTTTCGGATGCCCCCAAGGGGATCGTCGGCTATCGTCGTCCCTGGCCCACCGAGCGCGATGTCACTCCCTTCATTCTCGTCCACGACGAGTGGGCCAGCGATGCACTGCGTGAGGCCGTGCCCGGATATCGTTGGCGTGAAGAGAGTCGCCTGGCGGAGGACCCCGACTTCGCGGCTGCTCTGGAACATCTCACGCGGGCGTTGCCGGAGGATGCCCTGATGCTGGAGTCCTCACTGTCCGGCTTGACGCTGTGGTGGGGGGAGAGCCTGGCATTGGAAGACTGCGAGGCGTGGCGCCGGGAGTTCGAGGCACTGCATGCCCTGTTGATCGCCAAGGCCCCCATTGCCCATCGCCGCCGTCCGTTGGTGGGGACAGAGCCCAGAATGCCGGGCGGGTGAGCGTGATATCTCGGGCCGCCCTCGGCCGCGAGCAGGGCCGGCGCGTGACCTGAGCTTGCCTTGAACGTCTTGCAAAAAAGCCCCCGTCGAATCACTCGATGGGGGCTTTTTCCTTTCCCGCTGGCGTATCCGGACACGCTCGCTCAGGCGCTTTCCGGCACCTTCTCGGAGATTTCCAGGCCATTGCGTTCCATGACGCGCAGGCATTCGCAGAATTGGTCGACTTGCTCCGGCGTGAGCCCCTCGAGCATCTCGATGCGGGTCTGCTCGGCGATGGCATCGATCTTCTCGATCAGCGGCAGTGCCTTGTGTGTCAGGAAGATGCGCTTGGTGCGGCGGTCTTCCTCACAGGCGCGGCGTTCCACCAGTCCCTGCTCGCTGAGCTGATCCAGCGTGCGTACCAGAGACGGTGCCTCGATGCCGATGGAGCGTGCCAGATCACATTGTGGCTGGCCGTCTCCGAGTCGCCACAGATGTACCAGCGTCATCCAGCGGGTTTGTGTCAGCCCAAGCGGGGACAGTCGCTGGTCCAGGATGGCGCGCCATAGGCGCGGCAGGCGGGAAAGCTTTAGCCCGATATCTTCATGCATGGGTATGTCGTCCACAGAGTGCAAAGGATGAGTGGGCTTTTATCCTGGCACCCCTCGGTGCCGCCCTTGTCCTCAGCATGCTAGGCAGCCTGGATAATTACAAGCCTGCGAACGAATTTTACGCCCAAGGTCGAGTAACCGAGGGTTCACGCTTCAGGGTCACTCACGTCGCGAAGCGTCACAGGCCCGGAATCAGGTTGGTGATCCGCCAGCCGGGGATGCCCGCCGGCCGTGCCAGGCTGCTGTCCGCGAAGGTGGCCACCTGCGGATCATCACTGACGAGGAAGCGCAGACTGCCGATGCGCTGCCCGTTCATGGTCTCGACATCGATTTCCCATTCCCCCTCGCTGCCCTTGGGGAAGGCCGTCTTGTGTGTCCAGGCCCGATAACCTTCCTTGCGACCGCCGTTGATGTTCAAGGCGATGCGATCCACCACTTCTCCGTCATGTCGCCAGACGTGATAGACCTTCTCCGACAACCCGCGTGGGGCGCGAATGGCCGTGTAGGCGTAGAGGCCTCTGGCGGAGAGTTGCGCTGGGGTCAGATGCATCTCGCCCCGCGGTGTCCGCGCCGCGGTGTCGAAGTCCGGCGAGAGGCTGCTGGCGTTGATCCAGAGCGTGGCAGGCGGAATCCAGGCGCGTGCCCCCCATGCGCCCACCCCCAGCATCACGCTGATGCCGATCATCGCCAGGCCACCGACCAGCCCGCGGGCAATCCGCAGGTTGGCGACACTGGGCAGCGCGAACAGGCTCATCGCGGCACAGGCAGCCAACAGACTCTCGCCGGTGGTCAGTTCCAGCAGCAGGGGCAGGGTGACCAGTACCACGACGAATACGCACAGGGCGTGGAAGCCGAAGTACAGCCAGCGATGGCGCTCGGCCAGTCGGTAGTAGAAGGGGTCGAGTATCGACAGCAGAGTCGCGCCGCACAGCAGCAAGGTGAAGCCTGCCTGGCCACTGGCCCAGTCGGTCGTCGCCAGAAAGAACGGCAACGTGAAGCACAGGGTCTCCTGCTGGATCAGCTGCGCCACGAAGGTGGCCAGCTTGCGGGGCAGGGCATTCTGGCCGCGATGACGGCGCAGACGGCTCCACAGGCCTTCGGCGATCAGGATCAACCAGGCCAGCATCATGCCCAGCGCCAGCATGCCGCCCAGCCATTGCTGACGATTGACGAGGAAGAAACTGCAGATACCCGCAGCGAAGCCGATGGGAGGCCATAGCCAGTGCCAGCGCTTGGTGCGTTCGACGATGCCGGTCAGGCGCAGATACAGGGCGGTGAGAGTGCTGCTCATGAAAGCATGATATCGATGTGGCCTTTGATAGCCTGCTGGAGGGCAAGGATATGCCGCTGCCAGCCTGCGTGTCGGGAAAGCGCCAAGAGTAACGCGACTGCCTTTCCGGGTGTAGCGTCGATCTTTGCCCACACTCGCTGTCGATGTCAGGCGCCAGAGACAGGAACCGGCATGGAGACAGCCCCGGACCCCCGACCTTTCGCTAATGTCCGCAGGCTTGATCTTTGCCCGTCTCTGGCCCAAGCTGGCTGTATTCAAACGCTTGTATGAAGCGCTGTGGCGAGAGATGACTCTCCTGCGGCGCCTCTGGAAGCTTCGAGTCCGGCGAGGCCGGTTGCCAGCGCACCCATGGCAGAGTCCATCCTGCGCCTGACAGCCCCTTCACCCCTTTCTCTTGTGGAGATCCGTGGATGATCTATTCAGGCAAAACGCTATCCGTCGAGGCCAATCAGGACGCCATCGCCCTGTTGACGCTCGACCTTGAAGGCGAATCGGTCAACAAGCTGGCCAGCTACGTACTCAAGGAGCTGGGGGAGGCGGTGGAGGCCATCAAGGCGACGGCCGACCTGAAGGGGCTGGTCATCCGCTCCGCCAAGGAAGCGTTCGTGGTCGGTGCCGATATCACCGAGTTCCATCAGATGTTCGAGAAGGATGAAGCCTTCCTCATCGACATGAACATGACCGTCCATGGCATCTTCAATGCCATCGAGGACCTGCCGTTCCCCACCGTCACCGCCATCAATGGGCTGGCGCTGGGCGGCGGCTGCGAGATCACCCTGACCACCGACTTCCGCGTCATGGCGGACAGCGCGAAGATCGGCCTGCCGGAGACCAAGCTCGGCATCATTCCGGGCTGGGCGGGCTGCGTACGTCTGCCGCGCCTGATCGGGGCGGACAATGCCATCGAATGGATCTGTGGGGGCACCGAGAATCGCGCCGACAAGGCCCTGGCAGTCGGCGCCGTCGATGCCGTGCTGCCGGTGGCCGAGCTGGACGCGGCGGCACTCGACATTCTGGCGCGCGCCAATGCGGGTGAGCTGGACTACATGGCACGGCGTCTCGAGAAGACCTCTCCGCTCAAGCTCAATGCCATCGAGCAGATGATGGCCTTCGAGACCGCCAAGGGCTTCGTGGCAGGCAAGGCCGGCCCGCACTATCCGGCGCCGGTGGAGGCCATCAAGGTCATCCAGAAGGGCGCGGGCGAATCGCGTGAGCGCGCCCAGGCCATCGAGGCCAAGACCTTCGCCCGGATGGCGCTGACCGACGTGGCCTTCAATCTGGTCGGCCTGTTCATGAACGATCAGGTGGTCAAGAAGAAAGCCAAGGGATACGAGAAGCAGGCGAGCAAGATCCAGCAGGCTGCCGTGCTGGGCGCCGGCATCATGGGCGGTGGCATCGCCTATCAGAGCGCCAGCAAGGGCACGCCGATCCTGATGAAGGACATTAATGGCGAGGCCATCGAGCTTGGCCTGAAGGAAGCGCGCAAGCTGTTCGGCAAGGGCGTCGAGCGGGGCAAGCTGACCACCGAGAAGATGGCGCAGGGGCTGTCCAACATTCGCCCGACGCTGTCCTATGGCGATTTCGGCAACGTGGATCTGGTCGTCGAGGCGGTGGTCGAGAACCCCAAGGTCAAGGCGTCGGTGCTGGCCGAGCTCGAGGACAACGTGGCGGATACCACCATCCTGACGTCCAACACCTCGACCATTTCCATCACGCGTCTGGCCGAATCGCTCAAGCGTCCCGAGAACTTCTGCGGCATGCACTTCTTCAACCCGGTGCATCGCATGCCGCTGGTGGAAGTCATCCGTGGCGAGAAATCCAGCGACGCGGCGATCGCCGCGACCGTCGCCTATGCCCGTCAGATGGGCAAGACGCCGATCGTCGTCAACGACTGCCCGGGGTTCCTGGTCAACCGCGTGCTGTTCCCCTACTTCGGTGGCTTCAGCCTGCTGGTCGAGAAGGGCGCCGACTATCAGCGCGTCGACAAGGTGATGGAGAAGTTCGGCTGGCCGATGGGCCCGGCCTACCTGCTGGATGTGGTCGGCATGGACACTGCGGTCCACGCCAATGCGGTGATGGCCGAAGGCTTCCCGGATCGCATGGCGCGTGAGGGCAAGACCGCCATTCAGGTGATGTACGACAACAAGCGACTGGGTCAGAAGAATGACTTGGGCTTTTATCGCTATGAGGAAGACCGCAAGGGCAAGCCGAAGAAGCTGCCTGATGAAGCGGCGCAGGCACTGGTCAGTGAAGTGGTCAGCGAGACGCGCGAATTCTCCGATGATGACATCATCGCGCGCATGATGGTGCCGCTGTGCATGGAAACCATCCGGTGTCTGGAAGATGACATTGTCGGTACGCCGGCCGAGGCGGACATGGCCTTGATCTACGGCATCGGTTTCCCGCCGTTCCGTGGTGGCGCACTGCGCTTCGTCGATGCCATGGGCGTGGCCGAGTTCGTTGCGCTGGCCGACAGCCTGGCCGATGAGCTGGGGCCGCTGTATCGCCCGACCGAGGCACTGCGTGAGCGTGCCAAGCGCGGCGACGCCTTCTACGCCTGAGCCTTTGATTGCTGAGCACACCCAAGTGGGGCCAGCACTATCCGACCAGAATTTTCGGCTCTCGCGACAGCGAGGGCCATGAGGGAGCCAGACAATGAATCTGAATCCGAGAGATGTGGTAATCGTCGATGGCGTGCGCACTGCCATGGCCAAGGCCAAGAATGGGGCCTTCCGCCACGTGCGCGCCGAGAACCTGTCCGCCGCGGTGATGCAGGCGCTGTTCGACCGCAACCCCAGCCTGGTGCCGGCAGAGGTCGATGACGTCATCTGGGGCTGCGTCAACCAGACCTTGGAACAGGCCATGAACATCGCGCGCAATGCCGCCATCATGACCGGCATCCCGCGCAGCGTGCCGGCGCAGACGGTCAACCGTCTGTGTGGCTCCTCGATGAGCGCGCTGCATATCGCCACCGCCAACATCAAGGCCGGCATGGGCGACTTCTACATCATCGGGGGTGTCGAGCACATGGAGCACGTGCCGATGGCGCATGGGGTCGACGTCAACCCGGCGGCCAGCAAGCACGCGGCCAAGGCCGCGATGATGATGGGCCTGACCGCAGAACTGCTCGGCAAGATGCACGGCGTGAGTCGTGAGCAGCAGGATGAGTTCGGCGTGCGCTCTCACCAGCGTGCCCAAGCGGCCGCCGATGAAGGCCGTTTCGATGACGAGATCATCGGCGTCGAGGGCCATGATGCCGAGGGGCGTCGCGTGATGGTGACCCGTGATGAGGTCATCCGTGGCGATGCCAGCATGGAATCCATGGGCAACCTCAAGCCGGTGTTCGATCCCAAGGGCGGCACCGTGACGGCGGGCACCTCCTCCGCACTTTCCGTGGGTGCCTCGGGCATGGCGGTGATGAGCGCCGAGCGCGCCGAAGCGCTGGGTCTCAAGCCCATCGCCCGCGTACTGTCCACCGGTGTGGCCGGGTGCGATGCCTCCATCATGGGCTACGGACCAGTGCCGGCCTCCAAGCAGGCACTCAAGGCAGCGGGGCTGACCATCGACGATATCCAGACCGTCGAGCTCAATGAGGCCTTCGCGGCGCAGTCGATTCCCGTGCTCAAGGACCTCGGCCTGCTGGAACGCGCCGACACGGCGGTCAACCTCAACGGCGGCGCCATCGCGCTGGGGCACCCGCTGGGCTGTTCCGGCTCGCGTATCTGCACCACCTTGCTCAACGTCATGAAGCAGCAGAACACGCGCCTGGGTCTGGCGACCATGTGCATCGGCATGGGGCAGGGGGTCGCGACGGTCTTCGAGCGTCTCGACTGACTGCGCTTCGCCTGAGATGGTGATCACGCACCGGCAGAGTATCTTCAAGCGGCATGTCTTCGGACATGCCGCTTTTTCGTATGCGTGCTTTTGTCTGGAAACGAGAGAGGGGGCGCAGTATCGTGACACAGGGCACTGAAACGCGAAGTCGCCCAGAGCTTGATGATCGAGGTTACGCGAGGGAGTCGCATCGATGGATTGGAACCATGTCGAGCAGGATCTGCCGTGTGCGGCACCGCCACGCCCCCTGCCGCATCCCCTGACGTTCCGGCTGCCTCCGGGCAGCATTGATTGCCATCTTCATGTGTTCGGCGATCCGGTGCGTTATCCGCTGGCGGAAGACAGGACCTACAACCCTGCCGAATTCGGGCTCAAGGACGCGCTGGAAATGCACCACGCGCTTGGCGCCCGTCATGGCGTCCTGATCCAGCCAAGTGTCTATGGCTATGACAATCGCCTGCTGTGCGACAGCCTCGAGAACTGTCGTGAGCGAGGGCTGGATTATCGCGGCATCGCCGTGGTCTCGCCCGAGATCAGTGATGCAGAGCTTGAGCGGCTCTCCAGGCTAGGCGTCTGCGGGGTGCGCCTCAATCTGATCTTCTCCGGCGGGCTGCGCTGGCGTGATGTCGTGCTGCTGGCGGACCGTCTGGCCCGCTTCGACTGGCATCTGGAATGCCTGATCGATGTCTCGACCTTCCGTGACATGGAGGCACGGCTCGGCAGTCTGCCGGTGCCGGTGGTGATCGACCACATGGGCCACCTCGCGGCTTCACGGGGGCCGGAATGTCCCGGTTTCACCGCGCTGTGTCGGATGCTCAAGCAGGGACGTACCTGGGCCAAGCTGTCGGCGCCATATCGACTCACCACCCGGGGACGCCTGCCGTATTCCGATGTCACGGCACTGGCGCGGGCACTGGTCGCCGCCAATCCCGAACGCGTGGTGTGGGGCAGTGACTGGCCGCATCCGCATATCGGGGTCGAGATGCCGGAGGAGGACACGCTGGCGGAATTGATGCAGCGCTGGCTGCCGGAGCGCGAGATGCGCGAGAAGATCTTCCGCGACAATCCACGCAAGCTCTATGGATATCCCGCCTTCGTGAAGTCGAAGGTCGAGGAGGCGCACTGAGCGCGGATCGAGCGCCCACCTGAGTCTCAGGGGCGTGCCGCAATGACAGAAGCCCCCGTCAGTGAACTGACGGGGGCTTCCTGATATGGCTACAGCGTCTTGAACGCCACACGCGTGCCATGGGCCAGCAGGCTGGCATTGTCGACCGGAGTCGTGGGGAGGCCGATCATCTCATCCTGCACTTCCGCCCAGGTCTGCACGCCATGCGTCAGCCCCAGTGGCAGCAACAGGCGACTGACCCACTGCGTGCCGGTGAAGCGCAGGGACTGGCCATCTTCATCGACCAGACGACTGATGCCGTCGGCATGATGCAGGCGCACCAGATACAGCCCCTGATCCAGCGTCTGGATCTCCACGGTCAGCGTGTTGCCTTCGGCGAGCCATCGACGCAGGGTCTCGACACTGACGCCTTCGCCAAGCAACGGGGGTGTCATCTGCATGGGATCTCCCTCGTGTCAGAGGCACGTCGGACCGTGCCAGGATCACCCCACCTTGTAGGCGTGAGGCAGTTCGGCCAGCGGGCCGCGTCCACCGGCGAGCGTCAGGGCGAGATCCACCATCCCGTCCCAGATAGGCAGCGTCATTCCGCCCTTGATTGCCATGTCGAGTCGCTGCGAGAACAGCAGCAGCTTGTGCAGACGCTTGTGGGGCAGACGATTGAGCGCCTGCTGATAGAAGGGACGCCGCTTGTCGAAGATCATCGGTTTCTGCGCCTTGCAGGCATGCTCGAAACTCTGGCCTTGATCGAGGTGCTGACGCAGCGAGAGCAGGGTGCGCAGCTCGCGCGTCAAGGCCCACAGGATCACCGGCGGCTCGACCCCTTCTCCCCGCAGACCCAGCACGATACGCCCGCTGCGCTCGATCTCGCCCTTCAGGCAGGCATCCGCCAGCGTGAAGACATCATAGCGGGCATTGTCCTCGACCCCCTGGGCGATGGCATTGCCATCCAGGCGTGCGCCCGGCGGGTGCAGCAGCGCCAGCTTCTGCAGCTCCTGGTCCGCGGCCAGCAGATTGCCTTCGATGCGCTCGGCCAGCAGCCGGGCGGCGTCCTGATTCAGTTCCAGGCCATGCAGGCGGGCGCGATCACGAATCCAGAAACCGAGGCGGGAATGATCCACCGGCCAGACCGCGATGAACACTCCCACCTTCTCGAGCGCCTTGAACCACGCCGTCTGCTGCACCTTGCGGTCGAGGCGTGCGGCGGTGATCAGCAGGATGTCGCCATCCTTCTCGATGCGCTCGGCATAGGCCTTGAGCACCTTGCTGCCTTCCTGGCCGGCGCTCTGGGTGCCCAGGCGCAGCTCGATCAGCTTGCGCGAGGCGAACAGTGACATGCTGGCGGCAGATTCGGTCAGACGGCCCCACTGGAAACCGTTCTCGACGTGAAGGACTTCCCGCTCCTCGACGCCGGCCGCACGCGCCGCGCGCCGGATGGCGTCGCAGCTTTCCTGATGGATCAGAGGCTCGTCGCCCGCCACGATATAGACCGGAGACAGGCGCTTGTTGAGTTGCTCTTCCAGCTTGTCGGGATAGACCTTCATGAATGTCCTTCGATCCTGCACGGGAGAGGGCGGTGACGCTGGATGGCGGCAGACGCACACGGCTCCGCGGTGGTCGGTTGCCCGATAGCGCGGAGCCGTGATGGTGGTGCGGTCTACTGGTGAGCGTCTCGCCAGGTCAGAGAGTTCAGGGGGTGATGGCGCGCAGGCGGTCCATCAGCTGACGACTCAGCTCACGATCATTCTGCTCACCGGCACGTTCACGCACGTCATCGGTGTTGAGCAGGTTGTCGTCGTTGGTGTAGTAGTCGCTGCTGGCTTCCAGCTCCTGCTGGTTGGCCAGGTAGGCACCGTCCGACTTGCGTTGCAGCGAGTAGACGACACGATAGGTCAGCTCGCGCTTGATGCTGCCTGCATCACCAAAGGTGATCTGATGGACGTCTTCATTCAGCTTGCCCAGATTCAGGCGCAGTGGTGCATCATCGCTCAGGCGGATGTCGGCCTGCTTGAGCGCTTCGCGCAGCGCGTCGTGGGTATCGGTATTCGGTGCCTGGACATCGAGTTCGGTGATGGCCATCGGCGTGGCGTCGTAATCGCGCAGCTGGAAGCCACAGCCGCTCAACGTCAGCGCGACGCCGACGCCAATGGCCGCCATCAGGCGGCGAGGAGCCGACCGGCGCGGGGCAGCTGACGCTGCGGTCTCGCCGGGGCTGCGTGATGCGTCCACTGATGCACTGTTGGAATTCGCCTGCGTCACCGTGACCTCCTGTCATGAACGAGTGTCATGAATGTCCTGCGAGAGCGCTGCATGCTCCGGAGATTCCCGCAAGTCATGCCGCGCACGAAATTTGGCTGCCAGCCATCCGCAAGAGGATGCGGATGGCTGGCAGGAGCCCGACGCGCCAAGGCGCCGGGTGCGGGGCGTGCCCCGGTATCGCCTCAGTTGGCGACGATGTTGACCAGCTTGCCCGGTACCACGATGACCTTGCGCACCGTCTTGCCATCGGTGTGCTTGGTGACGTTGGCATCTGCCAGGGCAGCAGCCTCGATGGCATCACGGTCGGCATCAGCGGCGAAGGACAGACGCGCCCGCAGCTTGCCGTTGACCTGCACGACCAGCTCGATGCTGTCCTTCTTCATCGCATCCCTGTCCGCGACCGGCCAGCTGGCGTCGATCACGGCTTCCTCGTGGCCCAGTGTCGCCCACAGCGAGTGGCTGGCATGCGGGATGATCGGTGACAGCAACAGCACGCAGGCCTCGACGGCTTCACGGCTGACGGCCAGGCCCTGCTCGGAGGCGTCCTCGAAGCGGCTGATGGCGTTGACCAGCTCCATCACGGCCGCGATGGCGGTGTTGAAGGTGGTACGGCGGCCGATGTCATCGCTGCACTTGGCGATGGTCTCGTGCGTCTTGCGACGCAGCGCCTTCTGGTCATCGTTCAGGCCTGCCACGTCCAACGCGGCCGGGGTGCCGGCAGCGACGTGCTCGTGAACCAGGCGCCAGACGCGCTTGACGAAGCGATGCGCGCCCTCGACACCGGAATCGGACCACTCCAGCGACTGCTCGGGCGGTGCGGCAAACATCATGAACAGACGTACGGTGTCGGCGCCGAAGCGGTCGATCATCGACTGCGGGTCCACGCCGTTGTTCTTGGACTTGGACATCTTCTCGGTGCCACCGATCTCCACCGGCAGGCCATCGGACTTCAGCACGGCCTTGATGGCACGGCCCTTGTCGTCGGTCTCGACGTCCACGTCCAGCGGGTTGAACCAGTCGCGGCCGCCTTTCTCGTTGATGCGGTAGTAGGTATCCGCGACCACCATGCCCTGGGTCAGCAGCTGCTTGAACGGCTCATCGCTGTCGACCAGGCCGAAGTCCCGCATCAGCTTGTGGAAGAAGCGCGAGTAGAGCAGGTGCAGGATGGCGTGCTCGATGCCGCCGATGTAGTAGTCGACCGGCAGCCAGTAGTTGGCGCGCTCGTCCAGCATGGCCTCGGCATTGTCCGCGCAGCAGAAGCGCGCGTAGTACCAGGAGGACTCCATGAAGGTGTCGAAGGTGTCGGTCTCGCGCTGCCAGCCATCGCCCAGGTCACTGAAGGACGGCATCTTCTTGATCGGCGAACCGCCGGAGGCGTCGAATTCGACTTCCAGTGGCAGCTCGACCGGCAGCTCGTCGTCGGTCAGCGGGATGGATTCGCCATTCGGACCATTCTTGACCGGAATCGGCGCGCCCCAGTAGCGCTGACGCGAGACGCCCCAGTCGCGCAGGCGGAAGTTGGTCTTGACCTCACCACGGCCCTGCTCGACCAGACGTGCGGCGATGGCATCGAAGGCGCTCTCGAAGTCGAGCCCATTGAAGTCGCCGGAGTTGATCAGCACGCCGTGCTCGGTGAAGGCAGCCTCGCTGACGTCAGGCGCGTTGCCGTCGGCATCGGCGATCACGGCTTCGATGGGCAGGCCGTACTTGGTGGCGAATTCGTGGTCGCGCTCGTCGTGGGCCGGCACGGCCATCACGGCACCGGTGCCGTATTCCATCAGCACGAAGTTGGCGACGTAGACCGGCACTTCACGGCCCGTCAGCGGATGGATGGCCTTGAAGCCCGTATCCATGCCGCGTTTTTCCATGGTCGCCATGTCGGCTTCGCTGGTGCCGCCACGCGCGCATTCGGCGTTGAACTCGGCAAGCTCGGCATTGTGCTCCGCCGCGGCCTTGGCCAGCGGGTGAGCGGCGGCGACACCGACGTAGGTCACGCCCATCAGGGTATCCGGACGCGTGGTGAAGACGGTCAGGGATTCCTGCACCTGGCTTGCCTTGGCATCGAGGCCGAAGCTGAGCTCGACACCCCGCGACTTGCCGATCCAGTTGCGCTGCATGGTCTTGACCTGTTCCGGCCACTCGACCTTGTCGAGGTCGGCCAGCAGCTCTTCGGCATAGTCGGTGATGCGCAGGAACCACTGCGGGATTTCCTTGCGCTCGATCAGCGCGCCGGAGCGCCAGCCACGGCCGTCGATGACCTGCTCATTGGCGAGCACGGTCTGGTCCGCCGGGTCCCAGTTGACGATGGAGCTCTTCTTGTAGACGACTCCCTTCTCGACCAGCTTGGCGAAGAACCATTGTTCCCAGCGGTAGTATTCGAGATCACAGGTCGCGAACTCACGGCTCCAGTCGTAGGCGAAGCCCAGCGCCTTGAGCTGATCGCGCATGTAGGCGATGTTCTCGTGGGTCCACTTGCCAGGCGCGACGTTGTTCTTCATCGCGGCATTTTCCGCCGGCAGGCCGAAGGCATCCCAGCCCATCGGCTGCATCACGTTCTTGCCCTGCATGCGCTGGAAGCGCGAGATCACGTCACCGATGGTGTAGTTACGCACGTGCCCCATGTGCAGCTTGCCGCTGGGGTAGGGGAACATCGACAGGCAGTAGAACTTCTCGCGGTTGGCATCTTCCACCGCCTTGAAGCACTGATTTTTCTCCCAGTACTGCTGGGCAGCCTGTTCGATCTGGTCGGGAGCGTACTGTTGAGACGTATCCTGTGAGTCCATCGGGTCCGTTGCTACCTTGGCGTTGGCCTGTACCTGTCCAAGCGGGCAGGCAGGGCGTGAAGAGATGGGCGGTCCGCTTGGCAAGGCCGCCACTGTCAGCGATGGGGTCAAGTCTACCCCAGACGCCAGGCCTCAGGTAGGGGAGGCGACTGCCATGGCCCGCCGTGAGACCGGTCTTGACAGGGTGACGCGATATCCTGACCTGCGTCACGTCCTGCAGGCGGCCACGAGTGGGTGTGGCTTGTGAAGCAACGCCAACACCACCATGCTTGAGAGAGCGCCCCATGCCTCCCGCAGACCGGGAGACGCTGATGATACAAGGAGAGTCCATGAGCCAACCACGTGAACCCCGGGATCCGCACGATCCCGCCAGTGCCACCACGTCCTCGCATGACAGCGGCTTTGAAGATACCCCGATGCCCTCCCGCCAGCCGCAGGGCGAAGGGGAAGGACGTCTCGGCGATGCCTATGGGCGAATCCTGACGCGTCTGGAAGACAGCAGCGGCGAGTTGTCCTGGGAAGGGCTCAAGGCCGAGCTGGATGAAGCGGTGAAGTTCGAGGCCGAGGTCGAGGAGTTCACCCGTGACGAGCTGGCGCTGCTGCGTGCCTGGGTCGAGCGGGACATGCAGGAATTCCGTCGCCACCTGGCGGCCGGTGGCGAAGGGGTCGCCAGCTGGCTGGGGATCGATCTCGACGTGCTGTCGCGCAGCGTCAGTTCCGCGCTGATGTCCATCGCGGATCGCACCGTGGTGGACCGCGCGCACTTCGAGGAAGACCTCGAGGCCGCTCGCGCCGACTACACCAGTGGAGAAGTCATCGCGCCGGGGCTGCTGCACTGCGTGCATTGCGAGGCCATCACGACCTTGACGCGCCCCAGCGTACTGGAGCCCTGCCATGCCTGTGGGCACCGTTTCTTCGCACGCGGGGCGCCGCAACCCGCGCCATCAACCGATGCGGACCCCCGGGACTGATGGTGACACCGCACGACTGGTTCCTGCCAGCGCATCAGGAGTGGACGGCAGGGCATCGCGCCCGAGCCGTCCAGTGCATGATCGCGCATTTCAATCAACAGGCTCGCCCGCGTGCCGCGGGCCTCTTCAAGCAGGTGTCCTACTACCTGTTCCTGCTGGGGGATTATCGCGCTGCCGGTCAGATACTCGGCCAGGGTTGTGATGAATGCCCCGAGGATGAAGAAATCTCCCTCAATCGGGTGGTATGCCTGTCGCGGGCGGGTGATGCGTCAGGGGCCATCGCCGCTGGGCAGAGGCTGGTCGATGGAGGAAGCCGCAATCCGGTACTGTTCGATGCATTGGCCTCCTGCTGTGCACGCCTGGGGCGCCATGCTCAGGCACGTGGCTTCGGCAGTCGCGCATTGGAGCTCAAGGATGTCGCGTACGGAGACCAGCCGCTTGCCAAGGACTGGGCATTGCCCTCCAGAGCCCCATCGGCGGTGGCAGCCGGCAAGTGGCGAGTGCTGTCCTATGGTCTCTGGGGCCAGGGGCCGCGTTATCTGAATGGCATGTTGCATAACCTGTTGCTGGCACCGGTGCTCTACCCGGGCTGGCAGGTGCGGCTGTATCACGACGACAGTGTGCCAGAGGATTTTCTGGACATCGCCCGGCAGCTGGACGCCGAGCTGGTGGAACGCCCGAATACCGACTCACTCAGACAGCGGCTGTGCTGGCGATTTGCGGTCGCGGATGATCCCGGCGTTGGCTATTTCCTGGTGCGGGACTGCGACAGTGTCATCAGTCTTCGCGAGGTACGAGCCGTGCAGATGTGGCTGACTTCCGGGCGCTTCTTCCATGTGATGCGCGATTGGTGGACGCATACCGATCTCGTGCTGGCGGGACTCTGGGGAGGTGTCGCCGGGGTGCTGCCCTCGATGGAGGGGATGCTGGCGGACTGGAGTCCCCGGCAGGTGGAAACCCCGAACATCGATCAATGGTTTCTCAAGGAGCGCGTCTGGCGCTATCTGCGTACCAGCCTCATGAGCCATGACCGCTGTTATTCGCTGAAGGTGAACTCGCGCGCCAGCCTGGCGTTTCCCGATGATGTGCTGGGTGAGCTTCCCGCGGGCAATGCCCATGTCGGATGCGATGAATGGACGCGGGACCCGGCTTTCCAGCGTCGCCAGCTGGGGCCCTGGCTCAGGCAGGCCAGCTGGATGCAGGAGGTCACCTGAGAGCGTGAGCGTGGCAGGGTGGCATTGATGACCAGAGACACGACGGGCTGCCCATGGGCAGCCCGTCGTGTCTCTGGTCGGTGGCCTCGATGCGTCTAGCGACCCACCAGCCAGCCGATCCACTCGTGCAGTGCCCAGCGTGACTGGGTCAGCGCGGAGCTGTTGGGAATCCAGGCATCGATTCCCAGCCCGGAGACGGTGGTGTATCCCACCGGGGCCGGAATGATGGTGCGGAAGCCCTGATTCTGGAAGTTGCGCATCGCGCGCGGCATGTGCCAGGCACTGGTGACCAGCACGATCTTGTTGATGTCGTCTTCCTTGAGCATCTCGCGAGTGTAGCGCGCATTCTGCTGGGTATTCTCGCTGCGGTTCTCAAGCCAGCGCGCCGGGTAATCGAATTCATCGATCAGCGAGCGCTGCATCAGTTCCGCCAGGGTGCCATCGTCCGATGACGAGACCTTGCCGCCGGTCAGCAGGATCGGCAGCTCGGCATTGCGCGCGACCCGCACGCCTTCGTCCAGCCGGCTGAGCGTCTCGCCGTTGATCCGGTCTCGTCCCTGCAGCTCCGGCGCATTGTAGTAACGGCCACCGGACAGCACGACCACCGCCTGAGCCTGAATCCATTCTGCCGGTGCACTGGGCTGAATGCGCTCAAGCCCGGCCATCAGGCGTGTGGAGACGACCGGTGACGCCAGGAGCCACATGCCAAGAATGGCCAGTGCCATCAACGCCCGCGCCAGAGTCGGCCAGCGCTTGAGGATCAGCATGGTCAGGATCAGCAGCAGCAGCGGGCCGCCGGGTGGCAGTATCAGGTCCTTGATGATGCCGAGAAACTCGGTGAAGCCCATGATGATCTCGCTTGTTCAGAGGCGCTGCCGGGCATCTCCCGGCAGCGGATAGGGGGAGCAGCGTATCAGCTGGACGCCTTCATGCCACGGCGTGCCGCCAGACGTTCACCGATGCCCAGCATCAGGCTCGGTGCCAGCAGCAGGCCCACCAGAATCCATATCGGCAGCAGTCCGAAGCGCATCCAGGGCGTCATGCCCAGCTGCAGGCGGATGTCGCCGGTGACGGTCGCTTCCTCGAACTGCGGGGCGCGGGCAATGATCTCCCCCTGTGGCGAGATGATCGCCGTCACCCCGTTGCTGGTCGCGCGCAGCAGGAAACGTCCGTTTTCCAGTGCGCGAATCTGTGCCATCTGCAGGTGCTGGAGTGGCCCGATGGAGTGACCGAACCAGGTGTCATTGGACACGGTCAGCAGCACGGTCGAGCTCAGCGCCCGCTGGCGAACCAGCTCCGGATAGACGATCTCGTAGCAGATGGCGACCCCGATACGCAGCCCGCTCACGAACAGCGGTTCCTGCTGACTGTCGCCTGATTGCATGCTCGACATCGGCAGGTCTAAGAAGCCGATGATGCCACGCAACCAGCTCTCCAGCGGCACATATTCTCCGAAGGGCACCAGATGTTCCTTGCGGTACTGGGCCGAAGGGTCATCGATGGGGATCACGCTGTTGTAGAAGCGGTTGTCGGCGTCGCGCTCGACGATGCCGGTGATCAGCCCGGTCTTGGGAGGCAGCGTCGCCTGGATGCGTTCCAGGAAGGGCTCGGCCTGATCGCGCAGCATCGGCAGTGCGGTTTCCGGCCACACGATCAGGTCGGCATCGTCCTGCACGGCCCGGGTCATCGCGGCATAGGTATTGGCCGCGCGCCGCTGGCCCTCGGCGCTCCACTTGATCAGCTGCGGCAGGTTGCCCTGCAGCAGCGCGACGCGTGCCGGCTCTCCGCCGGGATGCGTCCAGCTGGTCGGCAGCAGCAGACCCGCCCCCCACAGCACCACCAATGGCACGAGGGTCAGCCAGCGCCGCCTGAGCGCCAGGTTCCACAGCAACGCACCGGACAGCGCGATGATCAGCGAGACGCCGTAGACCCCGAGTATCGGCACCCAATTGGCCAGCGGCGACCCCACCGCACTGTTGCCCAGCAGCAGCCACGGGAAGCCGGTGAAGGCCCAGGTGCGAAACAGCTCACTGATGACGAAGACGGCAGCGAACGACAGCACGTCCAGCTGGCGTGAGCAGAAGCGTTGCCACAGCCCCATCCACAGCATCGGGAACAGCGCCATGGTGGCGACGAACAGCATCGTCAGCAGCACGGCCAGCGGCATACCGGTATAGCCGTAGTCATGGATCGAGACATAGACCCAGCTGGCGCCACTGCCGAACAGACCGACGCCATACCACCAGGCGCGCAGGAAGCCACCGCTCGGCATGCGCAGGGCGCCGTAGAGCAGCCCCGCACCCACCGGGCCCAGCCACCATTGCTCGAAGGGGGCGAAACTCAGGGTGATCAAGACACCGGCGATCAGAGCCAGCAGGTGGCCCAGCGCATTGCTCAACGACGACGTGCCCCTGAAGGCCGCCGGGTGAGGTGATTCGGACATGCCGCTCTCCTTGTAAAATGCCAGACACACCGTCGGGCATGTCTGGCATTGTCCTCTATCGATTCAGCCTGGCATCAGCGCCATGCGTCACTCACCGCTGATGTGCGCGCGATGCTCAGCGGAGGGCGGGGCATCACCGGTGGCATCTTCCAGGCGGCAGACCTGCACCTGGCGAATGCGACGGTTGTCGGCATTGAGCACGGTGAAGCGCCAGCCGGCGAAGTCGGTCGACTCCTGGCGACGTGGCATGTGGCCGAAGCGCTGGATCATCAGACCGCCGATGGTATCGAACTCTTCATCCGGGAAGTCGGTGGCGAAGTGCTCGTTGAAGTCCTCGATGGTGGTCAGGGCGCTGACGGCGAACTGGCCGTCGCCCAGCTCACGGATATCCTCATCCTCATCGGTGTCGTGCTCATCCTCGATGTCGCCGACGATCTGCTCGAGAATGTCCTCGATGGTGATCAGGCCCGCGGTGCCGCCGTATTCATCGATGACCACCGCCATGTGATTGCGGGTCTCGCGGAATTCCTTGAGCAGGCTGTTGAGGCGCTTGGACTCCGGGATGAACATGGCCGGACGGATGGCTTCACGCAGATCGAAGCGCTTGCGCTCGCTGTCGTTCTGCAGGATCAACGGCAGCAGGTCCTTGGCCAGCAGGATGCCGAGCACCTCGTCGAGGTTCTCGTCGATGACGGGATAGCGGGAATGCGCCGATTCGAGGATCAGCGGCAGGTACTCCTCAGGACGCTGATCGACCTGGATGGCCTGCATCTGGGAGCGGGGGATCATCACCTCGCGGACTTGCTGGTCACTGATTTCCAGCGCGCCCTCGATGATGGCAATCGCGTCCTGATCGAGATTGAGGCGTGGGCCTACCTCGGTCAGGAACTGAAGCAGCTCACTGCGGGAGCTGGGTTCGTCGGTGTCGCTTGAGAAGGCGCCGAACAGCTTATCGAGCCAGGATTTCGAATGGCTTCCCGATCGGTCTTCGCTCATGCGTTAGTTTCTCTTTTCCTCGGTGGCGATACCCCATCGTCGTGGGGGTATCGGGGCTGCCGGGTGACGCCTGGACGAACCAGGCATCACCCGACGGCGGGTGCTGCCGATGCGAAAGGGCATCGGCATCATTGATTCTCTTCCCGGTAGGGGTCGGCAATGCCCAGCCCTGCCAGCACGTCACGCTCGAGGGCTTCCATATGCTCGGCGTCATCGTCCTCGATATGGTCATAACCTAGCAAGTGCAAGGTGCCATGCACGAGCATATGGGCAAAATGGTCCTCGAGGGACTTGCCCTGGGCGGCCGCTTCCCGCGCCACGACGTGCACGCTGATGACGAGGTCGCCGAGAAAGCGCGAGGCGTCGTCCGCTTCATCCGCGGCCTCATCCTCAGCCGTCATCAGTTCCGGGGTCTGCGGCGCCTCAGCATCGCCCACGCCACCTGACTCCAGCATGACATCGTCGTCAGCGGCGTCGCCCTGAGGCTGGCCGTCGAGGCCGGCGTCTTCACCGTCATCGAATCCCGGAGCTTCCTCGGCGAAACGCTCCGCCAGTTCGGCCGGCAGGGCGAAGTCGTCGAGATCCAGTGGCTCATGCGGGAAGGACAGCACATTGGTGGAGGAATCCTTGCCGCGATAGTCGCGGTTGAGCCCGCGGCTTTCTTCCTCTTCCACCAGGCGCACGGTCAGCTCGTAGGGGGTGTCATCCGCCTCGCCTTCACTCTGCAGGGCGTCATCGGCCATGGCCCCTGCCAGCGCCGCGGCCACCCAGGCCTCGAGCTGATGGCTCGCCGGCAACGGCTGGCCATCGATCTCGCTCTCGGTGACAGCGAGTTGCAGGTCCACGACCACGGCAGGTGCCTGGCTCACTGAGCACCCCCATTGCCGGAGGGCCTGTCACTGGACGAGCTGTTCTCGAAGGGCGGCGTGCTGCCCTGGGCATTGAGTGCCGCCATGCGCGCCTCGCGCTCGGCCTGGCGCTTCTCGCGACGCTCGCCTTCCTGCTTCTCTTCCTCGGCCTCGAAGCTGTCGTAGGCCTCGACGATGCGTTGCACCAGCGGGTGACGCACCACGTCCTTGGCGAGGAAGCGGGTGATGCTGATCCCCGGGGTGTCCTTGAGCACTTCCAGCACGTGCGCAAGGCCCGACTGGGTACCACGCGGCAGGTCGACCTGCGAGACATCCCCTGTGATGACGGCGGTGGAGCCGAAACCGATGCGCGTCAGGAACATCTTCATCTGTTCGCGCGTGGTGTTCTGGGACTCATCGAGAATGATGTAGGCATTGTTGAGCGTCCGGCCACGCATGTAGGCCAGCGGGGCGATCTCGATGATCTGGCGCTCGATCATCTTGTTGACGTGCTCGAAGCCGAGCATCTCGTAGAGGGCGTCATAGAGCGGGCGCAGGTAGGGGTCGATCTTCTGGGCCAGATCGCCGGGCAGGAAGCCGAGCTTCTCGCCGGCCTCGACCGCAGGACGCACCAGCAGGATGCGGCGCACTTCCTGATTGTTGAGCGCTTCCACCGCAGCGGCGACGGCCAGATAGGTCTTGCCGGTACCGGCCGGGCCGATGCCGAAGTTGATGTCGTGGTTGCGCATCTCGGTGACGTAACCCTGCTGGTTGAAGCCGCGCGGGCGGACCAGCACCTTGGGAGTACGAATCACCACGTCGCCGTAGCTGACGTCCTGGTCTTCCGCGGCTTCCACCAGTGCCTCGACACCGGATTCCTGCAGGAAGAGATGGACGGTCTCGGCATCGACTTCCCCGGCACCGGTCTCGCGATAGAGGTGCTCCAGCACGTTGGCTGCGGCCTTGACGGCAGCCGAGGGGCCGGCGATCTGGAAGTCGTTGCCGCGGTTGCGCAGGGTGACACCGAGTCGGGATTCGATCAGCTTGAGGTGCTCGTCGCGCTGACCGGTCAGGCTGGCCAGACGCTGTGGGTCTGCCGGCTCGAGCGTCATGTTGAGAATGCGATTGGCTTGCTGGGGCTGGTGGCTCAAGGCGTCGAATGTCCTGATGCAGGTGAATGCGTGAGTCGCGGTGGGCAAGGAATTCACCTGAGTGAAACCCGGCTGCCACGTCGTTGAGAAGAGCTTAATGCGCGATGGCCGTACAGGGCAATTGTCCTGTACGGCCAACGTGGCTATCCGCTTGATAGTGGGGGCTGATGGCGCCTCGTCAATCCCTGGGGCGACGAGTGATCAATAGCGATATGGAGAGGCGAGCTCGCCACGCAGCGAATTGGGATAGGCCTCGGTGATCTCGACATCCACCAGGTAGCCGATCAGCTCGGTCGGGTTGGCGGCGCGGAAGTTGACCACGCGATTGTTCTCGGTGCGCCCGGACAGCAGGCCCGGATCACGCGGCGAGAACCCGGAGACCAGAATGCGCTGGGTGGTGCCGACCATCTTGCGCCCGATCTGCATCGCCTGCTGATTGATGCGCTCCTGCAGGATCATCAGGCGCTCCTTCTTCACCTCCTCGGGCGTATCATCCTCGAGGCTGGCCGCCGGGGTGCCGGGGCGCGCCGAGTAGATGAAGCTGAAGGAGTGATCGAAGCCGATCTGGCCGATCAGGTCCATGGTGTCCATGAAGTCCTGATCCGTCTCGCCCGGGAAGCCGACGATGAAGTCGGAAGAGAAGCTGATGTCCGGACGCAGTGCACGGATGCGCTCGAGCTTGTCGATGTAGAGATCACGCTCGTGGCCACGCTTCATCGCCGCCAGAATGCGGTTGGAGCCTGACTGCACCGGCAGGTGCAGGTGGCTGACCAGCTCGGGGATCTCGCCGAAGGCCTCGATCAGCGAGTCCTTGAACTCCAGCGGATGCGAGGTGGTGAAGCGGATGCGGTCGATCCCCTCGACCTGCGCCACGCAGCTGATCAGTTCGGCCAGGTCGATCTCCTCGCCCAGCAGGTTGAGGCCGGCGTAGGCATTGACGTTCTGGCCCAGCAGATTGATCTCGCGCACACCCTGGTCGGCCAGATGGATGACTTCATCCATCACCTTCTCGAAGGGACGTGAGACTTCCTCACCACGGGTGTAGGGCACCACGCAGAAGGTGCAGTACTTGGAGCAGCCTTCCATCACCGAGACGAAGGCGCTGGCGCCGTCGCTCTTGGGCGCGGGCAGGTTGTCGAACTTCTCGATCTCCGGGAAGGTCACGTCGACCACGGAGATCTGCTTGAGGCTCTCGCGACGCGTATTGAGCATCTTCGGCACGCGGTGCAGGGTCTGCGGGCCGAAGACCATGTCCACATGTGGCGCGCGCTTGCGCAGGTTGTCGCCTTCCTGACTGGCCACGCAGCCGCCGACACCGATCACCAGGTCCGGATTCTTCTCCTTGAGCTTCTTCCAGCGTCCCAGCTGATGGAACACCTTCTCCTGCGCCTTCTCGCGGATGGAGCAGGTGTTGAGCAGGATGACGTCTGCCTCGGATTCGTCGCTGGTGACTTCCATCTGGTGCGATTCGCCGAGCAGATCCGCCATGCGCGCGGAGTCATACTCGTTCATCTGGCAGCCGTGGGTCTTGATGAAGAGTTTCTTCGCCATTGCCTTGTGTGAACGCTCTGAGCTGCGCGCCGAACCTTCGTTCACTCCCGGCTCTCGACACCTTGGGTGGCGGAGGGCTTGAGAAGCGGTCAGGAGAAGGGGCGCGACTTGTGATGAATGAGCCCCGAGGCCTGAGCCTGGCGGGAATCGAGGGCGTGGCAGCCTTGAGACGTGATGCTCAATGCGTGCCTGAGCCGAAATCAGGACGGCATAGTATAGGAGTCTGACGGGCATGCGGCCAGCCCTCAGACCGTGGCGGCCCCTGCAAGCTCTGGGGTTTCTCATGGAAATGTCGGGGGCGGGACGGGAGTGGCGAGAGGCTTGCACGCATGGCTTCAGGCTGAGGGTGGCTGTGGTATCCTCACGGGCAGATTGGCGACGTCCGCGTGTGATATCCGTCTCAAGCCCGTGTTGCAGGGCAAACAGGCAGCTGTCAATAGCTTGATTTATTGAGGTTTTCATGCCGACAGTGGCGGCACTGGTGCTGGTCAAAAAATAAACGATTTGTTGGCGAGGCAGGCATTTCGCCGTGCGCGGACCTTCCATCGTCACGTTGTCCCAAGACTTATCCACAGAAAGTGTGGATGTCTGATGACAGCGAAATATCTACTACGTCCCAGCGGTATAGTGATGTCAGGCAGGAAGCCTTGCGTCACGCAACCTGTCAGACAGCGCATGGGCAGATCAAGGCATGTCACGGCATGCCGACAAGCGGTCGACGGTGTTCGGCAGATGCGTTCGGAAGCCTCGATTCCGATGCCTGCTCGTCAGCGGCGACCACCGCCCTCAGACACCCATGAAGAACGCGACATGATGCGATCACTCACTCTCAGCACCTTTTCCCTTCGTTCACTCGGCAGCGTGAGCCTGCGCTCATTGCGCCGTGCCTTGCTTGGGCTTGGCGTCACCGGCAGCCTGATGCTGGGACTGTCTGCACCGCTGGCCAATGCCGCGAGCGAGCGTTGGGTCTCTGACAATCTCACCACCTTCGTGCGCAGCGGCCCCACCGATGGTTACCGTATCGTGGGCACGGTGGAGGCCGGGCAGCCGGTCGAGCTGCTCGACGTCCAGAATGACTACAGCAAGATCCGCACCGCCAGCGGTGACGTGGTCTGGCTGCCTTCCGCCGACCTTCAGGACACGCGCAGCGTCAATGCGCGTGTGCCGGCTCTCAGCAGCAAGGTCAAGGAGCTTACGGCCAGGCTCGATGGCATCAATGACGAGTGGGAAACTCGGGTCTCGGACATGAAGGCTGGCCTCGAGACGCGTCAGGCGCGCATCGAGGAGCTGGAAGCCTCCAGCAACAGCCAGTCCGCGGAGCTTGAGCAGGCCCGCAGCAAGATGCGCAAGATGCAGGCGCTGCTGGACACCCAGAAGCAGGACCTGCTGATGCGTTACTTCATGTATGGCGGTGGTGTGGCCGGTGCCGGACTGCTGGTCGGCCTGATCGTGCCGCACCTGCCGCGCCGCAAGAAGAAGCGTCACGGTTTCCTGTAATTCGTGAAGGTCTCCACTCGCCCGAGTGTCGCCGCACTCGGGCATCTCCAGATTCCAGGAGGGCTCTCCCATGTCAGCAGATGACCCCGTGTCAGCGTTGATGTCAGGCAATGCCCCGGCCAGTGACCCCTGGCTTGCGCGTTGGGCCGAAGGCCGGATCGGGTTTCATCTGCCGGCGCCCCATCCGGCGCTGGAGCGCTGGTGGCCGCGTCTCGACGTCGCGCCCCAGGCCAAGGTGCTGGTGCCGCTGTGTGGCAAGAGTCTGGACATGCGCTGGCTGGCGGCTCAGGGGCATCCGGTGCTGGGGATCGAGCTTGCGCGTCAGGCCTGTGAGGCCTTCGTGGCCGAGGGAGTCGGGGATGTCTCGCGCTATCGACTGGATCATTTCGAATGCTTCCGTCAGGGGCCGGTCGAGCTGTGGTGCGGAGACTTCTTCCACTTCCACATCGATCATGTCGATCATCTCGATGCCTTCTATGACCGTGCGGCGCTGATTGCACTGCCCGAGGCGACTCGTCAGCGTTATGCCTTCCATCTGGCTCAGCTGTTGCCGCCCGGCGCTCGCGGCCTGTTGATCAGTCTCGAGCGTGACACGGAGCGTGAACAAGGGCCGCCGTTTCATGTCTCGGAGGCGGAGATCCGGCGGCTGTTGGGCGCCAATTTCACGCTGGAGGTGCTGGAGCGCCGTGCGCCGGATGATCGTGGGCTGCGCGAGACGGTCTGGGCGCTGGTGCGCAAGGGGCCCAGAGAGTGATTGACTGATCCACCTCGCCGCGATACCTGGCGGGTCTGCCTCATCTCGTGAAACGCCACCGCCGCCCATTGGGCGGCGGTGGCGTTTTCGTTGGACGAGCAGGTGGTGCGGGGCTGCTGGACGCGTCTCCCGAGTGGACTTACTGGTCCAGCTGGCGGATCAGGGTGGTGTCCTGGAAGGCGCGTGTCAGGGCATCCCCGATCACCAGAGAGACCAGTTCGGTATTCTTCTCCTGGCTGGGCTTGAGGGCGTAGCCCTGATCACGCGTGGCGGTATAGCTGCCGGTGTAGCGCTGCTTGCCGGAGACCGCGACCGCCTGGATCACTCCGTTGAGTGCCGCGGTGTCGGTGAGCAGACCGCCGCGCTTCACGCCATAGGCCAGCTCGGTCAGCGAGAGGGTCAGTTCGGTGGCACCGGCATTGGCCTGCTCGGCGGTCACCGGCACGAAGCCCATGCGGCGCAGGGCGCTGATGGCCTGTGCCTCCAGCTTGGGCGTCAGATCGCCGGTCGGGACCACCAGATAGCTGGAGGCGTTGGTGGCACCATCACGGGTGCCGATGCGCTCAGAGGGTCGCTCGTCGCGCACTTCCACCACCACCTGCTGGCCATGGCCGACCACCCCCATCTCGCCAACCTGCGGGTTGACGTACAGGCGTTGCGGGCTGGTGCCGCAGGCGCTGAGTAGCGCGGTCGTGGCCATCAAGGCCACGCTCATGCAGGTAATACGCAGGTGTCGCATCATCGTTCGGGCTCCCGGGCCGGTGGCCGGTCAACAGTGGAAGGATCACGAGAGCCGGCTGAATGGCAGGCTCCCGGATTGATGGGCGCGAGTATAGGGTCAGATCGCGCCGGGTGAGTAGTGGAAATTCTGGCTCATGGCTGTTCCCGTTCGGCGACGCTCACTGGCCGGGCGGCACGCGGCGCGTCAATGCCAGCAGCCCCAGCAAGGGGCCGGGCAGAATGCTCAGCAGCAACAGGCTGCCCTGTGCGGCGATCAGCGGGGTCAGCAGGGCGATCGAGACCAGTGACAGGCTGAAACCGATGGCATTCATCAAGGCCAGCGCACTGGCCTGCAGCTCGACGGGCGTGCCGCCGGCCGCCAGCGCGGAGAATTGCGGGGAATCGATCACGGCCATCAGGCTCCAGAGCGCCAGCAGACCCAGCAGCAGGCCATAGCCGGCCTCGAGTTGCATGGCACCGACGAACAGCAGGGTGAGGATCACCGAGCCCGCCAATCCCAGGCGCGCGACCCACAGACTCCCGCGGGTGCGCGACAGCCAGCCTCCGACCACGCAACCGGGCCCGCCCACCGCGATCACCATGAAGCTGTGCAGCGCCAGTTGCGTGGCCGAGAGTGAGAGGCCGTTGAGTCTGGCCATGGTCGTCAGCAATAGCGGCACCAATGCCCACAGCGTATAGAGCTCCCACATGTGGCCGAAGTAGCCCAGCGCGCCGCGCACGAAACCGGGATGACGCCAGGCGGCCAACCCTCGTGTCGCGCGGGCAAGCAAGGACGTCTGCGTCGAGGCAGGCGCTGGTGCGGGCGGGGCGACAGCGGGCAGCAAGGCCACCAGTCCGGCCCCGGCCACGGCCAGCAGCGAGGCCATGCCTATCGCCGCCCCCCAGGGGAGCGAGAAGCTGCCACTGAGTTGCAGGGCAGCCAGGCCATGTGGCAGCGAGGTGCCCAGCACCAGCATGCCGACCAGCCAGGCCAGTGCAGCTCCGGCGCGGTCCGGGGCCGTCTGTACCATCAGCTTGAGTCCGATGGGATAGATGCCGGCCAGCGCCAGGCCGGTCAGCACGCGCAGCGCCGAGGCACTCAACAGCCCCGGCGCGAGGATGAGCGCCAGGTTGGTCAGCGCCCCCAGCAGGCACGAAGCCATGAACAGGTGGCGTGCCGCGAAGCGGTCTGCCAGCCCCGCCAGCCCCAGGGTCAGGGTGCCGACGATGAAGCCGCCCTGTACCGAGGAGGTCAGTTGCCCCAGAGCGCCAGCGCTCTCGCCGGCAAAGTTCCAGCTCGCCAGCATTGGCGTCAGCACGGCATTGGGCGTGAACCACAGGCTGGTGCCGAACAGCTGAGCCAGCGCGATGAGGGCGACGGGGTAACGGCTGGCCAGTTGCCGCCAACGGGCATCGGCCGAGGAAAGAGAGTTTGAGGAGGACAAGAGAGCACCTGGTTGAGCGCGAGCGACATGAAAACGGGCGACACCGTGGAGTGTCGCCCGTATCGCAGGTCCTGACCAGTCAGGCAGATGACGCATCGCTCAGAGCGTCAGGCGCAGCGCGAGTGGCCTCGCTCAAAGCCCCATGGCCGAGGAGGTGGAGCGGCGCGGGTCGGCACCGCCATAGAAGGTGCCGTCCTGGATCATCACGGACTGGATGGCCCCCATGGCGTCCTTGGTGACGACCTTGTGGCCCATCGCCTCGAGCAGGCGGATGGTGTCCTGACTGATGCCCGCCTCGATGCGGATCTCATCCGGCAGCCACTGGTGGTGGATGCGCGGAGCGCTGACAGCCGACTGGATGTTCATGCCGTGATCGATCACGTTCATCAGCACCTGAAGCGTGGTGGTGATGATGCGCGAGCCGCCGGGGCTGCCGGTGACGAGGAAGTTCTTGCCATCCTTCATCACGATGGTCGGGCTCATGGAGGACAGCATGCGCTTGCCCGGCTCGATCTTGTTGGCGACTCCACCGATCAGGCCATAGGCATTGGGCACGCCCGGCTTGGCGGAGAAGTCATCCATCTCGTTGTTGAGCAAAAAGCCTGCGCCATCCACCACGATGCCGGAGCCGTAGCTGAAGTTGATGGTGTAGGTATTGGAGACGGCCAGGCCATTGCCATCGGCGATCGAGAAGTGGGTGGTCTGGTTGGATTCATAGGGCTGCGGCTTGCCGGGCTTGATCTCGCTGGACGGCGTGGCCTGGTTCATGTCGAACTGGCCGCGCAGCTCCTTGGCGTAGTCCTTGGAGGTGATGCCGGCCAGCGGCACATCGACGAAGTCGGTGTCGCCCAGATACTCGGAGCGATCGGCGTAGGCACGGCGCATCGCCTCGGCCATCACGTGGATGGTGGCGGCGGAATTGAAGCCCATCGCCTGGATGTCGTCACCCTCGAGCATGTTGAGAATCTGGACGATGTGCGCACCGCCGGAGGAGGGCGGGCTCATCGAGAAGATGTCGTAGCCACGATAGGTGCCATGGACCGGCTCACGGATTTCCGGCTCGTAGGCCTTCAGGTCATCCATCGTCATGATGCCGTCATGGCGATCCATCTCGGCGACGATCAGCCTGGCCGTCTCACCTTCATAGAACTCGCGCGGGCCATTGGCGGCGATACGCTTGAGCGTCGCGGCCAGCTCCGGCTGCTTGAACAGCTCGCCAGCTTGATAGTTGCTGCCGTCTGCCTTGTAGAACACCTTGGCGGTGCTGTCCCACTTGGCGAGGCGGTCCTTGGCATCGCTCAGCCCCTTGGCGAAGCGGGTCGGGATGACGAAACCGTCTTCCGCCAGCTTGATGGCCGGAGCCAGTGCCTGCTCGAGCGTCAGGGTGCCGTAGTCCTCCAATGCCTTGGCAAGACCAGCCACGGTGCCGGGGACGCCCGCAGCGCGATGCGTGAAGCGAGACCACTCGGCCACGGCTTCGCCATTCTCGTCCTGGAACATCGTCTCGCTGGCCGCAGCCGGAGCTTTCTCACGGTAATCGATGGCGACCACCTTGCCGGTCTTCTCATCGGACACCAGCATGAAACCGCCGCCCCCGATGTTGCCGGAGCGGGGTTGGGTCACGGCCAGCGCGAAGCCGGCCACCACGGCGGCATCGACGGCATTGCCGCCTTCCGCCAGGACATCACGTGCGACCTGTGAGGCCAGGTAATGGCTGGTGGCGACCATGCCATGCTTGCCTTCCACCGGATGGAAACGCTCGCCTTCCAGAATCGCGCTGCTGTCCGCGAAGGCGGCCGGCATCGCGGTGGGCAGCAGACCTGCCAGAGGCAGCAGTGCCGCCGCGGCGAAGGTCTTCAGACGCTTGCGTGCTGCACAAGGGGTGTCGAACATGAGTGGTAGTCCCTTTATCGTTATTGGAGTCGCTGCATGGCGTCGGTGACGCGCGCGCCACGTGCTGTCGTGAGTCGCATCGGGAGTGGCTACCCAGACGAACCGTTTTACTATCAGATGCTAATGCACCAATTTCAACCTCGATGACGACGGCGTCCGTCGCGCAGAGGGGAACGCAAGCGCTGGTGCCGGGACAGCCTGACGCTTCACACAGTGCCTG
This sequence comes from Cobetia sp. BL01, assembly GCF_056493605.1. Taxonomy (NCBI): domain Bacteria; kingdom Pseudomonadati; phylum Pseudomonadota; class Gammaproteobacteria; order Oceanospirillales; family Halomonadaceae; genus Cobetia; species Cobetia sp. BL01. Next base: position 570,598 of record NZ_JBVBEE010000002.1, on the reverse strand, counting down.
TCTTTTGTGAGAGGGTGACGTAAAATGCCCCTTCCACTTGCTGATGGCGCCTGATGACATGTCTGATCTACTGCCGAATGATTTCAAGATTGCCCCGTCGATCCTGTCTGCCGACTTCGCCCGCCTGGGGCAGGAAGTCGAGGATGTGCTGGCGTCCGGTGCGGATATCGTGCACTTCGACGTGATGGACAATCATTACGTGCCCAATCTCACCATCGGTCCGATGGTGTGCAAGGCGCTGCGTGACTATGGCATCACGGCAGAGATCGATGCGCACCTGATGGTCACCCCGGTGGATCGCATGATCGGCGACTTCGCCGAGGCAGGCGCCAGCTTCATCACCTTCCATCCGGAAGCCTCCGATCACGTCGATCGCTCGCTGCAACTGATCCGTGACGCGGGCTGCAAGTCCGGCCTGGTGTTCAATCCGGCCACGCCGCTGTCCTATCTCGATTACGTGATGGACAAGGTCGACATGATCCTTCTGATGAGCGTCAATCCGGGCTTCGGCGGGCAGTCCTTCATCCCCGGAACGCTGGACAAGCTGCGTGAAGCGCGCCGGCGCATCGATGCCTCCGGCTACAACATCCGTCTCGAGATCGATGGTGGCGTGAAGGTCGACAACATCGCCGAGATCGCGCGTGCCGGGGCTGACACCTTCGTCGCGGGTTCCGCCATCTTCAATGCGCGCAGCGACAGCGATGCCAACCGCTATGACAGCGTGCTGGCGAAACTGCGTGCCGAGCTTGCCAGCGTGCGTGGCTGATCCGGCCATGCCGGAAGCGACTGTGCCGGAAGCGACTGTGCCGGAAGCGACTGTGCCGGGAGAACCGTGTGTCGCGGACGCGGCGGCGCAGACGGGCGAGACGTCATCCGAGTGGTGGCTGTATGTCCTCGAGACGGCCCAGGGGCGCCTCTATACCGGCATCAGTACCGATGTGACGCGTCGCCTGAGCGAGCATGCCGGCGGCAAGCGGGGCGCGCGTGCCCTGCGTGGCAAGGGGCCCTTGACGTTGTGTTATCAACAGGCGGTCGGGGATCGCTCGCGGGCGCTCAAGCTCGAGTACCGCGTCAAGCAGCTGAGTGTCTCCGCCAAGCGGCGCCTGATTGCCGGCGAACTGACGCTTGAGAGCCTGCTCGGGTAAGTGCCTGAACGCACAAGTGCCTGAATGAAAACGCCCCCGACGGAGACCGTCGAGGGCGTTTTTCGTTCTGAGCGGGTGATCAGTGCAGCTTCATCTTCGGACGCAGGTAGCGATTCAGGCCATCCACGATGACGGTCATGCCGGTCTTGATCACGCCGTGGATCGCCATCTGGTGCATGCGATACAGCGAGGCGTAGAAGAACTTGGCCAGGCGGCCTTCGATGAACAACGAGCGCGCGGAGGCGCCGCGCATCAGCGAGCCGACGGCATCGAAGTGCGCCAGCGAGATCAGCGAGCCGTGATCCTTGAACACGAATTCCTTCAGCGGCTTGTTGTCCATTGCCGCACGCAGGTTCTTGACCATCAGACTGGCCTGCTGGTGAGCGGCCTGGGCGCGTGGCGGCACGCGCTTGTCATCCGGCTGCGGGCAGCTGGCGCAATCGCCGAGCGCGAAGATGGCGTCATCGTCGATGCTCTGCATGGTCTGGTGGACCTTGACCTGGTGGTTGCGCTCGGTGGACAGGCCCAGCTCCGACAGGAAGGACGGCGCCCGGATACCGGCGGCCCATACGCTCAGATCCGCCTCGATCAGGGTGCCATCGGCCGTGGTGATGCCGCGTTCGTCGGCGCAGGTCACGCGGGTGTCAGTGTGGATGTCCACACCGAGTCGGGTCAGCTCCTTGGCGACCGGCTTGCCGATGCGCTCCGGCAGGGCCGGCAGGATGCGGGGAGCGGCCTCGATCAGATGCACCTTGACCTGGCGATCCTCCAGCGAGGAGAAGCCATAGCTGTGCAGCATCTTTGAGGCATCGAACAGCTCGGCGGACAGTTCGACCCCGGTCGCGCCGGCGCCGATGATGGCGACGTTGAGCTGCTGGCGCTCACACTTGTCGCCATTGGCGCTGAAGCGCAGGAAGGTGTCGAGCATGTCGCGACGGAACTTCTCGGCCTGCTGCGGGCTGTCCAGGAAGTGACAGTGCTCAGCGACGCCCTGGGTACCGAAGTCGTTGGACACGCTGCCCAGCGACAGCACCAGATAGTCATAGCTCAGGGTGCGCGAGGGCAGCAGTACGGTGCCGTTGGCATCGTGGATGGCCGCCAGTGTCAGCTGCTTCTCTTCGCGCTCCAGGCTTTCGAGAGTCCCGCGTTGGAACTTGTAGCCGTGGGCCTTGGAGTGGCCCTGGTAGGACACCTCATCAAGACCGGAATCCAGCACGCCGGTGGCCACTTCGTGCAGCAGAGGCTTCCAGATATGCGTGGAATTGCGATCGATGAGGATGATTTCGGCTTTCTTCTTGCGACCCAGCTTGTGGCCAAGCTTGGTGACAAGTTCCAGACCGCCGGCGCCACCGCCGACAACCACGATGCGGGGAATAGCCATGGAGAGCTCCTGAGAGTGACAAGATCGAAAAGGACAAGCAGAAACTGGCTGTCGCCGGAGCGTCGGGTTGCGCGTTTTTTCGTTGTCACTGGCGCCACACCCGGAGGGACGGTCGACTGAATGGCGCTATGGTAACGTGACCGCTGGCGTGCTAATAGTGGCAGGGTGAAGGAATGTAATTTTTTTACGGATTTTTCCAACAAAACAGATGAAACCATGCGTTGCGTGGATGAATGGCGGACGATTCTCGTCCCGTGACAGCCGGATTCAGCGAGTGATCTCAGGAGGCCAGGTGAGCGAAAAGACGGTAATGCAGACTTCCGACGAGGCGTCTGTCCAGACCGCGTCTCATTCCACTTCCACGCCCTGCGATACCGCGCGTGGCGGGGACGCTCTCGGGCCCCGACCCGAGCAGGTACAGAGCCTCGATCACGGGCTGGCGCATCCGGCATTGCGGGGCATCAAGATGGTGGCCTTCGATCTGGATGGCACCCTGATCGACTCGGTGCCGGATCTTGCCAACGCGATCGACAGGATGCTGGTCGATGAAGGCTTGACGGCACTCGGGGAAGACCGCGTGCGCGACTTTGTCGGCAATGGCGCGCGGGTGCTGGTGGAGCGAGCGCTTGAGGCGCATGGTCTGGCGACGGATGATCTGACGCGGGTCGAGCGCGCACATCAGTGCTTCCTGGCGCATTACGCCGCGGACCCCAGCTCGCGTACACGGCTATACCCCGGTGCGCGTGACTGTCTGGAGGGGTTGCATCAGGCCGGTGTGGTCGTGGTGCTGATCACCAACAAGCCGGAAACCTTCATCGAACCGCTGCTCTCGCATTTCTCGCTGGCGGAACACTTCGCGCTGGCGTTGGGCGGCGACAGTCTGCCGACGCGCAAGCCGGATCCCGCGCCGTTGCTGTTCGCGGCCGAGCGCCTGGGGGTCGCGCCGCGGGAGGCGTTGATGGTCGGGGATTCACGTCACGATATCGCGGCAGGTCGCGCCGCCGGTTTCCGGACGCTGGCGGTGCCCTACGGCTACAACCACGGTGAGCCGATCGCGCGCAGTCATCCGGATCACATCGTCGAGTCCCTGGCCGAGCTGGTCGTCGCAGACTGAGCCTGCCAGACAGCGCTGCCGCCACCGGCACGCGATGATAGACTGACGCCAGACAAGCCGGTCGCGTACCGGCAACGCCCCCTCCGTGGAAGGAACTGCAGGTCATGATGACCCCACAACACTTCGCTGAACTGGCCGAGGCAGGCTACAACCGCATTCCCGTTACTCGTGACGTGCTGGCGGACCTCGACACACCGCTGTCCACCTATCTCAAGCTGGCTGACATGCCGTGGACCTTCCTGCTGGAGTCCGTGCAGGGCGGCGAGAAGTGGGGGCGCTATTCGATCATCGGCTTGCCGTGCCGTGAGCGCATCGAGGTGCGTGGTCAGGTCGTGGCGCATCTGGTCAATGGCGAGCAGACCGGCATGACCGAGGTGGAAGATCCGCTCGAGTGGATCGAGCAGTTCCAGACGCGCTTCCGGGTGCCGGTCATCGAGGGCGCACCGCGCTTCAATGGCGGGCTGGTCGGCTACTTCGGCTATGACACCGTGCGCTACATCGAACCGCGCCTGCGGGGCGTCGAGAAGCCGGACCCGCTGGGCGTGCCGGATATCCTGTTGATGGTGGCCGACGAGCTGGTGATCTTCGACAATCTCTCTGGCCGCCTGACGTTGCTGACCCATGCCGACCCCGAGACACCCAATGCCTTCGAGGCAGCCTGCGAGCGTCTCGAGCGCCTCGAGATCCAGCTGCGCAGCGCCACGCTGAATACCGTCAGCCCCGGTACCGGAGGTGATCCGGTCCAGGAGACCGATTTCACTTCCGGCTTCACCGAGGAAGGCTTCAAGGGCGCGGTCGAGAAGATCAAGGAATACGTGCTGGCCGGTGATGTCATGCAGTGCGTGCCGTCCCAGCGCATGTCGATTCCCTACCGTGCCGCGCCGTTGGATCTCTATCGTGCGCTGCGCAGTCTGAATCCCTCGCCGTACATGTTCTTCTTCAATCTGGATGATCATCACGTCATCGGCTCGTCGCCCGAGATTCTCTCGCGTCTCGAGGATGGTGAAGTCGCGGTGCGTCCCATTGCCGGAACGCGCGTACGCGGTGCCACCGAAGAGGAGGATCTGGCGCTCGAGAAGGATCTGCTCTCGGACCCCAAGGAAATCGCCGAGCACCTGATGCTGATCGACCTGGGCCGCAACGATGCCGGGCGCATCAGTCAGACCGGTAGCGTCAAGGTGACGGACCAGATGGTGGTGGAGCGCTACTCCCACGTCATGCACATCGTCTCCAACGTCACCGGCAAGCTAAAGGAAGGGCTGGGGCCGATGGACGTGCTGCGTGCCACCTTCCCGGCGGGCACGCTGTCCGGCGCGCCGAAGATTCGCGCCATGGAGATCATCGACGAGCTGGAGCCGGTCAAGCGTGGCATCTACTCGGGTGCGGTGGGCTATCTCTCCTGGCACGGCAACATGGATACCGCGATCGCGATCCGTACCGCCGTGCTCAAGGATCAGGTGCTTCACGTCCAGGCCGGTGCCGGGGTGGTCGCGGATTCCGTCCCGCAGTCCGAGTGGGACGAGACCCTCAACAAGGGGCGCGCACTGTTCCGTGCCGTGGCGATGGCGGAGCGGGGCCTGGACAACCTGGACTGATTGCCGCGCCATGCACGACAGGGAGTGGCCCGGCGGCCTTGCGGGGCCGCTCCCTGCAATGTCGCATGTGATTGACACTCCCAACGGCTCAACGCACTATTGACCCATGACGCTACGTAACCCGCACGACCTCAGCCAGCAGTGGTGGCGCTCCTGACAACGGGGCGGCTTTCGCATGTCTGAAGTTCGAGGACGTACGACCAGAAGAATGCCGCCGACCAGGGCGGCATTTTTGTTGCTGGACGGCGGGAACGACACCAAAGGAGGGCGGGCAGGCCGGTGAATCACGGCACGGATCCGCTCCCGAGAATGGACACTGACCATGCAGGCATTCACTTCGCAGGACGCCAGCGCGCCACGCGTGCTGATGATCGACAACTTTGACAGCTTCACCTACAACATCGTCCAGTATCTGAGCGAGCTTGGGGCCGAAGTGCTGACCGTGCGCAATGACGCCATCACGCTCGAGCAGATCGAGGCGCTCGGTGCCACGCATCTGGTGCTGGGGCCGGGGCCATGCACGCCCAATGAGGCCGGGATTACCCTGGACGTCATCCGTCACTTTGCCGGCAAGCTGCCGATCCTGGGGGTCTGTCTCGGCCATCAGGCCATCGGTCAGGTCTACGGTGGCAAGGTGGTGCGTGCCCCTCAGGTAATGCATGGCAAGACCTCCGCCGTCCATCACGACAACAGTGGCGTCTTCGCCGCGTTGGCCGAGCCGCTGGAAGTCACGCGTTATCACTCGCTGGTCGTCGAGCGCGACAGTCTGCCTGAGTGTCTTGTCGTCACCAGCTGGACGGGAGACGACGATGTCACCCCGCAGCTGATCATGGGACTGCGCCATCGCGAGCTTGATGTCGAGGGTGTGCAGTTCCACCCCGAGTCGATCCTCACATTGCAGGGTCATGAGCTTCTGGCTAACTTCCTGCGTCGCGGCGAGGTCGAGAAAGCCGCTTGAGCGGATGCAGATCGCAAGAGTCATATTTCATTTTCATGCGTCAGCCGCCGAGGCTGGCGTCTGCGGAGACACAACATGCAGATGCGTGAGGCGATTGGCGCCGTGATGCGCCGCCAGCACCTGAGCTACGACGACACTCATGCGGTCATGACGGCCATCATGACCGGCGAGGCAACCCAGGCGCAGATAGGGGCGCTGTTGATGGCCCTGTCGATGAAAGGCGAGACGGTCGATGAGCTGGCCGCTGCCGCGCAGGTGATGCGTGAATTGATGACGCGAGTCACGGTGCGCGCCACCGATGCGGTGGACATCGTGGGTACCGGCGGAGATGGGGCCAATCTGTTCAATGTGTCCACTGCCGCAAGTTTCGTCGTGGCCGCCGCCGGTGGGCATGTGGCCAAGCATGGCAACCGCAGTGTCTCCTCGTCGTCCGGCAGTGCGGATCTGCTCGAATCGGCTGGCATCCATCTGGCGCTGAATGCCGAACAGGTCGCGCGCTGCATCGATGATATCGGGGTCGGCTTCATGTTCGCGCCCAATCATCATGCTGCCATGAAGCATGTGATCGGTCCGCGTCGCGAGATGGGGGTGCGCACCATGTTCAACATCCTGGGTCCGCTGACCAATCCGGCTGGCGCTACCCGTCAGGTGCTCGGCGTGTATGACCCCGCGCTGGTGCCGCTGATGGCCGAGGTGCTCAAGCGTCTCGGGGCCGAGCATGTGCTGGTGGTGCACAGCGATGACGGTCTGGACGAGATCTCGCTGGCGGCGCCGACCCTGGTCAATGAGCTCAAGGATGGCGAGATCCGCGAATACCGCATCGCGCCGGAAGACTTCGGTATCGCGCGCCAGTCGCTGGATTCGCTGGCAGTCGCGACGTCTGCCGACAGTTTGAAGCTGGTGCAGCAGGCGCTGCGCGGAGACGAGGGGCCGGCCAGCGATATCGTGGCGCTCAATGCCGGCGCGGCCCTGTACGTGGCCGGTATCGCAGACAGTCTCAAGGAAGGCGTCAATATTGCCGAGGACGTGCAGGCCAGCAAGCTGCCCTTCGAGAAGATGAAGGAGCTTGCCGATTTCACCCGTGTCTACGCCCAGGTCAATGATGAAGGAGCGACCCGCTGATGAGTACCGAGCAACAGACGACTGACAAGGCGCTGCCGACCATCCTGGCCAGAATTCTGGCGCGCAAGGAAGAGGAGATCGCCGAGCGCAGTGCGGCGGTGGGCGAGGCGGATCTTCAGGCGCTGATCGAGAAGCAGAGCGCGCCGCGTGGTTTCATCAAGGCGCTGACATCTCGGATCGATCGCGGTGAGCCGGCCATCATCGCCGAGGTGAAGAAGGCCTCTCCCTCCAAGGGCGTGATTCGTGAAGACTTCGCGCCGGCCGAGATCGCCGTGGCATATGAGCAGGCCGGCGCTGCCTGCCTGTCGGTGCTGACCGATGCCGACTTCTTCCAGGGGCATGAGGACTTCATGATCGAGGCGCGTGACGCCGTCTCGATCCCGGTGATCCGCAAGGACTTCATCATTCATCCCTATCAGGTGCTCGAGGCGCGTGCCATCGGTGCCGACTGCATTCTGCTGATCGTCGCGGCACTGGACGATGCACGCCTGAGTGCTCTGCATGATCAGGCGCGAGAGCTGGGCATGGATGTGCTGGTCGAGGTGCATGATGGAGAGGAGCTCAAGCGTGCGCTGGCGCTGGGGATCGAGCTGGTCGGAATCAACAACCGTGATCTGCGTAGCTTCGAGACCTCACTGGAGACGACGCTGGACCTGTTGACCGACATGCCATCGGGAGTGCGCGTCGTGACCGAATCAGGTATCCATACCCGTGAGGATGTGGCGAAGATGCGTGACCGTGGTGTCCACGGCTTCCTGGTGGGCGAGGCCTTCATGCGCTTCGAAGACCCGGGTGAAGGCTTGCGTGGGCTGTTCTTTCCACAGTAGATAGTCTGTTCTTTGTTGATATTGTTATCTTTAAGATAACAAAAGCCCGTCTCGGAATGCCGAGACGGGCTTTTTCATGTCGTCAGGTCAAGCTTGGTGAGCTCAGTCCGACGGGCACAGTTCGACGGGCTCAGCTCGAAGGACTCGGTCTGGCAGGCTCAGTACGACAAGTGCAGCCGCTCGGCAGTCTCAGTTTCCGCTGTCGATGGTCGCATGTGACCCGAGCAGGGCATCGGCGATTTCCTCGACCCCGGCGCCATGACCGTGGCGGGTCAGCCAGGCGGGCTCCCAGCCCAGCGCTGCACGATGCTTGAGGATATTGGCGACGCCCACGGTATGCCGGAAGGTAGCGAACATCGGCGCGTCATTGGGGGCATCGCCGACGTACATCACCTCCTGTTCCAGTTGCATGCGGTCCAGTCCGAAGGTCTCGGTCAGGACACGCACGGCCATGCGTGCCTTGTCGAAGTCACCCTGCCAGGCATTGATATGGATGGAGCTGGCACGCGCCTGAATGCCGGCGGCCGTGAAGCCGGCGATGATGGCGTGGATCTGTGCCTGCGACAGCGGGCTGACGGCCTGACAGTGGTCCACCGCGACATCCGCGTAGCGGAAGGGCTGGTCCTGGGCCAGTGCGGCCTGGGGATGGTTGAGCAGCAGCTGGCGCGCCACCGTCATCACATGGCGTTGACGCGCGCGAAGACGTGCTTCGTCCTCCCACCAGGTCGTGAGTATCCGCTGCCCCTGGCGCTGAAAGGCGAAGGCGCCGTTCTCCCCGATCACGGCGGCCACTGGCCAGGCCCTGGCGATATGATCGCACCAGCCGGCACAGCCGCCCGTGACCGGAATGACCTTGATGCCGGCTGCCTCCAGGCGCTCGAGTGCCGCCAATGTCGAGGCATCGAGTCGCCCTTCCCGGGTGAGGGTGTCATCGATGTCGGTCAGCAGGTAGCGAATGCCGGACAGGGTGGTGGCTGGGCAGTGAGCGAAGGCTTGCATGGTGATTCCGATCATCCTCGTGAGCGGTGGGCCACAGGGGCGGGGGCTGAGTGATTCATTGGCGGTACATCACCTGCAGTGAGTGAGCCTCCGCCTCGGTCAACGCCATCTGGTGCTCGCTGGCGTGTGGGGGGCTGTCGGTGATCAGCAGATCGATATCGGTGAGCGGGCCGATCCGGCACATGGCGGCACGCCCCCACTTGCTGGCATCGGTGACCAGGATGCGGCGTCTGGCATGTCTGAGCAGGGCGCGACTGACGGCGGCCTCTTCAGGGTCGAAATCCAGCAGCCCCTCGGCATCCAGTCCGCCACATCCCAGCACGGCGATGTCCACCTGATGCCGGGTGAAGAAGGCCACGGTGGCGCTGCCGACCACATCGAGATCCCGAGGGCGAAGCTGGCCCTCGGCAAGCTGCACGCTGACATCCGGGTGGCTGGAAAGCGCTTGTGCCACCTGCAGGTTGTTGGTGATCACGCGCAGGCCGCGCCGGGCGATCAGTGCCTCGGCGACAGCCACCACGCTGGTGCCGATTCCCAGTGCCAGCGAGGCGCCATCGGGTATCTCGGCGACGACCTGGGCCGCCATGGCCTGCTTGGCCGGTCTCGCCAGCATGCTGCGCTGGGTGTGGCCCAGATTGTGTCCACCCAGCGGACGTTCGATGCCGCCATGACGTCGTCGCGCCAGTCCGAGATCACACAGCACGCCGAGATCGCGGCGTATGGTCTGCGGTGTGACCTCGAAGTCCACGGCCAGCGGCTCGACGCTCAACTGGCCGTCTCGCGCCAGGCGCTCGAGAATGCGCAGCTGGCGCGGGCTCAATGTCTCCAGTGACTGGCTCATGGCGATCTCACGACAAGGTGCGTTCGGTACAGGGAGACTGCGCAAGGTCCTGCTCGGAGAAGATACCGGGGTCATCGCTGATGACGGCACTGACCCCCCAGGCCCAGCGAGGGGAGAAGGCCGCGGCATCGTTGGGCGTGTAGCAGAGCAGCTTGCGCTGGGTGGCCGTGACGCGACTTGCCGCGACACGTGTCAGTGCACGCCAGTCCGCATGTACGGTGACTGCCTTCACATCCTCGGCCAATGCCTCCCAGTCGTCGGGAATGGCGTCGTAGAGCAGCCCGATCATCACCTCGCCGTCACGTTCCCGGCTCATGCGCAGGGCTTGCGGGTCGAATGACGAGAGAATCAGCTGCCCGACGGGCAGCACCTCGACCGCCATGGGCACGACTTTCTCGACCAGTGCACGAGTGTCGTGCCCCGGACTCAGCTTGAGCTCGAGATTGAGCCCCATGCTCAGCGAGGCGATCAATGCCAGGGCTTCCTCGAGTGTCGCCATGCGTTCCCCGGCAAAGCGGGCACTGAACCAGCTGCCCACATCCAGCGCCCGGGCCGCTGCCAGATCCAGGTTTCTCAGCCGTCCACGCCCATCGGAGCAACGATTGACGCTGGCATCGTGCCAGATGACAGGAGTGCCATCCTTGAGCAGCTGGACATCCAGCTCCACCCATTGGTGGCCGGCCTCATGGGCGGCGCGAATGGCGCTGAGCGTGTTTTCCGGTGCATAGGCGGACAACCCGCGGTGAGCGATGGCCATTGGCAATGCAAGCGATGTGCCGTGGGAGAAAGATGATGACATCGATGAACCTCGTTGGTGGATGGTGTCAGGCTCGACGCGTCAGGACGAGCACCCGGCGTGTCCTTGTTACCATCCGATGATGACGCTACGGGGGCAATCACTTTTGTGTGCATGTGCCTTTCGCGACAGGTTCCGCTCCAGGTTTCGCTGTGGCGACTCGTGCGCAGGCCAGGTGCTCCATCACTCGTGAGTTGTCAGGCGCTTGCCATCCGCACCGAACAGATGCGCGCGTGCAGGCGGAATGGCCAGGCGCAGGCATTGCTCCTCGGCGACGGCATGCTCGCCGTCCAGTCTCACCACCAGCGGCTCCGCCTGGCCGTCCAGTCGGCAGTACGCCAGGGTGTCCGCGCCCAGTGGCTCGACCAGCTCGATGCGGGCCACAAGCTCCGCGGCACCCGGTGGCAGCGGGCTGTCCGGCTGCAGAACCTCGAGATGTTCCGGGCGGATGCCCAACGTCAGTGCGGCGTCCATGGGAGTCGCCTCGTGTTCTCTGGCCGCCGGTCGCAATGCCAGGCGCGCGCCGCAGGGCAGCGAGAGGCCTGCCTCCGTACGGGTGGCGCTCAGGAAGTTCATGGCAGGTGAGCCGATGAAGCCGGCGACGAACTGGCTGGCGGGTCGGTCATAGAGCGCCATCGGCGTGCCGAACTGTTCGACGTGGCCGCCATTCATCACCACCAGGCGGTCTGCCAGGGTCATGGCCTCGGTCTGGTCATGGGTGACATAGACGGAGGTGACCTTGAGGCGCTTCTGCAGGCGGCGGATCTCGAGGCGCATCTGTACGCGCAGCTTGGCATCGAGATTCGAGAGCGGCTCATCGAACAGGAAGACCTGCGGCTTGCGCACGATGGCGCGCCCCATGGCGACACGCTGACGCTGACCGCCGGAGAGCTGCTTGGGACGACGATCGAGCAGTTCGGTCAGACCCAGCAGTTCGGCGGCCTCGCTGACGCGACGCTGGATCTCGTCCTTGGGCGTGCGACGGTTCCTGAGGCCGTAGGCCATGTTGTCGAACACGCTCATGTGCGGGTAGAGCGCATAGTTCTGGAACACCATCGCGATATCGCGCTCGGCGGGCTCCAGGTCATTGACGCGCTTGCCGTTGATCTCCAGGTCGCCTTCGGAGATATCCTCGAGCCCCGCCAGGGTGCGCAGCAGGGTGGACTTGCCGCACCCGGAAGGGCCGACGATGACGATCAGCTCGCCTTCACCGAACTCCAGGTCGATGCCGTGCAGGGCCTGGTAGCCATTGGGGTACTGCTTCTTGAGCTGCTTGAGTGTCAGTGTTGCCATGAGATGAATATCCAAAGCGGTGCCGTGACAGGCGTGAGAGCGGCCCATCACGGCGGAACGGAATCAGGTGGCCGGGCGCAAGGCGTCAGGTAAAAGGGGCGCGAATCACGAGGTGCCGGGGCGAGAGGAGGTCACTTCTCGCTGTCCACCAGCCCCTTGATGAAGTAGCGCTGCATGAACAGGATCACCAGCACCGGCGGCCCCATGGCCAGCAGCGTGGTGGCGGTGACGTCCTGCCACGGCACCAGGCCGTCGCCGGTGGTCAGCATGCGCTTGAGGCTGACGACGATGGTCAGGTAGTCGGCATCCGTGGTGATCAGCAGCGGCCACAGGTACTGATTCCAGCCGTAGATGAACATGATCACGAACAGTGCCGCGATGTTGGTCTTCGACAGCGGCAGCAGAATGTCCTTGAGGAAGCGCCACGGCCCGGCACCATCGATGCGTGCCGCCTCGACCAGTTCGGCCGGGATGGTCAGATAGAACTGGCGCAGCAGGAAGGTCGCGGTAGCGCTGGCGATCAGCGGCAGGATCAGGCCTGCATAGCTGTCCAGCATGTTGAGGTCGGCCACCACCTTGAAGGTCGGCAGGATGCGCACCTCCACCGGCAACATCAGGGTGATGAAGATCAGCCAGAAGCACAGCTTGCGGAAGCGGAACTCGAAGAACACGATCGCATAGGCCGCCAGTACCGAGATGATGATCTTGCCGATGGCGATGCCCAGTGCCATCAGCATCGAATTGAACAGCAGGGTCATCACGTCGGCGCCGAGACTGCTGACGGGGTCTTCCAGCAGGTGGCGGTAGTTGTCGAATCCTGCCTCGCCTATCCAGACGGGGGCGACGTTGGAGTAAAGATCGCCCATCTCGTGGGTGCTGGCGCTGAAGGCGATCCACACCGGCAGGAAGAACAGCGCGCAGCCGACGATCAAGAGCGCATGGCTTGCGATATCAAGCCCGGGACGGTTGTAGCGCATCAGTACTGCACCTTCTTCTCGACATACTTGAACTGGATCAGCGTCAGCACGCCGACGATGACCATCAACAGCACCGACTGGGCGGCACTCGACCCCAGATCCTGACCGACGAAACCGTCTTCATACACCTTGTAGACCAGGGTGCGCGTCGAGCCGCCCGGACCACCCGAGGTGGTGGCATCGATGGTGCCGAAGGTCTCGAAGAAGGCGTAGACCACGTTCATCACCAGCAGAAAGAAACTGGTCGGGGAGAGCAGCGGGAAGGTGATGGTCCAGAAACGTCGCCAGGGGCCGGCGCGATCCATGGCGGCCGCTTCCAGCAGGCTCTTGGGGATCGCCTGGAGACCTGCGAGGAAGAACACGAAGTTGTAGCTCATCTGTTTCCAGATCGAGGCCAGTACCACCAGCAGCATGGCCTGGTTGCCGTTGAGGTTGTGATTCCAGTCGATGCCGATGGCGGACAGCAGTTCCGGCAGGATGCCTAGCGTCGGGTCGAACAGGAACAGCCACAGGACGCCGGCCACGGCAGGTGCGACGGCATAGGGCCAGATGAGGAAGGTCTTGTAGGTGCTGGCGCCACGCAGCACGCGGTCTGCCAGCACGGCCAGCCCAAGGGCGAGTGCCATGGCGCCGAAGGCGACGGCAAACGAGAAGTAGACCGTCGTCCACAGGGTCTCCAGATATTCGGCTTCGCCGAGGACCGCGAGGAAGTTGGCAAGTCCGGCAAATTCACGTGAAAGCCCGAAGGCATCCTCGATATAGAAAGCCTGTTCGATGGCCTGGAGGGCCGGCCAGAAGAAGAACACGCCGACGATGATCAGCTGGGGGGCCAGCAGGATCCACGGCGTGAAGGGATGTCGATTGAAATGGGCCATGCAGCAGAGGTCTCGCAAGGAAGAGGGACTGATCACGTCAGTCGTGTGCGCATGGTCGGCGCGGATTCGGCCAACCATGCGCCATCAAGCCGGGAGAGAAGGGAAAGGGCACCGGTATCGGGTGCGCTTTCCGCTCTCTGGCATCCAGGCATGGTGGGCCGCCCAGGCGGCCCACCATGGTGTGGCGGTGTTCAGCCGTTGGCGCGCTCGAACTTCTCCAGCAGCTTGTTGCCGCGCTCGACAGCCTGATCGAGACCGTCCTGCACGCTTTCCTTGCCAGCGAAGATCTTCTCGAGCTCTTCGTTGATCACGTCACGTATCTGCACCATGTTGCCCAGACGCAGGCCCTTGGAGTTCTCGGTCGGGGCCACGGAGGTCATCTGGGTGATGGCGACGTCAGTGCCCGGATTCTCGGCGTAGAAGCCCTGCTCACGTGTCAGCTCTGCCGCGGCGGTGGTGATTGGCAGGTAGCCAGTGAACTGGTGCCAGTCGGCCTGGACTTCGGGCCTGGAGAGGTACTGGAAGAACTTGGCGACGCCCTGGTATTCCTCATCGCTGTGGCCGGACAGCACCCACAGTGACGCGCCGCCGATGATGGAATTCTGCGGCGTCTCGATCGCGTCGCTGTCGTAGGGCAGCGGTGCCACGCCGAACTCGAAGCCCTTGGCGCTTTCCTTGACGCCGGCATAGCTGGCGGAGGAGCCCATCATCATCGCGCACTCACCGGAGTAGAACTTCGGCGCCGCGTCATCGAAGCGACCGCCGAACACGAAGCGCTTGTCGGCCTGCCAGTCATCGAGGCGCTGGATGTGGTCGACCACGGCGGTCTTGTTGAATTCAAGGCGGGTATCGGTGCCGGCGAAGCCATTGGCCTGGCTGGCGAAGGGTACGTCATTGCGTGCCGAGAAGTTCTCCAGCATCACCCAGGACGGCCAGGTGGTCGTCAGGCCACAGCTGCCCGCGCCGGAATCGACGACCTTCTTGAGGGCATCACCCAGCTCCTGCCAGGTGGCCGGCACGGATTCGACACCGGCCTTGGCCAGCATGTCCTTGTTGTAATAGGTGACCGGGGTGGAGGAGTTGAACGGCATCGACAGCATCTTGCCTTCGGTGTCGGTGTAGTAGCCGGTGACGGAAGACAGGTAGGCCTTCGGATCGAAACTCGCGCCTTCTGACGGCGCATAGTCCGCCATCAGCTGATGGACCGGCATGATGGCACCCTTGGCGCTCATCATGGTGGCGGTGCCGACCTCGAAGATCTGCACGATGTCCGGGCCCTTGCCGGCCCGGAAGGCGGCAATGGCGGACGTCATGGTCTCGGAGTAGTTGCCCTTGAAGACCGGCTTGACGACGAATTCATCCTGACTTGCATTGAAGTCGGCCGCGATCTCGTCGACCTTCTTGCCAAGTCCGCCCCCCATGGCGTGCCACCACTCGACTTCGGTGGCGGCCAGGGCACTGGCGGAAGCGGTCGCGAAACCGACTGCCAGCGCGAGGCTGGCAAGATGACGGGTGCCACGGGTGTTGAGCATTGCGTGATGGGTCGGGCGGCGCATGGTCGAGCTCCTGAGAGGGTCCCTGGTCAGCCTTGTGGGAGTCGCGCAGGCTGACTGCTGTCGATCGATGGCGAACGATCAAGCGAACATCTTTTTGTTCTTATGATGATCGTCCGAAAAGCGTAGACGACTCTAGAAGGCTTTCCTTACAACTTTATGACGGTTGGATGTTCATGTGCGGGTAACCACCGTCGGCCCTGCACGGGGCGCGGTGGATCAGGCGATCATCCGGCGAGTGTGCTAGTCTTGCGCGCTGAAAATGCCTGTGGCGGAGAATGCGATGAAAGTGGTGGAAGTGAGTGCCGGTGCCCGGCGCGATGCGTGTCTGGCGATGCTGTGTGCCGAAGTGCATGGCCGCGAGGGGGGGCTGGATGCGCTGGTGAGCTATGCCGGTGTCCGAGGTGTCTGGTTCGAGAACGAGACCGCTCGCCTGTTCGCGCTGGTGGACGATGCCGAGCGCATCCACTCCGCCGCCCTGTTGGTGCTCGACGAGAATGCGCGCGGGCTGAATCTTGCCCTGTGGGCGACGCCGCCGGTCCATCGTGGCCATGACCACGGCATCGCGCTGGTGTCACAGCTGGCGGATCATGGTCGTCTGCAGGTGCGTCTCACCGACGGCTCGCTGGTCAGCGTGCTGCGTCGCGCCGGGATCAACGACTGGCTGGAGGCCGAGGCCGAAGGCGATCGCCCGCGTGAGCTGGTCGGCATGAATCCGGCGGCGCGTGTCGGCACTCTCGCGGCGCTGGACGAGCCGCTGCGTCTGGATCGCGAGCGCATCAAGCGCACCTTCAAGGCGCGCCCGAAGGACTTCGAGACCTACAAGAACGCCTTCGTGCGTGATCTCGAGCACTTCGCGCGTCATATCTGAGATCGAGATGACGCGAAGCATGGCGCCTCCTGCCAATAAAAAGGCCCCGCTCACTGAGCGGGGCCTTTTTGGTTCTGCGATCAGCGATCAGGTCTTGCATCGCTCACGCGGGCGTCGGCCGGTGATCAGGCGGCGTCCTGCTGTGGGTTGGAGGCTGTGCCGTCACTCGCCATCGGCTTGCGCACGAAGGCATCGAAATCGAAGTGGTCGACGGTCAGCATGTCGAGTACCTCGGCTTCGAAGACGCGCATGAAGTCGCCATCCTCAGCGGACAGGATACCGGCCTCGACCGCCGCTTCGATGCGCGCTTCCGGTGACAGGGCGTCGGCCGGGATCTCGCCCTTGTGATAGGCCTTGGCCAGCGTCTTGTAGATCGGCTCCGCACGCGGGTAATCCTTGAGCAGCGCGTTGTAGCGGGCGAGGGCATTGTCCTTCTGGCCTTCGTCCTGAGCGTCCCAGGTGTTGTCGGTCAGCTTGGTACGCAGTGCACTGTCGGTGGAGACGGCACGTGCGATCTCGCGGGTCAGGCTGTCCCTGGGCATGGCGAACTGACGACCACGCGGCAGCGTGACGACGCGCAATGTCGTGGCCAGGGCACGGTTGGGCAGGTTGGCGAGCAGTTCGTCGAGTGCCTTCTCGGTGCGATGCAGCAACCATTGCATGCTGTAGTGGAACAGCGCTTCCTCGTGCTCACAGGCGTCCGATTCGTGCCACTGCTTGAGCGTCAGGGATGCCAGGTAGAGGTTGGAGAGCACGTCACCCAGACGAGCCGACAGCATCTCGCGTGCCTTGAGGCTGGAGCCGAGGCTGGCCATGGCCGCATCGGCGGACAGCGAGAAGGCGGCGCTGAAGCGGTTGATGTGGTTGGCATAAGGCGTGGCGACGGCGTCGAAGCCGGTGGTCTTGCCGCCGATGCCGAAGCTCTGGCTGAAGGCGCGGGCCGCGTTGCCGAAGATGAGGCCTGCATGGCGGAAGAAGGCCTTGTCGAAGGCGTTCAGGTCATCGGCATCCTTGGCGGCCAGCTCTTCCAGCACGTACGGATGGCAGCGGATGGCCCCCTGACCGAAGATCATCAGGTTGCGGGTCATGATGTTGGCGCCTTCCACCGTGATCGAGACCGGGGTGCCGGCATATGCCACGCCGATGTAGTTGCGCGGGCCGAGCGTCACGCCGCGTCCGCCGTGGATATCCATGCCATCGGTCAGCAGCGTGCGGGCCATCTCGGTCAGCTGACTCTTGAGGATGGCGGAGGGCACGGCCGGCTTGTGGCCGTTGTCGATCATGTTGGCGGTATGCAGTACGGCGGCCTGGCTGATGTAGTTCATCGCGGCCATGCGAGCCAGCGGCTCCTGCACGCCTTCCATCTCGGCCACCGGCAGGTTGAACTGGCGGCGAATGCGCGCGAAACCGGCGCTCCAGCCCAGTGCGTAGCGAGAGATGCCCGCGGAGCCGGACGGCAGGGTGATGCAGCGACCCACCGACAGACACTCGACCAGCATCTTCCAGCCCTGGCCGGCCATCTGCTCGCCACCGATCAGATAGCTGAGCGGGATGAAGACGTCCTTGCCGAAGATCGGGCCATTCATGAACGGCGCGCCGATCGGGTGATGGCGACGGCCGATGTCCATGCCGTCGGTATCACGCGGAATCAGGGCGCAGGTGATGCCGATGTCTTCCACGTCCCCCAGCAGGTGCTCGGGGTCGAACATGCGGAAGGCCAGGCCGACCACGGTGGCGACCGGCGCCAGGGTGATCCAGCGCTTCTCGAAGTTGAGGCGGATACCGACGACTTCCTCGCCGTCATGCATGCCGCGACACACGATACCGGTGTCCGGAATGGAGGTCGCGTCACTGCCGGCACGCGGGCCGGTCAGGCCGAAGCAGGGGATCTCGCGGCCATCCGCCAGGCGCGGCAGGTAATAATCCTTCTGTTCCTCGCTGCCGTACTTGAGCAGCAGCTCACCCGGGCCGAGGGAGTTGGGCACGCCGACGGTGACCATCAGCGTCTCGTTGACCGCCAGCTTCTGCAGTACCAGTGACTGCGCCTTGGCCGAGAAGCCGAGGCCGCCGTACTGCTTGGGAATGATCATGCCGAAGAACTTCTCGCGCTTGAGAAATTCCCACAGTTCCTCGGGAAGATCCGCACGCTCGCGGGCGATTTCCCAGCTGTTGGTCATGCCACAGGCGATGGAGCACTGCGTATCGATGAAGGCCTGCTCCTCACTGGAGATGCCCTCATTGCGCTGTGCGGTCAGGGTGTCCCATTGCGGCTTGCCGGAGAACAATTCGGCGTCCCAGAACACGGTACCGGCTTCCAGGGCTACCTTCTCGGTCGCCGAGACCTTGGGCGACACCTTCTTGAACATCGCGAACAGCCGCGGGCTGAGCCACTTGGTGCGCAGCGCCGGCAGGCCGCAGACGGCGACCAGTGCCGCGCTGATCAACAGCAGGACACCAAGCACCGGGGTGTCGATGCCCAGGCCGATGAGGCCGGTGACCGCCAGCACGCCGATGGCGGCCAGTGCACCGGATTCACGTGCCATGACGGTCAGCAGACCGGCAAGGGCGACGAGGATGAGGATGAGCTGCGTCATGGCAGGATCTCCAGGTTGCGTTGCGGGAGCTCTAGCGAATGGCCTTCCTCTTCAGCATAGCAGCCATGCGTTTAGAACAGTTGTTTGAATTATTGTCAGCCTATCCCAACTCGACTCACTCCGCCAGTCCACCCAAGGTCGAAGGTATGAAAGGTGAAGCGATGGAAGAGGCGTCGCGGGGAAAGCAATGGTGGCTGTGCAAGGCGTATGGGCAGCGAAAGGGGCCTTGGATACAGGGAGAGGCACTGGCCCCGGTCGGGACGTCATCGGAGCTGCTGATGCCATGAGACGGGATGAGGCGGTGCGGGCGGGATGAAGCGATGCGGGCGGGGAGAAACGGGGAGGTGGGCTGCCACGACGGAAGTGATGGTCTGGAATCGAGACATGCCAGACATAAAAAAGGCCCCGCAGTGCGGGGCCTCGAACGATCGATGGTGCTTCCATGCCTGCCGTCACATAACGGAGGCTTACGTTGATCGCGCGGGATCAGCCGTTGATCGGCGCGGAATCGATCTGGCGCTTGGCGGGCTGCTTGGCCGGTGTGCCCGGCTCGACCACGAAGTAGTCGGCGTCGGACGGCGGCAGCGGAGCACGGCCCCGAATCTTGTCGGCCATCTTCTCCGCCAGCATGATCGTCGGTGCGTTCAGGTTGCCGGTGGGGATGACCGGGAACAGCGAGGCGTCCACGACGCGCAGGTTGTCGAGACCATGCACGCGACCGGCACCATCGACCACGGAGGTCGCATCACTGCCCATGCGACAGCTGCCGCACGGGTGGTAGGCCGTCTCGGCATGATTGCGTACGTACTCGTCGAGCTGCTCGTCCGTCTGGACGTCAGCGCCCGGCGCCAGTTCGCGGCCACGGTAATCGTCCAGTGCCGGCTGAGCGATGATCTCGCGAGTCAGGCGAATGGCGGCGCGGAACTCTTCCCAGTCACGCTCCTCGGCCATGTAGTTGAAGAAGATCGAGGGCGCGGCCTTGGGGTCCAGTGAGGTCAGTCGGACACGGCCCTTGCTCTGGGAGCGCATGGAACCGACGTGTGCCTGGAAGCCGTGGCCCTGCACCGCACTCTTGCCGTTGTAGCTGATCGCGATCGGCAGGAAGTGATACTGCAGGTTCGGCCAGGCCTCGTTGGCATCGCTGCGAATGAAGCCGGCAGCCTCGAACTGGTTGCTGGCACCCACACCGGTCCCCTTGAGCATCCACTCCAGGCCGATAGGCGGCTGGTTGTACCACTTGAGGGACGGGTAGAGCGAGATCGGCTTGGTGCACTCGTACTGGATGTAGAGCTCGAGGTGATCCTGCAGGTTCTCCCCCACACCCGGCAGGTGGTGCACCATCTTCACGCCCAGCGGCTCGAGGTGCTCACGATTGCCGACGCCGGAGCGCTGAAGGATCTGCGGCGAGGCGATGGCGCCAGCACACAGCAGCACTTCCTTGCGTGCACGTACGCGGTGGTCCTGCCCCTTGCGCTCATATTTCACGCCGACCGCTGTCTTGCCCTCGAACAGGATGACATCGGTGGTGGCACGCGTCTCGATGGTCACGTTGGCACGCTTCTTGGCGGTATCCAGATAGCCGCGGGCGGTGGAGGCGCGACGGCCTTCCTTGGTCACGAAGCGATCCATCGGGCCGAAGCCTTCCTGCTGATAGCCGTTGACGTCTTCGGTGGCCGGATAGCCCGCCTCGATGCCTGCCGCGATGAAGGCGTGATAGAGCTCGTTGTTGCCTTCCTTGGGAGTCGTGACCGAGACCGGCCCATCGCCGCCGTGGTAGTCGTTGGGGCCGATATCGCGCGTCTCGCACTTGCGGAAGTAGGGCAGGCACTCACGATAGTTCCAGTCAGCCAGGATGGGATCCTTGGCCCAGTTGTCGTAATCCAGCGCATTGCCACGGATGTAGCACATGCCATTGATCAACGAGGAGCCTCCCAGCCCCTTGCCGCGGCCACATTCCATGCGGCGATTGTTCATGTGCGGCTCGGGGTCGGTCTTGAAGTCCCAGTTGTAGCGCTGGCCCTGCAGGGGATACGCCAGTGCGGCAGGCATCTGGGTACGGAAATCGAAGCGGTGGTCACGGCCGCCCGCTTCCAGCAGCAGGACACTGACGTTAGCGTCTTCACTGAGGCGAGTGGCCAGCACGTTGCCGGCGCTGCCGGCACCGATGATGACGTAGTCGTATTCACGCTCGAATTGGCTCATGAAATCTCCTTTCGTATCAGATGCCACATGCGGGCGCAGGACGCCCCGTCGACGACGAGGGGTGGCCACTGCCGGGCGGATGGATACGGTGATGTGTCTGTGAGGAGCCGTCGGGGCAGCGCATGGCAAGTGGTATGCCATCACTGTCAGCGACTCGTCGGGATTCGTGCACTGCCAGCGCCGAAGTCATGAGTGGCGTGGCGTGCTGGCCGGCACGACGAGGGGTCGTCATGCCGGCGGGTGGGGCATCTGGCGCTATCTTCAGTGCATCAACTACTGCAGCGGATCAGTGGATCAAGTGTCCTGATCCCGCATCCTGCGCCAGACGATGCTGCTGTCGTCGATTCAGGCCTCATGGCCTCAGGTGGCTCAGAAGGCGGACTCGAACGGCCCCATCTCGATCAGCACGGACTTGGTCTGAGTGTAGTGGGACAGCGTCTCGACACCATTCTCGCGACCGATGCCTGACTGCTTGTAGCCGCCGACCGGCATCTCGGACGGGGACTCGCCCCAGGTGTTGACCCAGCAGATGCCGGCTTCGAGCTGGTGGATCACGCGGTGCGCGCGGTTCAGGCTCTCGGTGAACAGGCCAGCCGCCAGGCCATAGGTGGTGTCGTTGGCGCGGCGGATGACTTCCTCTTCACTGTCGAAGGACAGGATGGACATCACCGGACCGAAGATCTCTTCCTGCACGATGCGCATGTCATCGCTGCAGTCGGTGTAGACGGTCGGCGCGACCCAGGCGCCCTTGGCGAAGTCGCCTTCGCTCATGCGCTCGCCGCCAACCAGCAGACGTGCGCCGTCCTGCTTGGCGATCTCCAGGTAGGAGACGACCTTTTCCAGGTGCTCGAAGCTGACCAGCGGGCCGAAGGTGGTGGCGTGATCCTGCGGGTCACCGGCCTTGATGCGTGCGACGCGCTCGACGATCTTGGCTTCGAAGGCGTCCTTGACGCTGGCTTCGACGAAGACGCGGGTGCCGTTGGTGCACACCTGACCGGAGCTGTAGAAGTTGGCCATCATGGCGCCGTCGGCAGCACGGTCGAGGTCGGAATCCGCGAACACCAGTAGCGGGGACTTGCCGCCTAGCTCCATGGTGACTTCCTTGAGGCTGGAAGAGGCGGACGCGG
This sequence comes from Cobetia sp. BL01, assembly GCF_056493605.1. Lineage (NCBI taxonomy): Bacteria > Pseudomonadati > Pseudomonadota > Gammaproteobacteria > Oceanospirillales > Halomonadaceae > Cobetia > Cobetia sp. BL01. Next base: position 548,328 of record NZ_JBVBEE010000002.1, on the reverse strand, counting down.
ACATGACCTTCTTGCCGGTGCCGGCTTCGCCGGTGAAGGAAATCTTGGCGATATCCGGGTGCTCGGTGAGCATCACGCCGACGCGGGCATCGCCCTGCACGACGTTGAACACGCCGTCCGGCAGGCCGGCTTCGGTGAAGATCTCGGCAAGCTTCAGTGCGCTCAGCGGCGTGACTTCGCTGGGCTTGAAGACCATGGCGTTGCCGGCGGCGAGTGCCGGGGCAGACTTCCAGCAGGCGATCTGGATCGGGTAGTTCCAGGCACCGATGGCACCGATGACACCCAGCGGTTCCTTGCGGGTGTAGACGAAGGCTTCCTGGCGCAGCGGCACCTGGGTGCCTTCGATGGCCGGCGCGAGGCCTGCATAGTATTCCAGTGCATCGGCACCGGTGACGATGTCGACCACTTCGGTCTCGGACAGCGGCTTGCCGGTGTCCAATGTCTCGAGCAGTGCCAGCTCGTCATTGCGCTCGCGCAGCAGGTCGACGGCGCGACGCAGGATGCGCGAACGCTCCATGCCGCTCATCGCGGCCCACACCTTCTGGCCCTGCAGGGCGCTTTCGACGGCGGCATCCACGTCCGCGCCGCTGGCCTGCTGTACCTGGGCGATGACGTCGCCGGTGGCCGGGTTGACGGTCTCGAAGGTTTCGCCAGAGGTCGCGTCAACGCGACGACCATTGATGTACAGGGTCTGGGTCGGGAAGCTTGCGTTGCTGTTGGCCATGCTTGCGCTCCTGTCAGGGATCAGAAAAGGGGGAGAGTCGTAGAGTACCGGTGGGTTCAAGCGTCCGAGCGGGGGAGGCTGTTGCGCTCAGGCATGCTCGGCAGGCACCGGGTGCGTCATGTCAGACGCTTGTGCATCTGCTGCTGGCGTGGAGACGTCAGCGGCGTGTTGCGCCAGCTGGTATTCCACATATTCATAGGCCAGACGCCGGGCTCGCTCGACGTCCAGTCCCTCGGGGTCCAGCGCGCCACGCAACCACAGGCCGTCGATCAAGGCGGCGAGTCCTGCCGCCGCATCGCGTGCCTCCACCAGCGGCATCACGCGACGGAAGATGGCCGACAGATTGGAGACCAGACGACGGTCATTGACCTTCTGCAGGCGCTCCAGCGGTGTGCGGTGCATGCTGGAGGCCCAGAAGGCCAACCAGGTCTTGGAGACGCTCTGACTGACCTGGCTGCGATCGAAGTTGCCATCGATCACGGCGTGCAGGTGACTGCGGACGTCGTTCGAGGCGATCTCGGCGCGTCGCTCACTGACGGCTCTGCGCAGGTCGGTGAGGATCTGGCGCATCGTGGCCTCCATCAGGCCATCCTTGCCGCCGAAGTAGTGACTGATGATGCCGGCGGAGACGCCCGCATGCCGTGCGATCCGTGCAACGGTGGCGTCGGCCAGTCCTGCCTCATCGATGGCTTGCATGGTGGCCAGAATCAATTGGCGGCGACGAATGGGCTCCATTCCCACTTTCGGCATCAGCTTGCTCTCCCGTCAGGTGGCGTATCGGTGAAACTCGCGTAATCTTGGTACTGGTAGACGCCAAGGATACGCGGTTGTCACCGCATTGCTGAATCCGGCGTTCAATCGGGATTCGGCTCGATCTTGTCGTGACTCGAGTTTTATTGAACGTTCAATTAATAAAAAGTGTAGAGACAGAAAGGTGATGCGTCAAGTTGCATAATTCGTGGTTATTGAAAGCCAGGCTTGGTAGAACTATAGAGAACGCCAGAGGGCACAAGGCGTCCTTGCAAGGGCTGTGAAGGTGCTCACGAGGTGCCTCGTACGTCTGGCCCGGCAGCTCGTCAGAGACTGGCAGCTTCTCAACGACAGCATGGGAGCTTGTCGTGATGAGAGTTTGCCATGAGTGGCGCCTCCCGCGGGCTGCCACTTGTCGCCGGGCCGGGTGGGGATCAATGACACGTGTGATTGACGGACATGTACTGCTCATATAACAAAGAGAAGGGACAAGCATGAAATCATCATCAGGTTTTGCCGCATTGCCGCTGGGACTGGCCATGGGGATGCTGCTGGCACCCCAGGCGCACGCCGAGGTATCAGAGGAGTGCAGTACGGTGCGCTTCGCTGAGGTGGGGTGGACGGACATCACTGCCACCACGGCGCTGACGCGCAGTGTCCTGGAAGGCTTGGGGTACGAGACGACCTCCGACACGATCTCCGTGCCGATCGCCTATGCCGGCATGAAGAACGATGACTTCGATGTCTTCCTGGGGAACTGGATGCCGTCGATGGCTTCTATCAGTGACCCCTATATCGACAAGGGGCAGGTAGAGCGACCGCGTGCGAATCTGCAAGGGGCCAAGTACACCCTGGCGGTGCCCCAGTACGTGCTGGATGCCGGCGTGACCTCGGTGGCGGATCTTGCCGACAACCTCGAGAAGTTCGATGGGCGCATCTACGGCATCGAGGCAGGCAATGATGGCAACATGATCATCGCCGACATGATCGATGACGATGCCTTCGGTCTGGGCGCCTTCGAGATGATCGATTCTTCCGAAGCCGGCATGCTGGCGGAAGTGAAGTCGAAGATCGCGGCCAAGGAGTGGGTCGTCTTCCTCGGCTGGGAGCCGCACCCCATGAACACTCGCTTCGAGATGGGATATCTGGAAGGCGCGGATGACTACTTCGGGCCGAACCTGGGCGGAGCGACGGTCTACACCAATACCCGCGCGGGATATAGTGAGGCGTGTTCCAATGTCGGTGCGCTGCTGGCCAATCTCGAGTTCAGCCTGGAGATGGAAAATCAGATCATGGGCGAGATCATGGATGAGGGTGCCGATCCGGATGAGGCAGCAGCAGACTGGCTCAAGCAGAACCCCAGCGTGCTGGAGGCATGGCTTGAAGGTGTCGAGACCACCCAGGGAGAACCTGGCCTGCCTGCCGTCAAGGCCTCGCTGGGCATCTGAGCATCCCGCTGGCTCACTTTGACGGGCAATTGCAAAAAAGTGCTTGCAATTCAGCAGCCTGACCTGCAATATACGCCTCGTCGTGTGGCTACATAGCTCAGCTGGTTAGAGCACATCACTCATAATGATGGGGTCCCCTGTTCAAATCAGGGTGTAGCCACCAGTGATTCCAAGGCCTGCATCCGTGCGGGCCTTGTCACATCTGGATGTCGCCATGTGCGCTTTCGGAGGTGGATTCGGCAGAAGGAATCGAGCGAGTTCTGCGGTAGGTTGAATGCCCGAAGGTGGTTGACGCCATTGAGTATTTCCGTATAATTCGTCGCGTGTTCAAGGTTGTTCCTCGATAGCTCAGTTGGTAGAGCAAATGACTGTTAATCATTGGGTCACAGGTTCGAGTCCTGTTCGAGGAGCCAATAGCACACGCAGCATGCTTGAAATGTCAGTCTGACAGCATCCATGATGATGTCGCTGGCAGATGGATTTCCGGTCGTTCCTCGATAGCTCAGTTGGTAGAGCAAATGACTGTTAATCATTGGGTCACAGGTTCGAGTCCTGTTCGAGGAGCCAATCCCAGGCTTCCTGCCAATGCCGGAAATGACGCTGGTAGATGAGCATCTCATCGTCAGCTTCGATATCGCCCTGATATCGATCGATATTTCGTTGTTCCTCGATAGCTCAGTTGGTAGAGCAAATGACTGTTAATCATTGGGTCACAGGTTCGAGTCCTGTTCGAGGAGCCAATATCAAATCCCGTATCTCCCTCTCTTGCCAGTCGATCGTTCGAGATCTCACCTGCCTCTCGTCAGAATGACGTGATTCTGCGCTGATGGTGTCTTACTCCTGCAGCCTTCGCTGCCGCTTTTCTGTGTCTGCCTGCTTTCCTGTGTCCGCCCGCTTCCTTGCTGGTCGATCTCTTTCTGCTATTCGTTTCAGCTTGCCCCCGCGTGCCGAGCGCCGGTGCGTCGACTCGCCCGTGCGTGTCGGTGACGCCTGCACCAGGCATGAAAAAGCCCCTGCACTCGGATCTGACATGAGGGCAGGGGCCTTGCAACCGCGATGTGCCGGCGCGTCAGCGACGACGTGAGAGTTCAGCGATCGCCATTGAGGTGGGCGTAATCGAGCAGGATCTCGGCGCTTTCCTGGAGCTGAGCCTGATCGATGGGATCCTCGGCTGGCTCGTCGGTGCTGTCCTGCGTCTCGATCTCCTGCTGCAGGTCACTTTCTGCCGATGCGATGTGATCGCTGGCGGCATCAAGTTCGGCGAAGCTCGACAGCGGCTCCATGTCCAGTGCTCGGCGGCGCTTGTTTTCCAGTGCCAGTTGCTCGGCTTCCTGGGCATCCATCTCGCGCTTGCGCTGCTCACGATTGAGGCTGATGCTGGTCTGCTGGGCGCGCAGTGCCTTTGATAGCGCGACTTCGCTCTGCAGGTAGACGAAGTTGGGCTCCTGTTCGACACGGCTCTCGTGGCGGGCACGCAGGGCTGCCAGGTAGCGAGCCGGTTCCCCATAGCGACGATACTTCACCGGGCGAACCTGGTCCCATGGCAGGGCGTAGTCGAGGCTCGATTCGCCGATTTCCTTCGGGTCGATGATGCTGGGGAAGGCGATGTCCGGCTTGACGCCCTTGTTCTGGGTGGAGTCACCGGAGATGCGATAGAACTTGGCGCGGGTCAGCTTGATTTCACCTTGTGTCAGCGAGGAGATCGTCTGCACGGTGCCCTTGCCGAAGGTCTGGCTGCCGATGACCGGGCCGCGGCCATAATCCTGGATGGCGCCGGCAAAGATCTCGGAGGCCGAGGCCGAAAGGCGGTTGACCAGGACGGCCAGCGGACCATCGTAGTGGGTGCCGGCATCGGTATCGCCATACAGGCTGATGCGTCCGCGGGCATCACGTACCTGCACGGTGGGGCCGCGGTCGATGAACAGGCCGATCATCGAATTGGCCTCCTGCAGGGCGCCGCCGCCATTGTTGCGCAGATCCAGAATGATGCCTTCCACCTGCTTGGCCTTCAGCTCATCGATGAGGCGCGCCACGTCACGTGTGGTGCTGCGATAGTCATCTTCGCCGGCCTGCCAGGCATCGAAGTCGACATAGAAGGCAGGGACGTGAATCACGCCGATCCTGTGCACGCCATCATTGCGCTTGACGTCGACGACCTTGGCGTTGGCAGCCTGGTCTTCCAGCTTGACGGTGTCGCGGGTGATGTCCACTTCCCGTGTCTTGGTGACATCCAGGGACTGGGCCGGGATGACTTCAAGGCGCACGACGGAGCCCTTGGGGCCGCGGATCAGGTCCACGACATCGTCAAGGCGCATGCCGACCACGTTGGTCCATTCGCCATCCCCCTGACCAACGGCCACGATGCGGTCCGCCGGCTTGAGCTCCCCGTCCTTCTCGGCCGGGCCGCCCGGTACCAGGCTTGAGACCTTGACGTACTCGCCTTCGGATTGAAGCAGGGCGCCGATGCCATCGAGTGACAGCTTCATCTGGATGTCGAAGGATTCGCCCTGGCGTGGGGAGAAGTATTCGCTGTGCGGATCGATGCTGCCGGTGACGGCGTGCATGATCAGGGTCAGGATGTCTTCGTCGTTGGTCTGCTCGATGCGCTTGAGCTGGTTGGCATAGCGCTCGCTGAGCGTCTTGGCGATGTCCTCGTCGTTCTTGTCGGACAGTGACATCGACAGCCAGGCGTTCTTGAGTCGCTTGCGCCACAGCTCATCAAGCTCCTGCTCGCTGTCGGCCCAGGGGCTTTCCGCACGATCGAGTGCGAGTCGATCATCGCGGGTGAAATCGAAGCTCGGCTTGCCGTTCAGCGTCTTCACCAGCCATTCGAGGCGTGAGGTGAGGCGCTGCTGGTAGCGGGCATGCAGGGCGTAGAGGCGCTCGAGATCACCGTCGAGCATGGCGTCATCGAAGTCGTGGCGAAGATCACTGAACTCGGTGATATCCGAGTCCAGCAGATAGGCTTTCTGGGGGTCGAGTGTCTTGAGATATTGCGTGAATGCCTGGGTAGCCCATTGGTCATCCAGCGTGACATCTTCGTAATGCCCGTAACGCAATGATTCGGCAACTTCGCGAGCAGCCTGTGCATCGGCGTCAGTAGGGGTGACCGCGGCGCTGGCGGGGCCGGCCATGGCGAGACACAAGGCAAGGCATGCCGTGCGCCGGACGTTTGCAAACAGGCTCATCAATGAAGCACTCCCGATTCATGTACACTCTGCTCCCTGAGCGACCTCTCCGCGGAGAGGTCGAGCGGGCATTGTAGCAGCCTCCCGCGTCCGCGACAGTTGCCTGTCGTTGATCGGCGGGGCTTGCGGTATGGCGTGTCAGCGCTGCCTGGCGTGATCGGTCCTGCGGGACCTGCGCGGCTGACGAGAGCTGGCGGGTCGATCACCACCGCAAGGGAGGAGTCGTTTTGCTCTATCCATCATGTTTCTTCTTATACAGTGCCTTGCATTCATCTTCGAGGACTTGACGCTATCATGACTTACGCGATTGCGGATTCCCGCGTTCCAGCACTGCTTGAATTCCTGAATGTCTCTCCGACGCCCTGGCATGCCACGGCGACCATGGCGGCTCGCCTGGAGCGCGAAGGCTATCGCCGACTCGAGGAGACCGAAAGCTGGAAGTTGTCGCCCGGTGAACGGGCTTTCGTGACGCGCAATGATTCCTCGCTGATCGCCTTTCAGCTTCCTCGGGGTAATACGCAGCTCGAGGCAATACGGATGATCGGCGCGCACACGGATTCTCCTTGCCTGCGCCTGAAGCCCAATCCAGCCCAGCTCAGTCAGGGCTGGCTGACCCTGGGAATCGAAACCTATGGCGGCGTGCTGCTGAATACCTGGTTCGATCGCGATCTCGGGCTTGCAGGCCGTGTTCAGGTGCGTCACCAGGACGGCCGTCGCGAGAGTCTGCTGTTGACGGTGATGCGGCCGGTGGCCTGTGTTCCGAGCCTGGCGATTCACCTGGATCGTGACGTCAACAATGGGCGCGCCATCAATGCCCAGACGCAGATGTCCGCCGTGGTCATGCAGCTGGGCGAGGAGGCTGGCACTCCGGCTGAGGCCTTCCATGCACTGTTGATCGAGCTTCTGGAAGAGCAGCACGGCGTGCGTGTCGCGGAGGTCATCGACTTCGAGCTCGGGCTGCATGATCTGCAGCCGGCGGCCCAGGCCGGGCTCAAGGGCGAGCTGGTCGCCAGTGCACGCCTGGACAATCTGCTGTCCTGCTTCGTCGGCCTGGAAGCGTTGCTGGGGGCCGATGGCAGCCAGGGCGCGCTGTTCGTCGCCACGGATCACGAGGAAGTCGGCAGTGCCAGCGCCTGCGGTGCCCAGGGGCCTTTCCTGGCGGATGTGCTCAAGCGCATCAATCACTATGTGGGCTTGGACAACGAAGAAGGTTATCAGTGCCTCGTGCAGCGCTCCTTGATGATCTCCTGTGACAATGCGCATGCCGTCCACCCCAACTTCCCGGACAAGCATGATGCGGGTCATGGCCCGAAACTGAATGCGGGGCCGGTGATCAAGGTCAACGCCAATCAGCGTTATGCCACCAACAGCACCACGGCGGGTCTGTTCCGTGAGCTGTGCCGGGAGCAGGAGGTGCCGGTTCAGACGTTCGTCAGCCGTGCCGACATGGGTTGCGGCAGCACCATCGGGCCGATCACCGCCAGTGAAGTGGGGGTGCCGACCTTGGATGTCGGGCTGCCGCAGTGGGGCATGCACTCGATTCGTGAGACGTCCGGCAGTGCCGATGTGGCGATGCTGATCAAGGTGCTGGTGGCATTCTGCAATCGCGAGCGTCTGGACTGAGCAGAGTTGAACTGACAAGCACGGTGAAAAATTGAAACATTGAAAGAGGCGGCCTGCGGGCTGCCTCTTTCGGTTTCGGTTCCGGTTTCGGTTCCGGTTCCGGTTCCGGTGCCGATTGTCGGCGGGAGTCACGAGCATGAGCGCAGGCGATGCGAGGGAATGTGAATCCGACGCAACAAAAAAGGCCTGACTGCAAGCAGTCAGGCCTTTCGAATCTTGGTTGGTGGCTACACCCTGATTTGAACAGGGGACCCCATCATTATGAGTGATGTGCTCTAACCAGCTGAGCTATGTAGCCGTCCAACGGAGGCGAATATTACGGATTATCCGTGATGTTGTCAACGCATCAGCCTGAAAAAGTGGCAGGGAATTCATCAGGCTAGCAGCCGAGCTGCTCTGCGAGGTGGTCGGGGAGGGTATCGAGGAGCGTGCCGGGACGGGTCTCGTGCGAGATGGCTCGTGCGATGAGGTCGCCACTGGCGCAGGCCAGCGTGAAGCCCAGGCTGCCATGTCCGACGTTCAGCCACAGGTTGTCCGGTCTGCCCGCTTGCTGGGGGCGGCCCAGGATCGGAGGGCCCTTCGGCGTGCTGGGGCGCAGCCCGGCCCACGGAGTGGCTTGCGAGAAATCGCCGGCGTCGGGGAAGGTCTCACTAGCCAGCTGACGCAGGGCGGCAATGCGCTTCTCGTCCAGCGCAGGATGGAGGCTGTCAGATTCGCGGTGGCCGATATCCACCATGGCCGCGACGCGCAGCTGTCGGGACTTGCGTGTATCCAGATCGGCGTAGACCACCTTGCGCGCGGCATCCGTCACGCTGATGCGCGGGGCCGCTGTCTTTGGGGTGTCAGCTGGCAGTGGCAGCGTGAGGCTGTAGCCCTTGAGCGGTTGCAGAGATAGGCGGATGCCCAGCGGGCGGACCAGTTCGGTGGCGTGATTGCCGGCCGCGATGATCAGCGTATCGACGGCGTGGCGTTCGCGGCGGCCATCGGCGCGGGTGAGTTCGAGGTGCGCGATGCGCCCGTCGTGCGCGCTCAATGGAGCGACGCGGGTGCTGGCGAGGCGTGTATAGCGACCAGAGGCCTGCAGCTTGCGCTCCAGCGCCTGACAGAAGGCATGGCAATCCGCCGTCTCGTCCGAGGCGCTGAAGATTCCGCCCGACAGATGAGGCTGCTGGTGGATAAGTGAGGGCTCCAGTGCGATGCATTGACGTGCATCGAGCACCTGTTGGTCCTGAGGTGCGACGCGTGCGGCGGCGGCCTTGTCGAGCGCTGCGGAGTCGCGATGGATCACCAGCTTGCCGCGTTGCTGCCAGGCGAACTCCTCGAGTGCATCCTGAACTCGCCACTGAGTCATGATCTGTTGGCTGTGCAGTGCCAGGGCGAGCATCTGCGCTGCGCTTGCTCGATGCGTGCGCTGATTGCAGGCGGCCAGAAACTGCGTCATCCAGCGCCATTGCGAGGGGGCAAGCCGCGGGCGCAGCCGCAGCGGTGCCTCATTGCCTGCCAGCAACCACTTGATGGCCTGGAGGGGCACGCCGCTATCGGCCAGTGGCGCCACATAGCGGTAGCTCAACTGGCCGCCATTGGCGTGGCTGGTCTCGCGGGCGACCTCGACATGGGCATCGATCAGGGTCACGCAGTGTCCCGCTCGGACCAGTGCATGAGCGCTGCTCAGGCCGATCACGCCGCCTCCGATGATGGTCACATGACGTTGCATGGCAGGCTCCTGACGGTATGGGGGAGGCAGATGAGCATGCCTGTCCCGGGGCCGAGCGGCGAATGAAAGATCCTCGCTACGTCATAACCCTCGGTTATGGGGTAGGCTGTCGGCTGGACGTTGAGACAACACGACAGAATGTGGAGATCTTGCATGCGGCTCAGGGATCTGGAGGTCTTTCATGCGGTGTTGCAGGCCGGCAGCGTGACCGGCGCCGCTCGGCTGTTGCATGTTTCCCAGCCGGCCGCGAGCAAGGCGTTGCAGCAGGTGGAGCGGCAGTGGGGGATCGCGCTGTTCACCCGTAGCGCCGGACAGCTGGTGCCCACGGAGGAGGCGCGCAAGCTGGAGGCGGCAAGCCAGGGGATGCTGGGGCAGCTGGATGACGTCAAGCGGCTGGTAGAAGGCTTGCGTTCAGGTGAGGCGCAGTCTCTCAAGGTGGTGGCGACGCCGGCGATCGCCCAGCAGCTGTTGCCGCAGGCGCTGGGGCAATGGCGCCGGCGACATGCTCGAGTCAATTGCGAGCTGGCCACCCAGCACACCCGCGAGATCATCGATGCCCTGCTGCTGCATGAAGTCGATATCGCCTTCACCTTGAGTGCGCCGACGCATCCGGCACTGATGACTCGCGCACTGGCCCGCATGCCCCTGAAGGTATTGGCGCCAGCAGGGTACTGGGCACAGGAGTGTCAGCAGGCACCGATGACGGTGGCGGAGCTTGCCGGTCAGCGTCTGATCGCGCTGGGGGCGCATGATCCGCTGGCGCGACGTCTCGATGGCCTGCTGGCGAGCGAGATGCCGTCACCGTCTGAATCAGGTAACTCGAAAGCACCGTCATCTCCTCGCATCGTGACGCGCGTACAGACCTATCCGCTGGCAGCGGCACTGGTGCAGGCAGGGGAGGGGCTGGCCGTGGTCGATGCCTTGACGGCGCATACCGCCTGTCGGGAGCGTGGCCTGGACGCGCGGACATTGCCCCAGGCCGGCGAGCTGATGCTGAGTGCCGTGTGGCGTCGAGAGGCGGGGAGGGGGCGTCTGGCGCAGTCACTGGCGGACCAGTTGGCGACGCTGGCGGCACAATGGCTGCAGGGCTGTGTTCTTGATGATGGGGCATGACCCATGATGCAGAACGCAGAACGCCCCTGACCTCGTGGGAGATCAGGGGCGTTCCCTGCAGCATCAGGCGCTTTCAGGCTGGCTCACCAGGTACTGACTGCGCCCGAGGCCTCAGACATTGAAGCGGTAGTGCACCACGTCGCCATCCTTGAGGATGTAGTCCTTGCCTTCCAGGCGCCACTTGCCGGCATCCTTGGCGCCTTGCTCGCCCTTGTAGGCGATGAAGTCGTCATAGGAGATGACTTCGGCGCGGATGAAGCCCTTCTGGAAGTCGGTGTGGATGACGCCAGCGCCTTCCGGAGCGGTAGCGCCGATCTTGACGGTCCAGGCACGCACTTCCTTCACGCCAGCGGTGAAGTAGGTCTGCAGGCCCAGCAGTTCATAACCGGCGCGGATCACGCGATCCAGGCCTGGCTCTTCCATGCCCAGCTCGTCGAGGAACATCTCGCGTTCCTCTTCCTCCAGCTCGGCGATCTCGGCTTCGATCTTGTTGCACACCGGCACCACGCTGGCACCTTCATTGGCGGCGATGCCACGCACGATGTCGAGGTAGGGGTTGTTCTCGAAGCCTTCCTCGCTGACGTTGGCGATGTACATGGTCGGCTTGAGGGTCAGGAAGCCGAAGCCACGCAGGATCTTGAGGTCGTCATCGCTGAGACCGAAGCTGCGCAGCGGCTGGCCTTCGGCCAGGTGCGGCTGGATACGCTCCAGCACCGCCTTGGTGGCGATGGCTTCCTTGTCGCCGCCCTTGGCGACACGGGCCAGGCGCTGGATGCTGCGCTCGACGCTGTCGAGGTCGGCCAGGGCCAGCTCGATGTTGATGGTCTCGATATCGGCGGCCGGGTCAACGTGATTGGCGACGTGGATGACGTTGTCATCCTCGAAGCAGCGCACCACGTGGGCGATGGCATCGGTCTCGCGGATGTTGGCCAGGAACTTGTTGCCCAGACCTTCGCCCTTGGAGGCGCCGGCGACCAGACCTGCGATGTCGACGAATTCCATGGTGGTCGGAATCACCTTCTCCGGCTTGACGATCTCGGCCAGCGCATTCAGGCGAGGGTCAGGCATCGGCACGATACCGGTGTTCGGCTCGATGGTGCAGAAGGGGAAGTTCTCGGCGTCAATGCCCGACTTGGTCAGTGCATTGAAGAGAGTGGACTTGCCGACGTTCGGCAGGCCGACGATGCCGCAATTGAAACCCATGGCGCTAGATCCTGGTGTGACGTGTCGAATGGGGCGTGGCACTGATGACCATCTCGACCGGCAGGCCCGGAGTGCGAGGGCACGGGCCATGCGAGGAGACGAGGGGACAGGCACGGTGTGAAGTCAGGCGGGAAGTGTAAGGCCTCATGCCGCCGAGGTCATCCATTGGGCGCATGTCGCGCGACAAATGATGCCTTTTGCTGCTGATCGCGTGGCGAGACGCGCACACGCAAGCGAGGTGATGCGCTGAGCGAATCACCGAAATTCGGAGAGGAGTGATGCCGGGTGATGCAGAGGTTCAGTGCTTGAAGGAGTGCAGGCGATTCATGGCCCGTGCCCATTCGCCGCTGAGGGCATCCGGGAGGGTCATGACCACTTCGTCGATGGCGTCATCGATGGCCAGGCGTTCAGCCTTGCCGGGACGCCCGAGCACGAAGTTGGTCACCAGCTTGGCATTGCCGGGGTGGCCGATGCCGATGCGGGCACGATGGAACGACTTGTCATTGCCCAGTGCGCTGATGATGTCGCGAAGCCCGTTGTGCCCCCCGTGGCCGCCACCCTGCTTGTAGCGGGCGGTGCCGGGGTCGATGTCCAGTTCGTCGTGGGCGACGAGCAGTTCATCCGGGGCGAGCTTGTAGAAGTTGCACAATGCGGCCACGGCCTGACCGCTGCGATTCATGAACGTCGATGGGAACAGCAGATGCAGATCCTGACCGGCGAAGATGATCTTCGCGTACTGGCCATGGAACTTGCGTTCCGGACGCAACGTGGTGTGACCGTGGCGCGCAAGAGCGTCAAGGAGCCAGACGCCGGCGTTGTGACGGGTGTCTTCGTATTCGCTCCCCGGATTACCGAGGCCGATGATCGCTTTCACTCGTGACATGCGTGTCTGGCTCCCTGATCAGAAGGCTGCGTTATTCTGCAGCGGCTTCTTCGCCTTCAGCAGTATCTTCTGCGTCAGCAGAGATGTTCGGACGAGTGACGTTGACCACAGCGGTGTCGTGATCGGCACCGTGAGACAGGGCAACGGACTCGGCGCCTTCCGGCAGAGCGATGTCGGACAGGTGCAGGGTGTGGCCAACTTCCAGCTTGGACACGTCCAGCTCCAGGTATTCCGGCAGGGCTTCCGGCAGGCAGCTGATTTCGACGTCAGTTGCCAGGATGTGCAGGACGCCGTCCTGATCCTTGACGCCGACACAGGCTTCCTGACCAGTGATGTGCAGCGGCACGTTCATGGTCAGTTTGTGGGTCGGGTCGATGCGCAGGAAGTCAATGTGAGTCAGCAGCGGCTTGAACGGGTGACGCTGCAGGTCACGGATGACGACTTTCTCGGCCTTGCCAGCAACATTCAGGGTGATGATGGAGGAGTAGAACGCCTCATCGTCAACCGCCTTGTACAGGCTCGGCTTGTCGACCATGACCGGAGTCGGGGCCTTGTCGGCGCCGTAGACGATTCCCGGCACGAAGTCGTTCGTACGACGCAGGCGGCGGCTCGCACCTTTCCCCAGGTCTTCACGAACTTCAGCATTCAGTTTGAACAGTTTCATTTTGCAGATACCTCAAGGGTCTAATGAGAATCCGGCAGCCCCCGCGACCAGAGCGCTACCGGATCCATGAGGCCGGCCCGGAGATTTCCGGGCCGGCCGCTTGTCGGCAGATGACGGATCATCTGCCGGTGTCAGTGCCTCTTCCCCGAGCAGCGGCGAGCAGGGCCCGCCGACAGGACTCAGTGGAACATGGCGCTGACGGATTCTTCATTGCTGACGCGACGGATCGCCTCGGCGATCAGGCCAGCGACTGTCAGCTGGCGGATCTTGCCGGAACGACGTGCGGTGTCGGACAGCGGGATGGTGTCGGCCACCACCACTTCGTCGAGGACGGAGTTGGTGATGTTGTCGACCGCCGGGCCGGACAGGATCGCGTGGGACGCATAGGCCACGACGCGGTTGGCGCCATGATCCTTGAGTGCCTCGCCCGCCTTGCACAGGGTGCCGGCGGTGTCGATCATGTCATCGACCAGCACGCAGGTGCGGTCCTTGATATCACCGATGATGTTCATCACCTGGGCCTGGTTGGCCTGGGGACGACGCTTGTCGATGATGGCCAGCTCGCAGTTGAGCTGCTTGGCGATGGCACGGGCACGTACCACGCCGCCCACATCCGGGGAGACGACGATCAGGTTGTCATAGTTCTGACGTTCGATGTCATCGAGCAGGATCGGTGAGCCGTAGACGTTGTCCACCGGCACATCGAAGAAGCCCTGGATCTGGTCGGCATGCAGGTCCATGGTCATGACGCGATTCACGCCAGCCTTGACCATCATGTCCGCGACCACCTTTGCCGAGATCGGCACGCGAGCGGAGCGCACGCGGCGATCCTGACGGGCATAGCCGAAGTACGGCACGACCGCCGTGATGCGCGCCGCTGACGCACGACGCAACGCATCCACCATCAGGATCAGCTCCATCAGGTTGTCGTTGGTCGGTGCGCAGGTGGACTGCATGATGAAGACATCCTTGCCGCGGACGTTTTCGTTGATTTCTACCGCAATCTCGCCATCGCTGAACTGACCGACGGTTGCGTGGCCCAGGCGGGTATCGAGGGCTTCAGCTACCTTGCGGGCGAGAGCGGGATTGGCATTCCCCGCGAATACCATCAGTTTTGACACGCGCAGCCACCTTTGGAGTCTTGTGGGATCTCGGGAGTGGAGAATTCCGGGTTGACCGGGAACGGCCAGGATTGGCTGGGGTACCAGGATTCGAACCTGGGAATGTCGGTACCAGAAACCGGTGCCTTACCACTTGGCGATACCCCAGCAACGTTCACTTCAACCAGTTGCTGTGCTCAGGCCGAAGCCAGAGCGGCATGAAGAGGGGAGAGATTGCAACCACGTGCCATGAAGGCGTGCCACGTCGGGCGCTCGGATTCGAGTCGGCCCAGCACCTTGCTGGCCTGTCGTGCGTCATCGAACGCACAGAACACACAGGCGCCGGTGCCCGTCAGTCTGGCGGTGCCGAACTGGTCCAGCCAGTCCAGGGCGTCGGCGACTGCCGGGTACAAAGTGCGCACCACGACTTCGCAGTCGTTGCGCCCCCCCTGCAGTGCGCGCGCCATACTAATCGCGGGACTGGAACGTGTCAATTGCGGGTGGCCAAACACGGCGGGGGTCGCGACCTCGATGCCCGGGTGGATCACCACGAACCACGGGGTGTCCAGCGGGGCAGGTTCCAGTCGCTCACCGATGCCTTCGGCCCAGGCCGAAAAGCCGCGAACGAAGACCGGTACATCGGCCCCCAGAGTCAGTCCGAGCTCGGCCAGGGTGTCCAGGTCGAACTCAAGTTTCCAGAGGTGGTCCAGCGCCAGCAGCGTGGTGGCCGCATCACTGCTGCCACCGCCCAGGCCACCGCCCATCGGCAGCACCTTCTTCAGCCGGATATCGACACCGGGCAAGTCATTCGAGCTCGCGACCTGGCCGTGTGCGACGGCCGCTTCTCTCAGCAGGCGAGCGGCACGCATGATCAGGTTGGACTCCGCGGGCACGCCTTCGATGGCCGGGGCGAGGTGAATGGCAGCGTCATCACGCAGCGTGAAGTCCAGTCGGTCACCGTGATCCAGAAACTGGAACAGTGTCTGCAGTTCATGATAGCCATCGGCGCGCTGACCGGTGATATGCAGCATGCGGTTGAGCTTGGCCGGTGCCGGCAGAGAAAGTGTCGCGGTCATCGTGTCCGTCATGGATGAGCTGGCCGGAATGCTGGCCGTGGAGAAAGAAGAGAGCGTCGGGGGCACGCTTAGAGTGCCTGCCACTGATTGACGATCAGGGTGGCGGTCAGATCGCCGTAGTAGAGTTTCATCTTGCGCGGCAGCCACAGTCCTTCGGCGCGGGTCCAATCCTGATAGTCCACCTCCCAGCCATCCTGATAAAGGGTATCGGGGAAGCCGAGGGCGTCACTCTTCAGGTCGTGCTCGCCCTTGGCTGCCACTCCGCGGACCCAGTCATCCAGGGCCCCCAGCGGCAAGGACCAGCCCAGCTGCGAGAGCATCAGGCTTTCGGCGTCCGGTGCCTGGAAGTCGCCGTCGGACGAGGAGAGGCGCACGCCCTCGGCATCACGCACCAGGGTCGTGCGGCCAGCACCCAGTGGGCCGGTGATCAGCATGTGGTAGTCATCGCCCTCCTGCTGCCAGTCAAGATTGGCGCTGTGACCTTCCTCCGGCGTGCGAATGCCGACCTTGCCTGCCAGTTGCCAGTGCGTGAGCGAATCGATCCTGTCGCTCTGCTGCTGCCAGTCACCTTCATTGCGGGTCAGGTCACCGGCGTTGTCGCTGGCCATCTGACTGGCACAGCCGCTCAGGCCCAATGTCATGGCCAGCAGGACTGGCCCCATCAGACGGCGCAACATGGCGAGGGAAAGGTGGCGTGTCCGGGGAGAGGAGAGTGACGATAGGGGGAAAGAAGAGGAGGTCATGACGCGAAAGCCTTCCGGATGGCGGAATGAGAGTCGATGGGCAATCGATGGCGCCATCGGCGAGTCAGGATAATGGACTCGCCGATGGACAGAAAGTGCCGGGCTGTCCTGTCAGGGCGCATCCACGACCGGCCGCAGAGCCGGGATGCGCTGGAACAGGGCTTCCAGCTCGCTGGCCTCCTCGAAACGCTCGCTGAGCTCGATGGCCAGACTGCGTGCTTCATCCTGCTGCTCGAGTGACCACAGCACCTCGATGAGGTGTGCGCCTATCTCGGCATCCTGTTGCTGGGCCCAGGCCGCTTCCAGCGAGGGCAATGCCTGGGCGGCATCCCCGGTGAGGAAATACCCCCAGCCGAGGCTGTCGAGGATGGCAGGGTCGTTCGGCTTCAGCGCATGGGCGCGCTGAACCAGTTCGAGCGCTTCGGCGCGGCGGTCGGCATCCTCTACCAGCAGGGTGTAGCCCAGAGCGTTGTAGGCGCTGGCATTCTCGGGCTCCAGTGCAATGACCTGACGCAGGTCCTGCTCCATCTCCTCGAGACGCCCGTCATCGAGACGACGAATGCCGCGCAGGAACAGCAGGCTGGCCAGTTCGTTCTCCGTCACGGCAGCGCTTTCGCCGTCACCTTCGCTGCGTGCCCTGGTGAGTGTCTTCTGGCGAGCCTTGATGCTGCCGTCGAGCAGCTCGTCGGCGGCGGCGTAGTGTTCCTGGGCATCCAGCAGGTCGATCTCGAAGCTGAGCAATGTCATGGCGTGACGCGGATGACGCAGGCGCTCGACGGCAAGGAACTGGCGTGCCTCCTCGCTGCGATCATGCTCCACCAGCAGCTGCGCGGCGCGCGCGCGACTTGAGACGTAGCGCTCCCCATCCGGTACCTGTCGGTAATAGAGGATGGCGTTGTCGATCTCACCGCTGGCCTCTGCCGCCAGCCCGAGCAGGGCATAGGCGGCATCCGGGACCGGCGTGTCATCAAGCAACGGCAGCAGCAGACGACGAGCATCCTCGGGAGAGTCGGCGTCCAGATAGAGGCTGGCCAGTGCCAGACGCAGGCGCGGTGCGTTGGCATGGCGGCTGACAAGGTCATCAATGCGCAGGCGCGCGGCCTCGATGTCACCACCGGCAAGCTCGGTCTGGGCGGCGCTCAGGATCAAGCGGCTGTCATTCGGGGCGATGGCCAGGCCACGCTCGGCCGCCTGACGTGAGGCGCTCAGGCGGCCTGCGTCGCGCTCTATCTCGCTGCGTGCCAGCCACACTTCGGCCAGTTCGGGGAACTCGCCTTCCATCGCCATCAGGCGCCTGCGAGCGTCGGACTCATTTCCAAGCGCCGCTTCATAGAGCGCGGCGGCAATTCGCGGGCCCGGTTGCGCGGGATATTGCGCGACATGCTCCAGCAGCCGTGACAGCAGTGATTCCAGATCCGCGCCGGCATCGATGGACTGCTCCGCCAAGGTGGTCACGTTGCCGGTGCCGCCGGCGGTCTCTACCGCGAGGCGCTGCTCGAGCGCCGTCATCCAGTCGCCGCGCTCCACGGCCAGGCGGGCGCGGATGATGCCCGGCTCGGTCGCGGAATCATCCAGTTGTTGCCAGCGCTGGGCGGCACGCTCCAGCAGGGCAGGATTGTCGGCGTAGCGAGCGGCCAGCACGGCGCGCCGGGCCAGTTCCGGGTCATCGAAGCGGCGGCTGGCGGCCAGGTACCCATCGGCGGCGCTGGGGTAGTCGCCACGCTGGCCGGCAAGCTCCGCGCCCAGCAGCTGATTGAGACTGTTGGCATCCAGGCCGCTGGTGATGGGTGGGGCGGTATCCAGCGGGTCCGGCTGAGAGGCGAAGGGAGCCTGCGTGGCCGGCGACTGGCAGCCGGCCAGACCCAGCAGCACACTGGCCAGCAGGCAGCGTGTCCAGCGGCTGTCGGCCAGCCGTGCCGTGCCCGTCAGGCGCTCGGAAGGGCTCGCGTGGGCCGCCCCGCGAGGGGAGTGTTCAGCGGCAGTCGATACGTGCATGCAACCTCGCAGTCAGCGGTGGAAGGGTCTCGGCCAGTCGGCACGTTCCGGCCGGAGTCGCGCCCACGCCGTCATGAAATCCGTAAAAGGTGGCCTGGCAGCGTGTGCCTGCTGGAAATTCCGGCCCGACCTGCGCTCGGCCTCAGCAGTACACCCTGGGGATATTGATCGCTCCAGCATAACGGCTGAAGGCGGACGGGGATAGCATCGGCGGTGCCTGTCATGGAGGCAAGGGCAGCGCCTGTCCGCTCGGCGTTTCCCTGAATCAACATGGCGGACGGGAGGTGATAGCATCAGACTGCCAAGCCCATGGAAATTCCTCATCGCTGGCCGCGCCCTGCAGGCTCGCGTGATGTAGGCGCTGTGATAGAATGAGCACGCTAATTTTACGATTTCAGCCGCTTTGACAAACGAGATCTGCAAGCAGGTGGCCAGGTGCCGGCCCCTTCATTGCGGAGGTTTTCCAAGCGACAGCCGCCTGTCCTCGATGCGAGCCCTGCCGGCCAGACCCTGACGACTGACTGACTCCATGACCCTTCTTGCCCTTGGCATCAATCATCGCACCGCCGCCGTCGATGTCCGCGAGCGCGTTGCCTTCACGCCGACACAGCTCGAGGCTGCGCTGGCCGAGCTGAAGCGTCTGCCGGAAGTTTCCGAGGCGGCGGTGCTCTCGACCTGCAATCGCACGGAACTCTACTGTGTGACCGAGGACGGTGCGCGCTCGGTTCTCGCATGGTTGAGCCGATACCATGGCCTGCCGGCTGAAGAGCTTGAGCGCTGCAGCTATCAACATCTCGGTGAGGAGGCGGTCCGCCACCTGATTCGCGTGGCGGTCGGCCTGGACTCCATGGTGCTGGGCGAGCCGCAGATTCTCGGTCAGCTCAAGGATGCCTATCAGTTCGCCCGCGGTACCGTCGGTCTCGGGGGGGAACTGGAGCAGCTCTTCCAGCATATCTTCCAGGTCGCCAAGCAGGTGCGTACCGAGACGGGAATCGGTGAGAACCCCGTCTCGGTGGCCTATGCCGCGGTCAGCATGGCGAGTCATATCTTCGATGACTTCTCGCGAGCCAATGCACTGCTCATCGGGGCGGGAGACACCATCGAGCTGGTGGCGCGCCACCTCAAGGAAGCGGGCATCGCCAACCTGTGCATCGCCAACCGTACCGTGTCGCGCGCCCAGTCGCTGGCTGATGAGCTGGGCGGGACCGCCATCGGCTTGGAAGGCATTCCGCATGCCCTCGAGAATGCCGATATCGTGATAGCCTCCACCGCCGCTCAGCTGCCGATCCTCGGCAAGGGCATGGTGGAGCGTGCGCTCAAGAAACGCCGTTACAAGCCGGTCTTCATGGTCGATATCGCCGTGCCGCGCGATATCGAACCGCAGGTCGGGGATCTCGATGATGTCTTCCTTTAT
This sequence comes from Cobetia sp. BL01, assembly GCF_056493605.1. NCBI lineage: Bacteria > Pseudomonadati > Pseudomonadota > Gammaproteobacteria > Oceanospirillales > Halomonadaceae > Cobetia > Cobetia sp. BL01. The sequence continues at coordinate 528,690 of NZ_JBVBEE010000002.1, read as the reverse complement.
ACCGTGGATGATCTGCAGGAAGTCATCGAGGAGAACCGTCGTCATCGCCAGCTGGCGGCTGCCCAGGCCGAAGAGCTGATCCGGCAGGGTGTCAGTGCCTGGCAGCACCGCAAGCGTGTGCGCAGTGGCGGAGAAGTCATCAAGCGTTATCGTAGCCACGGCGAGCAACTGCGTGCAGAGTGCGAGGCACAGGCGCTGGCCGAGCTTGATCAGGGCCGTGACCCGCAGGAAGTCGTGGCGCAACTGGCCCGTCAGTTGGCCAACCGCTTCATGCATCACCCGACCCTGGCGCTGCGTCAGGCGTCAGGCGACGATCGACAGGATATTCTTCAGACGGCGCAGGAGCTGCTGCTCGCGCCGGTTGATTCATCACAGGACCCTTCATGAAAGACAGCCTCATCACCAAGCTCGACACCTTCCATGACCGCTTCGAGGAGATCTCCGCCTTGCTGTCGGAGCCTGAAGTGATCGGGGATCAGGCCCGCTTCCGTGACCTGTCGCGGGAGTATGCCGAGCTTGAGCCATTGATCGAGGCATGGCAGCGCCATCGCGCCTTGAAGGAAGATCGCGAGGCCGCCCTCGGCATGTGCGATGACAGCGACGCCGAGATGCGCGAGATGGCACGTGAGGAAGTCCGCGAGAGCGATGCAGCGCTTGACGTGCTGGAGGCAGAGATCACCCAGCTGTTGATCCCGCGGGACCCGGATGATGGGGCCAACGTCTTCCTCGAAGTGCGTGCCGGCACCGGCGGTGATGAGGCGGCGCTGTTCGCGGGGGACCTGTTCAAGATGTATTCCCGCTACGCCGAGCTCAAGGGCTGGAAGGTCGAGACCGTCAGCGCAAGCCACGGTGAGCATGGTGGCTTCAAGGAAGTCATCGCCCGCGTCAAGGGCGAGGGGGTCTACTCGCGCCTCAAGTTCGAATCCGGTGCGCACCGCGTGCAGCGCGTGCCTGCCACGGAATCCCAGGGCCGCATCCATACGTCCGCCTGTACCGTGGCGGTGATGCCTGAGGCCGATGAGGTCGGGGACATCGACATCAATCCGGCCGACCTGCGAGTGGATACCTACCGCAGTTCCGGGGCCGGGGGGCAGCACGTCAACACCACCGATTCGGCGATTCGCATCACCCACCTGCCCACCGGTGTGGTCGTGGAGTGCCAGGACGAGCGCAGTCAGCACAAGAACCGTGCGCGCGCCATGTCGTTGCTGGCAGCGCGACTCAAGCAGGCCGCGGTGGACAGCCAGGCACAGGCGACTTCCGATGCCCGTCGCAAGCTGGTGGGCTCCGGTGATCGCTCCGAGCGCATCCGCACCTACAACTTCCCCCAGGGACGTCTGACCGATCACCGCATCAATCTGACGCTCTACAAGCTCAATGAAGTGATCGCCGGTCAGCTGGACGAGGTGATCGAGCCGCTGGTCGTCGAATATCAGGCAGACCAGCTGACGGCACTGCAGGAGCAATGAGGTGAGAATCGATGTCACGTTGGCAGCCGCGGCTGCCCGTCTGAGTGAGTCGGGCAGCGAGTCTCCGCGTCTGGATGCCGAGCTGCTGCTGGGAGAGGTGATGGGGCGCGATCGCACCTGGTTCTATACCTGGGGGGATCGCGATCTCGAGTCGGAAGCGGGCGCCGAGGGCGTGGCTCGCTTCGAGGCGCTGCTGGCACGCCGAGCCGAAGGACACCCCGTCGCCCACCTGCTTGGCCGCCGTGAGTTCTATGGCCTGATGCTGCGCTGCTCTCCTGCCACCTTGATTCCGCGCCCGGATACCGAAGTGATGGTGGAGTGCGCGCTGGAGCTGGCCGAGGCGCCCGAAGGCACGCTGCTGGATCTCGGCACCGGCACCGGCGCCATCGCGCTGGCCTTCGCTCGTCATCGTCCGCAGTGGCAGGTGCTGGGGGTCGATCTCATCGAGGAGGCCGTGCAGCTTGCGCGTGACAATGCCGAGCATCTCGCGATTCCCAACGTCGAATTCCGGCGCAGTGACTGGTTCTCCGCCGTTCCCGAGACCGGCTTTGCGCTGGTGACCGCCAATCCGCCTTACCTGGCCGATGATGACCCGCACCTGGCACTGGGTGACGTGCGTTTCGAGCCGCGCTCGGCACTGGTGGCGCGCCAGCAGGGGCTGGCAGACTTCCTGCATCTGATCGAGGCCGCGCCCCGCCATCTGGCCGCGGGCGGTCATCTGATGCTCGAGCATGGCCTGGCCCAGGGCAAGGAAGTGCGCGAGGCGCTGCGCGCCGGTGGTTTTCTGGAAGTGGAAACGCTGGAAGACCTCGGTGGGCGAGAGCGCATCACGCTGGGGCGCATTGGCTGACGCCTCCCCGGCGGGCGGGAATGCAGGCCGGCCCGGACTTGCCAGTGGAAACCCCTGCTTTCAGTGGAGCCTGCGTGGAATCCTCGTCGCAGGCCTGCCTGTGCGGGCGTATCTCCTGTCGGGCGGGTATGGTAGTAATAAGCGATGCATGACTGGAAAGGTCGCCTGATTACCCCCGCGTTCTCGGGTTGCCTGACTGCACGAAAGACAGGAGTAAGGATGATCCTGCTGCAAGTCACCCTGCTGGGAAAACTATTATAATGAAAGCGAAATCACGTTCTCTGGACCGCATTGACCTCAAGATCCTGCGCTGCCTGCAAGAAAATGCGCGCATTTCCTATGTCGACCTCGCCTCCGAGGTGGGACTCTCCACCACTCCCTGTCTGGAGCGAGTCAAACGCCTCGAGCGTGCCGGCATCATCCGTGGCTACAAGGCCGTGCTGGACCCCAAGGCGCTCAAGGCCAATCTGCTGGTCTTCGTCGAGATCAGCCTCGAGACCCAGTCACCCTCCGTCTTCGATGAATTCCGCCGTGCCGTCTCCAAGCTGCCGCAGATCCAAGAGTGTCATCTGGTTTCGGGGCAGTTCGATTACATCCTCAAGTGCCGGATTCCGGAAATGTCCGCCTATCGGCAGTTGCTCGGGGATGTGGTGCTGACACTGCCCGGGGTCAAGGAATCCAAGAGCTATGTGGTGATGGAAGAGGTCAAGGAGCAGTTCTCGCTGCATGTGCCGGACATCGAGGATCTCGACGCCAAGTGACGAGCCCCTGATGCCAGCGGCAGGGCTCAGGGTTTAGAGCTCAGAACTCAGGCCCAGGCCCGGCGGCCGGCCAAAGCACTCACTTCATTCACAGACAGACGGCTCACCTTCCATGCAAGATTCGCAACTGCTGCGCTATTCGCGTCAGATATTGCTCCCTCAGGTCGATATCGCGGGTCAGCAACGATTGCTGGCCGCGCGGGTGCTGGTGATCGGAGCTGGCGGCCTGGGGTGCCCGGCGGCGCTCTATCTGGCGGCAGCCGGTGTCGGCACGCTGGTGCTGGCCGATGATGACCATGTCGAGCTCTCCAATCTGCAACGTCAGATCGCCCACGGAGAGGCGGACATCGACCAGCCCAAGGCGCGCTCGCTCGCCAGCTCGGTGTCGGCGATCAATCCCGACACCGAGGTGATCGCCCTGTCCGAACGCCTTCAGGGCGAGGCGCTGGCCGAGCAGGTTGCCGCCGCGGACGTGGTGCTCGATTGTACTGACCGTTTCAGTTCGCGCTTCCCGATCAACGCCGCCTGCGTGGCGGCAGGCACGCCGCTGGTGTCAGGTGCCGCGATTCGTTTCTCCGGTCAGCTGGCGGTGTTTGATCGCCGTGAGGCAGATGCGCCGTGTTACGGCTGCCTGTATTCGCCGGAAGAGCAGGGCGATGAAGAGCTGACCTGTGCCGAGAGCGGGGTCATCGCGCCGTTGGTCGGCATCATCGGGGCCTTCCAGGCGCTGGAAGCGCTCAAGCTGATCAGTGGTGCCGGGCATGTGCATCGAGGGCTCGCCACCTTCGATGGCCTGACCGGTGAGTGGCGACGCATGGGGCTCAAGCGTGACCCCGCCTGTCCGGTATGTCGTCGCTCGACATGACATGAGTGGAGCACTCCCCGAGCACCCTTCACGCCAATGCGTGGAGGGTCTGTCACCAAGCCCCGCAGCCTCTCAGGCTGCGGGGCTTTTGCTTTTCTGATCTCAAAAGCCTGACGCTGATGACCTCAGGGGCGTGCGCCATTGTGGGGCGTCAAAGGGAGGGCAAGGCGGTACGTGTTGAAAATTTATACCTCGCGGGGCAATCCATATGCAGTATTTGCCGTTGACGTGTGGTAAATAACGCAAATATTCCCCGGGTCGGTGAATAAACTCAACAGTGGCGGGTAAGGAGGGGCATGGTCGGCTGCAGATCAGGCGCGACAGACGAGCCGCGGCGAGACCGCCAGGAAGCGCAGCGTGGGCGTGATGACATCCGCTCCTACTACCGGGCCAGTCAGCGTGTGACGCTTGCACCCTGTCCACCGTTGGCCGGGGAACGGCGCGCTGATGTCTGCGTGATCGGCGGCGGTATCACCGGCTGCTCAGCGGCTCTGCATCTCGCTGAGCGTGGCTATTCGGTCATCCTGCTGGAGGCGCGCGGCATCGGCTTCGGGGCTTCGGGACGCAGTGGCGGCCAGATCCTGCCGGGACTTGGCACCGACATCGCCACGGTCGAGAAGGCTCTCGGCCGTGAGCAGGCGCATGCCATCTGGGAGATGAGTCGCGAGTCGGTTCGTCTCACCACCGCACTGATCGAGAAGCACCGGATCCCCTGTGATTATACCCGCGGCTATCTGCATGCTGCCGTCAAGCCGCGACATGTGCGCGAATTGCAGGAATTTCAGGCGCGCATGGCACGCGATCATGACTACCATGCATTGCAGTGGTTGCAGGGGGATGCCCTGCGAGCGCGAGTCGTTACCGATGCCTATCCCGGGGCGCTGCATGATGGAGAGGGTGGCCATCTGCATCCGCTGAATTACACCCTCGGGCTTGCGCGTGCTGCTCAGCGGGCAGGCGTTACGATCTGTGAACAGAGTCCTGTGCTCAAGCTCGAGCATGGCCGAAGTGGCAGTGGCATCGTCGCCAATGGCTCCGGTGGGCAGGCAGGGCGTGCGCGTGTGCATACCGCGCAGGGCAGCGTGAGTGCCGAGTTCGTGGTGGTGGCGACCAACGCCTATCTCGATGGCCTGGTCCCGCGGCTGGATGAGCGCATCATGCGCGTCGCCAATTATATCGTGGCCACCGAACCGCTCAGCGAAGCACAGGTCGCGCAGGTGTTGCCGGGCAATGATGCCCTTTCCGATGCCAACTTCGTGCTCGACTACTACCGTCTCTCTGCTGACAGGCGCCTGCTCTACGGGGGGGAGGTGAGCTATACCGGACGAGAGCCGCGCCACCTCAAGACGCGCATGGACGGCAAGATTCGCCGTCTGTTTCCGGCGCTTGACGGGGTGGGGATCGATTACCGCTGGGGCGGTGACGTGGCCATCACCATGAATCGGGCACCGGACTTCGGGCGTCTTGCCCCGAATGTCTATTACGCCCAGGGGTACTCGGGACATGGCATGTCGCTTGCAGGGCTGGCGGGCAAATTGATCGCCGAGACGATTGCCGGCCAGGCGGAACGTTTCGATGTCTTTGCCGCCATGCCCCACCGCGCCTTCCCGGGTGGACACTGGTTGCGAACTCCTCTGCTGGTCCTGGCGACCAGCTTCTACACGCTGCGTGATCGGCTCTAGGCCGAAGCCATGATGAAGGTGCTGCACATTTGACATCGTTGATCATCCCGACAGCCCATGAGCGGGACACGACTGGTGAGTAATCGCAAGGGAGGCGCGATGAGCGCAGTGGACAGCAACGAGGGTATGGCGCCTGAGCGAGACACGAGAGAGTCGTCGGAGGCTGGCCAGCCCCGGTTCCAGTGCCGTGCCGCGTCATCCATTCAGCTCAAGGGGCTGCACAAGCGCTTCGGCAACGAGGTGGCGGCGCTTGATGGTGTGGATCTCGCCATTCAGCCCGGCGAGTTCTTCACGCTATTGGGGCCTTCCGGGTGTGGCAAGACGACGCTTCTGCGCATTCTGGCGGGGCTGGAGGCATTGGATGAGGGGCAGGTGGTGATCGGCGGGCGCGATGTCACCGACGTGCCGCCGCATCAGCGCAGCGTCAATACGGTCTTCCAGTCCTATGCGTTGTTTCCGCATCTCAGCGTGCGCGACAACCTCGCCTTCGGTCTGCGCATGCAGGGCATGCCGAGTGGCGAGCGCGAGGCAAAGGTCGCCGAGATGGCCGAGTTCATCAAGCTGGGGAGTCTGGTCGATCGCCGGGTCGACCAGCTTTCAGGTGGTCAGCGCCAACGTATCGCGCTGGCGCGGGCGCTGGTCTGCGAGCCGGATGTGCTGCTGCTGGATGAACCGCTGTCGGCGCTGGATGCCGGGCTGCGCAGTCAGATCCAGATCGAGCTGCTGCGTCTGCAGAAGCGCCTTGGCATGACATTCGTGTTCGTCACCCATGATCAGCAGGAAGCGATGGTGATGTCGGACCGCATCGCGGTGCTCGACAGCGGCAGCATCCAGCAGGTGGGGACGCCGCGCGAGATCTATGAATGCCCGGTCAATGCCTTCGTGGCGCGTTTCATGGGGCATGCCAATCTGTTCGAGATCACGGCTCGCGATGACAGCCGCGATGACGCCGTCCGGCTGACCACGCCGCTGGGCATGCTGACGGCGCAGGCACCGGGCAGCGGCGGGTTGCTGCTGCTGCGCCCCGAGACGCTGGATCTGCGGCGGCGTCCCGCCAGCGAATTCGAACGCTACGACGTGCTGGAAAATCATCTGCCGGGCCGAGTACAGGAGCGACTGTACCGCGGTAGCCATGCCGAATATCGCGTGGAGGTGGCGGGTGTCACCTTGCAGGTGGTGGTCAACAATCGGGGCGGCCAGTTGCCGGACGTGGGAGACCACGTCGATGTGGTGGTGGCCGCGCAAGACCTGATCACGCTGGAGGCATGACGATGGCCTATCACGGGAGCTTGCCCACGGCACGCAGTCGCGCGGTGGTGGCCGAGTCACGCCACCTGCTGTTGACGGTCGCCCCCGGCGCGCTGTGGATCATCATCTTCCTGGTGCTGCCCAGTCTCTATCTGATGAGCGTGGCCTTTATGAGCAATGGCCCCTATGGCTTGCCGGAGATGCCCTTGTCGCTAACCTCGTTTACGCAGCTGGCGGGTCAGGGCTTTCTCGGCTGGAGCCCGGGCAACCTCATGGCGCTGGGGCGTTCGCTGTGGCAGACCGTGCTTTCCACCGTGCTGGTGGTGCTGGTGGCGTATCCGATCGCCTATCACATCTCGCAGGCAGACCAGCGCTGGCGGCCGATCATGCTGCTGGCGGTAGTCGTGCCGTCCTGGACCAATCAGGTCATCCGCACCTTCGGCTGGATGAACCTGCTGGCGCCGGGCACGCCGTTGGCGGAGCTGGCCGAGGCCATGGGCATGATCGCGCCCAACATGGGGCTCTATCCGTCCAATTTCGCGGTCACGCTGGGGCTGGTCTACAACTTCCTGCCCTTCATGGTGCTGCCGCTGTATGCCGCTTTCGAGAAGCTCAATTTCTCGCTGGTGGAAGCGGCGCAGGATCTCTACGCCTCGCCGCTCAAGGCCTTCTGGCATGCGGTATTCCCCCAGACGTTGCCGGGGCTGCTGGCGGGGGTGGTGCTGGTGGCGATCCCGGCGTTCGGCATGTACGTGATTCCGGAGCTGCTCGGCGGTGGCAAGGGCATGATGCTGGGCAATCTGGTCGCCAATCAGTTCTCCGGCAGTGCCAACTGGCCACTGGGGGCGGCGGGGGCGATCCTGATGTTGATCGCGACCTTCATCGGACTCTATGCCATGCGTCGCATCGGCAGGCGCCTGGGTGGCGGTGAAGAGGTGGTGATATGACGCGCGGCGGACTTCACAAGGGATTGCGGGGCTTCTGGTGGCTGACGCTCGGTTTTCTGTATCTGCCGCTGATCGTGGTGATGCTGTTCTCCTTCAATGCCTCCAACAGTGCCGCCAGCTTCACCGGCGTGTCACTGCGCTGGTATCGGCGTCTGCTGGGCAATGACGCGATTCTGTCGGCGCTGGGCAATTCGCTGCTGCTGGCAGTGGTGTCGTCATTGCTGGCGCTGATGATCGGCACGCTGATCGGGTATGGCATGTATCGCCACCGTCATCGCAAGCTGGGCTGGCTGATCGTGCTGATCTATCTGCCCATCGTGCTGCCGGACATCGTGTTCGGGATCTCGGAAATGACCTTCTTCGTCAAGATCAATGAGTTGACCGGTCTGCTGTCGCCGGGGCTGGGCACCATGATCATCGCGCATGTCACCTTCCAGATTCCCTTCGTGGCGCTGATCGTCTATTCACGCTTCGTCGGTCTGGATCCGACATTGTTCGAGGCGGCCAAGGACCTCTATGCCACGCCGCGCCAGCGCGTGCAGTTCTTCATGTTGCCGACCCTGAAGCCGGCGTTGATCTCGGGCTTCCTGCTGTCCTTCACGCTGTCGCTGGATGACTTCGTGATCAGCTTCTTCACGTCAGGTCCGGAGAGCGCCACCTTGCCGATCTACATCTGGAGCGCGATACGCAAGGGCGTGACACCGGAGATCAATGCCATCGCCACCCTGATGATGGCGGTGGTCGCCCTGGCGGCGATCGTGAGTCTTGCGCTGGCACGCCGGCGCAGCGCTTCATGATTTCGCTGGAGGGTCACTCGTCGTACCCCGCCCCTGACCAGGCAGACATGCCGGTATCGGGGGCGGGCATTCACCACCTTTCTCATCGACTGAACGGAGCATCACAATGACAACTCACACGCTGCGTCTCGCGGTCGCCATCGGCAGTCTGCTGCTGGCAGGCGCCGCCCAGGCTGAAGACAGGAAGCTGTATCTCTTCAACTGGACCCAGTACATGGACCCGGAGATCATCACCGCCTTTGAAGAGGCCTTCGATGTCGAGGTGGTCGAGAATTATTACAACTCCCTGCCGGAAATGCTGGCCAAGCTGAATGCCGGCGGGGTGTCCCAATACGACATCATCGTGCCGTCCAATTACTACGTGCCGCGCCTGATCAACACCGGCCTGGTCCAGAAGATCGACAAGGCGAAAGTGCCCAACCTGGCCAATGTCGATGCGCAGTTCAAGGACCCGAGCTTTGACCCGGGAGCCAACTACACCGTCCCGTATCAGTGGGGAGTCACCGGGCTGGTCTACAACGCCAGCACGTTCAAGGATGCCCCCAAGAGCTGGTCACTGCTGTTTGATCCCGCCGTCAATGCCTCATATCCGTTCAGCCTGATGGGCGATGGCCAGGTCAGCATGGGGGCGGCCTGTGCCTATCTCGGTCATGGCTATGACTGTACCGGCATGGATGCCTGGCGTGAGGCGGCCAGATTGCTGATCGAGACCAAGCATCGCGACAACTTCAGCGGCTTCTCCGATGGCACGCCGGCCCTGCAACAGCTGGCACGCAAGGTCACGCATGGTGCGCTGTCCTACAACGGCGACTATCTGTTCTATCTGGACGAGAATCCGGAGTCCTTCGCCGATATCAAGTACATGATTCCGGATGAAGGTGCCGAGAAGTGGGTCGATTCGATGATGATTCCCGCCAAGGCGCCGCACCCTGAGCTGGCACACGCCTTCATCAACTTCCTTCTGGACGCCAAGGTCGGCGCGCAGTTGTCCAACTACAACTACTACGCCAGCCCCAATGCCGCCGCCAGGCCGTATCTGGATGAGGTGCTGACCCAGCCACCGATCCAGCCCTCTGAGGATGACATGGCGCGTCTGCATTTCTCGCCGAGTCTCTCCGGTGAGCAGTTGCAGATCTTCCAGCAGTTATGGTCGGAAGTGCAGGCTCGTTGAGTCGGCGTCTCGTCGATCGCGGGCATCTCGTCATTGACCGCAGGCGCTGCCTGCGGTGTTCAAGGAAGGTGTTATGAGTGTCAATCACGTGGGTCACGAGCAGCCGGGTCATGAAGATGATGACGCGATCCTGCAGGAATGGTTCGCCGCTCACGGTATCACCGAGGTGGAATGTCTGGTCACGGATCTGACCGGCATTCTCAAGGGCAAGATCATGCCTGCGCGCAAGTACCTCAATGGTGGGCGGCCACGCCTGCCGGATTCGCTGTTCATCCAGACCGTCACGGGAGGCTATCCGGATGATGAAGACAGCCGCTTCTGGAATCCGGCCGAACAGGACATGCAGCTGATTCCGGACGTGAATGCGCTCTATCTGGTGCCGTGGGCGGAAGACCCCACCGCACAGGTCATCCACGATTGCTATTACCTGAATGGTGAGCCGGTCGAGCTGTCGCCACGCTATGTGCTCAAACGGATACTGGCATTGTATGCCGAACAGGGCTGGCAGCCGGTGGTGGCGCCGGAGGCCGAGTTCTATCTGGTCAAGACCAATACCGACTCCGATTATCCGCTGGAACCGCCCATCGGCCGCAGCGGTCGGCAGGAGAGCAGCCGTCAGTCCTTCTCCATCGATGCGGTCAATGAATTCGATCCACTGTTCGAGGAGATGTATGACTACTGCGAGGCGATGGGGCTGGATCTCGACACCCTGATCCATGAAGAGGGAGCGGGGCAGATGGAGGTCAATTTCGAGCATGGGGATGCTCTTTCTCTCGCTGACCAGGTGGTGATGTTCAAGCGCACCCTGCGGGAGACGGCGCTGCGACATGGCATGTACGGGACCTTCATGGCCAAGCCGATGGCCTATCAGCCGGGCAGTTCGATGCATATTCACCAGAGCCTGGTGGATGTCGAGTCAGGCAATAACCTGTTTGCCGATGCGTCGGGTCAGCCGAGCACGCTGTTCCGTCACTTCATCGGGGGCCTGCAGACCTATCTGCCCGCCGCGATGCCGTTCTTCGCCCCCAACGTCAATTCCTATCGGCGTCTGATGCGCAATGACACCAGCGGCTCCGCACCCATCAATGTCGAGTGGGGCCTGGACAACCGCACCGTGGGCCTGCGGGTGCCGGTATCGGACGCGGCGGGTACGCGGGTCGAGAATCGCCTGGCGGGCGCCGATGCCAATCCCTATCTGGTGATGGCGGCTTCGCTGGCGTGTGGCTATCTGGGAATGATGGAGCGGATCGAGCCGCGCCCTCCGGTGGTCGGCTCGGCCTGGGAGGGCGGCAATACCCTGCCGGACGATATCGGCCCGGCACTCGATGCTCTGCATGCCTGTACGCCGTTGGCCAACATCCTCGGCGAGCGCTTCGTGAAGAGTTATCTGGCCGTCAAGCGTGCCGAGCATGGGGAATACTTCCAGGTCATCAGCTCCTGGGAGCGTGAGCACCTGCTGCTGCGTGTCTAGACCCCTGCGGTACGCCAATGGATACCGGGAGGCCACGACATCCGTCGTGGCCTCCCGAGGTTCAGGGGAAGAGGCGGGCGGAAGAAGGGTTGTCGTCAGTGAGAGGCATGACGCGTCAGTCCGGCGCTCATGGTGTGTATCTGCAAGATGTCTTGTTCGCAGGTTGATCTGGTCTACCACAAGGATGCTGTCATGAGTGCCACTACCCCCCTGGAGCCTGCCGCCTCCTGGTATGCCGCTTCCGCCAATGCCGCCCCCGAGCGCCCGCCGTTGTCCGGTGAGGTCAGCTGCGATGTCTGCGTGGTCGGCGCTGGCTTCACGGGAATCTCGGCGGCACTGCACCTGGCCGAGCAGGGGCTCAAGGTGATGGTGATGGAGGCCGCCTGCGTGGGGTATGGGGCCTCGGGTCGCAATGGCGGGCAGATCGTCAACAGTTACAGTCGCGACATGGACGTGATCGAGGCGCGCTTCGGCGCACGGACGGCGCAGGCATTGGGCGACATGGCCTTTGAGGGCAATCGCATCATTCGGGACCGCATCGCTGACTATGCCATCGACTGTGATCTGCGCGACGGCAACCTCTTTGCCGCCTGCAACGCTCGTCAGCTCAAGGGACTCAAGGAGCACAAGGCCCTCTGGGAGCGCTATGGCAATACCAGTCTCGAATTGCTGGAAGGGGATGCCTACCAGCGTGAAGTGAGCGCCGAAGGGTATACGGGCGCCCTGGTCGACCACTCCGGCGGCCATCTCCATCCGCTCAATCTGGTGCTGGGCGAGGCCGCGGCCTTCGAGTCCCTCGGCGGGGTGATCTTCGAACATAGCCCGTTGGTGAGTCTCGAGCATGGCAGTCCGGTCGTGCTCAGGACGGCCGCTGGCGCCATCCGGGCCGAGCGTGTGGTGATGGCGGGCAATGCCTATCTTCACGGCGTGCTGCCGGAGCTCGAGGGCAAGTCGATGCCCTGCGGCACGCAGATCATCGCCACCGAGCCGTTGGCGGATGACGTGGCGCACGGGCTGCTGCCCAATGGCATGGCGGTGGAGGACTGCAACTATCTGCTGGATTACTACCGCCTGACTCGCGACAACCGTCTTCTCTTCGGGGGCGGTGTCAACTACGGCGGTGAAGACCCCGCCGATATCGAGTCCCTGATTCGGCCCAAGCTGCTCAAGGTCTTCCCGCAGCTGGCCAGTGTCAGGATCGACTACGCCTGGAGCGGAACCTTCCTGATGACGCTCAATCGACTGCCGCAGTTCGGCGTGCTCAATGACAATGTCTATTACGCCCAGGGGTATTCCGGGCATGGCGTGACCTGCAGTCACCTCGCCGGACGACTGATCAGCGAGGTGATGAGGGGGCGTGAGGGTCGCTTCGATGCCTTCGCGAACCTGCCGCATCTGCCGTTCCCCGGGGGACGACTGTTGCGAGTGCCGCTGTCTGCCGTGGGAGCCTGGTACTACCAGACACGCGACAGGCTCGGCCTCTGACGCACTCGAAGCGGGAGGTCAGGCCCAGTGGGCGCGCTCCGGCCGGAATGCCCACTGGGCAAGCGTGTCCGGGGTGAGGCGCCTCAGATGCTGCGCAGGTACCAGTCGTATTCCAGACGGCTGATGATCTGCATCGCGGCCTCGCGCTCCGCCCGGCGACCGGCAATGAAGACATTCAGGAAGCGCTCGCTGAAAGCGGCCGTGAGGGGAGCGCTTTCCTCCAGCAGCGTCAGGGCCTCGGGCCAGCTGTTGGTCAGGCTGGGCTCGAACTGATCATAGGCATTGCCGGTCACCGGCTCCCCCGGGGAGATCCGATGGGTGATGCCATGGATGATGGAGGCCAGCAGCGTCGCCAGCAGCAGGTAGGGATTGACGTCAGCCCCGGCGACCCGATGCTCCAGCCGACGCGCCTCATTGGGGCCGGAGGGAATGCGGATGGCGACCGAGCGGTTGTCGAATCCCCAGGTGGGCGCCATCGGTACGTACAGGCCCTGCTGGAAACGGCGATAGGAATTCAGGTTGGGGGCAAACAGCGCCATGGAGGCGGGCATGAGTTCCAGCAGGCCACCGATGGCGTGACGCAGGGTCTCGGTGCCCAGAGGATTCTCGCCGGGGTCTGCGAAGATATTGTGTCCATCGCGGTCCACCAGGCTCAGGTGCGCATGCATGCCATTGCCGGCTTCATCACCGTACGGCTTGGCCATGAAGGTCGCGTCGAAGCCATGACGCAGGGCGACACCCTTGATCAGGCGTTTGAGCAGGACGGCGCTGTCACAGGCCTTCATGACGTCGTCGAGATGAATCAGGTTGATCTCGAACTGACCCGGGGCGCACTCCTTGAGCGCGGTATCCAGCGGCAGCTGTTGGATGCGTGCGGCATCCTGGATCTCTTCCAGAAAGTCGGCATATTCATCCAGCTCTCCGATGGAGTAGAGCTGGCTTTCCGTGGCGCGCTCACCCGTGAGCGGAGAGCAGGGCGGCTGCACCATGCCCAGGTCATCGCGCTCACGATCCACGAGATAGAACTCCAGTTCCAGCGCGACGACGGCGGTCAGCCCCATCCCGGCCAGAATATCGACCTGTTTCTGCAGCTGATTGCGGGGGTCCGCGAAGAAGGGGCCGTCCCTGTCATCGCGCATGTTCATCAACAGCTGGCCTTGCTTGCCGCCGCGCAGCCAGGGGGCTGGCATCAAGGTGCCGGGGATCGGGCGGCAGACCTGATCCCCATCCCCGGTCTCCAGACCCAGACCGGTCTCTTCGATGGTGTTGCCGGCGATATCGATCGCGAAGACGGAGCCTGGCAGGTTGATGCCCTGCTCGTAGGCCTTTTCCAGATTCTCGCGTGGGATACGCTTGCCGCGCTGGATGCCGCTGATATCACTGATCAGCAGGTCGATGCTCTCGATTTCCGGATGGCGGTCCAGAAACTCTCTGGCCTCATCGACGTGAAGGCTGTTCATGGGGGGTCCTGTGAGCGGGTGGTGGCACATCATATATCGCCACGCCATCCCGTGTTGTCAAATAATTCACAGCGCTTACCCGTTGCACCCTCGAGGCAGTATCATCGGCTGAGGCGCTTTGTTTCGATCTCTATCCCGTGGTTTCCCCTTGCTTGAGATTGCCTTCGTGCCTGATTGGCAAGGATGTCAGTTCAATCGATGTTGAATAAAACATACCAAATGACCGGGGTGCATGAGCGGCCCCTGAAGGAGAACCCATGACGTCTCGCCCTCTGGTGGGTGTGATCGCCTGCCGTCGCACGATTGAAGGCCATCCGGCGCACATGGTGACTGACAAGTACGTCAGTGCCCTGCGCGAATTCGGACTGGAGCCACTGGTGATCCCGGTATGGGAAGACGTCATGGCTGACTCGGCCAGAGCGCTGCTGGCGCGACTGGATGGGTTGCTGCTGACGGGCAGCTATTCCAACGTGCACCCGGCGCGGTATGGCGAGGCCATCGCGCCGGAGAATACCTACGAAGACACGGCACGAGATGCGTCAGCCATGGCCTGGGTACCGCTGGCGCTCGAGTTGCAACTGCCGTTGCTGGGTATCTGTCGCGGCTTTCAGGAGCTGAACGTCGCCTTTGGTGGCAGCCTGCATCAGGCGGTGCAGAACGTGCCCGGCTTGAGGGATCATCGTGAGCCCGAGGGCGATCTCGACGTGCAGTTCGCCCCCTCCCATGGCATCAGCATCCTGCCGGGCGGGCGGCTGGCCGAGTTGTACGCCGCGCCTGAGGCGCGGGTCAATTCCGTGCATCAGCAGGGGATCGCGCGGCTGGGCGAGGGGCTGCGTGTCGAAGCGGTCGCTCCGGATGGTCTGGTGGAGGCGATCTCGATCATCGCAGCGGGAGCCTTCACGCTGGCGGTGCAATGGCACCCCGAATGGAAGCCACGTCAGCATCCGCTGTATCAGGCGATTCTGGAAGGATTTGCCGCGGCCTGTCGGGACAGGTCCAGGCAAGCATCATCCGCTGAGGAGACACCTCGTCAGCCGTCGTGAAGATGACGACGAAGCCGTGTCCCGCGCGCCTGCAGACGCTGCAGGATGACACGGCGCTGGCTGCCTCTCCTGCGTTCTCGTGTGACCTGCCCCCCTCTTACCTGACTTCGGAATCCTGATCATGAGCCGTCCCCGGACATTGACCGATTGGCAGGCGCTCGCCGCCCGTCTGACGCCGCAACTGCAAGGCAATGCCTTCATCAACGATGACTTCGTGCCGGCGGTCAGCGGCGAGACCTTCGAGTGCCTCAATCCGGCCACTGGGAAACGATTGGCGAAGGTGGCCAGCTGTGACGGCGCCGATGCCGAGATCGCCGTCCGACATGCGCGCGCCGCCTTCAAGAGGGGGGGCTGGTCGCGCATGGCGCCTGTCGAGCGCAAGGGCGTGCTGCTCAGGCTGGCGGACCTGATGGAGGCACACCAGGATGAGCTGGCGCTGCTGGATACCCTCGACATGGGCAAGCCGATCACCAGCGCGCTGGATGATGTGGCGGGAGCGATCGGTTCGATCCGCCATCAGGCCGAGTCCATCGACAAGCTGTACGGCGAGGTCGCGCCGACCGGCGAGCAGGTGCTGGGGCTGGTGCTGCGCGAGCCGCTGGGGGTGGTGGCCTCCATCGTGCCGTGGAACTTCCCGCTGATGATGACGGCCTGGAAGGTCGCGCCGGCGCTGGCCGCGGGCAACAGTGTCATCCTCAAGCCGTCGGAGAAGTCACCACTGTCAGCGCTGCGTCTGGCGGCACTCGCACGTGAGGCAGGTCTCCCGAGTGGCGTCTTCCAGGTGTTGCCGGGCTTCGGGCATACCGTCGGGCGTGCGCTGGCCCTGTCGATGGACGTCGAGTGTCTGGCCTTCACCGGTTCCACCACCGTCGGCAAGCAGCTGATGCAGTATGCCGGACAGTCGAACCTGAAGCGTGTCTTCCTGGAGTGCGGTGGCAAGAGCCCCAACATCGTGTTCGCCGATTGCGCGGATCTGGATCGCGTGGCGGAGAGTGCCGCTGCCGCCATCTTCTACAACCAGGGTGAGGTCTGCATCGCCGGTTCCCGCCTGCTGGTGGAAAACTCGATCCGCGACGCCTTCGTCGCCAAGGTGGTGGCGGCTGCCGAGCGCATGCAGCCGGGCGACCCGCTGGACCCGACAAGCTTCATGGGGGCGATGGTCGACAGCACCCAGCATGAGCGCGTGATGGGCTACATCCGCAAGGGGATCGAGGAGGGGGCGGTGCTGCGTGCCGGCGGCGAAGACGTTGCCGGGCCGGGGCTGTTCATCCGTCCGGTGGTCTTCGATGGCGTCACGCCCGAGATGGTGATCGGCCGTGAGGAAATCTTCGGGCCGGTGCTGTCGGTCTTCGGCTTCGAGACCGAAGAGGAGGCGCTGGCGCTGGCCAATGACAGTGATTTCGGACTGGCGGCGGGGCTCTGGAGCCAGGACATCGGCCGCATCATGCGCATGACCCATCGTCTCGAATCCGGCCAGGTCTTCGTCAACAACTGGGCGGGGGGCGATCAGAGCATGCCCTTCGGCGGCGTGAAACAGTCCGGCAACGGCCGCGACAAGTCCCATCACTCGCTGGCGGAATACACCCAGCTCAAGAGTGTCTGGATCGCGCTGAGCTGAACTGAAACCGGGCCGAACCGGGCTGTCACGCGTTGGCGGAAACACCGTGCAGCACGAAAAGAGGCCACGCGATCGCGTGGCCTCTTTTCTGTTGTCATCTGCCGCAAGTGTTTGCCGCAAGGTCTAGAACATGCGTGCCGGCGTCGCACAGCTGACCAGACGGCACTCGACTTCGCCGATGTTGCGAAAGCGATGCGGCACATTGGTATCGAAGTAGTAGGCTTCACCGGCTTTCAATACCCGGGTGTCGCTGCCGATGGTGATCTCGATCTCGCCTTCGATGACCACCCCGGCTTCCTCTCCCTGATGGGTGATCATCTCGCGGCCGGTGTCACTGACAGGCGGGTAGGTCTCGATCATGAACGACAGATTGCGATCCTGACGCTTGGCCCCGACCAGTTTGAAGACCACCTCTCCGCTGCCCACGTTCGTCAGCTCCTCTTCGCCATAGAACACCTTGGCGGTGTTCTCGAGTTCCATGGTGAAGAAATCACCGATGCTCATGGGAATGGCGGCGAGAATCTTGGACAGTGAGCTGACCGAGGGGCTGACCTTGCCCTGTTCGATCAGTGACAGGCTCGAATGGGTCACCCCACAGCGCTTGGCCAGCTCGCGTTGCGAGATGCCCCGCAGCGTACGCAGCGCCCGCAGGCGCGCACCGACATCATCTGCCATCAGAACTTCCTTCGCGAAGCGACGATTGACTGGAAATGCCTTGAGTCCTTGAGCGACAACGGCCAGCCTCGGGATGTCCGTGACTGGCCGTTGCATGCAGCGACAGGATGACTCAGAGGCGCGGGATCAGCTGAGGCTGTCCAGCTTTTCCTTGAGCACCTTGTTGACCTGTTGCGGGTTGGCGGTGCCGCGTGAGGCCTTCATCACCTGACCGACGAAGAAGCCGATCATCTTGCCACGCTTGTCCGGTTCGGCTTCCTGATACTGGGTCACCTGAGCCGGATTGTCGGCGATCACCTGGTCGACCACTGCCTCGATGGCACCGGTGTCCGTGACCTGCTTGAGGCCACGTGACTCGATGATCTCGTCGGCGCTCTCGCCTTCGCCATCCCACAGCGCGGCGAACACCTGCTTGGCGGCCTTGCCGTTGATGGTCTCATCGACGATACGCTTGATCAGGCCCCCCAGCTGGGCTGCCGAGACCGGGCTCACGGTGATGTCGAGATTTTCCTTGTTGAGACGCCCGGCCAGTTCGCCCTGCACCCAGTTGGCGGCTTGCTTGGCGTCGCCGCAGACATCCTTCACTTCCTCGAAGAAGTCGGCCATCTCACGGCTGGCGGACAGCACGCTGGCATCATAGGCGGACAGCCCCAGTTCGCCCTCGAAGCGTGCGCGCTTCTCGGCCGGCAGCTCCGGCAGAGTCTGGCGCAGGTGTTCGATGTAGGCGTCGTCGACTTCCACCGGCAGCAGGTCCGGGCACGGGAAGTAGCGGTAGTCGTTGGCTTCTTCCTTGGTGCGCATGCTGCGCGTCTCGTCGGCATCCGGATCATACAGGCGAGTTTCCTGCACGACCTTGCCGCCGTCCTCGATCAGCTCGATCTGACGCTCCACCTCGAAGTGGATGGCGCGCTCGATGAAGCGGAAGGAGTTGACGTTCTTTATCTCCGCGCGGGTGCCGAAGGCTTCCTGCCCCTTGGGACGCACCGAGACGTTGACGTCGCAACGCAGGGAACCTTCGGCCATGTTGCCATCGGAGATGCCGAGATACGTCACGATGGCGTGGATCGCCTTGACGTAGGCCACCGCTTCCTTGGCGGAGCGCATGTCCGGCTCGGAGACGATTTCCAGCAGCGGTGTGCCGGCACGGTTCAGGTCGATGCCGGTCATGCCCTGGAAGTCTTCGTGCAGCGACTTGCCGGCGTCTTCCTCGAGGTGGGCATGGTGGATGCGGATCGACTTGCGCGTGCCATCCTCGAGCAGGATCTCGAGTTCACCCGGCCCGACGATGGGCTGATCCATCTGGCTGGTCTGGTAGCCCTTGGGCAGATCCGGATAGAAGTAGTTCTTGCGCTCGAACACCGAACGGCCGGCCACGGCGGCATTGACGGCGAGGCCGAAGCGCACGGCCATGGCCACGGCCTGCTCGTTGAGCACCGGCAGGGTGCCCGGCAGGCCGAGATCGACGGCGCTGGCCTGGGTGTTGGGCTCGGCACCGTAGGTGGTGGACGAGCCGGAGAAGATCTTTGACTGGGTGGCGAGCTGAGCGTGAACCTCAAGCCCGATTACGACTTCCCATTGCATCAGGCTTGCTCCTGTCCGAATTCCGGGCGCTGGCGGTGCCAGTCGGTGATTTGCTGGAACTGGTGCGCGACGCCCAGCAGGGTCTGCTCACCGAAGTGCGGGCCGAGAATCTGCAGGCCCACCGGGCGCTTGCCAGCCAGACCGGCCGGCACGCTGATGCCCGGAATGCCCGCCAGGTTGATGGCGATGGTGTAGAGATCCTGCAGGTACATGGACAGCGGGTCCTTGTGCGCGCCGAGATCGAACGCCGGGGTCGGTGCCGCCGGCCCCATCAGCACATCGACCTGGTCGAAGGCATCGAGGAAGTCCTGACGGATCAGGCGACGCACCTTCTGGGCCTTGATGTAGTAGGCATCGAAGAAGCCTTCGGACAGGGTGTGCGTGCCGATCAGGATGCGGCGCTTCACCTCGTCGCCGAAGCCTTCCTCGCGAGTGCGCTTGTAGAGGTCTTCCAGGTCCTGCGGGTCCGCGCAGCGGTGGCCGAAACGCACGCCGTCGTAACGCGACAAGTTGGAGGAGGCCTCGGCCGGTGCGATCACGTAGTAGGTCGGGATGGCCAGGTGGGTATGCGGCAGGGAGATTTCCTGCACGCTGGCACCGGCATCCTCGAAGACCTTGATCGCGGCACGCACGGAGGCTTCGACCTCCGCTGACAGGCCGTCGCCGAAATATTCCTTCGGCAGGCCGATCTTCAGGCCCTTGAGGTCATAGTCCAGGCCTTCGACGTAGTCCGGCACGCCACGTACCACGCTGGTGGAGTCACGCGGGTCGGCGCCGGCGATCACGTTCATCAGGCGCGCGCAGTCCTCGGCGGAGCGTGCCATCGGGCCACCCTGATCGAGACTGGAGGCATAGGCGATCATGCCGTAGCGGGAGACGCGGCCGTAGGTCGGCTTGAGGCCGGTGATGCCACAGAAGGCGGCCGGCTGGCGGATGGAGCCGCCGGTGTCGGTGCCCAGTGCCGCCGGGGCGAGGCCTGCGGCGACGGCAGCGGCGCTGCCGCCGGAGCTGCCACCCGGGACGGCGGACAGGTCCCACGGGTTCTTGACCGGACCGTAGTAACTGTTCTCGTTCGAGGAGCCCATCGCGAACTCATCGAGGTTGGTCTTGCCCAGCATCACCACGCCTTCCGCCTTGAGCTTCTCGATCACGGTGGCGTCGTAGGGGGAGATGAAGTTGTCGAGCATCTTCGAGCCGCAGCTGGTGCGCACACCCTCGGTGCAGAAGATGTCCTTGATGGCCATCGGCACGCCGGTCAGCGGCGCGGCATTGCCGGCGGCACGCCTGGCGTCCGCGGCATCGGCCTCGCGCAGCGCCTCTTCACGGCACAGGGTGATGTAGCTGTTGAGCTCGCCGTCGAGGCGTTCGATACGGGCCAGGAAGGCTTCCGTCAGCTCGCGACTGGTGTACTCGCCGGCCTCGAGGCCTTGCGCCAGCTCACTGAGCGTCTTGTCATGTAGTGCAATGGACGATGACATGTTCGATTCCATCTGTGCACACGATGCAAAGGGCATCGCACGCGGAAATTCCGGGGGCGGACGGGGCGTGCCGCGTGGCGTGGTATCAGGTCTGGCGGTCTCTCACCTCACGTGAGGGATCGGCCAGGCGTGATCACTCGACGACGCGCGGTACCAGATACAGCCCCTGTTCTGTGGCCGGAGCCACCTGCTGAAAACGCTCGCGCTGATTTGACTCGGTGACTTCGTCGGCACGCAGGCGTTGCGTGGCTTCCAGCGGGTGCGCCAGGGGAGCGACGCCGTCGGTGTCGACCTGTTGCAGCTGGTCGACCATGGCGAGAATCCGATCAAGATCCGCGACATAGGCTTCGGCATCCTGCGAGGCAAGACCCAGGCGTGCGAGGTGAGCGGCACGCAGCACATCTGAATGTTCAAGGGCCATGGAAGTTTCCCTGTCTTGGCTTCGTGAGGCTTGAGGTAACGGCGAGTGCAGTCTGCTCGGTGACCTGGCGTTGGCCAGCGGTGAGGCAACTGCTCGCCCGTTGCGCTGTCACAGTGTGATTCGGCGTGAAATGTACCACATCTGCGGCGCGCTGGCAGGCGTGTCAGCTTGCCGCCATGGGGTGGCAATGGTACCGTTCGCGTCTGCACAGGGTTCCGGTCTGGACTAGGTGATCAACTTCCATGTTTAAACGTTTACGTGGGCTGTTCTCGAGCGATCTGTCGATCGATCTGGGTACCGCCAACACGCTCATTTATGTGCGCGGTCGCGGTATCGTGCTCGACGAGCCCTCCGTCGTTGCCATTCGCCAATCCGGGAATGCCCGCAGCGTCGCGGCTGTCGGTGCCGATGCCAAGCGCATGCTGGGGCGTACCCCCGGCAATATCACGGCCATCCGCCCGATGAAGGACGGCGTCATCGCCGACTTCACCGTCACCGAACAGATGCTCCAGCATTTCATCCGCAAGGTGCATCAGAGCACCTTCCTGACGCCCAGCCCTCGCGTTCTGGTGTGCGTGCCGTGCATGTCGACCCAGGTCGAACGCCGCGCCATCAAGGAATCGGCCGAAGGGGCCGGTGCGCGTGAGGTCTACCTGATCGAGGAGCCCATGGCGGCCGCGATCGGTGCTGGTCTTCCCGTCGAGGAAGCCATGGGCTCCATGGTGGTCGACATCGGTGGTGGTACCACCGAGATCGCCATCATCTCGCTCAACGGCGTGGTCTACTCCGAGTCGGTACGCATCGGCGGCGACCGTTTCGACGAAGCCATCACCTCCTACGTGCGTCGCCATTACGGCAGCCTGATCGGCGAAGCGACGGCCGAGCGCATCAAGGAAGAGATCGGCTGTGCCTACCCGGGCGGCGAGCTGCGCGAGATCGACGTGCGCGGTCGCAATCTGGCCGAAGGCATTCCACGCTCCTTCACGCTCAACTCCCACGAGATTCTCGATGCGCTGCAGGAGCCGCTGGCGGCCATCGTCTCGGTGGTCAAGAGCGCGCTCGAGCAGTCTCCACCGGAGCTGGCATCCGACATCGCCGAGCGCGGTCTGGTGCTGACCGGCGGTGGTGCGCTGCTGCGTGACATCGACAAGTTGATCGCGGAAGAGACGGGCCTGCCGGTGATCATCGCCGAAGACCCGCTGACCTGCGTGGCGCGTGGCGGTGGCAAGGCGCTGGAAATGATCGATCAGCACACCTTCGAGCTGCTGTCGAGCGATTGACCTCGTCCGGGGCCGGGCATGCTGTGTGCTGTACGGCTGGTCCCGGCCTGTCGGAGGAAGTGCTATCAAACCCCTGTTCACGCGTGGCCCCGTGCCCGGCTATCGCATGCTGTTGTGTGCGGTGCTGTCCTTCGCGCTGATGTTTGCCGAAGATCGCTTCAGCTGGATGGTCGACGTGCGTGCCAGCATGGCGACACTGGTTTCCCCTGTGCAATGGGTGGTCAGTCTGCCTACAGAGGGCCTCAGCTGGGGCGCACTGGTGTTTGCCGACCAGCAGAAGCTCGCCGATGAAAACCGGGCACTGCGTGAGCAGCTGCTCAATCTGTCCAGCCGTGTGCAACGCATGGCGAGCCTGTCTGCCGAGAATTCCCGTCTGCGCGAATTGCTCAATGCCGGTCAGCGCAGCGATATCCCCTACATCACGTCCCAGTTGCTGACGCTTGATGCTGATCCGTTCTCCCATCGCATGGTGGTGGATCGCGGTGAGCAGGATGGCGTGCGCATCGGCCTGCCGGTACTGGATGCCTACGGGCTGGTCGGTCAGGTCATCTCCACGTCGGCCTACAACAGTCGTGTGCTGATGATCAGTGATGCCAGTCATGCCGTGCCGGTGGAGGTCAATCGCAATGGCCTGCGCTTCATTGCCCAGGGCAGCGGCAAGATCGATCAGGTGGATGTGCTGCACGTGCCGGACACCGCGGATATCCGTGTCGGGGACCTGCTGGTGACCTCCGGGCTCGCACTGCGCTTTCCGCGTGGCCTGCCGGTGGCACGTGTCACCGAGGTCTATCATGACCCCGGCAAGCCCTTCGCTCGCGTCAGTGCCGAACCCATTGCCCAGCTTGAGCGTTCGCGCAACTTCCTGATCCAGATGCCACCCGCCGTCGACGTGGAGAGCCTCTACGTGGATGACAGTCTTGACGAGCTGCCCAAGGACAACCTCGCCGCGCCCGCTTCGGACGCGGGTGACGAGGACGCGGCGGATGCCGAGGCGCAGCAGAGCGCCAATGCGCCAGGGGAGAACAACTGATGGCCTTTCGTCCCCAGACCACCTTGCTGTGCTGGTTCTCGTTGCTGCTGGCCCTGTGTCTTCAGGTCATGCCCTTGCCGGATGTGTGGTTGATCTGGCGTCCACAGTGGCTCGGCCTGATGCTGGTCTACTGGTGCATCGTCTCGCCGCAGAGTGTCGGTGTCTTCCATGGCTTCCTGTTCGGCCTGGCGCTGGATGTCCTGCAGGGGGCACCGCTGGGGCACAATGCGCTGGTGCTCTCGCTGACCGCCTTCATGGGCGTGTTGCTCTACCAGCGCATCCGCGCCTACTCACTGCTGCAGCAGGCCTTGCTGGTGATCGTGGTGCTGGGCATCGCGCAGCTGGTGGACCAGTGGTTGCGCAGCATCTTCGGTGCCGGGCCAGTGAGCCTGTCCTTCCTGCTGTCGGCGGTGATCGGTGGTGCACTGTGGCCCTGGCTCTACACCCTGCTGCAGATGCTGCGTCGTCGACTGACGGCGTGAGCTTGTGGCATATCGTATGCTTGAGAGCCGCCCCTTCGGGCGGCTTTCTGCTGTCTCATGATCAAGAAACCCGCTCAGGAGGGAGACATGTCAGCGTCGTCGTCCAGTGTCGCAACCCCCGCAGCGCCCGAGATTCTCGGACGTTCGCCACGTCTTGTCCTGGCGTCCGGCTCGCCGCGTCGGCGTGAGCTGCTGGCCAGTATCGGTGTCAAGTGTGAGGTGGCCCCGGTCGACATCGATGAAACACCTCGTCCCGATGAGTCGCCGGAGCACTACGTCATGCGCATGGCGCGTGAGAAGGCACAGGCCGGATTCAGGCGATTGGACAAGGGGGAGGCTGAGGCGGTGGTGCTCGGAGCCGATACCGCCCTGGCGCTGGATGGCCGGATTCTGGGCAAGCCTCGCGATGAAGCGGATGCCCGCGAGATGCTGATGGCGCTTTCCGGTCGTCGTCATCAGGTCCTGAGCGCGGTGACGCTCTGCCATCGTCAGCAGGCGTCCGCCTCGAACGAGCCGTCACCATCCCTGTGCTGCGAGAGCGAGCTGGTCGAGAGCCGCGTGACATTTCGCGCCATCCATCGTGAGGAGGCCGCGCGGTACTGGGCCACGGGAGAACCCGCGGACAAGGCCGGCGGCTACGCGATCCAGGGGCTGGGCGCCATCTTCGTCAGCCATCTTGAAGGCAGTTACAGCGCGGTGGTCGGGCTGCCATTGCACGAGACGTCCCGCTTGCTCATGGCTAGGGGCATTGCCTGCTGGCAGTCGTGACGGTGGGCGGGCGGGCAGGGGGCCGCCGAGGGGATTGTGGAAAATCAGCCGCCGGTGACATCGTTAGTCGATAGACCACAGCCGGGGGCTGCCTTGCTATGTCATAATCGCAAGCAACGACTTTACAAGGACTTGCGCTATGAGTGGCGAGGTATTGATCAACCTGACACCGATGGAGACCCGCGTTGCGGTCGTCGAGAACGGTGTTCTGCAGGAAGCGTTCATCGAACGCAGCGGTCGGCGCGGTATCGTCGGCAATATCTATCGCGGCAAGGTGGTGCGCGTGTTGCCCGGCATGCAGGCGGCATTCGTGGACATCGGTCTCGAACGTGCCGCTTTCATCCATGCGCAGGAGGTGATGCCCGCGCATACCCCGCATGATGAGCAGCTGTCGATCCGCGAGCTGCTCAGCGAAGGTCAGCCGCTGGTGGTGCAGGTCACCAAGGACCCCATCGGCACCAAGGGCGCGCGTCTGACCACGCATCTGTCGGTACCATCCCGCTATCTGGTCTACATGCCCGACTCTCCCCACACCGGGGTGTCGCAGCGTATCGAGAGCGATGTCGAGCGTGAGCGGCTCAAGGAGATGACCGAGCGCTGCCTGACCGAGCTTGACCCGGACGCTCCGGGGGGCTTCATCCTGCGCACGGCCGCCGAGGGCATCAGCGAGGCGGAGCTCAAGCAGGACATGCATTTCCTGCTGCGGCTGTGGCGCAAGGTCAGCGAGCGGCGTCTGACTGCCGCCGTGCCCAGCGTGATCTATGACGATCTGCCACTGTTCATGCGTACCCTGCGTGACGTGATGCGAGACGAGATCGAGCGTGTGCGCATCGATTCCCGCGAGAACTATCTGCGCTTGAAGGAGTTCTCCAGCGAATTCATGCCGGACATGGAAGGGCGCATCGAATATTACCCCGGCGAGCGGCCGATCTTCGATCTGTTCAGCGTCGAGGATGAGCTTCACAAGGCGATGGGGCGCAAGGTCCAGCTCAAGAGCGGCGGCTATCTGGTGATCGACCAGACCGAGGCGATGACCACCATCGACGTCAATACCGGTGGCTTCGTCGGGCATCGCAATCTTGAAGAGACCATCTTCAAGACCAATCTCGAGGCGGCCACGGCGATAGCCCGCCAGCTGCGTCTGCGCAATCTGGGTGGCATCATCATCATCGACTTCATCGACATGGAAGAGGCCGAGCATCAGCGTCAGGTGCTCAGAGTGCTCGAGAAGTCGCTGGAGCGGGACCATGCCAAGAACAAGATGACCGGCGTGACCGAACTGGGGCTGGTGCAGCTGACCCGCAAGCGTACCCGCGAGAGTCTGGAGCAGGTGCTGTGCGAAGCCTGTCCGACCTGCCAGGGGCGCGGCACCCTCAAGACGCCGGAGACGGTCTGCTACGAGATCTTCCGTGAGATCATGCGCGAAGAGCGTGCCTACAGTCCGGATACCTACATGGTGCTGGCCTCCCAGAATGTGGTGGACCGTCTGCTGGATGAAGAGTCGGCCTCGGTGGCGGACCTCGAGAGTTTCATCGGCAAGACCATCCGTTTCCAGGTCGAGGCGCATTATACTCAGGAGCAATATGACATCGTTCTCATGTAAGGTGCCCGCCATCTGTGTTTCCGCCGGTGGAGTCTCGCCATCGGTGCATTGATACACTCGTTCCCCCTGCTGGCACAGCAGGGCGATGCATGGCCCTCGAGGTCGGGTGCCTCCCTCCTGCGTAGGCGTGAGGTAGCGTGTCATCATGTTTGCTCGGAGATCCGCGTGTGACCTCTTCCTCGGATGAGCCGCAAGTGCCACCCGCTGAGTCAGACAAGCTGACAGCGGCGGATGGACCGACGGAGTCGGCCGCCACGGCCGGTGATGCTCCGTCATCTCATCAAGCCTCGTCTCCCGTCCCTTCGCCTTCACGGCGGCGGCGCTGGGGGCGAAGGCTCTTGATGGCGCTGGCGGTGCTGCTGGCGATGCTGGCGATCGTGATCGGTGGCCTGCGCTGGTGGCTGACGACGCTGGAATCTCGCCGTGACGCGATCAGCGACTTCATCGCCACCCAGACCCACTCCAATGTCGGGATGTCATCGCTTGACGGGCGAATGGACTATCTCGACCCGGCCATCAAGCTCTCCGGTCTGAACCTCTTTCGGCCCGACGAGATGGAGGCGGCCCCGCTGTTGAGCGTGGAGCATCTCGAATCGCGGCTTGATGTGCTGTCCTCCCTGCGCCATCTGGCGCCCGTGTTTGACCGTGCGACCGCCACTGGCGTCATCGTTCACCTCTATCAGCATGACGATGGCAGCTGGGGCTGGCCGGGGCCGCCGCGCCCGCCTGAAGCCCTCGAGCCCAAGGGGCAGATGAGCCTGGAACAGCTCGAGCAGGGCCTGGCACTGCTGGCGCGTCAGCGCGTGAGGCTCGAGGATGTACGTCTCGTGCTGCATGGACGCAACGATACGCTCAATCTGAACGCGGCCGAGTTGTTGCTGGCCGGTGATGGTGAGCGCGCTCATCTGGAGGGGCAGCTGCGCGTGGGGGAGTCGCCCCAGGCCGGCGTGAGTGCCGTGCTGGAAGTACTGCCCGGCGACGCGGGGCTCGCCGATTATTCCGCGCAGCTGCAGGTGGAGCTGGATGCCGGTGCACTGGCCAGTGTCGGGCGCCTGATCGGTGAGCGCGACAGCCTGATGCTGCGTGATGCTGATGGCAACGCCACGCTGTGGGCGCGCTGGCGAGAGGCACGGCTGGAAGACGCTCGCCTGCGTCTCGATCTCAATCGCCTGACGCTGGATCACGATGGCGCCATGCTGGCCCTCAAGGACATCCATGCGCGGGGGCAGTGGCTGCGGGATCTGTCGGGCGGGGATCGCTGGCAGGCGTGGCTCAATCAGCTCTCGGTGGGAGCCTCGCAGCTCGATGACGCCGTCGTGAGTGACGGTGAGGCACAGGTGGCCCAGCGCTCGGATTCTCCATCGGATTCAGATTCCGCTTCACAGGAGCCGCCTGCTCGATTGCAGGCCGCGCTTGCCAGCCTCCCTGAGCGTATCTCCCTGTCGGGGGATCTTGCCGATGGCAGTGTCTCGCTTGTGACCGGTCGCTTCGATTTGGCGCGGGTGGCGCGCTGGCGCAACGTGCTGGAGCTGGGCGAGCTGGGCGAGATACTTGAGACACTCGATCCGCGTGGCACCGCCACCGGACTGTCCCTGTCACTGGCCAATATCGGCCTTGAAGCCCCGCTGAGCATGACGCTGGCGCTTGGCCTGACGGATACCGAGGTGGAACCCTGGGAGGGCGCTCCGGGGCTCGGGCCGCTGGCGGCGTGGGTCACGGCGCGGAGTCGTGATGAAGGGGGCATGCAGGGCAGTGTCACCTTCCAGGGAGCCCCCGGCATGCGATTCCATTTCCCGGAGGTCTTCGGTGACAGCTGGTCACTTGAGTCCGCGCAGGGGGTGGTGGACTGGCAGGTGGATGATGCCGGCAGCCAGATCAGCGGGCGTGATCTGGATATCTCGCGTCATGGCGCCAGGGTGACGGGACGCTTCGGGTTGCAGATCCCCACGGATGATGCGGACCGCTTCCAGCTGGATCTGGACATGCAGGATGTGGATGCTCGCAGCATCCCGCTGGCGGACTGGCTGCCGCTCAAGGTACTGGACCCCTCCCTGCGCGAATGGCTGACACGTGATGTGGCAGGTGTCGTGCCAGAGGGTTCTCTGCATCTGGAGCAGGTCTGGGATGAGGACAATGGCGAGAATGGCTACGGCCCCGGGGACGCGATGGATCTCGAGCTTGCCATCGAGAACGGGCGGCTCGGCTATGTCGAGGGCTGGCCCGCGCTTGACGGCGTGAAGGGCAATCTCGAACTGCATGACAATGATCTCACGGCCAGTGTCGAGTCGGCGTACTCACGGCCGGTCGCGCTGGGTAGCGCGCAGCGTCTGTCGGTGGATCAGGCCAAGGTCGACATGCACGATGACATCCTGGATATCCAGGGGGATGTCACGGGCAGTGTCGAGGCGCTGTTCGATCTGCTCTCGCATGCACCGCTTGAGGACACTGCGGAGCTGCTGGCCGAGTGGCAGGGCAAGGGCTCCGTGGCGGCGGCCATGAAGATTCGCGTACCGCTTGAAGATGCCGAGCAGGCGCGGGTGGAGGTGACGGGCAAGGTCGGTGAGAGGCAGGCGGCAAGCCTGGCCTTCCCCGGGCCGGGCATCGAGATCGCCGGCATTCGCGGCCCGCTGGCATTCGTGCATGACCCCGCGCGTCCTGAAGGACAGCGCGAGCAATTGACCGGCGACCTGTCAGGGCAGCTGTTCGGTGGCGCGGTCAAGGCGGCACTCAATATCGGTCAGGCGGATTCGGCCAGCAAGGGGGCGGTGACCTTCAGTGGCCAGGCGCCGCTGGCACCGGTGCTGAGCTGGCTGGGGGCTCCCGAGACGCTGCTCGGTGATGCGGCGCAGGATAGCCGTGCCGCACTGAATCAGGGAGATAGCCCGCGTGCGCTGGGCGGCACGTTCGATTATCAGGCGCGTCTGATGCTGCCCGAGGAGGGAGCCAGCCTGCAGCTGTCGAGTGATCTCAAGGGCGCGGCCATCAATCTGCCGGCCCCCTTCGGCAAGGCGCGCGATGAAGCCGCGGCGTTGTCGGTGGAGGTCGGGCTCGCCGAGGGCGGTGGCGATGTCGTGCTCGCCAATCGTGCCCGCGCTCGCTGGCAAGGCGGCAATACGCGTGATGATGGCAGCAAGGTGCCGATGACCGGCCAGCTGTGGCTGGAACGTTGGCCGAGCGACCCGCAATGGCCGTCCCGCACGGGGTGGGATATCGCCTGGCGGACGCCGACGCTGGCACCTGAGCTCTGGTCATCATGGGGCGGGGCGCTATCCGGCGCGAGTGGCGATGATGGAGCCAGTGGCAGCGGTGGCGATGCACTCAGCGAGTTGTCGCGGCTGCGCGTTGCCACCGATTGTCTGATGATCCAGGATCGGTGTACCGGCCCGATGACGCTTGAGGCAGCGCCTCGTCAGAGCTCTCAACAGCAAGCGCTGGGGCTGGCGGCCACTCTGGAGGGCAGGCTCGCCAGTGGGGAGCTCGTCTGGCAGTCCGGGGCCGCGCGGCCGTTGATTCTGGATCTCGATCATCTTGATCTCGACGCGCTGTGGCCGCCACAGACCCGGGAAACCCCCGAGCCTGCGCCAAGCAACTTCACCGAGGCCGTGGCCACCGGGGTCGAGCCGACTCCCTACCCAGCGGCGCTGGCCGAGCTGCCGGCAGGCAGCCTGCGCCTGGCACGTCTCATCTGGCGCGAGCAGCAGCTGGGGCCCATCAGTGCAGAGTGGCAGTCGGATCAACAACGGCTGGTGGTGTCCCCCCTCGCCATTACCGTGGGCGACATGACGGCCCAGGGCAACATCACCTGGGAGGATGCCGGTGCCAACAGTCTGACGCGCGCTCGTCTTTCCGCGGATGGCAGCGATCTGGGCGGGCTGCTGGAGCGGTTGTCCCAGCCACGCGGCATCGAGGCCGAGCGCGCACGCGCCGAGGCCAAGCTGGCCTGGCCGGGGGCGCCGCAGGACTTTGCGCTGTCGCGCTCCAACGGGCGGCTCGAGGTCAAGCTGGACGACGGACGTTTCCTGAATCTCGGCTCGGCGTCCGCGCGGCTATTGGGATTGGTCAACGTCGACAATCTGCTGCGTCGTCTGTCGCTGGATTTCTCGGATGTGACCGACAAGGGCACGGCCTTCGACAAGGTGCGGGGCGCCGCGACTCTCTTTGCGGGGCGTCTGGAAAGCGATGGCCCCTTGCGTATCGAGGCGCCGTCCACCACCGTGACGCTCAACGGGCAGGTTGACCTGCTTCGCGGTACCCTTGATCAACACATGGCCATCACGGTGCCGGTCAGTCAGAACCTGCCGTTGGCCGCCGTGCTGGCAGGCGCCCCCGCCGTGGGCGGTGCGCTGTTCGTGGCCGACAAGATCTTCGGTCGCTTCATCGACAAGGTGACGCAAATTCACTATCGGGTATCAGGCCCCTGGGGCGACCCGAACATTACTCTGGAAAGTGCCGAATGACGCAAAATGCGAGTTCCGGTCGCGTGCTCGACGATGCCGCGGCCCTGTTGCTGACCCCGGGCGGACTCAGCCTGGATGATCTGGATGCCGGCCTGGCACATGCCATGGGTCCGGGTACCGACTATGCCGACCTCTACTTCCAGCGTATCTGGCAGGAGAGCTGGGTGCTGGAAGATGGTGTCGTCAAGGACGCCAGCTACAACATCGATGGTGGCGTCGGCGTGCGCTCACTGGCGGGAGAGAAGACAGGCTTCGCCTATTCCAATCAGATCGATGCCGCCGCGCTTGCCGACACCGGTCGCACTGCCGCCGGCATCTCACGCAGTGGCAGCAATGGCACGGTCGCCCGTTCGATCATCACCGAGGCACCGTCCTTCTATTCCGGCATCGACCCGCTCAATGGCCTGAGTGCCGAGGACAAGGTCGCGTTGCTCAAGGAAGCGGACCGCATCGCCCGCAGCCTTGACCCGTCCATCAGTCAGGTCTCGGCCTCGCTGTCGGCGCTTTACGAGGTGGTGATGGTGCGTGCCAGTGATGGCACCCTGGCCGCGGACCTGCGTCCGCTGGTGCGCTTCAACATCAGCGTGATCGCGGTGCGCAATGGCCGTCGTGAGCGTGGCAGTGCCGGTGGCGGCGGACGCTTCCCGCTGACCCGTCTGCGTGACGACAACGTCGCCGAGCGCTACGCGCGGGAAGCCGTGCGTCAGGCACTGGTCAATCTCGAGGCCGTCGATGCGCCCGCCGGGCAGATGCCGGTGGTGCTGGGCAATGGCTGGCCGGGCGTGCTGCTGCACGAAGCGGTCGGTCATGGTCTGGAAGGGGATTTCAACCGCAAGGGCAGCTCCGCCTTCGCGGGGCGCATGGGTGAACAGGTCGCGGCGCGCGGCGTCACCGTGGTCGACGATGCGACGCTGGCGGACCGCCGTGGCTCGCTGTCGGTGGACGATGAAGGCACGCCGGGTCAGTACACGCCGCTGATCGAGGATGGCATCCTCACCGGTTACATGCAGGACAAGCTGAATGCCCGCCTGATGGGCATGGCGCCGACGGGCAATGCGCGTCGCGAGTCCTTTGCGCACCTGCCGATGCCCCGCATGACCAACACCTACATGCTGGGTGGCGATCGTGACCCGCAGGAGATCATCAAGAGCGTCAAGCGCGGCCTCTATGCGGTCAGCTTCGGCGGTGGCCAGGTGGACATCACCTCCGGGCGCTTCGTGTTCTCCGCAAGCGAAGCCTATCTGATCGAGGACGGCAAGGTGACCACACCGGTCAAGGGCGCGACCTTGATCGGCAACGGCCCGGAAGCCATGGGCCGCGTCTCGATGATCGGCAATGATCTCGAGCTGGATACCGGGGTCGGGGTCTGTGGCAAGGACGGTCAGTCGGTGCCGGTCGGGGTCGGCCAGCCGACGCTGAAGCTCGATGAGCTGACGGTCGGTGGCACCCAGTCATGAACCGGTGCGCTTGATCAGCAGAGAAGCGATATGACGACGCCGCCGTGGCAGGGCCGCGGCGGCGTCGATGAAGCGTGAGGTGTCAGAATTACAGATCGAGCTCGGCACGCAGCAGCCTGAAGAGCTTCTTGGCGCTGTTGGGCTGCTTGCCGGCATCACGCTCGGCGCGTGAATTGCGGATCAGCTGACGCAGTGCCTGGCGGTCCACCTCCGGGTAGTCCTCGACGAAGATCACGAAGGCTTCGTCGTCCTCGATCAGGCGATCGCGCCAGCGCTCCAGGCGCTGGAAGGAGGCATCCCGGCGGATGCTCTGCTGCTCCATGCTCTGGAAGACGGCGTTGATGGCCTCGAGGTCTTCCTTGCGCATCAGCTTGCCGACGTACTGCATGTGACGGCGCAGGCCTTCATGACTGCGAATGCGTCCGCACTCATCGATGGCGGCCAGCATGTCATCGGAGAGCGGGAACTTGGCGCGCTGACCGGCCGGCATGTCGATGATCTTCTTGCCGAGGGCCTGAAGCTCGATCATTTCACGCTTCATCTGGGATTTGCTGGGACGCTCGACGAGCTCCTCAGGTCTTTCTTTACGCATGCCAATTCCAACGAGTCGGGGAAATTTGCGGCAGTATAGCACTGCCAGCGCCCCGTCTCCTCAGAAGGAGAACAACATGAGCCAGGCCTTTGATGCCGTTGCTCAGCAACAACTGCTGGAGCGCCGCGTCAGCGAAGCGCTCGAGCTGGCCCGCAGTCTGGGAGCCGATGCCTGTGAGGTGGGCGCCAGCGTCGATCAGGGCGTCAGCATCTCGGTGCGTGACGGAGAAGTCGAAACCGTCGAGCTGTCGCGTGACCAGGGGATCGGCGTGACCGTGTATCTGGGCAATCGCAAGGGCAGCGCGACCTCTTCCGACGCCGGTAGCGACTCGATTCGTGCCGCGGTCGAGAAAGCGGTCTCCATCGCTCATTACACCGGCGAGGACAGCTTTGCCGGATTGGCGCCGGCCGAACTGATGGCCACCGATTTCCCGGACCTTCAGGCGCATCACCCCTGGGCGATCAGCGTCGATGATGCGACGGATCTGGCGCTGGCGTGTGAGCGTGCCGGACTGGAAGTGGAAGGCATCGCGCAATCCGAAGGTGCCAGCTTCTCCAGTGGGGAAGGTGTGCAGGTCTACGGCAACAGCCACGGTTTCCTGGCCAGTCAGTGCGGCAGCCGACACTCGATGTCCTGCATGTTGATCGCCAGGGATGAACAGGGCATGCAGCGTGACTATGACTACACCAGCGTGCGCAACCCGGCCGACCTGCGCTCCCCGGAGGATGTGGGGCGTGAGGCTGCGCGCCGCACGCTGGCACGCCTCAACGCGCGCAAGGTGGCGACGGGGCGCATGCCGGTCATGTTCGACCCGCAGATGTCGGCAGGCCTGGTAGGGCACTATCTGTCCGCCATCGCGGGTGGCTCGCTGTATCGTGAGTCCAGCTTCCTGTGCGACAGCCTGGGTCAGCCGCTGTTCCCTGACTGGTTCACCCTCGGCGAGAAGCCGCGTGAGGTGGGTGGCATGTCGAGTGCCGCCTTCGACAACGACGGTGTCGCCACGCGTGACAATGTCTACTTTGCCGACGGCAAGGTGCAGAGTTACATGCTGAGCGCCTACAGTGCTCGTCGTCTGGGCATGCAGACCACCGGCAACGCGGGCGGTGCGCGCAACGTGCGCATCACCGCGCCGCTGACCTCACGTGACGAGATGCTCAAGCAGATGGGCACCGGCGTGCTGGTGACCGAGCTGATGGGTCAGGGCGTCAACGGCGTGACCGGTGACTACTCGCGTGGCGCTTCGGGCTTCTGGGTCGAGAATGGCGAGATCCAGCACGCGGTCGAGGAGTTCACGATCGCCGGCAATCTGCGTGACATGGCCGCCAATCTGCTGGCGGTCGGTGATGATGTCGATACCCGGGGCAGCATCCACTCTGGCAGCTGGCTGATCGATGGCATGACCGTTGCCGGCATGTCCGAAGGTGAAGACGATGAGCTGGAAGGCTGATCGCTGACGCTTCTGTCTCTGCGCGAGAGTCCAGAAAACAACACGGCCGCTCCCTTGGGAGCGGCCGTGTTGTTTTCTGGAGCAGTCACTGGAATCCATCAGGCGTATTACAGATAGAGCCAGGTCGCCAGGCCCAGGAAGGCCATGAAGCCGATCACGTCGGTCACGGTGGTCAGGATCACGCTGCCGGAGAGGGCCGGGTCGATATTGAGCTTCTTGAGCAGTATCGGCAGCAATGTCCCGGTCACGGCCGCGATCAACAGATTGATCATGATGGCGGCACCGATGATGGCCCCCAGCTGGACATCACCGAACCAGACGATGGCGATCCCGGCGACCACCACCGCCCACAGCAGGCCATTGAGCCCCGCGACGATGATTTCGCGCTTGAGAAGCCAGCGCACGTTGCCACTCTTGACGTGTCCCAGTGCGATGCCGCGAATCAGTACCGTCAGTGCCTGTGAGCCGGCAATGCCGCCCATGCTGGCGACGATGGGCATCAGTACCGCCAGCGCGGTGATCTTCTGGATGGTGCCCTCGAACATCCCGATCACGGCGGACGCCATGAAGGCGGTCAGCAGGTTGATGCCAAGCCAGATGGCGCGACGCCAGGAGGTGCGCATCACCGGGGAGAAGGTATCTTCATCCTCGTCCATCCCCGCCATCGACATGACCTGGTGCTCGGCATCGCCGCGGATGACGTCGACCACGTCATCGATGGTGATGCGCCCGAGCAGATTGCCATCACCGCCGACGACAGGCGCCGAGATCAGGTCATGCTTCTCGAACAGCGAGGCGACCTCGCTCTCCGGCATCAATGCCGGAATCACCACGCTGTCGGTATCCATCACCTCGCGCACCGTGACACCGGGGTCAGAGACCAGCAGGCGGTTGATGGGCAGGGCGCCGATGAATTCATCGCGGCGCGAGACGACCAGCAGGGTGTCGGTGGAATCGGGAAGTCGCTCGTGACGGCGGATGTAACGCAACACGACATCCAGGGTGATGTCCGGACGGATGGTGATGGTGTCCGTATTCATCAAGCCGCCGGCAGTGTCCTCGGGATAGGACAGCACCGTCTCGACCCGCTGGCGTTCCTGCGCCTCCATGGAGTCGAGGACTTCGAGAATCACGGCATTCGGAAGCCGCTGGAGGATGTCGGCGACATCATCCGGTTCCAGATTCTCGGTGGCGGCCAGGACGTCCTCGGCATCCATGTCCTTGAGGAAGTCGCTCTGGATATCCTCGCCAAGGTATTGGAGCACATCGCCCTGAAGTTCGGCGTCGACCAGCTCCCAGAGCAGGTTGCGCTCCTTGGGGGGGGAGGATTCCAGCAAGTGGGCCACGTCCACCGGTGCCAGGCCGCGATTCAGCATGCGCCTTGCCTGATCCAGCTCGCCACTTTCCAGTGCCTGTGACAGGCGATCAAGTCTTGGCTTGAGTTTGCGTGACGTCTTGCTCATCTGTCGGCTTCCCCTGTCGACATGAAGGACAGCGTTGATTCTACCATTGGCGCAGGGGGGCGCGTCGACAAAAGAAAACACTGTTTCTTATCGATAGGGCAATCAGCGCGGAAAAAGTGGCAGAAAGCCGGCGGGCGGGGGATGTCAGACGGGGTGCGGCGGCGTCATTCTTCCTCTTCGAAGCGCGCCTCGAACAGGGACTCGATCGCAGACAGGGCCTCATCTGCCTGTTCGCCCTCGACATCGATGATCAGCGCCGTGCCACACGGGGCTGCCAGCATCAGCAGCGCCATGACGTTGGCCGCGTTGGCGCGTCGCTCACCGTGACTGACCATGACCGTGGCCTCGAAGGGCGCACAGCAGTTGACCAGCTTGGTGGCAGCGCGAGCATGCAGCCCGCGCTTGTTGGTCAGAACCAGTTCACGACTGGGCATCGTGTGACTCCTGACGGGTATCGCTGATCGCCAGGGCCGTATGGATCCCCAGTTCCCGGTGGCGTAGACGCACCTCAGGAAGCTGCTTGGCGAAATGTTCGGCCAGCTGCTCGCAGAGATAGACGCTGCGATGCTGGCCACCGGTACAGCCCACCGAAACGGTCAGGTAGCTGCGATTGCTGGCCTGATAGGCGGGCAGCCAGCGTTCCAGCCAGCCGGCGATGTCATCCTGCATTGCCTTGACGTCCGGGTAGCGCTGCAGGAATTCCGCCACGCTGTCATCACGACCGGTATCGCTGCGCAGATTGATGTCCCAGTAGGGGTTGGGCAGGCAGCGGGCATCGAACACCATGTCGGCATCGGTCGGCACGCCATGCTTGAAGCCGAAGGACTCGAAGGTGAGTGTCAGATGACGAGAGCTGTGCTGCGCGACCTGTTCGGTGATGCGCGAGCGCAGGTCATGCACGCTGAGGTTGGTCGAGTCGATGACAAGATCCGCCTTCTGACGAATCGGGGCCAGTGTCTGCTGCTCGATCTCGATGGCCTCGGCCAGCGTGCGGTCATTGTCGCGGGTCAGCGGATGACGGCGGCGGGTCGCGGAATAGCGTTCGAGCAGGACACGGGAGTCCGTGGTCAGGTAGACGACCTGCACATTCATGCCGCTCTGACGAACGCTGTCGAGCAGTTCAGGGAAGCGACTCAGGGCATCGGGGAGGTTGCGCGCGTCAATGGAGACCGCGATGCGCCGGCGGGTGGGGCTGTCCTTTTCCAGCTGCTCGACCAATGGTGCCAGCAGCATGCCGGGCAGATTGTCGATGGCATAGTAGCCAATGTCTTCCAGCGCCTGGAGGGCAATCGATTTGCCGGAACCGGAGCGACCACTGATGATCACGATCTTCATGGAGTGCTCTCCCAGGGCGAGGTCAGCATGAGGTGAAAGCGGAGGGTGCCTGAGGCCAGTCAGCGACAAGCCCGGAGCGAGTCCGGGCTTGCAGGTTCAGCGCGCCGGCAATTCGGCGATGGCCGAGGTCAGGGCATCGAACAATGCTCGCTGGCTGTCTGCCTGGCGCAATGCTGCCCGGTTGGTGGGCGAGTTGAGCAGTTCCGCCACCTGGCCGAGCAGAGTGAGATGGGTGTCATCTGCCTCCTCGGGGACCAGCAGCACGAACAGCAGATCGATGGGTTCGCCATCGATGGCGTCAAAGTCGATGGGGTCACCGAGCTTCATGAACGCCGCGATGGGGGTCTTGCAGTGTGGACTGCGTGCATGTGGCACGGCCACGCCGTGGCCGATACCCGTCGAACCCAGTCTCTCGCGCCCGATCAGGCGCGAGAAGACTTCCTGGCTGTCCAGGCTGGGAATGTTCTGAGCAATGAAGGTGCTGAAGAATTCCAGCACCCGCTTCTTGCTCCCCCCGGGGACGCCGTAGAGCGTGCGCTCGGGGGGAAGAATCTGATCAAGTGTCATGGCAGAAGGTCAACGGGTCCCGGTGCCCTGAGAGCGAGCCTGGGACTTTTCCTTGTGTTTGACCAGCTGGCGGTCCAGCTTGTCGGCGAGCGCGTCGATGGCAGCGTACATGTTGGGGTCTTCTGCCAGGGCATGGAGGTCGGCGCCAGCGGCGTGCAGGGTGCAGGCAGCCTGTTGGCGTTCCTTCTCGATCGACAGTGTCACCTGAACATTGGTGATGTTGTCGTAATGCCGTTCGAGGCGAGCGAGCTTCTCGTTGACATAATCGCGGAGAGGATCGGTGAGTTCCACATGATGCCCGGTGATATTCACTTGCATGGACACGCTCCTTTATCCAGCGGGTTGCCTTTGAATTGTAACCCTTTTTGACTGCGAGCAAACCCTGATTGAACGCGCGGCCACTTTCTGACTCCGGCCATGGTCTCGTGGCGATCATCTGCTGGCGAGAGCGGCGGTGCCGGTGTACCGAGCGTCTACCCCGACAATGCCCAAGCTTTGAACAAAGATCAACGCTGCGCTGCATCGTGGCGCAAGGCTTGTCTTCAACCCAGCGAGGGATATCAGCAGGTTCTTCATGAGCATCGCCTCGCATCACGGACGGAATGGGGCTCGAGAAACCGGCCGTTTGTGGCCAATGTCAGCATTTACGTCGACGTTCGTGTGGCAGGAGTCGGTGGCGACCCCTGGCTATCTGTCCGTGGGATGTGAGGGAAAAAGAAAGCACTCTGGAGAAAAGTGGCTGGAAAAATAGGCAATTGGGGGCGTGAAGTCACTCACGCAGTCGCAAGGACAGGCATTGCCAACCGGTATTCAGACGACCGATTGGCAGATGATGCCAGGATGGCAGGTGCAAGGGGGCGAGCTTCAGCGCTCCGACGTGTGGAGCCCGCTGGCCTGCGGGTATCCGTTGTCGAGACTCACGCCAAGCGCTTGCGCTCGCTGGAGGAGGGGATGCCCATGGCCTCGCGATACTTGGCGACCGTCCGGCGCGCTACCTCGATGCCATCACTGGCCAGCAGATCCACCAGGCGTGAGTCGGACAATGGCTTGCGCGCCGGTTCTTCCGAGATCAGCTTGCGAATGCGCGCGCGGATCGCGGTGCTGGAATGCGCGTCACCGTTGCCGCTGCCACCCACCTGACTCGAGAAGAAGAACTTGAGTTCGAACACGCCTCTCGGGGTGTGGATATATTTCTGGGTGGTCACCCGCGAGATGGTGGATTCGTGCATCTCGACCACTTCCGCGATGTTGGCGAGGATCAGCGGCTTCATGCCTTCTTCCCCCTGCTCGAGGAAGTCGATCTGGCGCGCCATGATCTCGCGGCCCACCTTGAGCAGGGTGTCATTGCGTGAGGACAGGCTCTTCATCAGCCAGCGGGCTTCCTGAAGGTTGTCCTTGAGGAAGGTGTTGTCCGCGGACTTGTCGGCCCGCTTGATGAGGGCGGCATATTCCGGCTGGATACGCAGCTTGGGCAGCGCTTCCGGGTTGAGCTCGACCTGCCAGCCGTGACGCGTATGACGGACCAGCAGGTCCGGGATGACGTAATCACTGGCAGGCTCACCCCAGGCGGACGCCGGGCGCGGGTCGAGCGCCCGTACCAGACGAATGACGTGATCCAGTTCATCATCATCCAGGCTCAGGCGACGCTTGAGCAGCTTGCGATCGTCATTGCCCAGTGCCTCGAGGAATTGCCGCACCAGACGGCGGGCCTGGGCCAGCAGCGGCAGATCGTCCGGCAGCAGGGCCAGCTGCAGCAGCAGGCATTCCCGCAGGTCTCGAGCGAACACACCGGTGGGATCGAACTGCTGAAGGCGCAGCAGGACCTGCTCGAGTTCCGACGCCTTGAGGCCGGGCAGTCCCTGACCTCGCAGACCATCGACCAGTTCGTCCAGGCTCATGCTCAGGTAGCCGGCCCCATCCACCGCATCGATCAGACTCTCCGCCATCTGGCGTTCACGCGCATCGAGGTCCGTCATCGCCAGCTGCCAGCGCAGATGGTCCTGCAGGCTTTCGACACTGGTGTTGCGATCGAAGTCCGGCCCGTCCTCGCTCGAGCTTCCGCTGCCGGAACTGGTCAGACTGCCTGCGTGATCCTGGTAGAGGTCCGACCAGTCACTGTCGAGAGGGTATTCTTCAGGAATCTCGCTGTTGGTCTCGGAGGTGGAGATCTCGCTCTTGTCCTGTGTCTCCGCGACATCCAGCGACTCGTATTCCTCGTCAAGCTCCAGCATGGGGTTTGACTCAAGCGCCTGCTGTATCTCCTGACGCAGGTCCAGCGTCGACAACTGCAGCAGCTGGATCGCTTGCTGAAGTTGCGGGGTCATTGTCAGGGAAGTGCCGAGTCGAAGCTGCAAGGTGGGTTTCATGGGGTCTGTCATTCACGGCAAAGGAACGTGCATCTACGCTATACCGTGGGTCGGGGCACTGACAAGGGGCAGTCGAGAATATTCAAGCAACTTGCATGCCATGTTGCCACCAAGGTGGTATGGACGTCATGCATTCGAGTGAGGTGTGGCAGAGCAGGAGGGTTCACGGGGAGATCACGCAAGCGCATGTCGAGGCGCTTGCGTGAGGGGGCGGGGAACGAGGCCCCGACAGTGAAGCAGGAAGTGGCGGGTGCTGGAGGGTGCTGGTGAGAGCAGAAGAG
This sequence comes from Cobetia sp. BL01, assembly GCF_056493605.1. Lineage (NCBI taxonomy): Bacteria > Pseudomonadati > Pseudomonadota > Gammaproteobacteria > Oceanospirillales > Halomonadaceae > Cobetia > Cobetia sp. BL01. Next base: position 488,540 of record NZ_JBVBEE010000002.1, on the reverse strand, counting down.
GTCGGACGGCTCTCGTCAGGCTGACGGCTCTTACCAGGCTGACGGCTCTTACCAGGCTGACGGCACTCTCGGGCTAGAGCTTGAACTCATGGCCCAGGTAGACATCACGCACTTGCTGGTTGGCGAGGATGGTGTCGGCGTCGCCATGCGCGATGATCTGGCCATCGCCCACGATGTAGGCGGTATCGCAGATGTCGAGTGTCTCGCGCACGTTGTGATCGGTGATGAGCACCCCGATGCCGCGGTCACGCAGCTGGCGCACGATGCTCTTGATCTCGCCCACCGAGATGGGGTCCACGCCAGCAAACGGCTCATCGAGCAGCACGAAGTCCGGCTCGGTGGCCAGTGCGCGAGCGATCTCCACGCGGCGGCGCTCCCCGCCGGAAAGGCTCATGCCGGCACTGTCACGAATATGCGTGATGCTGAACTCGTTGAGCAGCTCCTCCAGGCGTGCCTTGCGTCCGTTGCGATCCAGGTCCTTGCGCGTCTCGAGGATCGCCATGATGTTGTCGGATACCGAGAGCTTGCGGAAGATCGAGGCTTCCTGGGGCAGATAGCCGATGCCGGCGCGAGCCCGCTGATGCATGGCGGCGCCGGACAGGTCGTGGTCATCGATGGTCACGCTACCGGCATCCGAGCGCACGAGGCCGACGATCATGTAGAACGAGGTCGTCTTGCCGGCCCCGTTGGGGCCCAGCAGGCCTACGATGTCACCCTGGCGGATTTCCAGCGAGATGTCCTTGACGACCTTGCGACCCTTGTAGGCCTTGGCCAGATGACGAGCGCTGAGGGTACGTGGGCTGGCAGCAGTCATGCTCATTGGTCCTTGCTGGCATTGGCGCCACGTGGCGTCAGGGTCATGTGGACGCGTGACCCCTCGGAGGATGAGGCATCGGTGCCATTGCTGGCATTGACCTGGCGCTTGTCCAGGAAGTATTCCACGTAGCCGCCTTCGAAGGTGTCGTCGCCTTTCTCCAGACGGGCATCGCCGACCAGTTCCACCCGGCGCTCCAGCGCGTGGTAGCGAATGGTATTCGCCCAGCCCTTGACCAGTCGCTCGTCGGTATCGGGTTTCTGCTCCATGTAGGCGCGCTGGCCGGTGGCCTTGACGAGGGAGATCTCGCCGCTGTCGGCGCGACTGATGTCCACGCGCGCGGCATCCAGCTTCATGCTGCCCTGGCGCATTTCCACGCGACCGGTATAGGTGGCCGTGCCGGCCTTGTCATCCAGTGACAGTGAGTCGGCGGCAATGTTGATCGGCTGGTTGGCATCGCTGTCCAGCGCTAGTGCGGTCGGGGAAAGCGTCGTCATGCCAAGTGCCAGGCCAAGGGCCATGACACCGGGTCTGAGTGTCTGGCGCCAGACCGTCAAGGGCGTGAGAGTCGTTGAAGTCATGGAGTGCTCCTTGGCAGAACTGGTAAGGCTTCACGATCACTCAGGCCATCGTGAAGCGGAAATCGGGGAGAGAGGATTCGGCGCATGCAGGGGCGCGCTCACTGATCCTGGGCCGGTGCGGCATCGAAGGTGCTGGAGACGCGGCCATCATCGTCACGGGTGGTGTCATTGCCGGTGTCGAGAGTCTCGGCTTCCCGGGCGGCATCGCTCTTGCCCTTGCCGGGTTGCAGGGTACTGCGGACGCGGCCTTCCAGCTGGGCGGAATCCTGAGAGAGGTCAGCGCTGAATCGGTCACTCTCGACGCGTTGACCATTCTGGGTGATCACCACCGGCACGTCACTCCAGGCACGGTTCTGCTCACGACTGTAATGCAGCACGTCGGTGTCCAGTGTCCAGGCATCCGAAGGCTGGCGCAGTCTGGCATTGCCCTCGAGGGTGAAGGTGTCGCCGCCGGCGCTCAACACGCCACTGTCACCCGTGGCGTACCAGCGACGGTCTTCGCTGTCGTTGGTACGGATCTTCGGTGCCTGCGCACGCGTCACGTCATCGCCTGGCGTGTGTTCGATGTGCGGGGAGGTCATCGACTGGATCGACACTCCCCGCGCATCGAAGCGCGTCATGTCAGCCCCCTCGAGATAGTAATCCGGCTCATCACTGCTGGCGTCGACATCCACTGTCGACTCCAGACTGTTGCGCTGCTCGATCAGGGCCATGACGCCGCCGACCAGCAGGAGCAGCAGCATCAGCCACAGGCGCGGAGAGGGACGGGGCAGACGTGGCATCAGGCGCGCGACTCCTGCAGATAGGTATCCAGCACCGAGGCCCAGTGGCCCTGTGCCTTGAGCAGCAGATCACAGATCTCGCGCACGGCACCATCACCGCCCTGACGCGTGGTCACCCAGTTGGCTTCGCTCATCACATAGGGCATGGCGTTGGGAACGCTGACCCCCAGACCGACGCGACGGATGGCTTCGCGATCCGGCAGGTCATCTCCGCAGTAGGCCACGTCATCCAGTGCGATATCGTGCTCGCGACACAGGTTGGTCAGCGCGACCAGCTTGTCCTCGCGGCCCTGAATGACGTCCTGGATACCCAGCTCCTTGGCGCGACGTTCCACCATCGGCGAGCTGCGACCCGTGATCAAGGCGACCCGGATACCGCTGCGCAGGATCAGCTTGAGGCCGTGGCCATCCTGGACATGGAAGCTCTTGGTTTCCACGCCATTGGCATCGTAGTGCAGCCGGTTGTCCGTCAGCACGCCGTCCACATCCAGCGCCAGCAGGCGCACGCGACGTGAGCGGTCGATGATGTCCTGGGGGTAGTCCTCCGCCAGGGAAGTGATGTCATTCATGGTCTTTCTCCTCGCATTCCGTGCATGCGTGACGCATTCCTGTAGGCGACGGCTGCCAACGGCTGCGTGCTGCCTTCGCCAGACTCACGGGACTGTCGTGCAGAGACAGCAATCCCGCGGGGGAGTTCAGATCACGCCGCTGGCCAGCAGGCCGTGCATGTGGATGGCGCCGATCGGGTGCTCATCCTCGTCACAGACTACCAGAACGCTGATGCGGTTTTCTTCCATGATGCGCACCGCCTCGGCGGCCAGCATGCTGGAACGGATGGTCTTGCCACCGCGCGTCATGACGTCATCGACCTTGAGCGCACGCAGATCGCCGTGCTGATCCAGGGTGCGGCGCAGATCCCCGTCGGTATAGACGCCGACCAGATGCTCGTCCTCGTCGATCACGCAGGTGAACCCCATGCCCTGGCGGGTGATCTCGAGCAGCGCATCGCGCAGCGGGCTGCCCAGCGCCACGCGTGGCAGGGCATCGCCTTGATGCATGACGTCCTGGACGCGCAGCAGCAGTCGCCGCCCAAGGCTGCCACCGGGATGAGAGAGTGCGAACTCCTCGGCGGTGAAGCCGCGGGCTTCCAGCAGTGCCACGGCCAGCGCATCCCCCATCACCAGTGCGGCGGTCGTGGAGGCCGTCGGTGCCAGGTTCAGCGGACAGGCCTCCTGGGCGACGCTGGTGTCCAGGTGTGCGTCTGCATCACGCGCGAGCGTCGAGCCGGGCTTGCCGGTCATCGAGACCAGCGGCGTCCCCATGCGCTTGAGCAGTGGCAGCAGGGCGGTGACTTCGGCGGTTTCACCGGAATTGGACAGTGCCAGCACCGTGTCCGACGAGGTGATCATGCCGAGATCCCCATGGCTGGCTTCGCCGGGATGCACGAAGAACGCCGGCGTGCCGGTGCTGGCCAGAGTCGCCGCGATCTTGCTGGCGATATGGCCGGATTTCCCCATGCCGGTGACGATCACCCGGCCCTTGGTCGCCATCATCAGCTGGCAGGCACGATCGAACTCTGCATCCAGCTGGTGCTCCAGTGCCGCGATGGCGGCGCCCTCGATCGCGAAGGTGCGTCGGGCGCTGGCGCGGAAATCCGCCTGCATGGCGGCGTGATCGCGGCCGCTGGAGGGCGAATCATCGGCAGTGGAAGACATGTCGGAGGTGGCGGGCTGGATTCTGGAGGACTTGGTCATGTTCAGATTGTTGCCTGTGTGTGGCCAGGACTCAAGGTACGTGAGAGAGGCGTCACTCACGCGCTGCAACGGCTCGGGCGTGATGCTGACACGGGGCGGATGGCCTGATCGTTCCGGCCTGTCCGCCCATAGGCGTCAGCGAGTCAGGCTGATGGCAAGCCAGGCCGTGTAGCCGAGGTAGCAGGCCAGCAGCACCAGCCCCGGACCACGGCCGATGCGCCCGCGACGCTGCCAGATGAGCAGGGCGGCCAGCATCAGGGTCAGGCCGAGCATCACCGGGTAGTCGCGACTGATGGCGCTGCCATCCACCGGTCCCGGTGCCAGCAGGCCCGGTACCGGCAGGACGGCCAGGATGTTGAAGAGGTTGGAGCCGATGACGTTGCCGATGGCGATGTCGTGATGGCGCTTGAGTGCGCTGGCCACGCTGGCCGCGAGCTCCGGCAGGCTGGTGCCGATGGCGATGACGGTCAGCCCGATGATCAGTTCGGGGACGCCGAGTGCCTGGGCGATATCGGTGGCGCCCCAGACCAGCGCGCGTGAGCTGGCGATCAACACCGCCAGACCGAAGAGCAGCCAGAAGATGGCGCGTCCGGCGCTCATCTCGGGGACGTCATCCTGACTCTCGGCGTCACTCGGCGAGTCGACCTTGAACAGCCAGACAAGCGTGAACACCAGCAGTGCCAGCAGCAGGATGCCATCCAGACGCTCGAGCCCGCTGTTGGAGAGGGCATAGCCCCCCAGTGCCGTCGCGGCCAGCAGCAGCGGCAGTTCACGGCGCACCAGGCCGAAATGCACCGGGATGGGAGCGATGAGCGCCGTGACGCCCAGCACCAGACCGATGTTGGCGATGTTGGACCCCAGAGCATTGCCGGTGGCGATGTCGGGGGTGCCGTCAAGTGAGGCCATGATCGAGACCACGATCTCCGGCGCCGAAGTGCCGATGGAGACGATGGTCATTCCGATGAGCAGCTTGCTCATGCCAGCTCGCCATGCGGTAGCGGCGGCGCCTTCGACGAAGCGATCGGCGCTCCAGACAAGACCTATCAGGCCAAGGATGACAGCGAGGATGGGATATAGCATCGGAACTCTCGGGGCAGGAGGCAGGGCAGCGGCTTGTCGCCAGTGACCGCGCCATTAAACGCATCCCCCCAAGGCATTGCAAGGCAAGGGATCGCATCTGCGGGATGCGATGGACCCTGCAACGGACTGGTAGTGAGGGGGCGGGTTCGGATACGATGTTCGCTAACTAACTTGATTCCCGAATGACGTGATCCATGAACTCCAAGATTCGGACTCGCGGCACAGTGCCAGGCGACGGATTGCCCATGGCCAGTGTCGTGACTCCCTCACAGCGGATGCTTCTATGACTGAATTACCCGGTCAGGCTGCTACAGCGACCGCTGCGGCCGGCGCTGATGCATCGCCATCCTCTCGCCGTGGCTCCGCTGACATCGACCTCGACGACGCATTGATTCGTGTCGAAGGCCTGCGTTTCACCCGTGGAGAGCGCGAGATCTTCTCCGGGATAGACCTGAAGATTCCGCGTGGCAAGATCACCGCCATCATGGGGCCCTCCGGTACCGGCAAGACGACGCTGCTCAAGCTGATCGGGGGGCAGTTGACCCCGTCCGCCGGGCGTGTGGATATCGCCGGTCACCATGTGCATGCCCTGTCGCGGCGCGAGCTGTTCCGCATGCGGCGTCGCATGGGCATGCTGTTCCAGAGTGGTGCGCTGTTCTCGGATCTCAGCGTGTTCGAGAACGTGGCCTTCCCGTTGCGAGTCCATACCAATCTCCCCGAGGCGATGATCCGCGACATCGTGCTGATCAAGCTCGAGTCCGTCGGGCTGCGTGGGGCGCGTGAACTGATGCCCGCCGAGCTCTCCGGTGGCATGACGCGGCGTGTCGCGCTGGCACGCGCCATCGCACTGGATCCGGACCTGATCATGTACGACGAGCCCTTCGCCGGTCAGGACCCCATCTCGATGGGCGTGCTGGTCAATCTGATCCGTCGCCTCAACGATGCGCTGGGCATGACGGCGGTGGTGGTCTCTCACGATATCAAGGAGACGCTGACCATCGCCGATTACGTCTATGTGATCGCCGATGGCAAGGTCATGGCGCAGGGCACGCCACAAGCCCTAAACGCCGAGGCGGACCCGCGCGTGGCCCAGTTCATCCACGGCAAGCCGGATGGACCGGTGCCGTTCCACTATCCCGCGCCGGATTTCGCCGGCGACATTCTCGATGGCAGAGAAGCGGCCAGTGGCACTTCACAGAGAGGGCAATCAGCATGAGCGGTCTGAATCGTGGCCCGCTGGGGGCCATCACCTCGCTGGGGCGCAGCACCATCGAGGTGATCTCTGCCATCGGACGCGCCGGCATGCTGCTGGCGCAGGCGGGCGTCGGCCTGCCATCCCGTGAGGGGTTCTCCCTCTGGGTGCGTCAGATGCACTTCGTCGGCGTGCTGTCACTGGCGATCGTGCTGGTGTCGGGGTTGTTCATCGGCATGGTGCTGGCCTTGCAGGGCTATACCATTCTGGTCGGGTTCGGTGCTGAGGAGGCGCTTGGCCAGATGGTGTCGCTGTCGCTGCTGCGCGAGCTGGCCCCGGTCGTGGCGGCGCTGCTGTTCGCCGGGCGCGCCGGCTCTGCCCTGACGGCCGAGATCGGCCTGATGAAGGCGACCGAGCAGCTCACCAGCATGGAAATGATCGGCGTGGATCCCCTCAAGCGGATCGTCGCTCCGCGGCTGTGGGCCGGTTTCGTGTCCCTGCCGCTGTTGACCATCGGCTTCAGCGTCGTGGGGATTCTGGGTGGCAAGCTCGTGGGTGTCGATTGGCTCGGCATCTACGAAGGGGCCTACTGGAGCAGCATGCAATCGAATGTCGACTTCGTCGGGGATGTCATGAACGGCGTCGTCAAGTCACTGGTCTTCGGGCTGGTGGTGAGCTGGATCGCTGTCTTCCAGGGCTATGACCTGATCCCGACCTCGGAAGGCATTTCACGCGCGACCACACGTACTGTGGTTTATTCGTCGCTGGCGGTGCTGGGACTCGATTTCGTCCTCACAGCCGTCATGTTTGGAGATATTGGATGAAACGTACCCGCATGGTCGAGTTCGGCGTGGGCCTGTTCGTACTTGCCGGTTTTCTGGGCATGGTGTTCCTCGGGCTGCGCGTCAGTGGCGTCACCTTCCAGCAGGCGGATGACACCTTCGTGCTCAATGCCAACTTTTCAGGGATAGGAAGCCTCAAGCCGCGGTCCAAGGTGACCATGGCGGGCGTGGCGATCGGCAGCGTCGAGAAGATCGAGCTGGATCCCAAGTGGTTTGACGCCCGTGTCACGATGAAGCTGGACAGCAGCCTCAAGGGCAAGTTGAGCAAGGACACCACGGCTGCCATCCTGACCTCCGGTCTGCTGGGCGAGCAATATGTCGGCCTGACCACCGGGGGGGATCCGGAAACGCTGGAGGATGGCGACACCATCCGGGATACCCAGTCGGCACTGGTACTGGAAGAGTTGATTCAGCAGTTCGTCTCCAATTTCTCGAAGAGCTGACGCAGGCCTGACTCGCCGTTGGCGCGATGCACATTTTCAAGGAGCAAATCCGATGACCCATATCCTCAAGCAGCTGATTCGTCCACTGAGCGTATTGAGCCTGTCTGCCATGATGGCGATGAGCCCGCTGGCCTCTGCCGCTTCCCAGGAGCCGGACGTGCTGCTGCGTGATACCGTCGAAGGCCTGACCACCAAGATCGACAGCCGCGAAAGCTATTACAAGGATCACGTCGACGAGCTGGAAGCGCTGGTCGACAACTCCCTCGAGCCGGTCGTGGATTACCGCTACATCGCGGCAAGCGTGATGGGCAAGTACTTCAAGGGTGCCTCTCCGGAACAGCGTACCGAATTCTCCAAGGTCTTCCATGACACCCTGATCGGTACCTACGCGAAGGGCCTGGTGAGCTTTGACTATGCCAAGCTCGAAGTGAAGGACAGTGAAGGCGAGCGTCGTTATGAAGATCAGGACACCGTCTACATGGACGTGATCGACACCAAGGGCAAGGTGTACCCGGTGGCCTATTCCATGCGTCTGCGCAATGACGAGTGGAAAGTGGTCAACGTGATCGTCAATGGCGTCAATCTGGGCCTGACCTTCCGCAATCAGTTCGACCAGGCCATGCGTGACAATGGCCGTGATATCGATGCCGTCATCAAGGGCTGGCAGCCGGATGTCGACCTGGAAAAGGACAGCGGGGAGAGCGCGGGCGACAGCGACAGCTGAGCCTGACCACTGGCGATATGACCATGAAAACACTCTTCGATGATGATGACGTGACCCTGAGCGCCGGCGATGGCTGCCTGACGCTGAGCGGTCAGCCGGATTTCGATCACGCCTCCGAGCTCGCCGAAGTGGGCTGCAAGTGGCTCGGGCAGCATGCAGAGGGCATCGAGATCGATCTCTGTGGCGTCGGTGGCGCAAGCACCGCCACGTTGAGTGTCCTGCTGGAGTGGCAGCGTCATCTGGCGCGCCATTCGGGGCATGTCACGCATCTGCGTCTATCGCCTGCGCTCAAGCGTCTGGCCTCCGTCTCTGGCCTCGATGTCCTGTTGCCGGGACTGGAGGCCACGGGTCAGGCGTCGGATTCGGCGCCTCGCCCTGAGGTCGATGCTGTCTGATCGTGCTCCGGCCGGGCTGCCCAGCCGCTCGATCACCACCACTGCGCGCGGGAACGTGGGAGGCAGGAGGCTGCCGCCAATCGCGTTCCCGCGCGCTTTTGATTACCATGTGCGGTCATATCGCCCAGGTCGAAGCGCAGCGTAATGTGCCTGGCCCGGACATGTACCGCGAAGGAGTCATCGCCCGTCATGCAACCGAATGATGTCAAGGCCCTGCTCGAGGCTCGAATCGAGAACGTCGATTTTCATATCCAGGGTGAAGGATGCAACTTCCAGGTCGTCGCCGTGGGCGAGGTCTTCGCTGACCTCAGTCGCGTCAAGGCCCAGCAGTTGGTCTACGCCGCACTCAATGACGAGATTCGCTCTGGCGCGCTTCACGCCATCAGCATTCGTACCTATACCCCGGCGCAGTACGATGCTGCCGTCGGCAACGCCCAGAGCTGATCGGAACATTTCATGGACAAGCTGATTATCACCGGCAACGGGCCGGTCAACGGGGAAGTCTGGGCCAGTGGTGCCAAGAATTCGGCCCTGCCCATCCTGGCAGCGACACTGCTGTCCGAAGGTCCCGTGACCATCAGCAATCTGCCGCACCTGCAAGACATCACCACCAGCCTGGAACTGCTCGGGCGCATGGGAGTCGAGCCGGTGATGGGCGACAACATGACCGTGCAGTTGGACGGCTCCAAGGTCGAGCACTGTCATGCGCCCTACGAGCTGGTCAAGAAGATGCGCGCCTCGATCCTGGTGCTGGGCCCGCTGCTGGCTCACTTCGGCAGTGCCGAAGTCTCGTTGCCGGGCGGTTGCGCCATCGGCTCGCGCCCGGTGGATCTGCACATCCGTGGCCTGGAAGCCATGGGCGCGGAGATCTCGGTCGAGAACGGCTACATCCGTGCCAAGGCGCCGGGTGGCCGCCTCAAGGGCGCTCGCATCGTCTTTGACGTGGTGACCGTCACGGGTACCGAGAATCTGCTGATGGCCGCGACCCTGGCCGATGGGCGTACCGTGCTGGAGAACGCGGCACGCGAGCCGGAAGTCGTCGATCTGGCCGAATGCCTGATCGCCATGGGCGCCAGGATCACCGGCCACGGCACCGATACCATCGTCATCGAAGGGGTCGAGAGACTGCACGGTTGCGAATACTCCGTGATGCCTGATCGCATCGAGACCGGCACCTTCCTGGTCGCGGCAGCGGCCTCGCGTGGCAAGGTGCGCGTCACCCGCACGCGCGCCGATACCCTCGATGCGGTGCTTGCCAAGCTGGAAGAAGCCGGTGCCACCATCACCACGGGGGATGACTGGATCGAGCTGGACATGCAGGGCAAGCGTCCGAAGGCGGTCAATATCCGTACGGCGCCGTATCCGGCATTCCCCACGGACATGCAGGCCCAGTTCGTGGCGCTGAATGCCGTGGCCGAAGGCACCGGTACCGTGATCGAGACCATCTTCGAGAACCGCTTCATGCACGTGCAGGAGCTCAACCGCATGGGCGCGCACATCGCCCTGGAAGGCAACACGGCGGTGGTGACCGGTACCGAGCGCCTGTCGGGCGCTCCGGTGATGGCCACGGACCTGCGTGCCTCGGCCTCGCTGGTGATCGCGGCCATCGTCGCCGATGGCGAAACCATGGTGGATCGCATCTACCACATCGATCGTGGTTATGAATGCATCGAGGAGAAGCTCTCCGGGCTGGGCGTGATCATCCGCCGCTCCGCCGGTTGAGCCGAGTCCTGCCTCCATGCGCTGCCGGCCATCGCAGGTCGGCAGCGTCTGCTGAATTCTTACGCACAAGCACGGGCGAATACCCCATGAGCAAGCAACTGGTCGTCGCCCTTTCCAAGGGGCGTATCCTCAAGGAAACCCTGCCGCTGCTGGCGGATGCCGGCATCGAACCGCTGGAAGATCTGGACAAGAGCCGCAAGCTGCTCTTCGATACCAATCTGCCTGACGTCAAGCTGGTCATCATTCGCGCCACCGATGTGCCGACCTATGTGCAGCTGGGAGCGGCTGATCTGGGCATCGCCGGCAAGGACGTGCTGCTCGAGCATGGCGCCGAAGGTCTCTATGAGCCTCTGGATCTGGAGATCGCGGCCTGCCGTCTGATGACGGCCGGGGTCGTCGGTCAGCAGCAGCAGGGCGCGCGACGTCGCGTCGCCACCAAGTTCGTCGATGTCGCGCGTCGCTACTACGCGGAGCAGGGCATCCAAGCCGAAGTCATCAAGCTGTATGGCGCGATGGAGCTGGCCCCGTTGATGAATCTGGCCGATGAGATCGTCGATATCGTCGATACCGGCAATACCCTGCGTGCCAATGGCATGGAGCCGCGTGAGCTGATCACCGACATCAGCACGCGTCTGGTGGTCAACAAGGCTGCCATGACCATGAAACATGATCGCCTCAAGCCGTTGATCGACCGCCTGCGTCAGGCGGTGGAAGCACGTCGCGACGCATGAATGACCAGGTCCCGGCCTCGTGTCACGCGGCGGGACTCGTCAGCAACGACATCACTCAAGATCGCAGAGACGATCTGGCAGCAGCGCCCGTCCGGCTCAGCCCTCACTGCCAATGACATGACAAGAGGTTCGCATGGATACCCTGATCAACCGGCTCGATAGCCGCGATACCGATTTCACTGCCCGTCTGGATGCATTGCTGGCCTGGGAGGGGGTGTCCGATGCCGAGGTACAGCATCGTGTCACCGACATCCTTTCGCGCGTCAAGCAGGAAGGCGATGCCGCGCTGGTGGAGTTTTCCAATCGCTTCGACCGTCTGAGTGTCTCCAGCATGTCGGAGCTGGTGATCGACGCCGAACGTCTGGCAAAGGCCTACGCCGATCTGCCGGCGGATCAGCGCGAGGCGCTGGCGGTCGCGGCGGAGCGTGTGCGCGTCTATCACGAGCATCAGAAGCCGGAAAGCTGGTCCTTCAAGGATGAGCATGGCAGCTTGCTGGGGCAGAAGGTCACGCCGCTGGATCGCGCTGGCATCTATGTCCCGGGAGGCAAGGCCGCCTATCCCTCTTCCGTGCTGATGAACGCGATCCCCGCGCATGTCGCCGGTGTGCGCGAGATTATCATGGTCGTGCCGACCCCCGATGGCGTGGTCAATGAACTGGTGCTGGCCGCGGCTCACCTGGCGGGTATCGATCGGGTCTTCACCATCGGCGGCGCCCAGGCCGTCGCGGCACTGGCCTATGGCACCGAGACGGTGCCGCGCGTCGACAAGATCGTCGGTCCCGGCAACATCTATGTGGCCACTGCCAAGCGGGCGGTGTTCGGTCAGGTCGGCATCGACATGATCGCCGGACCGTCCGAGATTCTGGTGGTCAGCGATGGCGTGACCGATCCGGACTGGCTGGCGATGGACCTGTTCTCGCAGGCCGAGCATGACGAGGATGCCCAGGCGATCCTGATCAGCTGGGATGATGAGCACCTCGCTGCGGTCGAGGCGTCAATCGAACGTCTCGCGCCGACCATGGAGCGTGCCGAGATCATCAAGACCTCGCTGCGCGAGCGTGGCGCCCTGATTCGCGTCAGCGGGCCGGAGCAGGCGCTGGAACTGACCAACCGTATCGCGCCGGAGCACCTGGAGCTGTCGGTGGCGGATCCGGAAGCGTGGGTCGAAGGTGTCCGCCATGCGGGCGCCATCTTCATGGGCTCCCACACCTCCGAGGCACTGGGCGATTACTGTGCCGGCCCGAATCACGTGCTGCCGACGTCCGGTACCGCGCGCTTCTCCTCGCCGCTGGGGGTCTATGACTTCCAGAAGCGCTCCTCGTTGATCCAGTGCTCGGCCGAAGGTGCCTCTATCCTCGGGCGTACCGCATCGGTGCTGGCGCGGGGTGAGTCGCTGACCGCTCACGCCCGTAGTGCCGAGAATCGCATCATCGAGTGAGCATGGTGAAGTTCATGAGCATGGTGTAGTTCATGAGCATGGTGTAGTTCATGAGCATGAAAAAGCCCGCCACGGTTTCCGTGGCGGGCTTTTCTGGCTCTGGTTCTTGCGTGAAAGCCGTTTGCCAGTCCGGCGACCATTGTCAGCCGGGGGATGAGACGCCCGGAGCTGCGGCGGCAGGAGAGGGCGTGCTGTCGGGAATCGGCCGCTCACCGACCTTGACGCTGACCTCCATGGGCTTGCCATCCCGCAACAGATTGAGTTGCAGGGTGTCGCCCGGCTTGACCGCGGCGATGTCGGCCATGGCAAGGCGCGCATCGATCAGGCGCTTGCCGGCGACTGCCGTCAGGATGTCACCGGGACGCAGGCCGGCCTGCGCCGCGGGGCCATCACGCAGCACGGCGGCGACCACCACGCCTTGCGGAGCGCTCAAGCCGAAGGAGTGCGCCAGCGACGGCGTCAGCTCCTGGACTTCCAGGCCCAGCCAGCCGCGAATCACCCGGCCGTGATCGACCAGTGATTCGAGGATGTCACGTGCCAGGTTGGCGGGGATGGCGAAACCGATGCCCTGCGAGCCACCGGAGCGGGAGTAGATGGCAGTATTGATGCCGACCAGTGAGCCATCGGTATTGATCAACGCTCCACCGGAGTTGCCGGGATTGATCGCGGCATCGGTCTGGATGAAGTCCTCGTAGGCATTCAGGCCAAGATGGTTGCGTCCGGTGGCCGAGATGATGCCCATGGTGACGGTCTGACCGACGCCGAAGGGGTTGCCGATGGCCAGCGAGACATCCCCGACGTGGACCTGGGTCGAGTCGGCGATCGCCACCGTCGGCAGGTCTTCAAGATCGATCTTCAGCGCCGCGAGATCGGATTCGGGGTCGACCCCGACCACCTTGGCCAGTGTCTCGCGGCCATCACGCAGGGCGACCTGTATCTGGTCCGCGCCCTGAATGACATGGTTGTTGGTCAGGATATAGCCGTCGCTCGAGAGAATGACGCCGGAGCCCAGGCTCGACAGCATGCGCTGGCTGCGCAAGGCATTTTCCCCGTAGAACTGGTTGAAGAAGGGGTCGGACATCAGCGGGTGCTTGCTGTCGTCCTCGATCTTGCGCGAGGAGTAGATGTTGACGACGGCGGGGGCGGCGGCGTCCACGGCGGTCTGGTAGCTGGCCGGCCCGCTGTTGCGCTGCAGTGGCGGCGCTTCGCGCAGTACCGGATTGGCGGATTCCTCGCGCTGTTCGGCGGAGAGGGTCAAGGCGGGAGATGGCAACACCTGCTGATCTCGAGAGACGATCGCGCCGCCCTGTTGGCCGCCCTGTTGGCCAACCTCGGGCGCCGGCTCGGAATGTCCAAGTTCAGGGAAGCGATCCAGCACCACGATGGCAAGCAATACCCCGGTGACCACTGGCCAGAGAAGGGGGAGCAATGAACTGCGAAGGGGGCGTCGCGTCTGAGGCATCAGGAGTCCTGGTGAATGATCCGTGGTCCTGCCGGGCCGTCAGCTTTCCTGAGGGCAACCGCCGTGGGGCGGTCGGCATCCGCAGGGTTGCTGCTGGCAGGCGGAGGGTGAAGAGGAAGATTGATGACGTGCTCAAGACGTGTCACCCATGTCTCGGTACCCGGCGAAGCTGCCATGCGCTTACATGGTGAGGCTGCGCCGTTACAATGGCAGCCAGTGTAACACTCGATGAATCTGACTGCTGGAGGCTCAATGGCTGATCGTGACGTGCTGGTCGAGGCGCTGGATGGCTGTCTGGAGGCGCAGGCCTTCAAGGATTACACCGTCAATGGACTTCAGGTCGAGGGGCGGCGCGAGGTCCGCAGAGTGTTGACGGGCGTTACCGCCAATCAGGCGCTGCTGGATGAAGCCGTGGCATGGCAGGCGGATATGGTGCTGGTGCATCACGGCTATTTCTGGAAGAACGAACCCGCTCGGATCACGGGCATGAAGCGCCGTCGTCTCAAGACACTGCTGGCGAACGACATCAATCTGGCGGCGTATCACCTGCCGCTGGATGCCCATCCGACGCTGGGCAACAATGTCCAGCTGGCCGAGCGCCTGGGGTTGGTCAGTGAAGGATGCCTGGATGGCGTCCCCGGGCGTGGACTGGTGCATGTCGGGCGTCTCGCAGATGAGCTTGCGGCAGGCGGTGAGCTGGACAGTGCCGCGTTGGGGGCCGAGTTCAGTCGCCGTCTGGGGCGAGAGGTGCTCGTGATCGCCGGGCATGATCGGCCGATCAAGCGCATTGCCTGGTGCACGGGAGGGGCGCAGGACTATATCGGTCTGGCCATCGAGGCGGGAGTCGATGCCTTCCTGTCCGGTGAGATCTCGGAGCGGACCACGCACAGTGCGCGCGAAGAGGGGGTGACCTACCTGGCGGCAGGGCATCATGCGACCGAGCGCGATGGGGTTCGGGCGCTGGGCGAGTGGCTGGCGGCCGAGCATGGCGTCGAGCATCGCTTCGTGGATATCGACAACCCTGCTTGAGTCAGCTCATGGTCGCCCTGTGACGGCCTGAGTGATCCTTGCCAACGACAACGGCCACCCCTGGAAGGTGGCCGTTGTCGTGTCCAATGGCCGTGAGGGAACTCACGGCAGGCGGAGGTTGCTCAGATGCGCGGCGGGTTGGCGCTCTGCGCTTCGCCTTCCGCGGGTTGTGGCTTGAGACCGAAATCCTCTGACAGCGTGCCGCGATTGTCGGCATAGTCACGTGGCAGGTCGACCTTCTCGCCCATGTCTTCTTCAAGCGTGGTGTCAGTATCCAGCAGGCGGCGCTTGAGCTGGCTGTCATCGCACAGTGAAGAGGCACCGCTGGCCAGGTGCTGGCGCAGCTCGTTGCCGGCACGTTGGATCTGATCCGTCAGATCACTGGCCTTGGAGAAATGATCATTCAGGGCGTCACGGAACTGGGTCAGTTCCAGCTCACGCTCCGCCAGCTTCTGGCGGGTCTTCTGATTGCGGGCCACGTTGGCATTCAGGAGGTGGTAGCACAAGGCGCCGATACCGATGCCAGCCAGAAAACAGGCGATGGCCAGGATCCAGTCAATATTGCTCTCGTTCACGTCGCTCTCCTTGTGTCACGACTGCGGTGATCTTCACCGCCGGGGCAGGCCATCACGATGATGTGCTGCCAATGTCCAGACTCTTGCAGTGTGTCCAGCGACGCTGGCCATGAGGCAAAGAGTGCCTGTATTTCAAAAGCGTACGCACTCCATTATATCGATGGGTTGGCGCGTCACGTCAATTCGTCATGAGAGAGACCTTGGTCGCCCCGAAGCAAGGGCGCCATTCGCCATCGAGGCGCGTCATGGCACTGAAGGGCCTGGGAAGCAGGACTTCCCGTCAGGTGTGGTGGGTAAAATTGCACTCAGGGCGTATAATGCCGCGCAATTTCGTTCTTGCCTGATTGTCAGCCATGCTGGCGCAGGCGTGACCTCGTTTCACTTCGCGCCAGATGCAGCCCAGTGCTGAATCTGGCCTGCACCGGGTTTCTCCATGCCAGCACCTACGCCCCTCGAGAAGTACCAGGCAGACCTCAAGCGTGATGACTTTGCCTACGATGCCGCCCAGGAAGATGCCGTTCGTCACCTGCAGCGCCTTTATGACGATCTGGTGCGTACTCCGCGCCAGACGCCTGACAAGGTCGAGGATGTCACGGGCAATGGCGGGCTTGGCTCCAAGGTGCGTCGATTGTTCGGCAAGCCGTCGCGGCCGGCCGCCGTCGACAGGACCCCGGACATCATGGGGCTGTATTTCTGGGGTGGCGTGGGGCGCGGCAAGACCTATCTCGTCGATACCTTCTACGAGAGCCTGCCCTTCGCGGACAAGATGCGGACGCACTTCCACCGCTTCATGCAGCGCGTCCACAACGAGCTTGGCCATTACAAGGGCGAGAAGAACCCGCTGACGCTGGTGGCGGCCAAGTTTGCCGTGGAAGCGCGCGTGATCTGCTTTGACGAATTCTTCGTCAAGGACATCACCGATGCCATGATTCTCGCCACCCTGTTCGAGGAGCTGTTCAAGCAGGGCGTGGTACTGGTCGCGACCTCGAACATCGTGCCGGATGATCTCTACAAGGATGGCCTGCAGCGTGCGCGCTTCCTGCCGGCTATCGACCTGGTCAAGCGCCATTGCACCGTGGTCAATGTGGATTCGGGTATCGATTATCGCCTGCGCGCTCTGGAGCATGCCGAGCTGTTCCACAGTCCGCTGGGTGACGAGAGCGGTGCCAGACTGGCGCGTGAGTTCCGCTCCATTGCCGGAGCCGAAGGTCATGCCGATGAAGGCTTGAGCATCAATCACCGCGTGCTGCATGCCTTGCGTCGACACGAGGATGTGGTGTGGTTCCATTTCGATGAGCTGTGCGATGGCCCGCGCAGCCAGAATGACTACATCGAGCTTGCGCGCGAGTTCCACACCGTGCTGGTGTCGGAGGTGCCGCAGATGGGGCGTGACAGCGATGATCAGGTGCGCCGCTTCATCAATATGGTCGATGAGTTCTATGACCGTGGCGTCAAGCTGCTGATGAGTGCCGAGACACCGGTCGAGCAGCTCTACACCGGCGGCAACCTCGACTTCGAATTCGAGCGCACCCTGTCACGCCTGCAGGAAATGCAGTCGCGTGAATACCTGGCGCTGCCTCACAAGCCATGAGGCGATGTCGGAAGACGAAATAGCCTTTGTGGTGCGGGCGTCTGGCATGTACAATGCGCGCTCGCTCGAATTGTTGTCCGGTTCACGAGTCGTCCTGGGTCAATCGCCCTTGATGGGCGTGGGCAGTCTGGAGTCGAGTCGGCGGTGATCGCGCAAGCGGCCTGCCACTGACTGCCAGGCGTCGGACAACCAAGAAAAATAGGGATTGGTCGCGCACTCAAGTGCAAGACCCGACTATAGGTGATTCATCCATGAAGACGTTTACTGCCAAGCCGCAGTCCGTCCAGCGTGACTGGTTCGTCGTCGACGCAGCCGGCAAGACGCTGGGCCGTATGGCTACCGAAATTGCTCGTCGCCTGCGCGGCAAGCATAAAGCCGAGTACACTCCGCACGTTGACACTGGCGACTACATCGTCGTCATCAACGCCGAGAAAGTCGCTGTGACTGGTCGCAAGGCAGAAGCCAAGACCTACTACCGTCACACCGGTTACCCGGGCGGCCTGCGCTCCATGAACTTCAACCAGATGATCGAGCACAAGCCTGAGCGCGTGATCGAGCTGGCGGTGAAGGGCATGCTGCCGAAGGGCCCGCTGGGTCGTGCCATGCAGTCCAAGCTGAAAGTCTATGCTGGCGCCGAGCATCCGCACGCTGCGCAGCAGCCGCAAGAACTGAACATCTGAGGGAAGCATCGCCATGACACAGCAGCACTACGGTACCGGGCGCCGCAAGACTTCTACCGCGCGCGTCTTCCTGAAGCCGGGCACCGGCAAAATCACCGTCAACCAGCGTGACCTGAACGACTACTTCGGTCGTGTGACAGGTCGCATGGTTGTTCGCCAGCCGCTCGAGCTGACCGAAACTACCGAACAGTTCGACGTCTACGTCACTGTCGCCGGTGGTGGTGGTTCCGCTCAAGCTGGCGCCATCCGTCACGGCATCACTCGTGCCCTGATGGCTTACAACGAGGACTTCCGTCCGGCACTGCGTGCCGCCGGCTACGTCACTCGTGATGCTCGTGAAGTCGAGCGTAAGAAAGTCGGCCTGCGCAAGGCCCGTCGTCGTCCGCAGTTCTCCAAGCGTTAAGAGAACAGGCGTCGACCACAAGAACGTCCAGTACCCGAAAGGGTGCTGGGCGTTTTTTTTGCGATCTCGATAGGGGCGTCAAGCGCATGGTGCGAGCGCAATTGAAGAAAGCCGCTTCTGGTAAAGTGATTTTCTTGAGTTGTGAGCGGTGGGTTCTTGCCCTTTAATACAGTCAAGCGTCAAGTGCCCGGCAAGGGAATGGTCTGGCAGCATGCGGTGGTGTTCGGGAGACAATAACAATATGGCTAATCGAGGTGTGAATCGAGGGCGGCGCCGCTTCCTCGTCAGTGCGACCAGTGTCGTGGGGGCGATAGGCGCCGTTGGCATCGCGACGCCCTTTCTGGCTTCCTGGCAGCCGAGCGCACGGGCAAGAGCGGCAGGTGCACCTGTCACGGCGGATATCTCGCGCCTGGCACCGGGTCAGCAGATGACCATCGAGTGGCGCGGCAAGCCGGTATGGGTGGTGCGTCGCACCCCCGAGATGATTGATGACATCCGGGCCATCCCGCACGCCGAGTTGCAGGACCCCGAATCACGCCGTCCCCAGCAGCCAGCCTATGTGGATGCTGTCCTGCGCTCCATCAAGCCCGAGTACGTGGTACTGGTGGGAATCTGCACCCATCTGGGCTGCTCGCCGGGTTATCGACCCGAGATGGGTGCCGCGGATCTTGGCGCTGACTGGCCGGGTGGCTATCTGTGTGCCTGTCATGGCTCGAAATTCGATCTCGCGGGTCGCGTGTTCACCGGAGTGCCGGCGCCCTCGAATCTCGAGGTGCCGCCGCATCATTATGAAAGCGAGCAGGTGCTGGTGATCGGCGTCGATGAGGAGGCTGTGTGATGGGGAATCCAGAACGTGCCAAGGCGTCGCGAGGCATCATGCGCTGGATCGATGATCGCTTTCCGGCCACCCAGATGCTGCAGGACCATCTGACAGGCTACTACGCGCCCAGAAACTTCAATTTCTTCTATTTCTTCGGCTCGCTGGCGCTGCTGGTGCTGGTCAATCAGATCATTACCGGTATCTGGTTGACCATGAGCTATACCCCGACCGCCGAAGGGGCCTTCGCCTCGATCGAATACATCATGCGCGATGTGGAATATGGCTGGCTGATCCGTTACATGCATTCCACGGGGGCGTCCGCATTCTTCGTCGTCATCTATCTGCACATGTTCCGGGGGCTGATCTACGGCTCCTACCGAGCGCCGCGTGAGCTGGTGTGGATCTTCGGCATGTGCATCTATCTGGCGTTGATGGCCGAGGCCTTCATGGGGTATCTGCTGCCCTGGGGGCAGATGTCCTACTGGGGGGCGCAGGTGATCATCTCGCTGTTCACGGCGATCCCGGTCATCGGAGCGGATCTGGCGCAGATGATCCGTGGCGACTATCTGGTGTCCGGCATTACCTTGAATCGCTTCTTTGCCCTGCATGTCATCGCCTTGCCACTGGTCATCGTCGGGCTGGTGGTGCTGCATCTGGTGGCGCTGCATGAGGTGGGGTCGAACAATCCGGATGGCATCGAGATCAAGGACAGGAAGGATGAGGCGGGTCAGCCGTTGGATGGCATTCCGTTCCATCCCTACTACACGGTGAAGGATCTGGTGGGTGTCGGTGTGTTCCTGTTCGTGTTCTGTGCCGTGATCTTCTACTTCCCGGAAGGGGGCGGCTACTTCCTCGAGACGCCCAATTTCGAACCGGCCAACTCGTTGAAGACACCTGAGCATATTGCCCCTGTCTGGTACTTCACGCCGTTCTACGCGATGTTGCGGGCCGTGAACTATCCCTTGTTCGGGGTCGATGCCAAGTTCTGGGGCGTGGTGGTGATGGGGTTGGCGATCGCCATCCTGTTCGTGTTGCCATGGCTTGATCGTTCTCCTGTGCGCTCCATCCGTTACAAGGGCTGGCTGTCGCGTATCGCGATACTCGTGTTCGTGGTCAGCTTCGTGACCTTGGGGGTGCTTGGCGTGATGCCGCCGACGTTCGAGCGCACGATCATCGCGCAGATCGCGACGGTGGCGTACTTCGCCTTCTTCATACTGATGCCGCTGTATACGCGATTCGAGAAGACGCGAGCGGTGCCGGACAGGGTGACAGGCCGATGAGCGGGCAAAAGGGTGGGTCAAGGGACTGGCTGAAGCATGTACTGGCTGCAGGCGTGGTAGTGGCCGGACTGCTGGGGGCGGGAGCTGTCAGCGCGGCAGGGGGCGAGGCAGTGCGTGAGTCGATGCAGCCGGATCTGCATGACAAGCCCTCGTTGCAGCGCGGCATGCAGCTCTACACCAATTATTGCATCGGCTGTCACAGCCTGCAGTATCAGCGCTATTCGCGTGCCGCAGAGGACCTGGAGATGCCCGAGGATCTGGTCGAGCGATATCTGATTTTCTCGCCAGAACTCAAGATCAATGACACCATGCGCATCGGGATGAAGGCTGAGGACGCCGCGAGCTGGTTCGGTACGCCGCCACCGGATCTGTCTCTCGAGGCGCGTCTGCGCGGGACGGACTGGATCTACTCCTACCTGAAGAGCTTCTATCGCGATCCCGAGCGCCCCTGGGGTGTCAACAATGCTGTCTATCCGCTGGTGGCGATGCCCAATGTGCTGGAGACATTGCAGGGCGTTCAGGAAAAGGTCTGCGCCCAGAGCGACCTGGTGCCTCCGGGCGCGGAGCTGAACCCGGCAACGGGGCACTATGACTCCTGCGACGTGCTGGAGATCACCTCGCCGGGCAGCATGACAGCAGAGGAATTCGACCAGGCCGTGTGGGATCTGACCAACTTTCTGGCCTATGTGGGCGAACCATCGCGACTCAAGGCTGAGAGCATGGCCCCCAAGGTGTTAATATTCATCCTGATCTTTACTCTGCTGGCATATCTTCTCAAGAAGGAATACTGGCGCGACATTCATTGATGGCTCCCGGAGTGGCGCTCATTGATAATGGCGTGCAGGCAGTGACGGGCGCACGGCTGATCGGTCGTGCGCCCGCTTGCGTCGCTTGCGGGTGACGCAAGGTTGACCCTCTGGGCGCGTCACGCAGTTGATGAGGCGCCCAGAGGAAACTTATTCCCGTTCGTCAGGCCAAAAGCTGACGCGGGCATGGCTCGAACAGATGCGAGGACAGTTTCATGGGTGTTGTGGCCAAGCGTTCATCGATGACCTTCTACTCCGGTGGTGACGACCACTTCAGCCACCGTGTACGGATCGTGCTGGCCGAGAAGGGTGTAGCAGTCGATGTCATTGATGTAGATGATGACAACCGTCCGGCCGAGCTGGCTGATCTGAACCCGTACAACAGTGTGCCGACGTTGCTGGACCGTGACCTGGTCCTCTACGAGTCCAAGGTGATGATGGAGTACCTGGACGAGCGCTTCCCGCATCCGCCGCTGTTGCCGGTGTATCCGGTGGCGCGCGCCCAGAGCCGTCTGTGGATGCACCGCATCGAGCGCGAGTGGGTACCGATGATGGAAACCATCCAGAACGGCACCAAGAAGGAAGCCGACAAGGCGCGCAAGGAATTGCGCGAGAGCCTGATCGGAATCGCGCCGATCTTCGATGACATGCCGTTCTTCATGAGCGACGAGTTCTCTCTGGTCGACACGTGCATCGCCCCGATTCTGTGGCGTCTGCCGACATTGAACATCGAGCTGCCGGAGAAGCAGGTCAAGCCGCTGCTGAACTACATGGAGCGTCTGTTCGATCGTGATGCCTTCAAGGCGTCTCTCTCCGAGGCAGAGCGCGAGATGCGTATCTGATTCGCTTGAGCAATCCCGAAAGGGGTGCTTGAGTCGCTGGAACCCACCCCGGGGTGGGTTCCGGGCTCGGATCATGAGGCGGGGAGGGGCCGAGGTCAGGTGTCTCGACCGTCACGTGGTGTCAGTGCCCGCAAGCTGTAGCTCGGCGTCGCAGGACGTCGGTCATCGTGACATCCATTGCAGTTCAAGAGGTTCTCTCATGCTTTCCAGTCGCCCTTATCTGGCACGTGCGCTCTACGAGTGGCTGCTGGATAACGACAATACGCCGTACATCGTGGTGGATGCCGAGCAGGATGGCGTTCAGGTGCCGCGTCAACACGTGCAGAATGGCCAGATCGTGCTGAACATCGCGCCGGGTGCCGTGCGTGATCTGCTCATCGCCAATGAGGGTGTCAGCTTCAATGCCCGTTTCGGTGGTCAGCCGATGCACGTCAGCGTGCCGACACCGGCGCTGGTGGCGCTGTACTCTCGCGAGAATGGCGTTGGCATGGTGTTCGGGCATGAGCCTGTCATGCCGGGTGCGGATGACCTGGCCTTCGGTGAGGCAGCCTCGGATGAGGCGACCTCCGGTGAGGAGGCTCAGGCGCCTTCACGTCCGACTCTGGCCAGTGTCGGTGGTGCCAGCAGCGCTGCTGATGATGAGCAGGGTGAGGAGGCGTCACGGGGTGATGCGGCGGCCGATGAGGTCGCGAGTGCCGAGGAGCAGGAGGGCGGCAGCATCTCCTCCTCCGATGAGGAAGGCGGCGATGATCAGCCGAAGCCTCCCCGCAAGGGGCGTCCGTCGCTGCGAGTCATCAAGTAAGCGGACACTCCTCTTCAGTCCTCTTGGGCTGATAACGACGACGCCCCACAGGCCAGGCCTGTGGGGCGTCGTCGTTTTCACCCATACGTCAGGGAGTGCGGTCTACGTCAATCAAGATACTCGAAGACCTTGGCGATACGCTGGATGCCACCGACTTCCGAGACCTTGCTGACGATCTGGTCGGCCTCCGAGCGGGTCACGATGCCCATCAGGTAGACGCTGGCATTCTCGGTCAGCACCATGATGCGCCCGGAATCGATGTTGGCATCGGCCGCGAGAGTCGCCTTGACGCGGGTGGTCAGCCAGGTGTCCTGGACGCGCTGGCTGGTAGGCGCATTGGCGCTGACTTCCAGGGCGTTGTGTACCTGGCGTACGCGACGGACATCCTTGGCGACTTCCGCGGCGCGTTGCTTGAGCTCGTCGCTGGGCACTTGCCCGGTCAGCAGGACCATGCCGTTGTAGGCATTCACGTTGACATGGGCGTCATTGAAGCGCGCATCGATCTTGCCGAGATTGACTTCGATCTTGGTCTCGATGCTCTCGTCTTCCACTTGAGCGCCCAGAGTGCGATCACCGTAGTCCTCGTCAATGGGACCACTGTGAGTCAGGTCGGCCACGGTGGTACAGCCCGCAAGGGATAGAAAGCCGGCGGTGGCCATGAGGGAAAGCAGGTACTTTGGCGTCATGCCGTAATCTCCTGGTGAGCGCCGTGTGTCGCAAGGCGTTATTCGTTGCTGCCGAACAGCTGGTGATCGATCAGATCACACAGGCAATGAATGGCCAGCAGATGGACTTCTTGAATGCGCGCGGTGGAGGTCGCCGGTACGCGGATCTCGCAATCTTCGCTGCCCAGCAGGGAAGCCATGTCGCCACCGTCACGACCGGTCAGTGCCACCACGCGCATGTCGCGGTCATGGGCCGCCTGGATGGCCTGTACCACGTTGGCGGAGTTGCCGCTGGTGGAAATGGCCAGCAGGATGTCGCCGGGCTGGCCCAGGGCGCGAATCTGCTTGGAGAACACCTCGTTGTAGCTGTAATCGTTGGCGATGGACGTCAACGTCGAGGTGTCGGTGGTCAGGGCGATGGCCGGCAGGCTCGGGCGTTCACGCTCGAAGCGATTGAGCAGCTCTGACGAGAAGTGCTGGCTGTCACCGGCGCTGCCGCCGTTGCCGCAGGCCAGAATCTTGCCGTCATTGACCAGGCTCTGGACCATCATCTGACTCGCCGCTTCGATGAAGGGCGGCAGCACTTCACTGGCGTATGTCTTGGTGTCGATGCTGGCGTTGAAGTGGCCGAGAATACGAGATTGGAAATCCATAATGGCTCTTGGTCGTTGGCTTCAGAACGCTTCGAATGCGTGGCGTATCCAGTGAATGGCGAGAGGGGGAGGACCCTCCACGCCGACCACGTCGAAGCGGCAGGAACATGATAGCCCGTGATGGGCCAGATAAAAACGCGCGGCCTTGATCAGCCGGCGTTGCTTGGTGGCGGTCACGCTTTCCAGTGCGCTGCCGAACCGGGAGCTGGCGCGGTAACGCACTTCGATGAACACCAGGGTGTCACCATCACGCATGATCAAGTCGATCTCGCCGCCCTTGGCATGCGAATTGCGCGTGACAGGCACGAGACCTCTGGCTGACAGCCATTTCTCGACCTCGGCTTCGATCACGGCACCGCGCGCTCTCGCGCGACGCTGTGGTGGCTCCTGCCCGGCCGTTCCAGGGCGCGCCATGTCAGGGCGTGTAGGCTTCGACGGTGCGGCTGCTGGCGCCTTTCAGCGGCGGGCGTGGTACGCCGCCTCTGAACTCCGCCCACGGCAGCGTGCGTTCGATGCGTCCATCATGACGCGGGAATAGACTGCCGGTCGCTCCGAAGAGTTCCCCGCCGGCACCGGCCAGCATCAGCGGAACGCGCTGTGCCAGGCGATAGGCATCGACGCCCATGGCATTGAGCTTGAGCATGCGCGGAGAGGCATCCGACAGGGCGCGATAGGTATCGGCTTCCGGCAGAGTGGCCTTGCCGCCGGAGGAGGCCTGCGGCACTTCCCAGGGGATGTCGACGAAATTGACGCCATTGAGGTCGCCATCCTGAGCGGGCTGGGGGGAGCCTTCATAAAGGTGTGAGGTGCCGTAGATCGGCAGGTTGCCCGCGTAGTAGAAGTCCAGCATCGGCGGCACCTGACGAGCGTAGCTTGGCAGCGCCAGCAGGAAGATCATGTCGATGTTGCCGGAGTGGGCGCGGCCATACTTGCTGCCGGATTTCTTGGCGGATTTCATGCGCGCCTGATCCTGGCTGGAGACGGAAAGCAGATCCTTGACCGCTTCACTGACCGGGCCCTTGGGGTTGTAGCGCTCGATGGAAACGATGTCGCCACCTTCCTGCTCGAAGCGATCACGGAAGGCGCTGTAGACGCGCTGACCCCAGGCATTGTCGGGAATCATGGCTGCGGCACCACGATGACCGTCAAGTGAGGCGCGCAGTGCGACCTGGCGCGCTTCGTCTTCGGCGGACAGGCCGTACTGGAAGAGATTGTCGGCCTGATTGCGCTCATGGGTGCCGTAATTGAGGGCCAGGGTTGGCAGCGGCAGGCTGCTCTGGGTCTCGAGCTGGCTGACCAGCTGCTTGTCCAGCGGGCCTAGCACGACCTGAGCTCCCTCCATGGTCGCGCGGGCATACAATGTCTTGAGATCGGCGCTTGAGGTATCGAAGAAGCTCAGCTGCGGCGTGGCTTCGGCATTGTCGATGGCGCTGCGATGGCGTGCCTCGATGCCCTCACGAATTGCCTGCGCGATACGCTTTAATGGGCCGGACTGCGGAAGGAAGACCGCGATCTTGCGGACTTCCTGGCCGGAGAGCTCGCGCAGATCGAGGATGCCCTGCGGCATCTGGCGTGCGGCCGGATGCTGCGGATTGGCATCCGCCCAGTCGTTGATGGCGGAAAACATCTGGTCGATGTTGCCGCCGAAGCGCCGCTGCAGACGCAGCAGGTCCGTCCAGCCGCTGGCAATGGCGTTGGCGCTGGCCAGCTCGCCAAGCTGGCTGGGAGACAGGCGCGTGAGCTGTTCCCACAGGGTGTCATTGATGCTGAGGTCATCAGTGTCCGCCTGCAGGGCAATCAGCGTCTGGGCACTGGCCAGAGGTTCGCCGACCATGCCGAGCGCCAGTCCGCGACGCTTGCGCAGCGTGCGCTGATCGTCGCTGGACATCGTGATGTCGTCTTCCAGCACGGACGTGGCGAGTATCGTGTTCCAGCCATCCTGCTGCTCGAGGGCGATGCGCGACAGCAACAGGGCCCATTGCACGCGTTGCTGGGGTTCCAGGCTCGCGGGGTCGATGTCCGAGGTGATGGTGATCGCCTGCGCGTTGTCGCCGCTGCGTGCTAGGATATCGGCGGCCTGCAGTCGGGTGCCGGCGGCCTGTTGGCCCTGTTGTTGCTCCGCTTGAGCCAGCAGCGCGTCCGCCCCCGGTCCGCTGGGACGGGAGGACTGCCCGGCACACCCGGCCAGCAGCAGTGCCGCGATGGCCATGCCGGCCAGTCCGCGCAGGCTGGTGCGTGGGAGGCGCAAGCTCTTGTGCCGAATGGTTGACGCAGTGCGCAGCACGTTGTCAGGCGCACGATTCCATGTCTGGCCCATGTACGACGGTCCCTTGGCTGATGGGCGATGAGGCCGTGGCCCGCGTCGCCGCTGCTGTAATGACGGATGAATACTGCAATGACGAATGAGACGAGTCTCGGAGTGGCTGCTCGTGCGGGCATGTCTGCCGCAGGTGGTCAGGCCACTCGGCTGTCTCTGACGTCCATATCTACCACTGAGTTCAACGAGTCGAAGCATTGAATGTCTGAGTCTTCTGAAGGCGTATTGTACGTGGTCGCCACGCCGATTGGTAACCTCGATGACCTCAGCCCACGTGCCGCGCGGGTGCTGGGCGAAGTGGACCTGATCGCGGCTGAGGACACCCGCCACAGTGCCCGTCTGCTGCGCCATCTGGGGCTGGAAGTCCCCATGATGTCACTGCATGACCACAATGAGCGCGGGCGGGTCGATCAGCTGTGCGAGGCCCTAGAGGCGGGGCGGCGTGTCGCGCTGGTCTCCGACGCCGGGACGCCGCTGATCTCCGATCCCGGCTTCATCGTGGTGCGGGCGCTGCGGGAGCGCGGCTTCAAGGTAGTCCCGCTTCCCGGCCCCTGCGCGTTGATTACCGCGCTCAGCGCTGCTGGCCTGCCGACGGATCGCTTCACCTTCGAGGGGTTTCTCGCTCACAAGGGTGGGCCACGTCAGGCGCGCCTCACGGCACTGCGTGAGGATGGCGCGACGCATGTGCTTTATGAGTCGCCTCACCGTATCCAGGCGTTGTTGAAGGATATCCACGACGTTCTCGGGGCGCGCCGAGTCGTGTTGGCACGTGAGCTGACCAAGACCTTCGAGACCTTCCTGGACGGGACGGCTGCTGAGCTGCTGGCGATGATGGAGGCGGATGGCGATCAGACGCGCGGTGAATTCGTGGTCATGATCGAAGGGGCTCCGGCACGTGAGGGCGACGAGGCTGCCAGCGTCGAGGGTGATGCGCTTCTCAAGGTGCTGTGGGAAGAGGGGGTCGGCGTCAAGCAGATGGCGGCGATCGCCACTCGTCTGGTCGGCGGGCGCAAGAAGGCCTGGTATGCCAAGGCACAAGCCATGAAGGATGCGGCGGAACCACGAGAAGCGTAAGCGAGAGGTGTTTTCCAAGTGCTTGGCATGTCTGGCTTTTCGGCGTTCCTCCGGGCCAGGTGCACTGCAGCGCCAGCTTGTGGAAACGATGTGACACTGATAGTCTTGCGCGCTTGGGAGATGGCCAGACAGTCGCCGCCAGCGTGAGCTGGGGGAGGAAAGTCCGGGCTCCATAGGGCAAGGTGCCAGATAACGTCTGGGCGGCGTGAGCCGACGGCAAGTGCAGCAGAGAGAAGACCGCCTACGTCAGCTTCGGCTGGCCGGTAAGGGTGAAAGGGTGCGGTAAGAGCGCACCGCGCGTCTGGTAACAGTTCGCGGCGAGGTAAACCCCACCTGGAGCAAGACCAAATAGGCCCCCTATGCTGCTGCCCGCAGTGGGGGCGGGTTGGTTGCTTGAGCCCTGAAGTGATTCAGGGCCTAGATGAATGACTGTCCACGACAAGACCCGGCTTATCGGCCGTCTCCCGCCTAATATTGAAGATGTCAGCCCTGTGATGCGAAACGCGCAGTTCAGGGCTGACATGTGACACCGCATGACCGGCGCCGTCCGCTCCGTGCTCCGTGGCTGGCCATTTGCAATGGCGGCGGACATGAAGTCGTGACCGGCGCCGGTTGTCGATTGTGCCCTCGATAATCATGCGAATGTCTCTGCTTTCCTGCGGTCTACCGCCAGACGACTGGCGTCCGCCTTTACTGCCCGCAACGCGTGCCAAGGTCCCGAATTTCGTCATGTCCAAGCCCAGCGCTCCCTCCGTTCCCGAATCAGCCGCTGCCATGTCAGCCGCCGAATCCGAAGCTGCGGATCGCTTCGCGCATGTCAGTGTCATGCTCGATGGCGCGGTGGATGGGCTGATTCAGGACGTCTCCGGTGTCT
The DNA here is from genome assembly GCF_056493605.1 of Cobetia sp. BL01. Lineage (NCBI taxonomy): Bacteria > Pseudomonadati > Pseudomonadota > Gammaproteobacteria > Oceanospirillales > Halomonadaceae > Cobetia > Cobetia sp. BL01. The sequence continues at coordinate 460,169 of NZ_JBVBEE010000002.1, read as the reverse complement.
ATTTCGACGGTACTTTCGGGCGCGGCGGTCACTCACGCCTGATCCTGTCGCGTCTCGATGACGGTGGACGTCTGATCGCCTGTGATCGCGACCCCCAGGCATTGGCGGAAGCCGCCACCATCGAGGATTCCCGTTTTTCCATTCATGCCGGTGAATTTGCCCGCCTGGGCGAATATGCCGAGCGGGAAGGCGTGCATGGTCAGCTCGATGGCATTCTGCTGGATATCGGCGTGTCCTCGCCGCAGCTGGATGATGCCGAGCGTGGCTTCAGCTTCATGAATGATGGTCCGCTGGACATGCGCATGGACCCCACCAGTGGCGAGAGTGCCGCTGAGTGGTTGTCACGTGCCAGTGCCGAGGACATGGCGTGGGTCTTCAAGACCTATGGTGAGGAGCGCTATGCCAAGCGTCTTGCACGTGCGGTGGTCGAGCGTCGCGCCGAGCGTCCCATCACGCGGACCGGTGACTTCGCCAGCCTGATCAAGGACGCGCATCCCAACTGGGAGAAGCACAAGCACCCGGCGACGCGTGTCTTCCAGGCGATCCGCATCCATGTCAACGGCGAGCTGGATGAGCTGACCCGCGCGCTGGATGCGGGCCTGGAAGCCCTGAAGCCGGGGGGAAGGCTGGTGGTGATCAGCTTCCATTCGCTGGAAGACCGTATCGTCAAACGCTTCATGCGCGACAAGGCGCGTGGCGATCAGGCGCCGCGTGGCATGCCCATTCGCGAAGATCAGCTCAACAAGCGCCTCAAGCTGGTCGGCAAGGCTCAGAAGGCCTCCGAAAGCGAGGTGCAGGCGAACGTACGCTCACGCAGCGCCGTGATGCGCATCGCCGAGAAGCTGAAATAACGCCCGGTTCGTGGCGTGTATCGTGGTCATCCCAGCGCCTGCCTTTTGGCAGGCGCGCTCGCAAGGGGACGTAGTGTTGTGCGACATGTGTGTCGGTGCCTCGCAACGCTTAACGACCAACGCCACAAGCTGACATAATGCGCCGGTCGTCGCCTGATGGTACCGCTGGTCATCACGAGTGATGTGTGGCCGGCATGTTGCGGCGATGAACAGGACAAGCCGTCAGCCATCGGGTGTTGCATGCCTGACATGCATGGATTGACGGGTCGTCCCGCAGGGATAAATCGTGGTGCAGATCACCGCGTTCAGAGTGATAAGGGAGTCAGCATGGCGGGACGCAAGCAGCAGGGCAGCTGGAGAGGGAACTGGCCGATCAGGTTCCAGATGCGTTGGCGTCATCTGTGCTTCGTGGTGCTGATGATCTGCCTGCTGGGATCCGCCGCTGCTGTCGTCGTAAGCTCCCATCTCTCGCGCGGCCAATACGCGCAACTCCAGAAGCTCGAGGCGGCGCGTGATGATGCGCGTGCTCGCTGGGGACGCCTGCTGCTTGAGGAAAGTGCCTGGTCCGCCCCTGCGCGTATCGAGAGCATCAGTACCGAGCGTCTCGAGATGCGCGTACCGGATGTCCACGATGTCGAGGTCATTCGCTGATGGCTACACGTCGACCTCCTTCCTCGGACCCCAAGGCCCCTCGCTCCCGCGGCGCACGCACTGCGCCACCCGGCGCGGCCAGTCGCGGCAAGACGGCTGGTTCTGCTGCCGCCGGGGCACGCAAGAGTGCGCGTGGGCCCATGGGGTCCGCCCGCTATCGCATCATGCTGGGTATCGTGTTCGCAGGGCTCCTGGCCCTGGTGGGGCGTATCGGCTATCTGCAGCTCTTCGATCAGCAGTTCCTTCAGGATCAAGGGGATGCGCGCACTCTGCGCGTCGACAGTATCAACGCGCACCGTGGCATGATCACCGATCGCAGTGGCGAGCCGCTGGCCATCTCGACGCCGGTCATCACGCTGTGGGCGGACCCGCGTCTGGTGCCGGATGATCCGGTGCGCCTGTCACTGCTGGCACGCGCGCTCGGCCAGCAGCCTGACGACCTGATCCGCCGTGTGCGCCAATATCGTGATGCCGGCAAGGGCTTCATGTACATCAAGCGTCAGATGACCCCTCCTCAGGCGCAACCCGCCATCGACCTGGATGTTCCGGGTGTCCACCACAAGCAGGAATACAAGCGTTACTACCCCTCGGGCGAGGTCTCCGCACAGCTGGTCGGCGTGACCAATGTCGATGACAAGGGCCAGGAGGGGCTTGAGCTTGCCTACAATTCCTACCTCTCCGGTACGCCGGGCAAGCGTCGCGTGCTCAAGGACCGCAAGGGGCGCCTGGTGCGTGACCTGCACCTGATCAGCGAAGCCAAGCCTGGTGGTGATTTGACCCTCTCCATCGACCTGCGTCTTCAGTACATGGCCTACCGTGAGCTGAAGGCCGCCGTGGCCGAGCACCGTGCCGACGGTGGCACCCTGGTGATGATGGACGCGCGCACGGGAGAAGTGCTGGCGATGGTCAATCAGAAGTCCTACAACCCCAACAATCGTGCGGGGCTTGACCCTGCCGGTCTGCGCAACCGTGCGATCACCGATGCCTTCGAGCCGGGCTCGGTCATGAAGCCTCTGGCGATGAGTGCAGGTCTGGCCTCCGGCAAGTATCAGCCGGACTCGGTGATCGACACCACGCCGGGTTACATGCGGGTCGACCGCTTCACGATTCGCGATTTCCGCAATTACGGCAAGCTCGACATGGCCGGCATTCTCTATCACTCCTCCAACATTGGCATGAGCCGCATGGCGCTGAGCCTCGAGGATGACGCGGTATGGAATCGCTATTATGAGCTGGGTCTGGGGCAGGCACCGGGCACCGGCTTCCCGGGCGAGACGACAGGAGTTCTGCCGGCCCCGACCAACTGGTCGCGCAGCAAGCGGGCCTCCATGTCCTACGGGTACGGGATCAGTGTCTCGGCCTTGCAGCTGGCCAGCGCCTACACCGCGCTGGCCAATGATGGTCGCCGGCTGGCGCCGTCGCTGCTCAAGGTGAATACCCCGCCGGTGGGGGATCAGATCATCTCGCCCGAGAATTCCCATGCCCTGCTCGGGATGATGGAGAAGATCGTCCAGCCCAATGGTCCCGCCAAGCGTGCCGTGGTCGAGGGCTACCGTATCGCGGGCAAGACGGGTACGGTGCGTAAGGTGACCTCCGGTGGCTATCAGAAGACGGCCTATCGCTCCTTGTTCGCCGGCATTGCGCCGGTGTCCGACCCGCGCATCGTGACCGTGGTGATGATCGAGAATCCCAAGGGCGAGGAATACTACGGGGGCCTAGTCGCGGCTCCGGTGTTCGGTCGCGTGGTCGGCAAGGCGCTGCGTCTTCTGGATGTGCCACCTGACAGCGCCGTCGGCGAGTGAGCGGTGACATCTGCCGCCATGCATGCCGGACACGGCGCGTGACATCCATTTCTTTCGTGTAGCGAATACGTCCCAGCTTCAGCAACAAGGAAGGTCTTCCAGCATGACTTCATCGCAAGATCTGGCCGAGCAGGCCTCGGCAGAGCCGCTGGGCGAATTTCTGGCACGGCCACTGGCGACAGCCAGCGAGCTGCTTGGCGCGCTCATGGCGCTGTGGCCCGGCGTGTTCAGCGATAGTCGCCTGACCGCACTCGTGATGGCGCAAGACGACTGGCATCTGACGATCGACAGTCGCCACGTGACGCCGGGGTCGCTGTTCATCGCGGTACCCGGTATCGGCAGCGATGGTCGCGATTACATTGCCTCCGCCCTCGAGAAGGGCGCGGCGCTGGTAGTGGCACAGCAGTCTTCCGAGGGGGAAGCCTCGCCTGAGTCTCACGCAGACGAGCGTGTCGTCTGGCTCGAGGGGCTCGGCGCGCAGCTCGGCGAGCTGGGACGACAGGCCTTTGGCGTGCCGGAGTCACTGACGCTGGTCGGCGTGACCGGCACCAACGGCAAGTCCTCCGTGACCCATTACATTGCCGAGTTTGCCGAGGCGCTCGGCATCCCCTCCGGCATGATCGGCACGCTGGGGATCGGCCGCCCTGGCGCGCTGGTCGCCGGTGAGCGCACCACGCCGGATGCACTCGCCGTCCAGGCGGCGCTCAAGGGCCTGAGCATGGCCGGTACGGAACTGGTCGCGATGGAAGTCTCTTCCCATGCGCTGGACCAGGACCGTGTCAACGGCTGCCGCTTCACGGTGGCGGGCTATACCAATCTGTCGCGTGATCATCTGGATTACCACGGCAGCATGGCGGCATATGCCGCGGCCAAGGCCAAGCTCTTCAAGCGACCGGAACTCAAGCTTGCGGTGCTCAATGCCGATGATGCGCTGGCGCGTCTGATGCTGGCCGGCATGCAGCGCGGTGTGCGCGTGTTGGCGATGGGGCGTGACGAGGTGGCCACCCTGCGCGTGCTGGACGTCTTCCCCGAGCCGCTGGGGCAGGTGGCCGTGATCGCGACGCCTGACGGTGAGCGTGAGCTCGGCCTCAATCTGATGGGGCGCTTCAACCTCGACAATGCCCTGCTGGCGATGCTGATCCTGCATGGTCTCGGCCATTCGCTGGCGGACCTGTTCGCGGCGGCACCGCGTCTGACGCCGGTGCCGGGACGCATGCAGCGCCTGACCCGCGAGGGCGCGCCCGTGGTGGTGGTGGACTATGCCCACACCCCGGAGGCGGTCGAGACCGCGCTGACGGCACTGCGTGCCCATCTGCCGGCGCGTGATGATGCGCGCCTGTGGTGCGTACTCGGCTGTGGCGGTGATCGCGATACCGGCAAGCGCCCGCTGATGGCGACGGCCGCCGAGCAGGGCGCCGATCGCGTCGTCATCACCGATGACAACCCGCGCAGTGAAGAGGCTGCTGTCATTCGTCAGCAGATGATGGATGGCATCCAGGCCCGGGAGCGCGCCCGGGAAATCGCCGGGCGCGCCGAGGCTATCGCCCAGGTCATCCGTGATGCAGGCGAACATGACGTGATTCTCATCGCCGGCAAGGGCCACGAGGATTACCAGGAAGTGGCGGGCGAGCGTCTGCCGTTCTCGGATGTCGCACATGCGGTGGCGGCGCTCGAGCGTCGTGCGCTCTCCACTCAGGAAGGTCTGGAGAGCGACGCATGAGTGCGTCAGTGCAGTCTCCTGGCCTGGAGTGCTTCGATGAGGTGGCTCAGGTGCTCTCGGCTCGGCTGCCTTCGGTGCTGGTCGGCCGGTCGTTGGGGGCCATCGAGACGGATACCCGCAAGCTGTCCAGCCAGCGGTCGCCGCTTTTCGTGGCGCTGAAGGGCGAGCGTTTCGATGCCCATGACTTCCTGGCTCAGGCTCGTGACAATGGCGCGATCGCGGCGCTGGTCGAGCATCCGGTGGATGACCCGTTGCCGCAGATCGTGGTGCCTGACACGCGGCTCGCCTTCGGTCTGCTGGCGGCGGCACGTCGGCGAGCCTGGGGGCGGCCGTTGATCGCCGTGACCGGCAACAGCGGCAAGACCAGCGTCAAGGGACTGGTGCATGCCATCCTGGTGCGTGATGCCGCGCGCTTCGACGCCGAGAGCCTTGCCACACAGGGCAACCTCAACAATGACTATGGTCTGCCGATGACGCTGCTGCGCCTGAACGATGCGCATCAGCATGGCGTCGTCGAGCTGGGCGCCAATCATCTCGGTGAGATCGCCTGGACCACCGCGCTGGCACGGCCACAGGTGGCGGTCATCACCAATGTCACCGGTGCTCACGTCGGGGAATTCGGTGGCATGGGGCAGATAGCCCAGGCCAAGGGCGAGATTCTTGCCGGACTCAGTCCGCTGGGGGGGCGCCGTCCGGTGGCGGTACTCAATCGTGATGATGTCTATTTCACGCTCTGGCAGGCGCTGGCAGTGACGGGGCAGGCAGTGGATATCATCGACTTCAGCGTCGCGGACCTGGCGGAGAGTTCGGCACGCCTGCAGGCACGCAAGCTAGGCGCGGATGAGCTCGGGCGTTATGCTTTCGAACTGACGTTTGACGGCCACTCGCTGGGGCGGGTCCAGCTTGCCCTGCTGGGACGGCACAATGTCGCCAATGCGTTGGCGGCAGCCGCTGCCTGTCTGGCGCTGGGCGTGGACAGCCAGCTGGTCATCGAGGGGCTCGAGAGCGCCGAGAGCGTTCCGGGCCGCCTGGGGGTCGTGGAAGGACAAAATGGGGCTCGTCTGCTCGATGACAGCTACAACGCCAACCCCGGGGCCATGCTGGCCGCGCTGGAGCTGTTGGCGAGCCTTCCTGCTCCGCGCTGGTGCCTGATGGGCGCCATGGGCGAGCTGGGCGAGGACGCCGAGCGGCTGCACGCCGAGGTGGGCGCCTACGCCCGCAAGCTCGGTATCGATTTCGTTGCCACCTGTGGTGAAAAGGCCAGAGCGACTGCCGAGGCCTTCGGCGCAGGTGGCATGCATTTCAAGGAGCGGGCGGAGCTTGAAGCTTACGCCCGTACCCATCTACCCACCGGGGCCAGTGTTCTGGTCAAGGGGTCTCGTAGCGCAGGCATGGAACATGTCGTTGCCGCGCTCAAGGTCGACGCATCAAGGTGAATGTGAGTCATGCTGCTGCTGCTTGCTGAGTTTCTGGCCCAATTCAATGGCGCCTTTACGGTTTTCAATTATCTGACCCTGCGTGTGGTGCTGGCCACGCTGACGGCCTTGTTGCTGTGCCTGTGGCTCGGCCCCTGGGTCATCCGCAAGCTGGTGGATGGCCAGATCGGCCAGGCCGTGCGTGATGATGGCCCTCAGTCCCACCTGTCCAAGGCCGGTACGCCGACCATGGGCGGCGTGATGATCCTGCTGTCAATGGCCGTCTCGACCCTGCTGTGGGGCGACCTGACCAATCTGTACGTCTGGGTGGTGCTGGCGGTCACATTGGGCTTCGGTGCGGTCGGCTGGGTGGATGACTACCGCAAGGTGGTGGAGAAGAATCCCCGTGGCCTGCCGGCGCGCTGGAAGTATTTCTGGCAGTCGGTGGTGGGCATCGGGGCGGCCGTGGTGCTGTACCTGACGGCTTCCACGCCTGCCGAGACAGCACTGCTGGTGCCGTTCTTCAAGGATGTCGTCGTCCCGCTGGGCATCTTCTACATGGTGCTGACCTATTTCGTGATCGTCGGCAGCTCCAATGCCGTCAATCTGACCGATGGCCTCGATGGGCTGGCGATCATGCCGACCGTGCTGGTGGCCATGGGGCTTGCGATCTTCGCCTACGCCTCGGGCAACCTGAAGTTCGCGGAGTATCTGCACATTCCGTTCATCGCCGGTTCCGGCGAGCTGGCGGTGTTCTGTGCCACCATCGCGGGCGCCGGCCTGGGCTTTCTGTGGTTCAACACCTATCCCGCCCAGGTCTTCATGGGCGATGTGGGCGCCTTGGCTCTCGGAGCGGCACTGGGCGTGGTCGCGGTCATCGTGCGTCAGGAAATCGTGCTGTTCATCATGGGGGGTGTCTTCGTGATGGAGACCGTCTCGGTCATCCTGCAGGTCGGCTCCTACAAGCTGACCGGACGACGCATCTTCCGCATGGCGCCGCTGCATCACCACTTCGAACTCAAGGGCTGGCCGGAGCCGCGCGTCATCGTGCGCTTCTGGATCATCACCGTCGTGCTGGTGCTGCTTGGCCTGGCCACACTCAAGGTTCGCTGAGGACGCTTTCGCGATGACCCTCTCTGTCACCTCCCACGCACCGGCCTCGCCGGTGCCTGCCGAAGGACCGACCCTGGTGGTCGGTCTTGGTGTCTCCGGACAGGCGATCGCTCGCCATCTGAGTGATCGTGGCATCGATTTTGCCGTCGCCGATACCCGCAGTGCACCGCCGGGGCTCGAGAATCTGCGCGAGCATGCACCGCAGGCCGAGGTCCATCTCGGGCCGCTGGAAGCGCTGGATCTGTCACGCTTTGGTGAGGTGGTGCTCAGTCCGGGCATCGACCCGCGTCAGGCCGTATTTGACCCGGTACGCGAGCGCCTGGTCGGCGAGATCGCGCTGTTCGTGCGGGCACTCGATGAACGCCAGGCCCGGGATGCGCAGGGCAGGCGGCCGACGCTGGTCGCCATCACCGGTTCGAACGCCAAGTCCACCGTCACCACGCTGGTGGCGAGGATGGCCGAGCGGGCAGACCGTGACGTGGCGGTCGGTGGCAATCTGGGCACCGCCGCGCTGACGCTGCTGCGTGAGCAGCCCGATGCCGAACTGTATGTGCTGGAACTGTCATCCTTTCAGCTCGAGACCACGCCCGAGCTCAAGGCAGATGTCGCCTGCTTCCTGAATCTCTCCGAAGACCATCTCGATCGCCATGACGGCATGCGCGGCTATCAGGCCGCCAAGCGTGCCATCTTCCGCGGGGCGGGCCTGGCGGTCATCAATGCCGACGATGCCTGGAGCTGGCCGGCCGAGAAGGATGCAGTAGCGCGCGCAAGCTTCAGCGTACACCTGGATGAGGGCGACTCTGGTGATGACAGCGAAGAGTTGAGTGAAGGGGCTGAATGGCGTCTGGCAGAGCAGGACGGCACGCTCATGCTGTGTCACGTGGCATCCGAAGGCCTGCATGGCGTGATGCCTGCCGCGCAGGTGCGTCTGGCCGGGCGTCACAATCAGGCCAACGCGCTGGCGGCGCTGGCGATGGGCACGGCGATCGGTCTCGCGCAGGAGGCCATGGTGGCCGAGCTCGAGCACTTCGCGGGGCTGCCGCACCGGGGCGAGCTGATCGCTGACGTGGCAGGCGTGCGCTGGATCAACGATTCCAAAGGCACCAACGTCGGCGCGACGCTGGCGGCGATCGCCGGTCTCGGTCCGACACTCGATGGCAAGCTGATTCTGCTGGCCGGTGGGCAGGGCAAGGGCGCGGACTTCACGCCGTTGGCCGCGCCGCTGGCACGCTTTGCGCGTGAGGCGGTGCTTTTCGGACAGGATGCAGAACGCCTGTCGCTGGCGCTGGAGGATAGCCTTCGCGTCAGCCGGGTCGCGACGCTGACGGAAGGCATGGCGCATGCTCAGCGAGTCGCTCGGCCGGGAGATTGCGTGCTGCTGTCACCTGCCTGCGCCAGTCTCGATCAGTTCCCCAATTACATGGTGCGCGGCGATGCGTTTCGTGACTGGGTGTCGGAGCATGTGATGGACGCGGGCAACGAGGGCGAAGCGGATGGGTGACAAGGCCAGTCGAGTGCGTCAGGCGATGAGTACCGAGCAGCAGCCAGTGGATGGCTGGCTGGTCTTCGCGGCATTGGCGATTCTGTGTATCGGCTGGGTGATGGTCACCTCGGCTTCCAGCGAGATCTCCAGTGAGCGCTTTGACGGCAACGCCTTCTATTACAGCATGCGTCACGGCATCTTCATTCTGATCGGGCTGGTGGCGGCCTATTGCACGCTGCGCATACCGATGTCGGCCTGGCAGCAACGCAGTTTCGCGATGCTGATGCTGGGGTTCGTGTTGCTGGTGGTCGTGCTGGTGGTCGGGCGTGAGATCAACGGCGCCAAGCGCTGGATTCCCTTGCCGGTGATCGGCGGGGTGCAGGCCTCCGAGGTCGCCAAGTTGTGCCTGATGATGTGGCTGGCGGGGTATCTGGATCGGCGTCTCGACAAGGTGCGCGCCAGTGTCGTCAATGGTCTCGTGCTGCCCTGCATGCCCTTGATGCTGATGATTCTCTTGCTGGCACTGGAGCCTGACTTCGGGTCCATCGTGGTGATGGGCGGTGCGGTGATGGGCATGCTGCTGCTGGCGGGGGTCGCCTGGTGGGGCTTCATCGTCCTGCTGGCAGCGGCCATCGGCGGTGGTTGGTCGCTGGCGATCGCCGAACCCTATCGCTGGGAGCGCCTGACCACCTATACCGACCCGTGGGCGAACATGTACGACAGCGGCTATCAGCTGACCCAGGCCCTGATCGCCTTCGGGCGAGGACACCTGAGCGGCATGGGGCTGGGCAACAGCGTGCAGAAGCTCTTCTATCTGCCCGAAGCGCATACCGATTTCGTGTTCGCGGTACTGGCCGAGGAACTGGGATTGATCGGTGCCACGGCGGTCGTCGGGCTGTTCGCGCTCCTGATCTATCGGGCCTTCAAGATCGCCCGACGTGCCGAGCTTGCCGGCTTGCCGTTCAGCGCCTACCTCGGCTACGGTATCGCCCTCGTGCTGGGGGCCCAGGCCTTCATCAACATCGGGGTCGCCAGTGGATTGCTGCCGACGAAGGGGCTGACGCTGCCGCTGATGAGCTACGGGGGCTCCAGCTTGATCGTCAGCTGCATACAGATCGCCATTCTGATGCGAATCGATACGGAAGTTCGTCTGCTGACGCGCGGCAAGAGTCCCGCGCGGCGCAAGACCGGCAAGTCGCCCGAGACCACGCAAGGAGCCAAGGCATGACGTCATCTTCTTCTGCAGTGCCTGCGGCTGATGCCTCGCGACCCGAGACCTCTGACGCCCCTGCTGACACGCCCTCTGCCGGCATCGTGCTGATGATGGCTGGAGGGACGGGGGGGCATGTGATACCGGCGTTGTCGCTGGCGCGTGCTCTCGCCAGCCAGGGTCATGAAATCCACTGGCTGGGCAGTCCGCGTGGCATCGAGAACCGACTGGTTCCGGAGGCGGGGTATCCGCTGCATCGAGTGGAAGTGGCTGGGCTGCGTGGCAAGGGGCTTGCCGGCTATGCGGCGATTCCGTTTCGCCTGACCCGCGCCGTTCTGCAGGCGCGACGCATCATCCGTGAACTCAAGCCGGTGCTGGTCGTCGGGCTGGGAGGCTTTGCCAGCGGTCCTGGCGGACTGGCGGCACGCCTGGAGGGCATTCCGCTGGTGATCCATGAGCAGAATGCCATCGCCGGACTGACCAACAAGGTGCTGGCTCGGATGGCAACGCGGGTCTACGCCGCCTTTCCCGGCGCCTTCCCTGCCGCCATCGCTGCGCAGGTGGTGGGCAATCCGGTGCGCGACGAGATCGCCGCCGTCGGTCAGACGGCAGACACCGAGGGCGCTTCCCGGGAGCAGGCCATGCGCGCGCGACCGCTTCACCTGCTGGTGATGGGGGGCTCGCTGGGCGCCCAGGCACTCAACGAGCAGCTGGCGCCGGCGCTGGCACTGTTGCCGGAGTCCTCGCGCCCCCTGGTGCGCCATCAGGCCGGGCGTGACAAAGAGGAGGCGACCGTTGCCGCCTATCAGGCCGCCAGTGTCACGGCCGAGGTCAGCGAGTTCATCACCGACATGGCCGAGGCCTATGCCTGGGCGGATCTGGTGGTGTGTCGCTCGGGCGCCTTGACGGTCGCTGAGCTTGCCGCTGCCGGACGACCCGCCATCTTCGTGCCGTTCCCGCATGCCGTGGATGATCACCAGACCGTCAATGCGGCGGTGATGGTCACGGCCGGCGCGGCGCGTCTGATTCCCCAGAATACGCTGAATGCCCAGCGTCTCGCCGAGACGCTGGGGGAATTGCTGGATCCCAAGATACTCACTGGCATGGCCGCTCGCGCCCGCGAAAGTGCGGAACTCGACGCGGTAGCGACCATGCTGGCAGGCTGCATGGAGACTCGCCTTGAACGCTAGGAATTCTGATCGTGGTGTCGGCATGCGCCGCATCCGTCGCATCCACTTCGTCGGCATCGGCGGCGTGGGCATGTGTGGTATCGCTGAAGTACTGAGCAACATGGGGTATGAGGTCAGCGGCAGTGACCTCAAGGAGTCCACCGTGACGGCGCACCTGCGGGATTGTGGTGTGCGCGTGGCGATCGGTCATGCGGCTGTCAACGCGGAAGGCAGCGATGTGGTGGTGGTCTCGACGGCAGTGGATACCAGCAACCCGGAAGTGGCCTGGGCGCGCGACCATCGGGTGCCGGTGGTACGTCGTGCCGAGATGCTGGCGGAGCTGATGCGATTCCGCCAGGGGATCGCGATTGCCGGCACGCATGGCAAGACCACCACGACCAGCCTGACGGCCACGCTGCTCGCGGAGGGCGGCATGGATCCGACCTTCGTCATCGGTGGCAAGTTGACCAGCGCCGGTACGAATGCACGCCTGGGGGAAGGGGAATACCTCGTGGCCGAGGCGGATGAGTCCGACGCCTCCTTCCTGCACCTGCAGCCGCTGATCTCGGTGGTCACCAACATCGATGCCGACCACATGGCGACCTATGAGGGTGACTTCAATCGCCTCAAGGACACCTTCATCGAGTTCCTGCACAACCTGCCGTTCTACGGCCTGGCGGTGCTGTGTCTCGATGACGCCAATGTCCGCGAGCTGCTGCCGCGCGTGCAGCGCCAGTTCGTGACCTATGGCTTCAGCGAGGATGCCGATTATCGCATCAGCGACTTCCGCCAGGGCGGCGGTCAGCTGAGCTTCACTGCGCTGCGTCCGGAGGGGCATGCGCCACTGGAGATCACGCTGGCCATGCCGGGTGAGCACAACGCGCTCAACGCTCTGGCGGCCATCGCGATCGCCACCGATGTCGGCGTAAGCGATGACGCGATAGCGCGTGCGCTGGCCAGCTTCGCCGGTGTGGGGCGTCGCTTCCAGGTGCATGGTGAATTCGCGGCACCCAATGGCGAGCAGAGCGTGATGCTGGTCGATGACTATGGCCATCACCCGCGAGAAGTGGAAATGGTGATCCGTGCCGTGCGTGCCGGCTGGCCGGAGCGTCGGTTGGTGATGGCCTATCAGCCTCACCGTTACTCGCGCACCCATGATCTCTACGAGGATTTCGTGCGGGTGCTGTCCGAGGTCGATACCCTGCTGCTGCTGGATGTCTACAGCGCAGGAGAGGCGATGATTCCGGGAGCCGACGGCCGCTCTCTGGCCGGCTCGATCCGTCAGCGTGGGCAGGTGGATCCGCTGTTCGTCGAGCACAAGCGTGCGTTGCCGAGTCTGCTCAACAATGTGCTGCGCCCGGGCGATATTCTGATCACCCAGGGGGCGGGTGATGTCGGCGGCATCGCCCTGTCACTGGCCGGTGCGGATCTCAAGCTTTCCGAGGTGGCGCTATGACCGCGGTGAAGCCGGAAATGGCGACACGCTATGGTCGCGTCGTGGTGCTGTTCGGTGGCGTGAGTGCCGAGCGTGAGGTATCGCTGAAGAGTGGTGCTGCGGTGCTCGCGGCCCTGGAAGGGGCTGGCCTCGATGTGCAGGGGTACGACATGGCCCATGGCCTGGCCGGTCTGGAGGCGCTGCGCGCAGACCGCGTCTTCATCGCCATGCATGGACGTGGTGGCGAGGATGGCACTCTGCAGGGGGCGCTTGAGCTTCTGGGCATCCCCTATACGGGGAGTGGCGTGCTGGCCTCCGCGCTGGGGATGGACAAGCTGCGCACCAAGAAGCTATGGGATGTCGAAGGCTTGCCGACGCCACGCTCCTGTCGGCTGGCGGCGGACACTGACTGGCAGAATGTGCTCGAGACGCTCGGTACGCCGGTGGTGGTCAAGCCGGTGCACGAAGGCTCGACGCTGGGCATCCATATCGTCGAGGAGGCTGGCGCTCTCAAGGCCGCCTGGCAGGATGCCTGTCGTTTCGATGGTGTCGTCATGGCCGAGCAGTTCATCAAGGGGCCGGAATATACGGTCTCGGTGCTGGACGGCGAGGTGTTGCCGGCCATTCGCATCGAAGCGGACAGCGGTTTCTACGATTACGATGCCAAGTACCTGACCGATACCACTCGCTACCTGCTGCCCTGCGGTCTGGAGGCTGCGCGCGAAGCCGAACTGGCGACTCTCTCGCTCAAGGCATTCAACGTGCTGGGCTGCGAGGGCTGGGGGCGTGTCGATGTGATGGAAGATGCGGACGGCGCCTTCTGGCTGCTGGAAGTCAACACCTCGCCGGGCATGACCGATCACAGCCTCGTGCCACAGGCAGCCGCGCATGTGGGGCTGGATTTCACGGCGCTGGTACTGCGGATTCTCGACACGACGCTGACCGAGCGTCATGACGTCGCCGCGTCCGCCTGCCCACAGAGCGAACACTGACCCATGGCGGCGCGTAGCTCTGCAGGTGCACTGTTCGGCCTGGTGCTGGGAGCGGCACTGATGGTGGCGGGTGGCCAGGCATTGTGGACCTGGCTGGACCGCCCCATCGAGCGAGTCACCATCAAGGGTGACTTCGAACACGTGAGCGCCGCCTATCTTCAGCGCCATATCGCGCCGTTGATTCGCGGACAAAGCTGGCTCTCTGTCCCGCTGGGGGAAGTTCGGCGTCGCGCTCTGGCGATCGACTGGCTGAGTGAGGTGAGCATTTCGCGTCGCTGGCCGGATACACTCGAATTCGAGCTGTTCGAGCAGCAGCCGGTGGCCTACTGGAATGACGGTGAGTTGATCAACGTGAGAGGCGAGGCCTTCAAGGCAGCCCCTGTCACCCAGCTGGGAAATCTGCCGAATCTGGCAGGCCCCAAGGGTAGCGGTTCCGAGGTGCTGGCCGAGCTGGACGCGCTGCAGAGCCAGTTGGGCGGTCTGGGGCTCAATGTCTCCCAGTTGCGTCTCGAGCCACGTGGCGCCTGGCGTTTTCAGGTCAATGACAGCGTCTGGGTCATGCTGGGTCGCAATGACAGGGAGGCCCGTCTGGCTCGCTTCATGGCAGCCTGGCAGCGTCAATTGGGTGGTCAGGCGTCGCAGATTCGCTACATTGACCTCCGCTATCCCAACGGCGTAGCCGTGGCGTGGCATGGCGAGACGACAGCACTGGAAGAAAGCAACGGTTGAGGGAGAATCGGCGACACTTCAGAACGAAGGTCTTGAGGCGCTGATATTAGTGAAATGGAGTTATCTCCAGTTTCATTTCGGGACAATCCCGCCTATTCTAGCGGGGATTTGCGCCTCCTGGTATTTTCAGGCTGGTGTGCCGTTAGTGGTGACTTCTATACTATGAAGGCAAATTCATCTTCGGGTTAAACGGAGCGTTAACCTGACTGGGTGGTTTCTGGCATTCTCGCCGCCGCCGATCGCGCTATTTTTTTCATGACGAACCAGAATCAAGGAGCTGGCCCGACCTATGGCAGGACATTCCAAATCACAGGATATGGTGGTCGGGCTGGACATCGGAACCTCCAAGGTGGTCGCGATCGTGGGGCAACCGACCGACGATGGTGGCATCGAAATTGCGGGTATCGGTTCACATCCTTCACGCGGCATGAAGAAGGGTGTCGTCATCAATATCGAGTCGACCGTGCAATCGATCCAGCGCGCGGTGGAGGAAGCTGAATTGATGGCGGGCTGCGATATCCACTCGGTATACGTGGGGATTGCCGGCAGTCATATCAGTTCGATGAACTCCGATGGTGTGGTCGCGATCAAGGATCGTGAAGTGACACCGTCCGATATCGAACGAGTCATCGATTCGGCGCGTGCACGGGCAATCTCCGAGGGGCAGCGGATTCTACATGTGCTGCCGCAGGAATATGCCATTGATCGTCAGGAAGGTATTCGTGAACCGCTCGGGATGTCCGGTGTGCGCCTTGAAGCGCGGGTGCATCTGGTCACGGCGGCGTTGAATGCCGTACAGAATATCGAGAAATGCGTTCGTCGTTGTGGTCTTGAAGTCGACGATATCATTCTCGAACAGCTCGCCTCGAGTCATGCGGTATTGACCGAGGATGAGCGCGAGCTGGGAGTCTGCATGGTGGATATCGGTGGCGGGACGACCGACATCGCGGTGTTCACCGAAGGTGCCATTCGTCATACGGCCGTGATTCCCATCGCGGGAGATCAGGTAACGAATGATATCGCGATGGCACTCCGTACGCCGACCCAGTACGCTGAAGAAATAAAGGTCAAGTATGCCTGTGCTCTGACACAGCTGGCGTCCAGCGACGAGACGATCAAGGTGCCCAGTGTCGGTGATCGACCGGCCCGTGATCTGTCCCGCCAGGCGTTGGCGGAAGTGGTCGAGCCCAGGTATGAGGAACTCTTCACCCTGGTCCGCGATGAGCTGCGTCGCAGTGGTTATGAAGATCTCGTGGCAGCGGGTGTGGTACTGACGGGCGGTACATCACGCATGGAAGGTGTGGTGGAACTGGCGGAGGAGATCTTCCACATGCCGGTTCGCATTGCCTGCCCGCAGAATGTGCGTGGACTGGCAGATGTGGTCCGTAATCCGATTTATTCCACGGGTGTGGGTTTGCTACATTACGGGATGAAACAGGAGCGGCATACGCCATCCTCGACTGCGGTCGCGGTGCGCAGGGAGGAATCTGCCGCACGACGCGTTCACGGCCATGAGCACGACACCTCCACGCTGGAGCGGATCAAGGGCTGGTTCAAGGGAAATTTCTGACAGGGATTACAGAAAGACTGTGATCCAGGAGACAGGGCATATGTTCGAACTGGTAGATAACGCACCCTCCAGCAGCGCGGTCATCAAGGTGATCGGTGTTGGTGGCGGCGGTGGTAACGCCGTCAATCACATGGTCGAGAGCAATATCGAAGGCGTCGAATTCATCTGCGCCAATACCGATGCTCAAGCGCTCAAGCGCGTGGCCGCCAAGACAGTCCTTCAGCTCGGCAGCGAGATCACCAAGGGTCTCGGCGCTGGCGCCAACCCGGAAGTGGGTCGTCAGGCGGCGATGGAAGATCGCGAGCGTATCGTCGAGCTGCTGCAAGGCGCCGACATGGTCTTCATCACCGCAGGCATGGGGGGTGGTACCGGTACCGGGGGCGCTCCTGTCGTGGCACAGGTAGCCAAGGAGCTGGGCATCCTGACGGTCGCGGTCGTGACGCGTCCCTTCCCGTTTGAGGGGCCGCGTCGTCAGAAGGCGGCCGAGCAGGGCATGAAGGAGTTGTCCGAGCATGTCGATTCCCTGATCACCATCCCCAACGAGAAGCTGCTCTCGGTCCTCGGCAAGAGCGCCAGCCTGCTGAGTGCCTTCAGTGCGGCCAACGATGTACTGCTGGGCGCTGTCCAGGGCATCGCTGAGCTGATCACCAGCCCGGGCATCATCAACGTCGACTTTGCCGACGTGCGCACCGTCATGTCCGAGATGGGCATGGCCATGATGGGAACCGGTGATGCCGTCGGTGAGAACCGCGCTCGCGAGGCGGCCGAGAAGGCCATTCGCAGCCCGCTGCTTGAGGATATCGATCTTCACGGCGCGCGCGGCATCCTGGTCAACATCACGGCAGGCCCGGATCTCTCCATCGGTGAGTTCAACGATGTCGGTGCCACCGTGCAGGAGTTCGCTTCTCCGGACGCGACCATCGTGGTGGGTACCTCCATCGACATGGACATGAGCGACGAGCTGCGTGTCACCGTCGTGGCGGCGGGTCTCGATGGCCGTGTCGAGAAGCCGGCTGCGCGTGAAACCGCACCGGCCAAGCGCACGGTGGAGAAGCCGGCTGATTATCGCAGCCTCCAGACGCCGACGGTCACCCGTCAGGCCAAGGAAGAGCAGCAGCAGGCCGCAGCCAAGAAGCCAGAACCGCGCAAGAATCGTGACATGGATGACTATCTCGACATTCCTGCCTTCCTGCGCCGTCAGGCGGATTGAAAGGTAAGCGCACGTCGACAGGGTGTCCATGACATCTTCTGGTGACAGCGCGGTCAGATAGAGGCGCTTTGCCTTTCTTCACCCACCCGGGGCGACCCGGGTGGGTGAAGTAGTTCTGGGAGGCGCGAAAAGGCATTGCAGGCGATTCAGATGGACAGCATGACAGTCAGGCTGAAGAGGAAAGGCATGCATCCGCCACGGCGGTTGCCTGCGTAAGAGAGGGAGGAACCTGACAGTTCTTGCACATTGATTATCGATTGATGTCGCTGAGAGTGAGAACTGTTTTGGGTTTGCGCGTTCATAGTCAACATGGCTCCAGTCAGCGTCTTGAAGGGTTGAATGGTGCCCCCGTGGCAATGTTGAATTTCCCTATCAGCGGTAGGTGACAATTTGTTGAATACCTGCTTTGCTGTTATCATGAACACTGTTTCCAAATTCAGGCTGACTGGCTATCTCCTATGATTCGACAAAAAACGCTTCAGAATACGATCCGCGCAACAGGCGTTGGTCTGCACTCCGGTGACAAGGTCTATCTGACCCTGCGCCCGGCTCCGGTCAACACGGGTATCGTCTTCGTGCGTACCGACCTCGAGCCGCATGCACACATCCGTGCCGATGCCACGGGCGTGCGTGACACCACCATGTGTACTGCCGTTTCCAACGGTCAGGACAAGGTGATGACTGTCGAGCACCTGATGTCCGCCTTCGCCGGTCTCGGGATCGACAACTGCTTCGTCGAGCTCTCCGCGCAGGAAGTGCCGATCATGGACGGCAGCGCCGGTCCGTTCGTCTTCCTTATCCAGTCCGCTGGTATCCAGGAGCAGTCCGCGCTCAAGAAGTTCATCCGCATCAAGCGCGAGATCGAAGTGCGTGATGGCGACAAGGTCGCGACCTTCCTGCCGCACAACGGCTTCAAGGTGTCCTTCACCATCGACTTCGATCACCCGGTGTTCGAGCAGCAGAAGCAGACCACCACGGTCGACTTCTCCACGACCTCCTTCGTCAAGGAAGTGTCTCGCGCTCGTACTTTCGGTTTCATGCGTGATCTTGAATTCCTGCGCTCCCAGAACCTCGCGCTGGGCGGCAGCCTCGACAACGCCATCGTGGTGGATGATTACCGCATCCTCAACGACGAAGGTCTGCGTTATGACGATGAGTTCGTCAAGCACAAGGTGCTGGATGCCATCGGCGACCTGTATCAGCTGGGCCACAGCCTGATCGGGGAATTCCGTGGCTACAAGTCAGGCCACGGCCTGAACAACCTGCTGTGCCGTGCCCTGCTCGAGAATGCAGACAGCTACGAGATCGTGACCTTCGACAATGCCGAAGCGATGCCGATTTCCTACGCCTCACCGGCACTTGCCGTCTGATCACGAGATGGTGACAAGCACGACCTGAAGAAAGTTGACTGTGACCTAGCCCGTCCAGCCTGATGTCAGACTTCGGTCCTTGCCAGCCGAAGCATGGAAACGATCACAAGCGCGCCGCCCTCATGGGCGGCGCGCTTGTTTGTCTTCATGAAATAGCGCCGGCGCGACGGTCGCCCGCAAGAGAGAGGGATGTCGCACCACCATCAATCGTCGCCAGACGGGGTGTCCTGCAGATCATCAGCATGTGCTGCCAGACGCTCAAGCGAGCGGCGCAGGTGTTCATCCCGGGTGTGGGAGGCACAGTCCAACAGATGCTCCGCTGCCGCAGCAGGGAGATGCCTGGGCTGTTGAGCCGGTACGAAGACGGGACGAACGGGACGTACCTTGAAGTTGAGGCGCGTGAGTGCGGCAAGCTCGGGAATCTCGCGCAGGACGCTGATCAGCCTGCGCTGCTCATAACGTAGCCAGGTCAGCCAGGAGGCACGATTGGTGATCAGTGTCAGGGTTCCTTCGTGATAGCCCCCGACGAAGACCTGCTCCTGCATGTCCGTGGGCAGGGCCTCACGCAGATGCCACTGGGCCTGCTCCAGCATTCGCGCTTGGCGCATGACATTGCCAAGCTGGCCCTTGCCGTTCAAGAGGCGCGCCGCGGGCTGGGCGCGGAAACGCTTAGCCTTTATACTCATGGGCTTGCATGCCGGTTCAGTGGTTTCCGGCAATCTATCATGAGCAGGAGTCCGGCAACAGCATGAGCCATGACGACGCCATAGCACGCTCGAGACCGTTGCCGGCTTCCGGTAGCGGCAGCGCGCGTCGCTGGTCGGTGCGCACGGCACCGCGCTGGCTGCTGGCTGGCCTGCTGATCAGCTGTCTGTTCCCCGCTGGCTTGAGCGCCGCGCAGGTCGAGCGCGTCAATCTGACCCTGGCCAGCATCCAATTGCTGGCGCCGGGCGTGATTCGCGCCGAGAGCCGCCGTCAGAGCCTGCGTTCACTGCGCCGACTCATCCGTCCCGGTGCTCAGAGAAGTCCCAATCTTTCGCGTCAACGACGCTTTGTCTCCTGTGCTCGCGTACTGCTGCGCGGATTGGCGAATGCCATGTCCCCGCGCGCACCACCTCTGGTGTCCTGAGAGAATCTGTCCGTCACCTGGCCCTCGGCGCCGGTGATGGTGATGTCGTTTCCTTTTCGCGTGTGCCGTTTGCCAGTTGCCATCTGCGGGATGCTTCTGGCGCGTGAAGCGCACGCGTATATCTCAAGATTCTAGAAGGCGTGCCCACCGGGCACGGACAGGGATAGATGATGCTGGGTAAATTTCTGACCAAGGTAGTGGGCTCCAAGAACGACCGTGAGGTGAAGCGACTGCGCAAGCGGGTCAATGCCGTCAATGCCCTCGAGGAAAGTCTCGAATCACTGTCGGATGAGGCGCTGACGGGCAAGACGGCTGAATTCCGTGAGCGCCTTGCGCAAGGCGAGAACCTCGACAAGCTGTTGCCGGAGGCCTTCGCCACCGTGCGTGAGGCCAGCAAGCGCATCATGGGCATGCGTCACTTCGATACCCAGATGGTAGGCGGCATCGCGCTGCATGAAGGGCGCATCGCCGAGATGAAGACAGGCGAAGGCAAGACGCTGGTGGGGACACTCGCCGTTTACCTGAATGCCCTGGCTGGTGAAGGCGTTCACGTGGTGACGGTCAATGATTACCTGGCCACGCGTGATGCCAACTGGATGCGTCCGCTGTATGAATTCCTCGGGCTGAGCGTGGGCGTCATCTTCTCCGGCCAGAACAACGAGGACAAGCGTGCCGCCTACCAGGCCGACATCACCTACGGCACCAACAATGAATACGGTTTCGATTACCTGCGCGACAACATGGCATTCGCGCTGGAAGACAAGGTCCAGCGCAAGCTGCACTACGCCATCATCGATGAGGTCGACTCCATCCTGATCGATGAGGCGCGCACGCCGCTGATCATTTCCGGTCCGGTGGAGGAGAATACCGACCTCTACAAGATCATCGATCGCATGGCGCGTGAGCTCGTGCAATGCACCGACGAAGAAGATCCGGAGAGTGGCGATTTCACTCTCGATGAGAAGCAGAAGCAGGTCGAGCTGACCGAGCAGGGCCATCAGAAGGTCGAGTCACTGCTGCGTGCCCAGGAATTGCTCGGCGAGGAAGACTCTCTTTACGCCGCCCAGAACCTGAGTCTGCTGCATCATGTGCACTCCGCGCTGCGTGCCCAGAATCTGTTCGTGCGGGACGTCGACTACATCGTCCACAACGGCGAGGTGGTGATCGTCGACGAGCATACCGGCCGCACCATGGTAGGTCGTCGTTGGTCCGAGGGCCTGCATCAGGCCGTCGAGGCCAAGGAAGGCGTGGCGATCCAGAAGGAAAGCCAGACGCTGGCCTCGACCACCTTCCAGAACTACTTCCGTCTCTACGAGAAGCTGGCCGGCATGACCGGTACCGCCGATACCGAGGCCTTCGAATTCCGTCAAATTTACAACCTCGACGTGATGGTGATCCCCACCAACAAGCCCATCGCGCGCAAGGACATGAATGATCTGGTCTATCTGACCGCGGAAGAGAAGTTCAACGCCATCATCGAGGATGCCCGCGAGAAGGTCGCCGAAGGCCGTCCGGTGCTGGTCGGTACGGCGTCAGTCGAGACGTCGGAACTGCTGTCCCAGATGATGCACAAGGCTGGCGTGAAGCATCACGTCCTGAATGCCAAGCAACACGTCAGTGAGGCTGCCATCATCGCCCAGGCGGGTCGTCCGGGCGCGGTGACCATCGCGACCAACATGGCGGGTCGTGGTACCGACATCATGCTGGGCGGCAACTGGGAAGCCGAGCTTGCCGAGCTGGAAGCGCCGACCGAAGAGCAGATCAACGAGATCAAGCATGGCTGGCAGGAGCGTCACGAAGCCGTGCTGGCGGCGGGCGGTCTGCACGTGATCGGCTCCGAGCGTCACGAATCGCGTCGTATCGACAACCAGCTGCGCGGTCGTGCCGGTCGCCAGGGTGACCCGGGCTCCACGCGCTTCTTCCTGTCGCTGGAAGACAGCCTGATGCGCCTGTTCGGCTCCGATCGCGTGCAGCGCCTCATGGGCGCGCTGGGGCTCGAGAAGGGCGAAGCGATCGAGCACAAGATGGTCTCCAATGCCGTCGAGCGCGCGCAGAAGAAGGTCGAGGGTCGCAACTTCGACGTGCGCAAGCAGCTGCTTGAGTACGATGATGTCGCCAACGATCAGCGCAGCGTGATCTACGAGCAGCGCAACGACATTCTGGAAGCCGACGAGATCGCCGAGAACATCGCCGGCATCCGCCGTGAAGTGCTGGACGACGCCATTTCCATGCGCGTGCCGCCGCAGAGCCTGCCGGAGCAGTGGGATCTTCCGGGGCTCGAGAATGACCTCAAGACGGACTTCAACCTCGACCTGCCGCTCGTGCAATGGGCGGAAGAGGATGAGCACTTCCATGAAGAGACTCTGCGCGAACGACTGCAGACGGCTCACGAGGAACTCTATGCCGGTAAGGTAGAGGCTGTCGGTCCCGAGCTGATGCGCCGCTTCGAGAAGCAGGTCATGCTGCAGGTGCTCGATACGCGTTGGAAAGAGCATCTTCAGGCGATGGACAACCTGCGACGCGGTATCCACCTGCGTGGCTACGCTCAGAAGAATCCCAAGCAAGAATACAAGCGCGAGGCGTTCGAACAGTTCCAGTCATTGCTGGTCAACATCAAGGCTGACGTGGTGCGCATTCTGAGTCACGTCCAGGTACGTCGTCAGGAAGAGGTCGACACGCTGGAAGAGGAGCGGCGTGCCAATCTCGAGCGCGAGCAGGCCAGTGCCGAGACGCGTCGCGTGGAAGATGACACCGTCAGCGATGAGAGCGTTCAGGCTGCCGAGGAGATCGTCGAGGCGCAGTACGGTGCGGCACCGCAGGCGCAGGGCGACAATGAGCCGATGCGCCGTGATGTCCCCAAGGTTGGCCGCAATGATCCGTGCCCCTGCGGTTCCGGCAAGAAGTACAAGCAGTGCCATGGCAAGCTGAGCTGAGATTTCAGCGTTGAGCATAGCTTTTCAGTATTGAGCATCGAATGCATCGCGGAGCAGCACCGTCTGTCCCGCGATGCCGTGTAGTGACAGGACAACGCGACTGGAGACGTGAACGATGGCGGTAGGGCCTTCCACTTTCCCCGCAGACATGCCGGAAATTTCCGGCCTGCAGATCGGGGTTGCTGAAGCCGGTATCAAGAAGCCGGGGCGACGTGATCTGGTGATCATGGCGCTCGATGCAGGATCGCGTCTCGCGGGAACCTTCACGCGCAATGCCTTCTGTGCGGCACCGGTGCATGTCGCGCGTCGACATCTCAAGGCCGAGATCGATGGGCCGCGCTATCTGGTGATCAACACCGGCAACGCCAACGCGGGGACAGGTGAGCAGGGCATGACAGACGCGCTTGCTACCTGTGAGTTCCTGGCCGATGTCGCGGATTGTGATGCACAGGCCGTTCTGCCGTTCTCCACCGGCGTGATTGGTGAGCCCTTGCCGATGGATCGTCTGACCGGCGCACTGCCGACGGCCTTCGCGGCATTGGGCAAGGGAGATTGGTCCGACGCGGCACACGGCATCATGACCACCGATACCCGGCCCAAGGGCAGCTGGCGTAGCGTGACGCTGGCCAATGGCGAGTGTGTCACCATTGCCGGGGTTTCCAAGGGCTCTGGCATGATCTGCCCCAACATGGCGACCATGCTGGGCTTCGTGGCCACTGACGCGGATCTCGGCATCGATCAGTCTGCGCTGGATGAGATGCTGCGCCGGGTCGTGGTCAGAAGCTTCAACAGCATCACGGTGGATTCCGATACCTCGACCAATGATGCGTGCATGCTGGCTGTCACGGCCAGGGCGGCTCGGGTCGAGGGTGAGGATCTGGTCGCCTTCGAGGCTGCGCTGGCCGACGTCATGCTCGAGCTGGCGCAGGCCATCATCCGTGATGGTGAAGGGGCGACCAAGTTCGTCACCCTCGAGGTGGAGGAAGCGCGCTCCGTGGAAGAGGCGCGTGCGGTCGGCTTCACCGTGGCTCACTCGCCACTGGTCAAGACGGCTCTCTACGCCAGTGATGCCAACTGGGGACGAATTCTGGCGGCCGTCGGACGGGCGCCGTTGGAAAATCTTGAGGTTGACGGCGTTGCGATCACGCTCAACGGCGTGAGCATCGTCGAGCAGGGCGGACGAGCCGCCAGCTATACCGAGGCTGCCGGCAGTGCTGCCATGGCCGAGGAAGAGCTGGTGATCGGTATCCGCCTGGGGCGTGGCCAGCAGAAGGCGCGTATCTGGACATCGGATCTGTCCCACGATTACGTCTCGATCAATGCCGATTATCGTAGCTGATGCCTGAGGGCAGAGGCTTACGCTGAAACGGTAATGCAACATCTCCCGCAGGCTTCGCCTCATCAGGGTGGAGTCGGATGTACAACGCGAGTCAAAGGTACAGGCATCATGCCGAAGCGAAGGGTTCACGTGGCGGCTGCCGCCATCTTAAACGAACAGGGCCAGGTCCTGATTGCACGCCGTCCCTCGACGGTGGATCAGGGCGGCTTATGGGAGTTTCCGGGTGGCAAGCTGGCGCCCTACGAAACCGGTCTGGAAGCGCTCAAGCGTGAGCTGTGCGAAGAGCTGGGTGTCGAGATCACGCGTGCTCAGCCGCTGATCCGCATTCATCACGAATACCCGGACAAGCATATCCTGCTGGATGTGTGGGAAACGCGTCAGTTCAATGGCGAGCCCTTTGGCCGCGAAGGGCAGGCAGTGCGTTGGGTCGAGATCGAGGACCTTTACAAATATGCCTTCCCGGCTGCGAATCTGCCGATTCTGCGCGCGGTCTCGCTGCCACGCGAGTATCTGATCACGCCGGAAGAGGCTGATGAGGGAATCTTCGAGACACGCTTGATCCGTGCATTGGATGAAGATGGCGTGCGCTTGGTACAGCTGCGTGCCAAGGAACTCGATGAGGCGGCGTACATTGCCCGGGCCGAGAAGGCGCTGGCGATCTGTCATGCACGTGGTGCGCGTCTGTTGCTCAATGCCGAGCCTTCCATGCTCGACAAGGTCGATGCGGACGGTATCCACCTGACCAGCGTGCGTCTGGCGGAGCTGGCAGAGAAGGGCGAGCGTCCGATCGCGGCCAACAAGTGGTTGTCCGCCTCGACGCATGACCAGGCGCAGCTGGATCAGGCGGGACGGGTGACCTGTGATTTCGTCAGCCTTTCACCGCTGCGTGTCACGCCTTCCCATCCTGAGCGTGCGCCACTGGGGTGGCATGACTTCCAGGAGCTGGTCGAGCAGGCCTGCATGCCGGTCTATGCCCTTGGGGGCATGTCGCGCTACGACAGTGACCATGCGCGCGCCGTCGGCGCCCAGGGTATCGCATCGATCCGTGACTTCTGGAAGTGATGATCGCGCGTTGATGGCAGTTGCCTGAACGAAAAAGACCCTCGAGGCCAGCCTCGAGGGTCTTTTTTTGGCGAGCATCTTGAGCGTCGAGCTTGAGCCAGTCTGAACCAGCAGGGCTCTCTCGAGCGCTACTGCTGATTCATGTCGCGCTCCATGCGTGCCACCATCTCGTCGATGCTGGTCTCGTCCATGGCCGGCTCGCCGGCGATGCTGTGGGACTCATCAGCCCAGGCGCCGAGGTCCAGTAGCTGGCAGCGCTTGCTGCAGAAGGGGCGGAATTCGCTGGCGGCGCTCCATGCCACGGGGGTTCGACATTGCGGGCAGGCAACGGACAAGGGCGCCTTGTGGGGCTGTGAGGACGCTGAGTCAGACATCGGGAAGCTCCTGAAATGATGCATTGGAGGCGGCCAGCGAGCGATAGCGGACATCCATGACCACGACCTGCTCACGCAAGCTCGCCTGATTGCCGTTATTGTCGATGACATCGTCGGCCTTGGCCAGTCGTGTCTCGCGCGGCAGCTGGGCCGCGAGGATGGCGCGTACCTGCGCTTCGCTGACACCATCGCGGCTCAGCGTACGCGCCAGCTGAACATCCTGGCTGACATCCACCACCAGGGTGCGTGAGACGAGGCTGTCCTGGCCGGACTCGAACAGCAGGGGAGAGACCAGCAGGCGGTAGGGGCTGGTCATGGCCGCCAGGTGTTGCACGATGCGCTCCCGGATACGCGGATGGGTGCAGCGCTCCAGCCATTGACGCTCCTCGGGGGCAGCAAAGATCCGCTCGCGCAGCGCGGCGCGATCAAGCTCGCCCTGCGCCGTGACGATCGACTCGCCGAAGTGGGCGATGATCTCGGCCAGTGCGGTTTCGCCGGGACGCACGATCTCGCGTGCGACATCATCGGCGTCCACCCACTGGATGCCGAGCTCTCCGAACATCCGTGCCACACTGGATTTTCCGCTTCCAATACCGCCCGTCACCCCGATGATGGGGCCTTGATTGAGCGCAGTCGTCATCAGGCACCTATCACGCTGAGGTAGAGGCTCATCAGCGGGGTGCCGAACAGCAGTGCGATCCAGCCTGCCACGGCCAGATAAGGGCCGAATGGCATGGGGGCTCCCCGCAGGCGCGGTACCAGCAGTTGCAACAGGATGCCGAGTACTGCGCCGAGTCCCGCAGAGAGGATCAACAGCAGTGGCAACCACTGCCAGCCCAGCCAGGCGCCCAGTGCCGCCAACAGCTTGAAATCGCCATAGCCCATGCCTTCCTTGCCAGTCACCAGCTTGAACAGCCAGTAGAAGCTCCACAGCACCAGATAGCCGGCCATGGCACCAATCACGGCACTTGGCAGCATCAATGGCTGGAAAAGCAGTTGGTAGGCGAGTCCGGCCCACAGCAACGGTAGCGTGATGGCATCAGGCAACAGCTGGGTGCGGAAATCGATCACGGACAACACCAGCAGTGTCAGACAGGCGCCGAAGATCCACAGGCTCTGTGCTTCCAGGCCGTAGATCAACGCGATGGAAGCGCCGAGCGCGCCACCGGCGAGCTCCACCAGTGGATACTGTGCACTGATACGGGTATTGCAGCTCGCGCAGCGGCCGCGGCGTTTCAGCCAGCCGATGACAGGGAGATTGTCATGCCATTTGATTGGGGTGTCGCAGCCAGGGCAGCGTGAGGCAGGCACCAACAGATTGAAGCGTGGCGACGCTTCCGGCTCCAGTTCCAGCGCTTCACGTGCTTCTGCACGCCACTGACGCATCATCATCACTGGCAGGCGTGTGATCACTACATTCAGAAAACTGCCGATCAACAGGCCGAAAATCCCCGCGAGGCAGGCCTGAAGAGCGGGGGAGAGGGAGGCGAGAGAATCCACGGAACATCCTTGTCAGAAAAGCTGGACTGGAAATGAGGCGGCCGCGCCCCTTCGGGTGTCGCGGCCGCCTGTCATGATGAAGCATCTGACCGTGAAGTATCAGATAGCGTTGCCGAGTTCGAAGATCGGCAGATACATCGACACCACCAGACCGCCAACCAGAGTGCCCAGCACCACGATGATCAGGGGTTCCAGTAGCGAGGTCAGGGCATCGACCTTGTTGTCGACGTCCTCTTCATAGAAGTCGGCGACCTTGTTGAGCATGGCATCCAGAGAGCCGGCTTCTTCTCCGATGGCCACCATCTGCACCGCCAGTGTGGGAAACAGCTGAGTATTGCGCATGGCAAAGTTGAGCTGCTGACCCGTGGAGACATCCTCCTTGATCTGGGCGATGGCGCGTTCATAAACCTTGTTGCCGGAAGCGCCTGCCGCAGTATCCAGTGATTCTACCAGCGGCACGCCAGCTTGAAAGGTGGTGGCAAGAGTGCGTGAATAACGTGCCACGGATGACTTGTCGAGAATATCACCCAGCACCGGAATCTTGAGCATGAAGCGATGCATGACATAGGCGAACTTGTCGGAACGCTTCATGCCTTGAGCGACAAGTATGACTGCCAGAATCACGGCACCCAAAGCGATGTACCAATAATTCTGGGCGTATTCCGACAAAGTGATGGTCAGCTGAGTAAAAGCGGGTAGTTCAGCACCAAAGCCCTGGAACAGGCTCTCGAATTGGGGAACGACCTTGATCAACAGAATCGCCGTTACCCCGATACCCACACCAATGACGGCGATGGGGTAGTAGAGCGCTTTTTTCACGCGAGCCTTGAGGGAATCGATCTTCTCCTTGTAGGTCGCGACGCGGTCCAGCATCTTGTCGAGGGCACCGGCCTGCTCACCTGCGGCGACCAGGTTGGAGAAGAGATTGTCAAAATGTTGCGGGTGCTTGCGTAGTGCTTCCGAGAAGCTGGCGCCCGCACCGACCTGATTCATCAGATCTTCCACCAGGTGTCGCATGCCCGGGCTTTTCATGCTCTCGGCGACGATACCGAAGGCTTGCAGAACGGGGACGCCGGCGCGAATCATCGTTGCCATCTGGCGGGCAAACATGGTGACATCCTTGCCGCTGACTTTCTTGCTGCCACCAAACAGGGCGGATTTCTTGCGCAAACGCTTGACGACGATACCCTGGCCGACCAGCGTATTCTTCACCTGGTCGACATTGGCGGACATCAACTCGCCCTTGACCTTTTCACCACGCGAATTCTTGCCCGTCCATTGCCAGGTTTCTATGCCCGCCTTCTTCTTGTCTTTCTTGGCAGTTCTGATCGTCGCCATGTCGGTTGTCATTCCCTGATGAATGAGAGTCCCTGTCTTGACTCGCGAGACTCATGTTACACGTGAGCAGGCCAGTGGCTGCTCCCTCCCTATGCCGCGATTTACACTGCTGGCAGTCAGTGCATGAGTGACCTGCTCATCGCAGGGGGAGGTAATCCATGTTCAATGTGCCTGATGACTGAGCAAAAGTCAGCGCTGGTGAAGATTGTTCACATCGGCGCTGTCAACGCTCCAGCATGTTGTCATCAATCCTTGGTGATACGGTTGACTTCTTCCAGCGAGGTCATGCCCGCCATGACCTTGCGCAGGCCGCTGCGGCGCAGATCCGACAACCCTTCCTTGCGCGCCTGGTCCGCCAGTTCTATCGCGGTGCCTTCCCGCATGATCAAGCGGCTCATCTCATCAGAGATGGGCATCACTTCATAGATGCCGACGCGTCCCTTGTAGCCCAGCGTGCATTGGCTGCAACCCGTCGGGCGATAGATGGTGGCATTTTCCAGATCTTCCTCACTGAAGCCATTTTCTGCGCTGAAGCCCATCGAGGCCATGGCTTCCTGGGGGATCTCGGCAGGTTGACGACAGTGGGGACACAGACGCCGCGCCAGACGTTGCGCGATGATCAAGGAAACCGAGCTTGCGATGTTGAAGGGCGCGATGCCCATGTTGCTGAGGCGCGTCAACGTTTCAGGGGCAGAATTGGTATGCAGGGTCGAGAGCACCAGGTGGCCTGTCTGCGCGGCCTTGACGGCAATTTCGGCGGTTTCCTTGTCCCGAATCTCCCCGACCATCACCACGTCGGGATCCTGGCGCAGGAAGGCGCGCAGTGCCGAGGCGAAGTCGAGCCCTATCTTGGGCAAAACGTTGACCTGATTGACACCCTCTACCTTGAGCTCGACCGGGTCTTCCGCGGTCGAGATATTGCGCTCAGGCGTATTGAGGATGTTCAAGCCGGTATACAGGGTGACGGTCTTGCCGCTACCGGTAGGGCCGGTGACCAGAATCATGCCCTGAGGCTCGCCAAGTGTCTTCTCGAACATGGCACGCTGTTCGGGCTCGAAGCCCAGTGCCTCGATGCCCATCTTGGCGGAACTGGGGTCAAGAATACGCAGTACCAACTTCTCCCCGTAAACGGTTGGCAAGGTGTTGACACGAAAATCGATGGAGCGTGACTTGGACAGGCGCAGTTTGATGGCGCCATCTTGAGGCAGACGTCGCTCAGAGATATCCATGCGCGACATCACCTTCAAGCGCGCCGAGATACGGTTGCGCATGTTGAAGGGCGGACGAGTATTCTCGACCAGCATGCCATCGATACGAAAGCGAATCCGGTACGTGGATTCATAAGGTTCAAAGTGAATGTCCGAGGCGCCACGTTTGATGGCATCCAACAGTACCTTGTGAACGAATCGCACGACTGGCGCATCATCACTATTGGCCGTGATGGCCATATCATGGTTGTTGTCTTCTTCGCCTTCGAATTCGAGTCCATCCAGAGCCTCACCATCTTCGCTCAGCATGTCCATGGCGCTTTCTTCGCCGGCTTCCAGATATTGCTCTAGCGCAGGTGCGAGTTGATCGGCTGCAACCAGCACGCTTTCAATCGACAGGCCGGTGGCAAATTGCAATTCATCAAGGTGAGTCAGTGTCGATGGCGAGGGCACGCCGACGGTCAGGCGATGTTCGCGTCGATAGAGCGGCAGTACACCCAGCTTGCGCAGTACCTTCTCTGGCAGCTCATCAATGCTCGGGAGTGAATCGATACGTATTGCATCGAGATCCACATAGGGCAGCCCGTATTCCCATGCTGCCACCAAGGTGGCCTCACGTGCCGAAGCTAGGCCATGAGTGATGACATGCAGCAGCAGACTCTCGCCAGCCTCATTGGCCTCCTGCTCAGCCAGCAAGGCAGCCTGAGGCTCCAGCAAGCCTGATTCCACCAGGCGAGCGGCAAATCCCTTCAACGTCTGATCACTTTGGGGCATGGAAATGTCCTGTGGCGAATCTGAAAGTCTGTCCTGCGGCTCATGTCGATGAGCGCCGCGATACCTGACAGCCCACAATACCGTTGCAATCTCTCGCCATGGTGGTGAGTTGCGAGAGTGCTGATGTTGTCTCCAGTGTAGCCTGATTGGCACTTGGCAGAAATGCCGCTACCCTCAATTTACTTCTCCGTACCCGAGCCAGAGAATTGGAAACAACCATCAGTTTCTCAGGCGACTTCGGCGATGATGGGGCGGTAGTCGGCAGGGGGGGGGCAGCTGATGACGCGTTTTGAGAGGCTGACTTGCAGTGCAAAAGAGGGAGGGTAACAGGGAGATCAAAACAAGCCCTTGAACGCCGTCTTGTCATCAGACTGCCATCAAGGAGGGGAAGTCTGATGTAGTCAAGCAGTTGCAGTGAGCATTGAGCTGCGTTGGTTTGATGGGCAGAAAGAATTTCATGGTGTTGCTTGCAATGTGACCGAGTGTAATCTATTGTAACTCACAAGCAGCCGTCAGCGCCGCCTTGAAAGCGACTTGCGACATGGCAATGGCACCTGAACTGTGGCTGTGGTATCAATCGTCCCGTCCGGTCGATACCCCGTGATATCAAAATGTTATGCTAATAATGGTGGAATGCTGATACAGAGTCGCAACGCTCGACACGGCATGTCACCCTAAGTAACAGTTTGATGTTCAGGGACAGTAACCGGGGTTTCAGGACGTACGACCTGATCTCACTACGCAAAGGCAAGGGAGTCACACCATGACACGCAAGCAACAGGCAGGTTTCACATTGATCGAGCTGATGATCGTGGTCGCGATTATCGGTATTCTGGCAGCCATCGCGATTCCGCGTTATCAGGATTATACTGCTCGTGCACAGGCTACTGAAGCTTTGAACTTGGCTAGCGGGCTAAAAACTGAAGTTGCTGAGTACTACTCTAGTGAAGGTGCTCTCCCCAATAGTACGGATCTAGGCTACGCTGAGGAAGGAACAGATACTGCTGGCAACTATGTCGAAAAAGTAGTAGTAGCAGACGGGGTTATTACTGCCACTATGAACGATAGTGGTGTTGCTGAAGATCTTCAGTCAGCCACTTTGGTGCTGACTCCAGATACAGACGGAGCAGGGTCAATTACTTGGGTTTGTACTACGTCAGCAACCAATAAATCTGTTGTTCCACAAAATTGCCGTGGATAAAAAAACCGCCCTTCGGGGCGGTTTTTTTATGGGGCTTAATAAAGCGCTTCTTCTTCCTCAACCACATCCTTTAGCAGTTCCAGGAATAGCTTGTCCGCGTCCGAATGTTCTGTCGGATCTTCCGGGATATGAATGCTGGTAGTGTCAGAAATCTCGTTGGCGATGATAGCCAACACCGCTTGCTCGCTTTTTCCTTGTTCTGCCCCTTCCTTGAGGCGCGCTCGCGCCACCACCAGTGACTGCTCGAGAATCTTCGGGTCTTGCAGCAGCTTGCGAATGAAACCTTTCAGTTCATTGATGATGCGTGTCTTGTGCATTTCGCCGGATGCGTTGCTCATGGCGTGCTCCTTGGGTGTTTGTGTGATCACTGAAGATGGGCAAGGTGACGAACATCATCGTCACTAGTGGGTTCGTTGAGGCACTGCACCGCCGCGCAGACTGCTGTGTATCGCAAAGTGTAACTCACGTTTCGGCGTCTTGGGCACGCGAAATGATGCTGAGTCTTACCGTGCCCAGCCAGCGGATGTCCTTCGCCAGGCGTTGCAGTTCATCGACTGTCGTGTTGCGTGAGGAAGGTGCCAGGTTACATTCGCTGAGCGAAGTGAATGCCTGTTCGGCAACCTCCAATTGGACATCGACATGTGGAGCACTCGAGGGAGCAGAGGGGGGTGTGGTGACATGATTGACATAGTGAAGCATCAGCCCGCTGCGTTCTTGCCATACAGGGTGTGACTGCCAGCAGACATCAAGTGCAGTGATGATCTCGCTGCGCAGCGGCAGTGGCTGCATGGGTGTGGGATGTGTCGTATCCGCATGGCCGATATGTGAATCGTCTTCGGGGTCGATGTGATAGAGCACATCGCTGAGCTGGGGGAATTCTGACTTGAGGCGTGCCACGGCGTGGTGGCCGATGGCATGACCTTCCGAGACGCTGATGCGTGGCGCGACCAGCAGATGGACTTCCAGCACGATACGGCCGGCGAGCGTGCGACTGCGAAGATCATGTGCGCCACGCACTTCCGGCAATGACAGCAAACATTCACTCATGGCGCGTTGCTGTTCGCGTGGCAGAGCGGTGTCGATCAATTCCCGTGAGGCTTCCCACGCCAGCGATACGCCGATCTTGCCGACCATCACCGCGACGATGATGGCAGCTATTCCATCCATCCAGCCTGCCCCGAGCTGAGTGCCGATCAAGCCCACCAGCACGGCGACGGTCGAGAGCGCATCGCTGCGTGAGTGCCAGGCATTGGCTTCCAGCAGTCTGGACTTCTGTTTGCGAGCCACCTTGAGCGTTGCACGAAAGATGGCTTCCTTGGCGATCAAGGAAATCACCGCGACGCCGATGCCCAGAGCCCCTGGCAGCGGAATGCTCAGGGTGCCGAATATCAGCTCCCAGCTGCGCAGCACGCCTTCCCAGCCGATTGCACCCGCCACGGCGATGAGCAAGCTGCCAAGCACCAGGGTGCCCAGCGTCTCGATGCGTTCATGCCCCCAGGGGTGGGAGCGATCCGGTGCCTGACGACCGAAGTGAGTGGCCACCAACACGAAGGCATCCGTCACCAGGTCTGACAGTGAATGGATGCCATCGGCGATCAAGGCTTGAGAGCCGACCAGCTTCCCGACGATCAGCTTGGCGATGCCCACCACCCCATCCAGCGCCGCGCCGATCAGGGTGATGCGCTGCGCCTCACGTCTGGCCTGTGCGGCAGAATCTGTCTTCGTCTGAGCGGATGTCGTCATGGGAAGCTCGCGGCAGGCCGGGTGTGAGGGAAGTGACTGCTTGCACATGAATCGAATGCAGATCAGCAAGGAGTGAGGTCAGCGAACGCAGCTGTCTTCGGCGATTTCATGCGTCGGACGCAGACGGCGCGCGACGCTGTCCACGACGATATTGAGTATTGCGGTCAGCAGCAGCAATGCAAAGGCCTGGTCGAACATCAGATACTCGAAGCTCGAATCGATGTGGAAGCCCAACGTTGCCACGCCGAGCATGCCGAGAATCGCCGTCTCGCGAATGATGGTCTCGGCGCGATAGAAGAGCAGTGAGAACATGCCGGGCGCGACTCTCGGGTTGATCTCATACAGCCAGCTTTCCAGTCGTCCGCGGGGCTTGCCGGGCGGCAGCTGGATCTGGTTGGCATGTCGTGCACATAGAAAGGCGATGATGGCGCCATTGTGCAGGGACAGTGCCAGCCAGGCAGGCAGGAGCGAGGGGCCCAGCAGCAGCAGCAGAATGAAGGCCAGCATCAGCTCAGGGGTGGTGCGCAGGAAGATCATCAGCCCTTGAGTGGCCTGTCGGGAGACACGATTGCCCACATGTCGGCTGGCCAATGGCCACAGCAGCATGGCGATCAGCAGGCTGCCTGCGGTGCCCAGCAGGCCGAGCAGCAGGGTGTTGCCCAGCGCGGACAGCAGGTGGGGCAGATGGCTCGCCCAATCCAGCAGATCAGCAAGTAGCTGGCCGGAGATCAGTGATTCGACGCTGGCATTGACCAGCGGCGCTGGCCATATGTCGTGGCTGAGGAAGCGCCACAGCAGTGTCGAATTCACGTCCGGCCACGGCCCCAGCCACCAGAGACTGGCGACTCCCAGAAAGGGCAGCAGGCGACGATGTCCCCACCATGGCAGCGTGGCGATCAGCAGGTAGAAGATCCACAGCAGAGCGCCGGCTTCATGGTAGCGCCCTTCGCGGAAAGCACTTTCCAGATAGAAGCCCAACGTCGGCAAGCCGACGAAGCCCAGCAGGACGCTGGCGCGTAGCGCGCACTCGAAACGGTAGCGGGTATAGCTCGCCATTCGCGACCATGCCAGTGGGAGTTCTGCATACACGAAGCACATCAGGCGTGATGTGGTGGCAGGCAGAGCGCGGCGCGGTGCCTGGGGAACCTGTTCCAGTATCTCGGCGTAGACCTTGGCGAAGGTTGCCGCGTAGGGGATGGTGATCGCGGCCAGCGCCGTGATGGCGGACAGGCCGAATACCTGCAGCAGCAGCAGTGCCCAGAACAGCTCATGCACGGCCCGCAGACCGGCGCAGACAGCGCGCAATGCTCGTGAGCGGGAGTAGAGCAGCGCAAGGGGCAGTCCCAGCAGCGCCCCCAGCAGCGTCCCCCACAGGGCGAACGCCACCGTCAGGATCAAGGCATGCACTGGTGATTCCAGTGCACTGGGGGTCGGCCTCACCAGGCCATTCAGCATGCGGCCAAGTTCCTGCCAGGGCTCCCGGGAGGTAATGGAGAGATCACCGAAGGGGGCCAGTATCAGCATGGCAGCCAGCAGGCCGATACCGAGCCGCAGCAGGTGTGAGCCTTCACTGCGCGCCTGCCACCAGCGTGGCGGCTTGCGCAGTCTGGAGAGCGCGAGGCCGGGATCAGTCGACATCAAGTGGCTCACTGCTGGCGGCAGGGTAGAGGCAGTCGAGGTCCTGCGGCTTCAGGTCGTCGGTATTGGCGTCGAGCAGTACCTTGCCGTTGCCGTTCTCATCCTTGCCCAGACCGATGACACGAGTGAAGTGAGTGAGTGCCAACTCCTTCTGGTGAAGCGCTACCACGCTGGTGGCATGGCGAGAGTGAATCCAGTGGATCAGCTGGCTGGCCTGATGCGGGTCCACGCTCGCCACGGGCTCGTCCCCGAGAAACAGATCATGTCCCTGATAAAGTGCCCTGGCGATGGCCACCCGCTGACGCTGTCCACCGGATAACGCCTCGACCGATCGCTCCATCAGGCCGGCGATGCCCAGAGGTTCACATACGGCGGCGACTGCCTGCCAATGAGCGGGCCTGGGGCGCAGCAGATTGAGCAGGTTGGTCAGCGACGATTGCTGATCCAGCCTGCCCATGAAGATGTTGTGATACACGGAGAGCTGAGGCACCAGTCCTTGACGCTGAGGGCACCAGGCTGCAGGAGTACCCTGCTCGTGCAGGGCGCTGCGCAAGGCTTCCAGCAGCGTGGACTTGCCCGCACCGCTGGCGCCAAGCAGAGCGACGCGCTCGCCATGCTCGAGTTGAACGTCCAGATCGCGCAACACCACCTCGGCGCCATGGCCGAGGTGGTGTCGTGACAGGTGCAGCAGGGGAGAGGGTGTTGCCTGGGTCATGACTCAGCGCAGCAGACCGAGTTGCTCGCCAACCGTCTTGATCGGGTCGTAGTCATCATTGCTGGCCGGGATGAAGCCGGAGCGCGGGAAGCTTTCCAGCAGGTCCGGATCCTTCATGTCCAGCAGCGCCTGAGTGAGGTGCTGCGTGAAGTCCGTACCGTAGTGGCTGTCGGCATCGCCGCGCACTGTCCACTGATAGTCGGGGTAGGCCGGAGTTTCCCACAGTACCTGGACCTTGGCGGGATCGACCTTGCCATCCTTGACGGCGGCTTCCCACACGGCGTAGTTCACGGCGCCCACGTCGTAGGTGCCGGCGGCAACCAGCGCGATGGTGCGTGAGTGATCACCGGAGAAGCCGACGCGCGAGAAGACCTTCTCGGGGGCGTTATCGAACTGTTCGCGCAGATAGTATTCCGGCATCAGGCGCCCGGAAGTGGAGGTCTTGGCACCGAAGGTGAAGGAGTGGCCTTCCACGGATTCGGGCAGCGTCTCCAGCGGCGTCTGTGCATCGCCGGCCAGCTTGAGATCACGTCGTGCGATGAAATAGCTGCGGAAGGCGGCATCTTCCACACCCTGGGCGATCGCCTGGGAGCCCGGCACCAGCTGGCGGGCCTGGACACCGGTGAGGCCGCCGAACCATGCCATCTGGATCTGATCATTGCGGAAGGCACTGACCGCGGCGCTGTAGGACTTGACCGGCACGTACTCGACATCCACCCCGAGCTTCTCTTCCAGATAGTCGGCGACCTTGTCGAAGCGCTCCACCAGACGCGACTCATCTTCATCGGGAATGGCAGTGAACTTGAAGGTCTCGGCTTGCGCCAGACTGATGCTGAAAGGCAGGGCAGAGAACAGGGTCAGAGCAGCAGTGGCCAACCAGCGCATGGGGGGCTTCCTCGGCATTCACGACATGGGAGATCATGCAGCCAGCGGCCGCATGCAGGTTCATGGCGCGTATTGTTGTGCCTTGGCGGCATCGGTGCAAGTCCACCGCTGCTTGAACCGTCAGGATTCCGGCGGAAAACGGGTGTCCTTGAGGCTATCCTTGATCTTCTTGAGGTGATGCTGGAAGTCCACGCCACGCCTGAGCGTCACGCCGGTCGCCAGCACATCGATCAGAGCCAGATGGATCATGCGCGAAGTCATCGGCATGTAGATGTCGGTGTCCTCCGGTGCCATGACTTCCAGCACCTCGGTACACTCGCGCGCCAGCGGAGAGTCCGGCGCGGTGATGCCGAGCACGGCGGCACCGTTGCCGCGCGCCAGCCTGGCGATATCGACCAGTTCCCGCGTGCGGCCGGTATAGGAGATGATCACGATCACGTCACCGGTATGGCAGGCGGCCGCGACCATGCGCTGCATCAGCACGTCTTCATAGGCCATCACGGGCAGATTGAAACGGAAGAACTTGTGCTGGGCATCTGCCGCCACCGGCCCGGAAGCCCCCAGGCCGAAGAAGCAGATCTGCTTGGCCTGGCTCAGATAATCCACCGCACGTTCGATGCGCTTGGCATCAAGGGCGCGGCGCGCATCATCGAGAGCGGCAACCGTGGCGCCAAGTATCTTGTCGCCATAGGATTCGGCGTCATCATTCTGCTCGACGCTGCGCGAGACATAGGGCGTGCCACCGGCCAGACTCTGGGCCAGCTTGATCTTGAAGTCCGGGAAGCCCTTGGCGTCGAAATTGCGACAGAAACGGTTGACGGTCGGCTCGCTGACCAGCGAGGCCTGAGCGAGTGCCGCGATGCTCATTCCCGTGGCGGCCGACGGATCTGTCAGAATGACGTCAGCGACCTTGCGCTCTGAACGATTGAGGTCGTCGAGACGTTCGCGGATGCGGTTGATGAGGTCGTGTACTGCCATTAGCCGATTACCTTGCCATTGTGTAGTGAAATAACTACGTAATCTGGGCATCCTAGCCTCACTCGTCTGGCAGGCCAAGCATCCCTTTGCCTCGGACGATGCTCCAAGCTCAGTGAAACGTCCGCTGGCTACCACTTTTAGGTAAGTTTACCTACTTGTTGGGCGATTTGTCTTGAGAGAGCGCGACGTTATCGCTACATTTGTTGTTAATATAACCAGCCATGTATCGCCACAGCCGTCCCGGTGTCCCACATGCCTCTTGAAATCCTGCGTGCTGCGCCCCTCGCGTCGCGCCATCGGAGATTCAGGGAGGGCACCACCGTATCGGCCAGCCAGGCATGCAGGGCAGTTTCGACGGGAGAAATCGGCTGCATGAGTTCCGACACCATTCCGGGCGTGGATATTGCCCTGTTCGGCGCCTTGGGCGACCTCGCCAAGCGCAAGCTGTATCCAGCCCTCTACCACCTTGATCGCGATGGTCTGCTCGACAAGGCGACTCGCCTGATCGGCCTGGCGCGTCAGGACGTCAGCCTCGAATCCTTCAAGGAAACCGTGCAGGCCTCGCTCAAGGAGCGCGTCAAGCCGGAGCATTTCGAGAAGACTGCCATCGAGCGCTTCCTCGCCCGTATCAGCTACGCCGCGCTGGATTTCAGCACGGTGGAAGGTTACTCGGCCATCGCCGACTGGCGGGTTGACGCCAAGGGCAAGCCTTCGCCGCGCCCGCTGATGATCTATCTCTCCGTGCCGTCACGCATCTATGGTGACATCAGCAACAACCTGCAGGCCGCCGGTTGTCTGGATGAGAACTCGCGTGTCGTGGTCGAGAAGCCGATCGGCTCCGACCTGGAAAGCTCCGGTGTCATCAACGATGCCATCGGCGCGGTATTCCACGAGTCGCAGATCTATCGCATCGATCACTATCTGGGCAAGGAAACCGTTCAGAACCTGATTGCATTGCGCTTCGCCAACCCGATGTTCGGCAATCAGTGGAACCAGAACCACATCTCCCACGTCGAGATCACCGTGGCCGAGAAGGTCGGTATCGAGGGACGCTGGGGCTACTTCGATCAGGCGGGTCAGCTGCGTGACATGGTGCAGAATCACCTGCTGCAGCTGCTGTGCCTGATCGCGATGGACCCGCCGTCCAATCTGGACGCCGATGCCATTCGCGATGAAAAGGTCAAGGTGCTCAAGGCCTTGCGCCCGATCACCGGTGAGCGTCTGAACACTGATCTGGTACGTGGTCAGTACATCGCGGGTGCCGTCGATGGTCAGCACGTGCCGGGGTATCTGGAAGAAGAGGGCGCCAATACCGAGTCCTCCACCGAGACCTTCGTGGCTTTCAAGACCGAAGTGTCCAACTGGCGCTGGGCCGGCGTGCCGTTCTATCTGCGTACCGGCAAGCGCATGCCCGAGAAGCTGTCACAGATCGTGATCCACTTCCGTCAGCAGCCGCACTACATCTTCGATCCGGACCAGCGCTCGCTGGCGGCCAACAAGCTGATCATTCGTCTCCAGCCCTCCGAAGGCATCTCGCTGCAGGTGCTGACCAAGGACTCCGGTCTCGACAAGGGCATGCGCCTGCGTCCGGGTCCGCTGGATCTCGACTTCAACAGCGCCTTCCCCAAGCGCCGGATTCCGGAAGCTTACGAACGTCTGCTGCTCGAGGTCATCAAGGGCCAACAGTATCTGTTCGTGCGTCGTGACGAGATCGAACACGCCTGGCGTTGGGTCGACACCCTCATCGATGGCTGGGAATCGCGCGCTGCCACGCCGCGTCGTTATCCGGCGGGCTCCTGGGGGCCGGTCTCCTCCATCGCGATGATCACGCGTGATGGTCGCAGCTGGTATGAGGAGTATTGAGATGGCTGTCGACATGACACAGAACGCCACCCAGGATCCGCGCCAGCAGACTGCCGAGTCGCTGGCCGAGTATCTCGCGGCAGCACTGACCGCTGACCTGGCGGCGTCGCCTGAGGCTCGCGCACTGCTGGTGGTCTCCGGGGGCTCGACGCCCAAGCCGTTGTTCGCCGCATTGCGTGACAAGCCGCTGGACTGGTCGCGTGTGGACATCACCCTCGCGGATGAGCGTTGGGTGAGTGAAGACGCCGACGACAGCAATGCCCGCTTCGTGCGTGAGCATCTGTTGAAGGGCGCAGCCGCTGCCGCGACCTTCCATCCGCTGACCAACGCCGAAGCAGAGCCAGAGGCGGGTTGCGGCGAAGTGAGTGCTCGCATCGCGGCACTCTCCTGGCCGGCCTCCGCGGTGATTCTCGGCATGGGGGGCGATGGTCACACGGCTTCGCTGTTCCCGGATGGGGATCGCCTGCAGGAAGCGCTGACCAGCCGTGATTGCTGTGTGCCGATGCGTGCCCCCAGCGTCCCGCAGGCGCGCATCACCCTGAGCCTCGAGCGTTTGCGCCAGACGCGCCGTACCGTGCTGCATCTGACGGGCACCGACAAGCAGGCCGTGCTGTCACGTGCACTGGGCGATGTCGAGGCCGTCAGCGAGTTGCCGATCCGCGCCTTCCTGTCCGCGCCCCTGGCGCTGTACTGGGCCCCCTGATCCTATCGGCCACGGCGCTATCAACCACATCAGCGCCGTGGCGTACTAGACAACATCAGCGCTGCGGCGCAAGGAGAACGCCATGAGCTTCGAAAAACAACTTCCCTCGACGCGCACGACCGAGATCGACAGCATCTGCCAGAAGGCTTCCGTGCTGCCGGTGATCGCCGTCGAGCACATCGAGGACGCCGTGCCGCTGGGCAAGGCGCTCTATGAAGGCGGCTTGACCGTTCTCGAGGTCACCCTGCGGACTGACTGCGCTCTCGAGGCGATTCGCCGCATGCGTGAAGCGCTGCCCAATGCCAGCATCGGTGCCGGCACCGTGCTCACGCCGGAACAGTATCGCAAGGTGGAAGAGCTGGGCGTCGATTTCGTGGTCACGCCGGGTACCACCGAAGCGCTCTATCAGTATGGCGTGACCAGCAGCGTGCCGATGCTGCCGGGCGTCGCGACCGTGTCCGAATTGATGACCGGCTGGCAGTACGGCTACCGCCGCTTCAAGTTCTTCCCGGCCGAGGCCGCGGGTGGCGTGAATGCCATCAAGTCCTTCGGTGGCCCGATCAGCGAAGCACGCTTCTGCCCGACCGGCGGCATCACGCTCAACAATGCCGGTGACTATCTGGCACTCAAGAACGTGATGTGTGTCGGCGGCAGCTGGGTGGCGCCGCAGAAATTGATCGATGCAGGCGACTGGGATGGCATTCGTGAGCTGGCGCGCGAAGCGTCCGAGCGTTTCCACCACTGATTTTCGTCAGGTCAGCGGGTTGCCATACGGCAATCGGTGGCCTGACGCGCAAGACCGAACATTGCTGCTCTCTCTCGACAGCTTGGCTGTTGCTTGTGACCCGTCTCTCGCGAGGCGGGTCTTTTTTTGGCCGAATGCCAGAGAATGACGTCGAGGCGGGCCAGCAGTCACAGGTCTGAGGCTATGGCTAAGGAGGGGGCGGGGATCCAGCGCTAAGCGCTCAGGGCTGTTGACTGCTCAGGTGAGTGTGGAGTTGCTCGAGCAAAGGCAGGTCATCGGTCAGTGACAGCCCGTGACGGAGGGCAGCGTGTCGCAACGGGCCAAGGATGGCCTCCACTTCCGTGGTGCGACCTGCCAGCACATCCTGAAGCATCGAGGCACGGTTGTTCGCCGTGGCACGGATGACCTGGTCGACCAGGGCCTGCCAGCCATTCGTTGGCGGGGCGATACCCTCGGCTTCCAGCACACGAGTGATCTCGTCGACGGCCTGGCGCACCATCAGGGAAAAGGGACGATCACGCAGCTGTCCATTGCGAATCCGAAAGCGTGCCACGAGTGGATTGATGGCGGCATTGACCGCCAGCTTGTGCCATAGGCGAGTGCCGATGTCGGCACTGAGGTCACACTCACGGCCAGCCGCCTGCAGCCAGGCAACCTGCCTTTCTGCGGCCGCCATGGCAGAGGAGGAGGATGTCGGGTCGGCCTGCGATGACCAGGTGCCCAGCCAGGTCTGGCCATGGCCGGCGTGTTGCACGGCCAGGCGTTCTGGGAGAGTGTGCGTGGCAAGCGCGGTCGATTCCGGAATCCAGGCACCCTCGGTAGTACTGGCGCACAGCAGTTGAGGGTGCTGCTCTCCCAACCAGGGTTGTGCGCTCAGCCCGTTTTGCCAACAGGTAACCGGTGTCCGTGAGTCTATCAGCGGCGCGACGTGTGCCCAGGCGGACTCGATGGCATGTGACTTGGTGGTCAGCCAGATCGCGGCAGGTGGCGGATATGGAGAGGTTTTCAGCTGGTCAATCGAGGCATAAGTTATCTCTGCGCTAACAGCTTGGCCTTCTGGTGAGGTCATATCGATCGTCACCATCTCGCTGACGGATGCCCGGCGACCCACCAACAGAAGGTTTGGCAATGTGCTCCTTCCCTGCGTTGCCATTTCGTGCAGGCGGGCGTGAGCGAGCGTGACCGCCAGCAATCGACCGATGGCCCCGGGGCCGACGATCCACAGCCAATCGCCTGCAGCGGCAGGACGCTGGGAAAGTGAATCGAAAGCCGTCGAGAGTGTGTGATTGTCGTCAGCCGGCGTGGAAGTCGTCATGCGTGATTTCCCATCATGGGTGAGCGGGCACAGAGGCGAAGTGGCTCATTGGCTGGGGGATTTGCGGCGGGAGCCGGCCGGCTTGCGAGTGCCGCTAGAGCGTCGGGTGCTACCGGAGCCGGCTTCCTTGCTTGTGCCGGTCTTGCTCGTACTGGTCTTGCTCGTGCCGGTCTTGCTGCGTCGAGAGATTCCGCTCTTGCGCCGCGCACCATTGCCCTTGCGTGCCCCGGAATTCTTGCGCGGTGTCGCGCCACCCACACTGGCCAGTGCAGCGCTCAGGCGGCTGGCCGAGCTGTCAGCCAGCAGGGCACGCAGGTCATCGACCAGCTCGCTCAGAAAAGGCGCTGCCGGATCGCCCTGCTCGTGAATCATGCTCAGGCGCTGCTCCCACAGGGCGGTACGTTCGGGGCGGGAGACGGCGTCCGGCAGCGCATGGATCAGGGCTCGACCGATACGCGTGGAGCGCATGGCCTGGCCATCGCGCACCAGGTAGCCGCGATTGATCAGTGTCTCCAGCATGCCCGCACGTGTCGCCTCGGTGCCCAGGCCATCCACATCACGTAGCGTCCGGCGTACCGCATCATCTTCCACGTAGCGGGCGATGTTCATCATCGCCTGTATGAGACTGGCATCATTGAAGGGCTCCGGCGGGCGGGTCTCCTTCTCCTCGATACCGCAGTCGAGCACGCAGGCCGGCTCGCCTTCCTGCAAGGCGGGCAGAGGAGGCGGGGTCTTGTCGTCTGCCGGGGCCTTGTCGTCGGATGCCTGTGCCGCGCGCTGGAACAGCACCTTCCAGCCTTCGTCGATGACGCTGCGGCCACTGGCGCGGAAGGGCTCCTTGGCGAAACGCAGCTCGACCTTGACCTCACGATAGCGGTAGGCCGGATAGAACTGGGCCAGCACGTTGCGGGTGATCATGCGGTAGAGGTTAGCTTCGTCACGCGACAGGCGTGCGTAGTCCGGCTCGCGCCCTGTCGGTGCCAGGGCATGGTGGGCGCTGACCTTGGCGTCATTGAAGGCGCGTGAGCGCAGGCTGAAATCCGCGCCGCCACTGAAACGCTCAAGCTCATCATCGCCACTGCAGGCACTGATCATCAGATTGGCCATGCCGGCATGATGCTCGCGCGGCAGGTAGCGGCAATCGGAGCGCGGGTAGGTGATCAGCTGATGTCGCTCGTAGAGGGCCTGGCAGGTGTCGAGCACCTTCTGGGCCGGCAGGCGATAGCGGCGAGCGGCATCGACCTGAAGCGCCGAGAGCGAGTAGGGCAGCGGCGCGGGCTGGGACTTGTCGCTGGCCTCGACGCTCTCGACGTGACCATCGCCCGGGGTCTTCAGTGTCGCCAGATGGCGGGCGAGGCGCTCTGCGGGGCGGCTGTCCAGCAGGCGGCCCTTGTCATCCAGTGGCAGTTGAGTGCCCTTGGCCGCGAGCCGTTGCAGCCACGGGGAGCTGGGGGCATGCCACCAGGCCTTGAAGCTGCCGGTCGCCACGCCGGCCTCGATCCACAACGGGAAGAAGGCACGCGGCTCGAAGGCCTCGATCTCCTCGTCGCGACGCACCACCAGCCCCAGCAGCGGTGTCTGCACGCGCCCCACCGACAACACGCCATCATGGCCGGCCTGACGGCCCGTCAATGTCCAGGCGCGTGTCAGATTCATGCCATACAGCCAGTCGGCGCGCTGGCGGGCCAGCGCGGCTTCGTACAGAGGTTGCCAGCGCTGATTGTCATCCAGCTTGTTGAGGGCACGCGTGACGGCGGGGCGGTTCATGTCGCTGATCAACAGGCGTTTGACCGGCCCACGCCAGCGCATGTGCTCGAGCACTTCCTGCACCAGCAACTGGCCTTCGCGATCCGGGTCGCCGGCATGTATCACCTCGTCAGCCAGCTTGAGCTGTTCTCGAATGGTCTTGAGCTGGCCGCGTGCCTGACTGCGTGGCTTGAGTTTCCACTGTGCTGGAATGATCGGCAGGTGATCCAGTGACCAGCGCTTGAAGCGCTCGTCATAGTCGTCCGGCGGCGCCTGTTCGAGCAGGTGGCCGATACACCAGGTGACGCG
This sequence comes from Cobetia sp. BL01, assembly GCF_056493605.1. Classification (NCBI taxonomy): domain Bacteria; kingdom Pseudomonadati; phylum Pseudomonadota; class Gammaproteobacteria; order Oceanospirillales; family Halomonadaceae; genus Cobetia; species Cobetia sp. BL01. Next base: position 415,951 of record NZ_JBVBEE010000002.1, on the reverse strand, counting down.
AGTGTCTCCGGCATCGATATAGCCGTCGCGCTTGCTGCTGCGCCCGGGCAGGGCCTCGGCGATGGCGCGGGCGAGACTGGGCTTTTCGGCGATGATCAGGCGCATCGGTCATCCTGGCGGTCAGTGGCGCGTTGCATGGTGATCCATACAGTATGCCGCTGGCACGGCGCGGGGATCAATCGTCGTCGAGGGCACGGCGTGCCTGAACGAGCGCACGATACCAGTCGCGGTTGGCGGTCTGGATCAGCGGCGGGCGGTTGGAGAGGTAGCTGATCGGGTGGTGATCCGCCGGCTGGTAGTTGCTGAGCATGTTGAGCGTCGCCTCCCGCGCCCCGAAGGTGTCGCGCAGGAAGTCGATCGCCAGCGGTTCCAGTTCGACGCGATAGTGACGCACCAGCGCGATGGCCAGCGATTCGGCGGTACGTGACAGGTCGTCGTCGATCTCGCGCACCATGGCACTGCCGAGGGCCGCCTTGGCGGCGGCGGACTGGTTGGGCTCCAGCTGGCCGAAGTAGGCGGCATTCGAGCCATTGATGGCGCGCTGGACGGCCGGGCGTGAGAGGTGGATGTGCGGTTCGAGCGCCAGGGCGATCTCGATCGCCATGGCCTTTGCCTTGTCGACGCCGACGCGCAGGATCGTCTCGCGGGCCTGAGAGGCGATCTCGCTGTCGACGCGCTTGATGTGACTCTTGCTGAGGTGATCCGCCAGGTGCTTGCAGACCTCCGCCTTGGCCTCGTCATCCAGCGCAATGGTCTTTTCCTGGATGCGCAGACCGCGCCGCCCCGGCCCGACACGCAGGCGGGTGGCATCGTCGGACATCTGCGAGGAGATATTCTCCCAGCGCTTGGACATCTTGAGGAAGACGGCGTGGCTGCGACCGACCTGCTCATAGGCACTGGTGACCGTCTTGTAGAGGCGAATGGCGTTGGTGAGGATGTCGGCGCGCGTCCGCAGGGCGCTGCGATGTTCACGGTCACCCTCGTTGACGGCGATCGCCAGGTGCGTCACCTGCTCGGCGAGCGCGTCCATGGCCTGGGTGGAGCGCTCCAGCAGTACCTCGGCCCTGAGCCCGGAGGCGGCATCTTCCACCAGAGTGCCGGACTGCTCCGCCAGATAGACCGTCAGCGCCTTGAGGCGTGAAAGCCCCGTCGCCTGGCGGATGCGGTAGCGGGAACGGGCGTGCTCGAGATTGTCCAGCGTGCGAGCCAGCTTCCAGCGTCCACGATATTCGAAGGTCAGCAGCGGGATCTTGCGTCCGCTGATCAACTCGAAGGCCAGGATCAGCATCTCCTCCACGTCCTGCATCGTCATCAGCAGGTCGTTGTCCTGCTCGATGGCGGCCAGCACACGCTCGATGAAGTTCTCGTCACGAGGCACGCCCTTGTGCAGGTCTGGCGCACGGCCCTCGAAGCGCTCACGCAGCAGGCCGATGGCCTCGGGCGCCAGCTCCGCCAGCTCATTGAACTGGGGCTCGAGCCATTCGCGGTTCAGGGTGTTCATGTCGCGGATACGGGCGTGCAGACCGATGCGACGATAGACGTCGATCTGACTGATGATGCGGGCGGCGTCACGATCATCCAGCAGCTCCAGCGCCGCCAGCTCCACGCCTTCCGGTGCGAGATCCTGCTTGCGCAGCAGCATGGCAGCGGCTTCGCGGCGACGGGCATCGCCTTCCAGGCTCTCGACGATCAGGTTGCGCGTGGCGAGGATCAGCTCAGGCACGGTATCGATGACGCGCTCGATCTTGGCCTCGGTGCGGTCATAGCGGCGAGAACTGGTCAGGTTGTGGGCGATGTTGGCCACGATCCCCGCGACACCGGTGATGACGGTGTAGGAGATGAAGAAGATGTAGTTCTCGAAGGTGGGTTCCTTGCCATACCCGAGCAGATAGCCCCCCCAGGCACCGATCAGCGTCACCGGGCCGGCCGTCCACAGGATCTGCATCAGGCTCACTGACCATGGCACGCGCTCGACGGCCTGGGTGATGCGGCGAATCTCGTCCCGGCCTTCACGCTCAAGACGCACCTGGGGTGCATCATTGGCAGGGTTGGCGCGGGGACGAAAGAGACTCGGCAGCAACAAGACAGACTTCCTTCAATCAATGGGGCACGTCCGCGGGACGCGGCATGGGCTTGCGGGGTAGGCAGGGGCAGCGCAAGGGATCGCTGGCGAAAGGCGCTGCTAACAGTAGCACTGGCGACCCATTTCGCTCCAGTGAGCGGCACGCCGTCACGCGCCTGACCATGCTAGAATTTCGCCGCGGCTGACAGCCAGGCGTAGGCCGCCAGTTCATCAGTTCAGATGCTGCAGAGACATCGAATCGCTCAGGAGGTCGTGTGGAACAAGTCGCAGTAACGGGGGCGCCAGCAGGGGAAGGGGCGCGCGCCGGGGATGTCGTGCTGCTGGACGGCGGCATGGGGCAGGAGCTGGTGCGTCGCAGCGGTCGTGAGCCGACACCGCTGTGGTCCTCCCAGGTCATGCTGGATCAGCCCGAGCTGGTGCGAGATCTGCATCTGGATTTCATTCGTGCCGGCTCCCGGGTCATCACGCTCAATACCTATACGGCCACGCCCCAACGCCTGACGCTGGCGGGAGTCGGCGAGACCATCGGCGCCGTGCATGCGGCCGCTGGCAAGGCGGCGCGGGATGCCATCGCCCTGAGTGGCGAGACGGATATCCGCGTGGCCGGTTGTCTGCCGCCACTGGTCGCGACCTATCGGCCCGATGTCGCACCGGATCAGGAAGAATCGCTGGCCAGTTATCGCACCCTGGTGGCGCTGCAGGCGCCCTTGGTCGATGTGCTGCTCTGCGAAGCGCTGTCCTCGCATGACGAGGCACAGGCCGCCGCCACTGCAGCGCTGGAAAGTGGCCTGCCGGTGTGGGTCTCGTTGACCGTGAAGGACGATCTGAATGCGACCCTGCGCAGCGGTGAGCCGCTGGCGGACACCGTCGCCATGCTGGAAGCGCTCGGCGTGGATGCCATTCTGATCAACTGCAGTGCGCCGGAGGCCATTCAGGGCAGCCTTGACACGCTGCTTGGCAGTTCGCTGCCGGCGGGCGCCTATGCCAACGGCTTCACGTCGATCGCGGCGCTCAAGCCCGGCGGTACCGTCAAGGACCTCAAGGCGCGCGAGGATCTCGGGCCTGAGCAGTATGCTGCCCATGCGCTGGGCTGGGTGCAGCGGGGACTGCGTATCGTCGGCGGCTGCTGCGAGGTCGGTCCGGCGCACATCGCCTGCCTGTCCGAGCAGCTCAAGGCGGCCGGTCATCGCTGTGTCTCCCGACTGGGGGAGTGAACGATGAGGCGTGAGGCATCATCGTGATAGACTCCGCCTCCTGCTTCGCAGGCCCCGTCGGGCGCCATGTCCGCGGGGCCGTGAAACGTTTTTTCTAGGGAGATGCCATGCTTGCCGAGTGGGTCGAACGGCTCTTGAGTTACGCCAGTGGGGCACTTGATGCCATCCGCTCTGATGAATCCTTTCCTGCCTTCATGCAGTGGGCGCATTCGGAGGGGGTGAATTACAGCGGTGGTGATGAGGCGCTGGCGGTAGCACTGGCACCGGTGCTGTGGAGCCAGACGCCGCTGGTACGCCTCGATTTCGCCTGCGAGCCGCTGGCACCGCCCGGTCGCAACGAGCCCTGCTGGTGCGATTCCGGCCGCAAGTACAAGCAGTGCTGTGACAAGGTCCAGTTGCCGCCGATACCGGAGCACCTGATGTGGATGCTGTCGCTGCGCGAGTTCAAGGGCGAGCAGCTCAAGGCCGCATTGGCTTCGCGGCTCGCGCCGGCTCAGGCGCTGCTGGAGGCGGGACTGATCAGTGCCGAGGCCGGTAGCCGCGGGCGTGCCCAGCAGATCATGGAAGCGTTGTTTGACACCAGTGACTGGTCGCGCCTTCCGGAGCAGGCCGAGCCTGGCTTCGAGCTGCTGCTGGATCTCTATCAGGAGCGCGGCTTCACCCGCAAGAAGGCCCTGTTGCTGGATGAGGTGCTGGAGCGTGGTCCCGCCTTCCTGCGCGGTGTGGCACTGGAGCATCAGTGCCTGCTGCACCTGGACAGTGATGACCTCGGCTCGGCGCGAGCCGCCTTCGTCCGCGCGCAGCAGACCCTGCCGGACTCGCCGACGCTGGCCTACATCGAAGCCATGCTGCTGCTGCATGAAGGGCAGCCGGAAGAGGCGCAGGAGCGTGCGCGCTTCTGGTGGCGGCGTCTCTCCAAGCAGAAGGATATCGAACCGGGGCAGCTGGAGTTCCTGGCTGATCTGGCCGAGAACCCGCGTGCGACGCTCGCCGAGCAGATGGTCAATTCCGACGAGTCACTCTCGGATTCACTGGCCTCGCTGCAGGCGTTGTTCGAGGTGATCGAGCACCCGTCGCGTCTGGCGCTGGAGACTCAGGACGACGGCAGTCTGCTGTTTCGTCAGAATGCCGAGCAGGCGGTGACACTGGGGCTCTGGGAAGCGGTATTCCCGGCGCGGATCGAGGAAGAGGCAGCGCTGGCGCTGGATGTCGACCCGTGGGAGACCCAGGACCCCAACGAGTGGCTGCAACAGCTGTGTGCCAGTCCCGAATGGCTGGATGTTCCTGCGGTCTGTCAGGGATTGATCCTGGCGCTGGCCAGTCGTTTCGGCAGTCTGCCGTGGATGTCGGACACCTTCTTCGTGCCGTTGGCGCGTCGTTTCGAGCGCTGGCTCGACCAGATCGAACAGGCCGGCGGCCTGCTGCGCTGGGAGGATGGTGACAACGCCCAGTTGCTGCGTTGTGGGCTGGGGCTGGTGATCGGCATGGAGCGCGGTGAGCGCGAGCGCTCACGTCAGCTGGCGGAGCGCCTGCTCAAGCTGGACGAGGAAGACAGTCTCGGTCTGCGCGAGCTGGTGCTGGATCAGCTGCTGCGCGAAGGCCGCGATGATGAGGCCGTCATCCTGGCGGAGCACGATATCTCACGCCGTGCTCTCGAGGATGAAATGCCGTTGCTGGGCATTCTGATGGGGCATGTGCTGGCACTCTATCGTCTGGGACGTCAGGCGGATGCCGAAGAGGCACTGGTGATCGTGCGCGAGGCCAACTCCCACCTGATCAGCCTGCTGGTGGCGGAGCACCCGCGACCGGTGAGTCTGGCGGTGGAAGCGCCGGAGCCCGGCACGCGAGGCGAGGCCTGGCAGTATCGCACCCTGATGCGCGATCAGTGGAAGCGCAGCGAAGGCGCGCTTGCCTGGTTGGCCAAGCACCGCTGAGCCGGTGTCAAGGGTCGCTCATGCTGCCTGACGAGTGATCGCAAGCGCTCACATGACATGGCCTCGTGTGCCAAGGTCCCGTATGACGAGGCCCGAAGGAAAAACCCCCGCAGTGCTTAGGCACTGCGGGGGTTTTTTGTACCTCGCCTCGTATCGTGAGGCGGGCTCAGGGGGATGCGTGTAGGGGGGCGATCACTGCTGCTTGCCTTGCTGGCGTAGCCGCCAGGCTTCCCGCAAGGCTGCGCGCAGGCCCGGGGTCTGCCCGACCTGAATGGCCTCCAGCGTCGCGGCGAAGGCGTCCGGCGTGGCACGCCAGTCAGGAGGCTGGAGAGCCCCGGCGCTGCTGACGCCGACTCGGTCCAGTGGGGGCGGGGCATGTTCCGGCAGTATGCCCAGCAAGCGCATGTGACCGTTCTGTACCTGGCGCAGACGGTGCACGAGCGCCTTGTGGCGCGCTCCCAGAGGCCGGACCGCCACGCTGATCAAGCCGGCCAGGAGACGTTCCTGCCATTGAGGGCGTGCCGGGTTGCGATAGGCCACGCCACGCTGAGAGGCTGCTCCCGCCTGGCGTCGGTCCTTGAACCAGTGGGGGGCGCGCTCATCGAGTGCCTCCCCTTCAAACAGGATGCCGGCGGTCATCTGTTGACCACCATGCACACGGGTGAAGGGCAGGATGACGCAGTCCTCGAGCATGGCGCCTTCTTCCACATAGCTGCCCTGCTCGACACAGCAGCGTCCCTGCAGCAGCACGCCGGGCTCCACATGGGTGGTGATGCCGGCAAAGCCCCCGCTGAGGCGCGATTCATCCAGGCGCGTCGCGCCGGCGGCATAATAGACGTGGTGCAGGTCCTGCTCGCCGGGCAGCACACCGCGCTCCCCATGGGGTGACAGGCGTGTGTCGTCGGTCGCCAGAGCCTGCATCACCAGGGCGTGGTAATGCGACAGCGAGCCCAGCAGGGCTGGCCCCAGCCGGGAGTTGTCGCGCACATCACGCCAATGCAATCGGCCAAGGGCCGGGTCCTTGAGAGAGGATGGCAGGCAAAGCGGTGCCTCAAGCGTCATGGCCAGCTCACTGATGTCCAGACTGTCGGGCATGAACCACTCCGGCATCAGCAGTACATCGGCGCGCAGTACCGGGGCAGGCAGGGCCGCCATGGCCCCGAGGCGCTTGAGCTGCTCACGCGGGTCGCGCTCCCCGGGCATCGGCAGGATGTCGAGCTCGATCCCCCAGCGTGAGCCATCGGCGAGTCGTGCCCGGAACCATTCGGGGTCACGGGCGATGATCAGACTGATATGCGTCACGCCGCGCCCGACCAGCAGATCGAGATTGCGTTCCAGCACGCTGCGGCCGGCGATCGGCAGCAGGGCCGGAGAATAACGGCGGTCAATCGGCGCGATCTCCTGACCGAGGCGGTCTGCCAACAGGATCACATGCATCGCAGACCTCCTTGGCATGCATCGTGAGAGTGACGCGCTGCAGGGCGAGTGGCGAGGTGGGTATCACGCATCAATAGGCTCCGCGACTGGTCAGGACGGCAGGAATCGTGCGCAACAGCAGCTTGATGTCCTCCTTGATGCCCTGACGGTGCAGGTAGAAGAGATCCAGATGAATCTGTTGCTCGAAGGACAGATCGGAGCGTCCGGACACCTGCCACAGGCCGGTCAGCCCCGGGGTGGCATCCAGGCGCATGCGGGCGCGAGCCTCATACAACGCCACCTCGCGGGCGAGCGCGGGGCGCGGCCCCACCAGCGCCATCTCGCCGCGCAGCACGTTCCACAGTTGCGGCAGTTCATCGATGGACAGCTTGCGGATCACGCGTCCCACCCGCGTGATCCGCGGGTCCTGCTTCATCTTGAACAGCACACCGCCCTCACTCTCGTTGGCGGCCTGCAGTTCACGCAGGCGCTCTTCCGCGTCGATATACATCGAGCGGAACTTCCACAGCTTGAAAGGCTTGCCATGCCGACCGATGCGCTCCTGTCCGAACAGGATGGCCCCGGGGGATTCCAGGCGAATGGCCAGCAGAGTGCCCAGCAGCAACGGTGACAGCACCAGCAGCACACCGATGGCGCCGACGATGTCCATCGTGCGGCGTGCGCGTGGGGTCAGCCAGTTGCTCACTCGCCATCGAAAATGTCGCCAGTTGGAGCGTGACTTCATCCACAGGCCTCGGCCGGGGATGGCCTCCTCGCCATACTTGCGCACGCTCAGCAGGAAGCTCGGATTGCCAAGCACATAGCGCTTGAACATGCGGCGTGGCTCCATCAGCAGACGCCAGGCCCACTCCATGCCAAGCTTGCGCACGACACCTGGCGCACGCGGAATGCGTTGCGAATAGAAGTCGAACAGACCGCCGACGCCCATCACCACTGGCACCTGGAGGCGCTCTCGGTGTGCAGCGATCCATTTTTCCTGAGCGGGCACGCCCATCGCCACCAGCAGCAGGTCAGTGCCCTGATTGATCTGTGCCAGAACGTCCTCGATGATTTCCGGCCCGATGAAACCATGGTGCACGCCACTGATCTCCAGATCTGGCCAGCGCTCCTTGAGTTTCTCCGCCATCCGCTCGGCGACGCCTGGCGCGGCCCCGAGCAAAAACAGCCGCTTGCCATCCGCGACCAGCATGTCGCACAGATGCGGCAGCAGGTCGGTGCCATTGAGGTTGGCTTCCAGCTCCTGGTCGAGCATGCGGCAGGCCAGTTTCACGCCACTGCCATCCGGCAGCAGCAGGTCGCTGTCATGCAGTACCTGCAGGTAATAGCGATCATGCTGTGCCACGTTCAGGCAGTGCGCATTGACGAAATTGACCGTGCGCGGCTGCGGGTCGCTGATCCAGCTCTTGAGCAGGCGCAGACAGGTCTCGAGACTGGTGTTGACGAAGGGCACGCCCAGCACCTTGACGTGTGGCAGTGTCCTGACGTGCTCAGTGGTGAAAAGCGTCTGATCGATGGATTGACTCATCATGGCGACTCCGCTTCGTGAGCGTCCTGCTGGCGTTCTGGCGTGACGGACCGTGGGCGTGGATCATTGTCGATCTTCTTCTTCTGGGCCTTGCCGATGATGCCCTGGGCGAGCCCTTCACAGCGCAGATAAAGGCGCTCGGGCATCACGCGCAGCATCAGTGCGGCGCCTGCCGTGGCCGCAGTGCGGCCGAATTCGGCCTTCCAGATGCCTGGCCAGGCCTTGATGGCGCGGCGGACATAATCCCAGGCGGCCTTGCCGTCACGCAGTCGAATCGCCTGGCGTGCCAGATAGCGCAGCTGGTAGGCCTGGGCGCGGGGATACCATTGTTCGATGAAGTCGGGCGCATAGGCGCGTGTCAGCTCGACGATCGCCAGCCAGCTCTGGTACTGGCGCTCCAGCTGTGCGGAAAGCCCGCCTTCATTGAGGCGGTAGCGGGTCAGCGGCTCGGGAATGCCTTCCACCGTGGTGCCGGTCTTGAGGGCGATGCGTGTCCAGCACTCGATGTCTTCGCTCTGACGCAGGCTTTCATCGAAGTAGCAGGGCAGCACGCCAACTCCCTTGACCTCGCAGTCGAAGGCGATGGCCTCGAGAATCTCGCCGCGGATGACTGGCGCCGAGCCATTGCCCACCGGGTTGCGACAGAACAGCAGCCCCGGCGTGATGTCGGTCAGGCTTGGCATCTGGAAGTAGTCCAGCGGTGCGCCGTCGATATCGATGAAGGCCGAGCGCGAGAAGGACAACCCTACCTCGGGGCGTGCCTCGAAGTGCTCGCGGTGGCGCGCAAGTTTCGCGGGCTCCCAGATGTCATCGGAGTCGAGGAAGGCCAGATAACGGCCCTGTGCGGCGCGCACGCCGGTATTGCGGGCCCCGGCTAGCCCGCGATTGACCGGATGAGAGATCAGTGTGATGCGCGGGTCGTCATAGGCTTCGCAGATCGCCCGGCTGCCATCGGGGGAGCAGTCATCGATGATGAGCAGTTCAAGATCGCCATCCTCCTGCGCCAGCACGCTGTCGATGGCGGCCGCGACGAAACGTTCGACGTTGTAGATCGGCATGATGACCGAAAAGGTCGGGGTCATGGTCTGGCCTCCTGGACGTCCCTGTCTGGGGAAAGCGATGCGGTGGATGCTGCGTGAGGTGTGTCTGGCGAGTCTGGTGGCCGGGTCGATGTATGTGCCATCAAGCCGTCCTGAGTGAGGATCAGCCGGCGTGTCCACAGATAGCCGGGCAGGGCGGCCAGGCTGATGCCGACCAGAATGCCGGCCGCGACGCCGTTGATGCCGAAGGGCACGCCAGCGAACATGCCGGCGCCGAGCATCAGCGTCATGAAGATCTGCAGTTTGAGGTCTGCCCCGGGCATGCCCTGGGCGCGCAGCAGCTGGCCGCAGCTGTCGAGCAGAATGCGCGGCAGGGCCGAGAGGCAGATCAGGATCAGGATCGGCAGGGCACCACGCTCGACCCAGGCCTCCCCGAACAGGATCGGCACGTACCAGGGCGCCAGCAGGCTCTGGGCGATGATGGCGGGCACCGCGATCAGCGCGAACAGGCGCATGCCGTGGTGCATGCGCGCCAGTCGCTCACGCGAGGTCATGTCGCCACACAGCTGCGGGAAGATGGCGGTGGAGTAGGCGCGCAGGAGGCCAAGGCTGATACCGAGTCCGGCATTGAAGGCGAAGAAGTAGACCCCGAGCACGTCCATGGCGAACAGGGCGCCGACCAGCAGGTAATCCATCTGCTGACGTAGCACCGAGACCACTTCGACGCCCATCATCGGGCGCGCGAAGCGCATCAGCGGACGCGACCACAGCGTGGAGGGGCGCTCATCGATGCGCCATGACTCGCACCAGCGGTAGCTCAATGTCCAGATGGGCGTCACGATCAGCTTGGGCAGGATCAAGGCCCAGAACCCGGCTCCCATGGCGGCCAGCAGCATCACGCCGAGTGCCTCGCCGATGCTCTGGCCCATCTCGATGCGGGCCGTGACGTGCAGGCGGTTGCTGCGCAGGATGCGCGCCGCGTTGATGGCGGCGGGGGGCAGCATCGGGAAGATCAGCGCCAGCGCCATCAACGGCAGGGTCAGATCGGGAGCGTCATAGAGGTAGGCCAGCAGCGGGGCCAGTGCCATCTGCAGCACCATCAGGCCAAGGCACACCACCCAATTGAACCAGTAGGCATCGCGGCACAGACGCTCATACCCGTCGCGACCGGCCTGTACCAGGGCAGGCACCACGGCGGCATTGGAGATGGCGTGCATGATCTCGTGTGCGGTGAGCACGATGGCGGCGATACCGAAGGATTCCGGCGCGATCATGCGTGCGGCCACCAGGGTGGCACCCAGTCGGGCGATGCGGTGAACCCCTTGCGACATGCCCATCCATGCCAGGTTGCGGATCAGTTGGCCATTGCCGCCTTCTCCGCCACCTGACAGGCGTGTCCTGAGTCGCGTGATCACTCCCATCGCCTGGCTCCCTGCCTTGTCGTGCCCTGTGCAGGCATCTGATCTTGTCAGTCATGCGGATTGATGACTTGTGTCGCCACTCTAGCGCAATGGACTGATGAATTGGCGTGATCTGACGCAGTCCTGTTCCACTATCGGGTCATTTCGCTGCATCACCGTTGCCTGCGCTGGCGGGGTGGGCATCGGGTTCGGGATGAGATGCCTCCACATCCACCGGCCCCCTGTTGTGGATATGCCCCTCACTGGCGGGCAGGCTCGCCAGCTGGTGTGCCTTGCCGATCAGGATCAGCCCCGGCCAGATCAGATAGGCCAGGATCTCCAGGTTCTCGCCGAAGGAGTAGACGAACAGCAGCCCGACCATGATCAGTCCCAGCTGCACGACAGGCCGGCCGACCACGAAGCGCAGCAGATGCAGCAGGCTGACCAGCATCGGAATCAACAGCGCGAACAGACCGAAGATGCCCTTGACGAACAGCAGTCCATACCAGCTGTGGTGCGAGCCGATCGGCATGTACTCCACCAGGTGCGGGCCGCGCTCGACGATGCCGTGGCCGAACCACGGCGCCTCGTTGCGCCAGCGGTCCACCGCGATGCGCCCCAGCGCGGCGCGCACGCGGGTCGAGTCCGCCCGTGAGCCCTTGAAGGCGGCGATGAAATTGTCGATGGCTTCCAGAATCGGCGCGCCGAGAAAGCCGCCGATCAGACTCGCGCCGGAGAAGCTGAACCACAGCCACGGCTTGTGCAGGCGCTTGAGCAGGAACATCCCGGCGCTGATCAACACCAGCGACACCAGCGCCATGCGCGAGCCGGACATCAGGATCATCAGCACGCTGCCACCGATGCCGATCGCCTTCCATATCGGGTGCTTTTCCAGCAGGGCGCAGGCGAAATAGATGCTGGCGACAAAGCCCACCGCCGGTGCCCAGGGGGTGAAGAGTCGCCAGCGTGGCATGCCGCTGCCGGGGTCGATCTCGTAGAGGGAAACGGCGAAGAATTCCGGTCCCGGCCCCCCGATGGCCTGCAGTGGCGAGACGAAGGGCACCTGGGGCAGCCCTGCCAGCCAGGCGCCGACGAACACCGGCAGCAACAGCATGGTATGCAGGCAGACGTGCATGGCCGCGCGGATGATCACCGCCGGGCGGATCGCCAGGCAGCCGATGATCGGGAAGACCGCCAGCAGCGCCCAGCCCTTGGCCCAGCCGATGGAGGACTTGATCAGCTTGCCGGTGCCCAGATTCTCGATAAGATGGCCGGCCAGCAGCGAGAATTCCATCACCAGCATGCCGATGATCCATACCCACAGTGGCCAGGGGAGGCGCGGAAAGCGTTGACGGCCCTTGAGGTGCAGCCAGGCGGCGCGCATCACCAGAGACCAGGCCAGCACCGGGGCCAGTACGTAGAGTCCACCGATCAGGTAGAACAGGTAGGTCGCGGTGATCGAGAACCAGATGATGCGCTCTTCCGGGGTCTCGGGGCGGACATCCGCCTCTGGCCCGGCCTTCAGGGAAAACATCGGCGGCTCACACGCTTTGCTGCAAGCGCAGCAGGTAGGGTTTTCTGACCCACAGGAGGATCAGGCCGATGATGCTGAAGACGCTCGCGGCCAGCGCACCGACGATGGCCAGCTTGATGCCCAGCGAGTCAGCCTTCTCGGGCAGTGGCGGCGGGTCGAGGATCTGCAGCATCGGGTAGCTGGCGAAGGGGTCGATCTGGCCGATGTCGATCTTGGCCAATGCCGTGGTGTAGACCGCCGTGGCGACCTGTTGCTCGCGCAGCAGGTCCTGCAGCTGGGCCGCCTTGGCGACACTGTTGTCCAGTCGTTGCTGGCGAGCTGCCAGATTGGCGCGTCCGGTCTCGAGCTCGCTGATCACGCCGCGCCGCTGGGTGTCCAGGGTGATCAGCTCACCGACCAGGCTGTCCTGGTTGGCATGGCCGGCGGCGGCCCGCAGTGCATTCTGGTTGCGTGAGGTCTGGCGGGGCAGCAACTCCCGCATGCGTGAGGCCAGCGAGCGTTCCAGTGAAGCGAGCCCCGCGGCCAGATTGATGACTTCCGGGTTGCGCTCGCCCCACTTGCCGCGCGCTTCATCGAGACTGGCCGCCTGCTCCGCTGCCTGCGTCAGCAGCGCCTGGTAGCGAGCATCACGCTGCAGTGCGATCACGCCCCCCGCCTGACTGGCATCGAGCCCCAGTCGGCTGGACAGGGTGGCGAGGCGGGCATTCAGCGCCGACAGCTCGCCATCCCGCATCTCGAGGGTGTCCTTGAACTCCTCGACACTCAGTGTCAGCTCCTTGAATTGCTCCATGGAGACCAGGCCTGACGTGGACTGGAAGTCCAGCAGCTTGCGCTGGGTGTCCTTGAGCGTGCGATCGTAGGTCTCGAGCGAGCGACGGATGACGGCTTCGCGTCGCGCCTGTTCATCGTTGCGCAGCTGTTCGATCACCTCATTGAAGGCATCGATGTGCGCATTGGCGCGTTCAAGCGCGGCCTTGGCGCTCGGTGCGCTGGCCTGGAAGGCGATCAGGGCGGTCTGGTCGGTCAGCTTGATCTTGGGCTTGGCGTAATCGTCGGGATGCATGTCGACCGTCCTGGCGGCACGCTCCAGCACGGCAGGGCTCTCGGCGATGGCGCGGTAGTTGACCTTGGGGTCCAGCGAGGAACTGGAATAGGACGAGTTGGCGCTGGTGCTGGCCTGGCCGATGCTCTCGAAGTTCACCGAAAGCCCCGAGCCGGTACCCGGCAGGATCATCGTCCAGCTGGTGGTATAGGTGACGGGTGCCACGGCGATGAAGGCGATGGTCAGCCCCCAGATGACACTCAGGATGGCGGTGGTCAACAACAGATAGGCCGCGCGGCGGGTGCGCGGGCGCATGCTGGAGCCACGAGCTGCCCAGCCCAGCAATACGCCAAGCATTCGACGCCCCAGTGAGGGCTTCGCCGTGTCTTGCGGCGTGTCGGGTGAGCGGGACTCTGTCATGCACATCCTTGTCGCGTGGTAGTGATCAGTTGCCTTCCGGCAACGCACAGGCGAAGCGTTACAGCAGAGTGGCCGGCGTCAGCAGGTCCGTCAGCGTTCTGGCGATATCCCGGATGTTGGTGACACCTGAGTCATAGCAGCCGACGACATCTTCCGGCATCAGATACGGATTGACGCCCACGTCCGCTGGATTGGCCAGCAGGTCGTCGATGCCGCGATCCACCACGACCGGTTGATGCGTCATCGGATTGGTGCTGACCAGCACGGCGCGTCGCGAACCGGACGTCGCCTGGATACCACCGACACAGTTGGCGTTGATCACCCCCTGCAGCATGCGCACGCCGTAAGGCACCTGGGAGCGCAGCACCGTGTAATTGCTGACATTGTTGTTGTTGGCCGGTGTGGTCAGGTTGGAGGCGTAGATGACGATGCCCGGCGCGGTGATGGGGGACGGGCGCATCAGCGCTGCCTGGAAGGCACCGCTGGAGGGCACATGGATGCGATCCCCTTCGCGCAGCCAGGGGTTGGCGGCATATTCGCCATCGATCAGGCCGCGCATGTCGAGAATCTGTGTCTGGTTGTCGCGAATCAGTTCGACGTGGCTCAAATCCGCGTCCGGCCGCACGCCGCCAGCCGTGGTCAAGGCCGCTGACAGCCGCCGTTGCTGGCTGGCATCGCCTCCGGCAAAGTCGCGACGCACCATGCGCTCTTCCGGTTCGCGGGCATTGACGACGGCTTCGCCCGGGAAGAACACTGCCCCGGAGACGGCTACCGCCAACGGCGCCCATTCCTCGAGACGAACGCTGACATGGGCCAGCCCCAGGCGGATCAACTCTTCCTGTATCAGACGCTCGGTGATCTCACGTGCCAGGGCATCGATGGTCTGGTTGGAGGCATCGACCGGCGAGAGCCAGGGCAGGCGCAGACGCCCATCGTGATCCACCTCGTAGCTGCCATCGAACAGCTCGCTGCCGGCGACCCTGACGTTCACTCGATCGCCGGCGGCCAGGCGCTGGTCATCGCTTGCAGGCCGATGGGAAAAGCGATCATCGGCCTGCGGCGTGGGCAGCTCCAGTGGCCAGTAGGTCACCTGTTGCCAGTGCTCTTCGGCCGGGGTGTCGTCCAGCATCAGCGGCGTACAGCCGCTGATCAGACCGGCGAGCATGGCAATCCCCGAAAGGCGGCGTGAGACTTGGGTCCATGAGGTGAGGCGTGCCAGGGAAGACGTCATCAGGCTACCTCGCGAGAAGACCCTGGCGCGTGGGCATCTGGCACCAATAGCGGGTCGCGCTGATAGTAGATGTCGAAGAGTTCGAACAGGCGCACGCGTTCCAGCTCGGTCTGCATGATGGGAGAGGGTTCCACCACGATCAGAGCCTGCGGTGACAAAGCATCATGCAGGCTGACCAGCACGGAAAGTCCGTCGGCATCGATGGCTGTCACATGACTCAGATCCACTGCCAGCTTGCCGGTGTGGTTCGGGATCATCGCGAGCATCTCCTGGCGGAAATAACGCGCGACCTCGCCTGTCAGCTGAGCCGGCGGCGTGATCATGATGCCTTCGTCAATTCTGGTGGTGATGGGCATGGCGAATTCCCTGTGCCTGCCGTCACCGGCTGGCGCCATGTCGGGCCTGCGGTGCGACTTGTTATCTTTATGCACTATGCCGCACAAGCATCGTTTGCCTGTCGTCGCGGTGTCAACGACATGACGGGAATTGTCTCAGTCCTGACTGATGAGATGTCTGGTTCCTTCTCCTTCCTTCACCCTTCCTATCTTCCTTTCTTTCTTTCATCCTTCCCTGCTTTTCTCTTCTTCCGGCTCAGCCTGTCGACGGCCGAGACAGTTCAGGGAGCTCGTCTCTCAATCTCCCGACATCGCTGGCGCCTTGTGGGGCGTTGCCAGCATGGCTCCCCAATGACGGAAGCGCAGCAGCAACAACAGCCCCGGGATGGCGGCCAGGGTGCAGATCCAGAAGAAGCTGTCCCAGCCGGCGGCATCGGCCAGATAGCCCGAGGGGGCGGCGATCACCACGCGCGGCAGGCCCATGATCGAGGAAAGCATCGCGTACTGGCCGGCGGTGAAACGCTTGTCGGTCAGTGCGCCCATGAAGGCGATGAAGGCGGCGCTGCCCATGCCGGCCGCCAGGTTCTCGAATGCCACCACTCCGGCAAGCCAGGCCAGCGAGTCACCGACGTGATGCAGCCAGATGAAGCCGGCTGTGGACACCATCTGCAGGATGCCGAACCACCACAGTGCACGGTAGATGCCGATTCGCATGATCATCAGGCCGCCGAAGAAGGTGCCTGCCAGCAATGGCCACAGGCCGAACAGCTTCACGGTCGCGCCGATCTGTGAGTTGCTGAAGCCGATCTCCTTGTAGAAAGGCGTCGTCAGATTGCCTGCCACGGAATCACCGAGCTTGTAGAGCAGGATGAACAGCAAGAGCCAGATGGCCCCATCACGTTTCATGAAATGGCGGATGGGGTCCCAGAGGATCTCGTGCAGGTGATGGGCACGCGGCGCTGCCTGTGCCTCGGGTTCCGGCGCCAGCAGGGTCACCAGCATGCAGGCTCCCAGGGTCGCGGCCATGATCAGGTAGGTCATGCGGAAACCGATCATGTCTGCCAGCACCAGGCCACCGGCCGAGGCCATCAGCATGCCGATGCGATAGCCATAGACATAGAAGCTGGAGCCCAGCCCCAGTTCGTTGTCCGGCAGATGCTCACGTCGGTAGGCATCGATCACGATGTCCTGGGTGGCACTGAAGAAGCTGACGGAAAGCGCGATGGCCCCCATGGTCAGCGGCGACATGTGCGGGTCCTGCAGGGCAAGCAGCGCGATCAGCGCGGTCAGGGCCAGCTGCGCGATCATCAGCCAGCCGCGTCGCCGCCCCAGTGCGGGCGGCATGATGCGATCCAGCAAGGGGGCCCACAGGAACTTGAGGGTATAGGGCAGGCCGACCAGTGCCAGAAGGCCCACGGCGTCCAGTGATACGCCGGCATCCGTCATCCAGGCCTGCAGGACACTCCCGGTGAGCAGCAGCGGCAGGCCTGAGGCGAATCCCATCAGGAACGTGATACCATGACGGCCAACGAGTAAGCGTAAATCCTTTGAAGTCAAAGCCTTGCCTGTCCTTGCAGAGAGTGTATCCGCGCGGGAGTCGCGCGTGACCAATGGCCATGCGCCACATGCATCGTCAATGGCGGGATTGTCGCACTGCCTGAGCGCAAGGGCCATGCATTGTCCTGAGGTGCCGCTGACCATCAGCTGGCTGGCGTGATGAAGGGCTTGCGTCGGGCCCCTGTGGGCAGGTAGGCAATGAGAGGTCATCATGAGTGAAGTCCGAGACGCTGCCAAGGCGCACTGGTATCTGATCCAGTGCAAGGGTGGAGAGTCCTTCCGTGCGGCGGAGAACCTCACCAATCAGGGATTTCACGTCTTCCACCCCCTGCTGGAAGTGGAAAGAAAGCGCGGCAGCAAGCTGCGCTGGGTGGAAGAGCCCCTTTTCCCCTACTACCTGTTCATCCGTCTGGATCAGGTGGACGACAACTGGCGCCCGATTCGCTCGACACGTGGCGTGCTCAAGCTGGTCAGCTTCGGCACGACCCCGACGCCGGTCCCCACCTCGCTGGTGGAGGCGCTGATCGCCAATGGTGAGCAACGCCAGGAGCAGCCAGCCGAGAACCTCTACTTCCGTGCCGGCGAGCAGGTCGAGATCATCGATGGGCCGCTGAGTTCGCTCAGTGGTGTCTTCGAGAGTGCCAAGGGTGACGAGCGCGTCATCGTGCTGCTCAATCTGATCAATCAGCAGCAGCGCGTCGAGCTGTCCAGTCGTCAGCTGCGTCGTCGCGAATCCTGAGTCTCGGTGCCTGCGCCCTCCGAGGAGGGCGTGAGCTCACCGCACTTGTCATTTCTGGAGTTGTTTCATGTCGATTACCGTTCAGCAGGTGGTCAGCCTGCACTACACGCTGCGTACCGCAGATGGCACCGTCCTGGACACTTCTCGTGATCGGGAACCGATGGATTACCTGCACGGCCATGACAATATACTTGCCGCTCTGGAATCCGCGCTTGAAGGTTGCAGCGTCGGCGACAGCAAGGTCGTCAACCTGACGCCGGCGGAAGGCTTCGGTGAGCGGGATGAGGGGCTGGTCCAGTACTTCGGGCGTGATGCCTTCGGCCCGGGGGAGCTTGCACCGGGCATGCGCTTCCAGGCGCGAACTCCCGAAGGGCAGCGCTCGGTGACCGTACTGGAAGTCGGTGATCAGCAGGTCAAGGTCGATGCCAATCATCCCCTGGCCGGTCAGGCCCTCAGCTGGGATGTCGAGGTGCTGGAGGTCCGCGATGCCACTCGGGCCGAGTTGGCAGCAGGCCATCCGCTGGGGCTTGAGGTGAGCCATACCGAAGTGGAAGACAAGAAGGTGCGTCGCTGAAGTCGCACTGATGCCGCATGCCGCTTCAGGGGTGTCCCTGTCGCTGATCAGGAAGGCGCTTTCGATGATGATCGAAGGCGCCTTATTCGTTTCGGGTCTGCTTCGTTTCGGGTCTGCTTCGTTTCGGGTCTGCTGCGTGTCATTCCGGGACGGATTCATGGGAGCGAAGCGCCCATGAATTGACGTGGATCATGAAGGCAGCGGCATGATGCCACCCAGGCTCACGAAATTGACGCATGTCATCTTCGCCTGCCGATGATCGCGATAGAGTGCTCATGTCGAGACGGGCGGCGTACGAGGATGCCGCATGGGGCATCATGCTTCGGGGGAGATACTCTTCGAGGTATCGGAAAGCGGCGCAGGCCACCGTCTGGTCAGGGAGAAGTTGCAGGGCGTCGGTTGCCGGCAGAGGCAGGCGCTTGAGGAAGCCCCTTGGGGAAGGGGAAAGCCAGGGATGGCTTCACTGCCAGAATCGGGCACGCAGGTGCCCGATTCACCGTCAGGGGAGGGGGAAACCCCGCTGGCCGGCCTTCGGGTCGGCTTTTTTTCGTGGCAGGAAAGCAACGCCTCATGTAAGCCGTGCTTCTCGGGCACCGTCGTGTTGACCCCGACGATGAAGCAGCGCCGCAGGAAGTCTGCGGCGCTGCTTTTGTCGGAACTCCCCTGCCGCTGGCCAGGCTGGTCTTTCGCCGGTGGTTTCTCACCACCTGCAGGGTGGCGGGAGTCGAGACCTGACCTCGGCCGTCTTGGTCAGCTCTGGTTGCTGGTGATCTCCCTGGGCGTCGCCTCACCGGATGTCTTGACCTGCGGCGCGGCCTTGTCGCTGACCGGCTGACCCGTCGTTATGGCGCTGTTGCCGGTCTTGTCGAGCGTCAGTGTGGTCTCCATGCGTTCGAGCGTGTTGGCACTGATGCCCTTGACCTCAGCCAGCTGATCGACGCTGGTGAAGGGGCCATTGGCCTTGCGCCAGGCGACGATGGCCTGTGCCTTCTTGTCACCGATGCCCTTGAGCTGAGTCAGTTGCTCAGGGGTGGCGGTGTTGATGTTCATCTCGGCAGCCTGCGTCAGAGGGGTGAAAGCCATCAGGCCTGCGACGACGAGTGATCCCATCAGAGTTTTCATGAGCTTTTCCTTGTTTCATGATGATTGTCGGGGCGTCTGGTCGGGCCGTGATGCCCTGTGCCCAGCACGTGAATCACTGTGGCTGAAGGATGAGTTTTGTAGTCATTAAGAATTAAACGATTCCTCATCCCTGGGGCCGCTTCAGCGCTCAACGCGCGAAAGTGCTAACGCGAATAGCGAGCTGATTCGATTCGGCTTTCTCTGAGCTTACAGGTGCGTTGGTGGGCGCTATAATGTTGCCCCGAGCCCATGACCCCCTGTCATCGCGCCTAGTCTCATTGCCCGGAGCCCGGATGCCTACCACGACTTCCCCCCTGATCATCGCCCTCGATTACCCGGATATGGCCGCCGCACTGGCCATGGCGGACCAGCTGGATCCGACGCGCTGCCGCGTCAAGGTGGGCAAGGAGCTGTTCACGCGAGTGGGGCCGGACATCCTCAAGGCGCTGCATCAGCGCGGCTTCGAGGTCTTTCTGGATCTCAAGTTCCACGATATTCCCAATACCACCGCGCAGGCCGTGCTGGCGGCTGCCGAGCACGGTGTCTGGATGACCAACGTGCACGCCGGTGGTGGCGCGCGCATGATGGAAGCCGCCGCCAGTGCACTGGCCACGCGCCAGCTCGAGACGCGCCTGATTGCCGTGACCGTGCTGACCAGCATGGAGCAGAGTGATCTTGCGGGTATCGGTCTGGATGTCACGCCACTGGCCCAGGTCGAGCGTCTGGCGAGCCTTGCCCAGCAAAGCGGCATGCACGGTGTGGTGTGCTCGGCGCGCGAGACACCCAGTCTCAAGGCGCTGTGTGGGCCGGACTTCCTCAAGGTGACGCCCGGTATCCGCCCGAGCTTTGCCCAGGCCGGTGATCAGCGACGCACCATGACGCCGGGCGAGGCAATGGCGGCTGGCAGCACCCACCTGGTGATCGGGCGTCCGGTCACTCAGGCCGAGAATCCCATGGCAGCGCTTGCCGCCATCGAGACGGAGCTTGGTGGCCGGGCGTAAGTCAGCGCCCGAGGGGATGTGAATCGCGGGGCATCACTCTCGAGATAGGCCGAGCTTCATGTCACGCGTGGACGCCAGCGGCTCTGGACAAGCGGCTGGCGTCTTGAGAGTGGCGTTCGGGGTGTCGACGCTCAGTCGGCTGATGTCAGTCCCCAGCTGACCTGCACATCACTTTCCAGTGACAGCTCGCCGGGACGATACTCGTTGCCACCACTCTTGGCTTCTGCCATGTCGGCGCGCATGGCCATCATCGGCGGGCGAGGGCTCTGGGAAGATTCATTGATCGACTGCACATCACCCAGTGTCGCTCCCAGCGTCTCGGCCATCAGTTCGGCCTTGTGGCGTGCCTTGGTCAGGGCTTGCTGCAGTACCTTGTCCTCGAGTGCTGCACGATCACTGAGCTGATATTGCACGCCCGCCAGCTGATTCACCCCCGCTCCCAACAGCAGGTCGATCACCTCCGGCACCTGGTCCAGATTCTTCAGCGAAATGCTGATCGGGCGCTCGAGATGGGTACGCTGCCATTGCTGCGGGTTCTGATCATTGGCAGTGCGCTCGTAGTAGCGCTCCGGTCGCAGGGTCAGGCTGCCCGCCTTGATCAGGCGACTCTCGATACCGGCGCTTTCCAGTGCCTGGATCAGCGTGCTCATGCGGCCTTCCAGTGTCTGGCGGGCCTGGCGCGCGGCTTCTCCCTGCTTCTGACTGTCCGGTGCCTTGTCGTCCACCTTGCTGGCTGGTGTCTTCTCCCAGAGACGCGCCTCGATGCTGGCCTTGTCCGGCGCGGCTTCGATGCTGGCACTGGCACTGACATGGACAAGCGCCGGTGCAGGTGTCTGGTCAGCCTGTGCCGTACTCACGGCGCTGACGGCACTCAGTGCCAGCACCAGCCCTAGACGCAAGAAGGAATGCTGGACGCCTGAGCTCGCGTCGGCAGTTACGGATGGCAGGATGCGGGGCATGGAAACTCCTTTTTGGCACATGGCTATATTGTCATATGGTGATATTTTCATATGTCGATATTGACACAGAATGATGGCGTGAACGTCCGACATCGCGTGGATCACGATAGCACTTCGCACGAGAGGCGCTGAAGCGATCAATACCGTCACGCTATCTCAGGGGCGACGCGCGCTCCTCGGGGGACTGTCAGCGTTGCTGCTCACCGCAATGCCGTCGCTCGCCTGGGCGGCGAGTCTTTCCGTCGTGGATGATGGTGGCGAGACGGTGACGCTTTCCCGGCCCGCTCATCGTGTGGTCACCCTGGCGCCCCATGCCGCGGAGCTGGTCGCGGCGGCGGGAGGGCTTGCACATCTGGTCGCCGTCAGCCAGGGCAGTGATTACCCGCCACAGGTCAAGACGCTGCCGCGTGTCGCGAGCTATCAAGGGCCGAATCTGGAGGCGGTGCTGGCGGCCAGACCCGCGCTGATCGTGGCGTGGGGCAGCGGGTTGTCCGCGGAAATGCAGGCGCGCCTGGCGGCGCTGGGGCTGACGACCTTCCTCAGCGAGCCCAGGACATTGGCGCAGGTACTCTCCAATATCGAGCGCCTGGGGGTGTTGATGGGCACCCGGCCCGAGGCAGAGGCCTACGTGGCGCGTCTCGAGAAGCGCATCAGTCACCTGGAGGCACGCGATGGCATGGAGGGCGACGCGCCCTTGCCGGTCTTCTTCCAGCTGGGCGAGAGCCCGATGACGACTCTGGCAGGAGGGCATCTGGTCAATGAATTGATTCGCCGCTGCGGGGGAGAGCCGCTGTTGTCTGACGCCCCCACCGTGGTGCCTCAGATACGCCGTGAAGCGCTGTGGCTGGCAGGGCCTCGGCTGATTCTGCATCCGGTGGCCGCAGGCGCCCCCCGTGAGCGTTGGAAGGCAGCCTGGCGAGCCAGGGGTGGCCCGCTGGCCTCGGTGGCGCTTGTCGGACTGGATCCGGACCCGGTCAGCCGTCCGGGGCCGCGCAGCGTCGAGGCGATGGCGCAGATCTGCCATGCCATCTCGGTGCAGCGCGCAGCGCGGTGACGTGGGTCGAGCTGCTCAGAAGTCGATGCCGCGGCGCGCCTTGAGACCATGATTGAAGCCGTGACGTATCTCGGTCATCTCGGTGACGGTATCGGCACAGGCAACGATCTCGCGGTTGGCATTGCGTCCGGTGATGATGACGGTCTGCTCCTCGGGGCGACCTTCCAGCGCCGTCATCACCTCTTCCAATGGCAGGTAGCCGAACTTGACCATGTAGGTCAGTTCATCAAGCACGACCAGATAGACGCTTTCATCGCGCATCAGGCGCTTCGCTTCCTGCCACACCGCCTGACAGGCCGCGGTATCGGCGTCACGATTCTGGGTGTCCCAGGTGAAGCCGGTGGTCATGGCGTGGACTTCCAGATTGGCATCCTCTGCAAGGCGCTCACGCTCCCCGCACTCCCACAGTCCCTTGATGAACTGGATGACACCGACCTTGTAGCCATAGCCGAGTGCCCGGGTGATGGTGCCCCATGCAGCGGTCGTCTTGCCCTTGCCGTTGCCGGTGAAGACCAGCAGCTGGCCGCGCTCCTCATTGGCCTGTGCCACCTTGTCGTCGACATGTGACTTGAGCTTTTCCATTGCCGTCTTGTGGCGGGTATTGCGGTCCGTCATGCGTGTGCTCCGTCAGTCATTGTCACTGCGCCGCTCTCGGGGCGGCGCAGTGAGGAGTGTGGCCCGTCGTCAGTCAGAGGTGCTCAGAAATAGAAGGTCACGCCGCCTTCGACGTAACGCCCCTGGGTGTTGTAGCCGTTGACCAGCTGATAATCACGATCGAAGACGTTCTCCAGCTTGGCGCTCAGCTTGACGTTCTGCATCACCTGCCAGCTGGTGCGCAGGTCGAAGACGCCATAGCCGGCGGTGCGAGTATCCGTGTAGGTATCGGCATCGGTATCGCTGCGGCTGGCACTGCCACGCAGCGTTGCTCCGAAGCTCCAGTCGGCGAGGGCGTAATCGGCATCCAGGCGCGCAAAGCGCTTGGCCCGACGTTTCAGCTGCTCTCCTGTCTCGCGGTCTTCCGGGTCCTGCCAGGTCATGGCGAGATTGACGCTGAGCGCGTCACCTTTCCAGCCACTGCTCAGCTCGATGCCACGGATGCGTGAGCGGTCGATATTGATCGGCGTGAAGTCGGCGCCTTCGTAGCTGATCAGATTGTCGATATCCGTCTGGAAGGCATTGACGCCCACATGCCACCGCTGCTCCTGCAGACGCCAGAAGAGTTCGGCCGTGGTGGAGGTCTCGGCATCCAGATCCGGGTTGCCTGAGCCGTAAGGGCTGTAGAGATCGATCAGGTTGGGGGCCTTGAAGGCGCTCGAGTAGCTGGCGCCGAGCTGCTGTGCCTGAGTCAGGTCATAGGCATAGCTGGAGCCACCGGTCATCTGATGACCATAACGATTGTCATCGTCATACCGCAGGCTGGTGGTGACGTGATGGCGTTGTTGCTGGAGCTGCCAGCTGCCATAGACCCCCGTGGCATAGCGGCTGTCCACTTCATAGCCGTCGGCGGTGAAGTAGGGGCCATCGGCGTCCAGACTTTCCTCGCGGTGATCCACCCCCAGGCTGAGCGTGCCGAGGTCGGTGTAGAAGTCGTGGCGCAGGCCGATCTCGTTGCGGGCACTGGCGACACGCCCGGCATCGCTGCCGGCTTCAGTGTTCTCGTACTCGTCGCGCGTACGCGCCACGCTGACCGTCATGTCCCAGTTCGGGTTCAGGTGGGTCAGCAGGCTGGCATCCAGTACCAGCTGGCTACCTTCTCCGCTGCAGTCTTCAGAGGCACTGAAGCTGCTGTCGTAGCAATCGTCGTAATCGTAGTCCGTGTCGGTCTTGGCGACGCCGAGAGACAGCGTGGCTCGCTGGCCGAAGTCGTGCCCAAGGCGCAGTTCGGCGCCCGTGGCCTCGTAGCCATCATCTTCACTGCCGGTATCGCGGGCGGAGAAACCATCGCTTTCATCATGATGGAGATTGGCGGAGAGACGCGTGTCATCTTCCACCGAGCTGAACTGGGCGTTCTGGCGGAAGGTGCCGTCGCTGCCGGCGCGCAGGGTGACTTCCGCGTGCTGGCCGACTTCGCTGCCGCCACGCGTGATCAGGTTGATCACGCCGCCGATGGCATCGGCGCCGTAGACGCTGGCGCGCGGCCCCCGCACGATCTCGACACGTTCGATGGCAGACAGCGGCAGAAATTCGAAGTGCGCCAGGCCATCGGCGCTGTTGGCGATGCGCTGGCCGTTGACCAGGATCAAGGTGTGGTCGGACTCGGTGCCACGCATGAACAGGCTGGTCTGGCTCCCCATCGGACCGCTGCGCGCGACTTCGATGCCATTGCGCGACTGCAGAAGGTCCACCAGCGAGCTGGCCTGCAGGCGTTCGATCTCGTCACGCGTGATGACGTCGGTGCTGGCCAGCACATCATTCTGCAGCTGGGGGATGCGATTGGCGGTGACCTGAACGGTCTCCAGGCTATCCGATGAAGGGGCGGTGGTCTCCTGTGCCGCCAGGGCAGGAGGTGTCAGCAGCAGTAGACTGCCCACGAGGGTGTACTTGGCCTGCGCGTGCGCGCGACCACGGGTCTTGTAAGTATTCATGAATGATCCTCAAGCGTCAGACGCAATGAGGAGGACAGGCGTGACAGGGTGCGTGGATGCACATCGTCGCGGCGTGCCCCTTTGAAAAAGGACATCCCGACGAATTTGCCACTGGTGAGGCCCTCCGCATCAACCAGTGTGGAAGCGAGGGCCGGTCTCCGGACTGACGCCTGGCGGACGTCCTGTTGGAACGTCTCACCCCCTCATGCGCCTTCCCACCTCCTTCCCTTGAGGGTCGTCACGAGGACGTCCCGGAGGCAGTGGCTGGTCATCTCGACCGGCATGAGCGTTGCGATCACCGTTGCGGGGGCAGTACGGGGCTTTCACCCGATTCCCGAGCACCCAAGCTTCTACCCGAGCTATTGTCTGGGGAGGGCGACAGGGAGTCAATCGGCAGGCCCTGTCGTCTGCCGGTCTGGCGTTCGCTGGCTCGTGACGCGGGCTGGATACGACAACGCCCGCACTGGGCGGGCGTTGTCGAGAGGTCACCTGACGGCGTGTCTCACTCGCATGCGAGGCTTGCGATGAGCGTCACAGCGACAGGAACAGTCCGGCAAGACTGGCTGACATCAGGTTGGAGAGCGTACCGGCGAGAATCGCCTTCATGCCCATCTGCGCGATGTCACTGCGGCGGTTCGGTGCCATCAGTCCCAGGCCGCCCATCAGGATGGCCACGGAGGACAGGTTGGCGAAGCCACACAGCGCGAAGATGATGATCGCTTCGGAATGCTCGGACAGCTTGATCTGATGGCTGGCGAGGTCGGCGAAGGCGACGAACTCGTTGAGCACCAGCTTCTGACCGATGAAGCTGCCGGCCTGGATGGCTTCATGCCACGGCACGCCGATGACCCAGGCGACCGGCGCGAAGGCGTAGCCCAGCAGCAGCTGCAGCGTGATGTCCTGATAGCCGAACAATCCACTGACCCAGCCGATGATGATGTTGCCCAGCGCGATCAAGGCGATGAAGGCCAGCAGCATGCCGCCGACATTGATGGCCAGCTGCACGCCGGATGCTGCGCCGGACGCGGCAGCATCGATGACGTTGGTCGGGCGATCGATGTCCTTGCCCAGGGCTTCCTCGACACTCTGGGTCTTGGATTCGGTCTCCGGGATCAGCATCTTGGCCATCAGCAGGCCACCCGGGGCTGCCATGAAGGACGCTGCCAGCAGGTACTTGAGGTCAATGCCCAGCGAGGCATAGCCCACCAGCACGGAACCGGCCACGGAGGCCAGGCCACCGGTCATCACCGCGAACAGTTCCGAGCGGGTCATGCCGGCGATGAACGGACGCACGACCAGCGGTGCTTCGGTCTGGCCGACGAAGATGTTGGCCGCGGCGGACAGCGATTCGGGACGACTGGTGCCGAGAATCTTCGAAAGCCCGCCACCCAGCACACTGATCACGACGTTCATCACGCGCAGGTGGTAGAGCACCGCGATCAATGACGAGAAGAACACGATGATCGGCAGTACGCGCAGAGCGAACACGAAACCACCGCCACCGAAGACTTCGAACATCTTGTCGCTGACCAGGCCACCGAACAGGAAGTCCATGCCCACGTTGGCGCTGGACATGACGGCCTGAACCCCTTCGCTGAGACCGAGCAGCATGCTCTTGCCGGCGGGAACGTAGAGTACGAATGCCCCCAGCAATGCCTGGATGGCAAAGGCCCCCAGTACGGTGCGCAAGCTGATGGCGCGTCGGTTTTCAGATAATAGGAAGGCGATCCCCAGGAGGGCTAAGACGCCCACCAGGCCCATGACGATCTGCATCAAGCAGCTCCTGAATGCGTAGGTGTTACGTTGAGGACAAGGCAATAGCGCTGGCTGCCGGACAGGGCTGCCAAAACTGGCGCGTACTCTACCAGCATTTTGGGCGGCTGTCGGAGTCTGCCACTAACGTTTTAGGCATTTTTTGTGAATCCCGCTTCGCGGCTGTGCGCCATTCGCCACGAGGCCCGCAGGAAGCGGGCCTCGTGGTCAGGGGGTTGGCATCATCTCCGGGCGCCGTGCTGTCTGCGCGCATGCCGTTTTCGGGATGCATTCAAGCCGTCATCAGGCTCGGCCACCGGGGAGACGGCTGGCGGGCAGGGGGCCGGAGCCCGTGGCGGTGCCGGGATTCGCGGTGGAGCGGGTGGAGGAACTCGCGTCAGAGCCTGCCCCTTCTGCGGCCTGGGATGACTTGCTCGATTCAGCCTTGTCCGCCTTGGATTGTGCCGGTCGGGTCAGCTCAGGCGAGTCGGCATAGATCAGGCTGATCAGCGTCTCACCGGCCTTGGGTTCCAGTGCGACGGCGGAATTGGCGATGCGAATCCGGCCCTGGCTGCTGATGCAGAACAGGGTCAGCAGGCGGTCATCATGAATCCGGCGATAGTCCTCGAGACTGAAGTTCTCGCTGATGCGGGCACGCCGGAACTCCGCCCCCTGTGACAGCAGGCTGGCCAGCTTGGCGTAGGTGACCTGGCCATCGAACAACAGCGGCAGGTGGCCGAGCGCCTGGTCCTGCTGGCGCTTGGCATTCTTGCCATTGTCCTCGGCGAGCCGGAAGACCCGGCCGTGGCCGAGGATGTGCTCGAAATGCAGCGCCGCGAGGCTGTTGAGCTCGCGATAGGGCGACAGGGGCATGAGATGGCCGATGCCCGTCAACTCGAGATGCTGTGAGGCATGCTCGGACAGCGGGTTGCCGTAATAGACCGGCAGGCCTGCCATGCGGGCTTCCTGTACCGCGTCCCAGTTCGTATCGGTCAGGCGTACCGAGAAGCCGGCATCCACCAGCTCGCGGGCGACCAGGCGCGACACCGAGTTGGCCCCGAGAATCAGGAAGCCCGAGGGCGGTGGCTCACCGACACCCAGCACCTTGACGATGGGGCGTGACAGCAAGCTCTGGATCACCACCGTGCCGATGATGACCAGGAAGGTCATCGGGACCAGCATCTCGGCGCCTTCGATGCCCTGGGATTCGAGCTTGAGCGCGAACAGCGAGGCCACGGCGGCCGCGACGATACCGCGAGGAGACAGCCAGGCCAGCAGCGCCTTCTCGCGCAGCGTCAATTCGCTGCCCAGGGTGCACAGCCAGACAGTCAGCGGGCGCGCGACCCACATCAACACGGCCAGGAAGACCCACGCCGGCCAGGACAGCAGCGAAAGCTGCTCGACGGTCAGGCGCCCCGCCAGCAGCAGAAACAGCCCGGAGATCAACAGGACGGTGAGCGTCTCCTTGAACTCGATGATCTGCTGGGTAGGCACGCCGCGCATGTTGGCCAGCCATACCCCCATGACGGTCACGGTCAGGAGTCCGGATTCGTGGAACAGGGTATTGGAGATGGCGAAGAGTCCCAGCATCACCATCAGGGTGCCGAAGTTGTGCAGCTTCTGGGGCAGCCAGAAGTGGCGCAGCACCAGCCCCCAGCACCAGCCGCCCAGCGCGCCCATGCCAAGGCCGAGGCCCACCGTCTGGGCGAACAGCACCAGGGTATGTGACACCGCATTGCCGGTCATGCCCAGTGCGACGTACTCATAGACAAGTACCGCCAGCAGCGCGCCCACCGGGTCGATCATGATGCCTTCCCAGCGCAGGATCTGGGTCAGGTTGCCGCGCGCGCGCAGGGTCTGCAGCAATGGCATCACCACGGTCGGGCCTGTCACCACCAGCAGTGCCCCGAGCACGGCGGCCATCTCCCAGCGCATGTCGAGCAGATAATGCGCCGCCACGGTACCGATCACGCCGGTGATCACCACCCCGGTGGTCACCAGTCGTCTGACGATGTGCCCGTGTCCCCGCAGGTCCTTGAAGTCCAGCGTCAGACTGCCCTCGAACAGGATCACCGCCACTGCCAGCGAGACCAGCGGGAACAGCAGGTCTCCCAGCAGCTCATCCGGCTTGAGCCAGCCCGTGACGGGGCCGGCAAGGATGCCAACGATCAGCAGCGGCAGGATGGCGGGCAGACGCATGCGCCAGGCCAGCCATTGACAGCCGAGAGCCATCAGACCGATCAGGGTCAGGGCCAGTGCGGGTTCCGTCATCGGGAAGCTTCCTTGGAGTCAGCGAAAATGAGCGGTGCCACTGACGCGGTCACCGCTCATCGAATCGTCTTGTCTCGGCCAGATGCCAACATCACGGCTGGCCGGAAGGGCGCAGACTAGCGATTGATTCCGTGGTATGCAACGTCGCGTTGCCTTATCGCGCTCCCCTCATGTCATTCTTCCTGCACGGCCACTGGGCCCCCTGGCAGTCACTGCGCGCGACGCACCAGTGGCAGCAGCGCCTGGAGGGGATGCGGCAGCTGACGTTCGGAGAAGCGTTTGCTCTGGCTGCGACAGGAATAACCACTGGCCACCAGCTTGCCCTGATTGGCCTCGTCCTCGACCACCGCCTTCCACGACAGCTCATAGATGGCACGTGAGGTCTCGAGATTGCGCGCTTCGTGACCATAGGTGCCGGACATGCCGCAGCAGCCGGTGGAGAGTGTCTCGAGGCTGAGACCAAAGGCGGCATACACCTGCTGCCAGGCCTTGGCGGACCCCGGCGCATTGGTGCTCTCGGTACAGTGGCTCAGGAGTGTCAGGCCCGGGTCCATCTTGCCCAGCACCGTCTTGGTGACACCCACCGGCAGCAGCTTGCGCAGGCTGATCAGCCACTCCTGAAGCAGCAGGACATCCGGCACGGCGTCCGGGCCGAGGGTCTTCACATACTCCTGACGATAGGTCAGGGTCATCGCCGGGTCGATGCCGACCAGCGGCACGCCGAAATCGGCGATCGCCTTGAGACGCTTGGCCTGGGCGCGCGCGGTGCGCTGGAAGGCGCCGGTGAAGCCCTGTACCTGCAGCGGCTTGCCATTGGGGGCGAAGGGCGCGACGAACACCCGAATGTCGAGTCGTGACAGCAGCTCGATGATGTCCATCACCAGCTGGGCCTCGAAGTGGCTGGTGAAGGCGTCCTGCACCAGGATCACGCTTCTGGCCTTCTGGGACTCGGTCAGGCGGCCGAGCTGGGTCGGGGTCGCCTCCGAGACGCCCCAGCTCTTGAGCTGTCTGCGCAGACTGGCGCGCGACAGGCGTGGGGCATCGACCATGCCGATCGGGCCTTCCAGCAGACGACTGACCAGGCGATTGGACAGCAGGCCGTTGTAGAGCGGCGTGACGCGTTCGGCCCACGGCAGCACGAACTCTAGGCTGCCGATCAGGTAATCGCGCAGCGGACGCTGATAGCGATGGTGATAGACCTCGAGGAAGCGGCTGCGGAAATCCGGCACGTTGACCTTGATCGGACACTGGCCCGCGCAGGACTTGCACGCCAGACAGCCGGCCATCGCCTGATAGACCTGCTGATCGAAGCCGGCCTCCTGAGCGCCAGTCTGCGTCTGTCCACCACGACGCGCCTTCAGCGAAGCGCCGATGCGGGTCGGCAGACGCGCCAGCCACAGGCCGGCCCCCTTGAGGCCCGGCGTCCGGGCGGCCTGCGCCTCGGCGATCACGTCACGTCCGGCATTGCCTTCCAGACGTAGCCATTCACGCATCAGGCTGGCGCGCCCCTTGGGCGAATGGATGCGCTGACGCGTCGCCTTCCAGGACGGGCACATGGCGTCGTTGGGGTCGTAGTTGTAGCAGGCACCGTTGCCGTTGCAGTAGACGGCGCTGGCGTATTCCTGCCACACGCGTTCATCGATCTGGCGATCGAGATCGCCGCGCATGGTCACGTCATCGATGCGCATCAAGCGGGGGTCGAAGGCCTCGACGGCGCTGTCAGCGTGATCACGCTTGTCGCTCTCGCTCTCGCTCTCACCTTCGCTGGCGCCAGCGTCGTCGACCAGAGTGGCTGACAGGCGGGGCGAGGTGATCTTGCCCGGGTTGAGCTGATTGCGCGGGTCGAAGGCCGCCTTCACGTCCTGCAGCGCCCCATAGAGGCTGCCGAAGAAGCGGGGGGCATATTCCGAGCGCACGCCCTTGCCGTGTTCGCCCCACAGCAGGCCACCGTACTTGTGGGTGAGGGCGGCGACCTCGTCGGAGATCTCGCGAATCATCGCCTGCTGGGCGGGGTCCTTCATGTCGAGTGCCGGGCGTACGTGCAGCACGCCGGCATCGACATGCCCGAACATGCCATAACGCAGGCCGCGGGCATCGAGAGCGGCGCGGAATTCGGCGATGTAGTCCGCCAGATGCTCCGGCGGAACGGCCGTGTCCTCGACGAAGGGCAGCGGACGGGCTTCCCCCTCGACATTGCCCAGCAAGCCCACCGAGCGCTTGCGCATGCCATAGACGCGACTGATCTGCGCACGCCCACGCGCTTCGGTGAAGCCGAGGCGCTCGACGCTGGTGTCACTGGCCAGATGCTCGCTGAAGGCGGCCACCTTGGCGTCCAGTGCCGCTTCGCTGTCGGCATTGAATTCGATCAGGTTGATGCCGCCGATGGCCGGGGAGCCCTCGGCACTGGCCGGGAAGAATTCCTCGACGCTGTCCCACACGAAATCCTGCATGGCCAGGTTGAGCACGGTGTCATCCACCGTCTCGATGGAAGTCGGACGGTTGCCCTCGACCGCCATCAGCGTCTTGGCGTCGCGCAGCGCGTCCATGAAGCTCGCGTAGCGCAGGTTGATCAGCGTCGAGCAGGGCGCGATGGGCAGGGCATTCAGTTCGGCCTCGACCACGAAGCCCAGCGTGCCCTCGGCGCCGCACAGCAGACTGTTGAGGTTGAAGCGCCCATCGGCCTCGCGCAGGTGGGCGAGGTCGTAGCCGGTCAGGCAGCGATTGAGCGGCGGGAAGATGTCGGCGATTTCCTCGGCACGCTCATCGGCGATGGCGCGCGCGGTGCGGTAGATCTCACCGACGCGATCCTCACGCGCACACAGTGTCTCGAGCTCGGCATCGTCGATGGCATGGCTCGCCAGTCGCGTGCCATCCAGCAGCACGCTGTCGAGCGTGATCACGTGGTCACGAGTCTTGCCGTATTCACAGCTCCCCTGGCCGGACGCATCGGTATTGATCATGCCGCCGATGGTGGCACGATTGGAGGTCGAGAGTTCCGGGGCGAAGAACAGACCATGCGGCTTGAGCGCGGCATTGAGCTGATCCTTCACCACGCCGGCCTCGACCCGTACGCGGCGCTTCTCGACATCGATCTCGAGAATGCGGTTCATGTGGCGCGACACATCCACCAGCACACCATCATTGAGTGACTGGCCATTGGTGCCGGTACCGCCGCCACGCGGTGCCAGGGTGACCGCCGCGAAGCGGGGGTCGTTGGACAGCCGCGCGATGCACTGGATGTCCTCGGCATGACGTGGATAGACCACGGCCTGAGGCAGTACCTGATACAGTGAGTTGTCAGTCGACAACACGGTACGGTTGGCGTAGTCCGGACTGATGTCACCGGCAAAGCCTGCATCGCGCAGGGCGGCCAGGAAGTCCAGGTAGAGGGCATCGACGGGGGCAGGCGTATCCAGCAGGCGTTCGGTCATGATCTCGCTCGGGCAGTGAGTCGCGTCAGGCAGGCCACGTGGGCCGATGTGCCTAAGCTTACCTGAGCTGAAGGCGTGGCCCCAGCCTCAAGGGGCATCCTGCGCTGTTCCGTCAGGATAATCCGGTCATCCGAGTCAGGACTGACTACGCTAGAAAGGGGCTAGATCGCCGGGAAGTTCCCGCCACGTCTCGTTGTGGCACGCCCCTTCATGCGGGAGCTTCTCGAGGCAATCCCCCTTGCCGCATCCTCTGCCGTGAAGGAGCTACCGATGCAGGATATCGGCAGAGGCACCATCGACCGACACCCTTGTGGTTTGCTCGTTTCCTTTCTCTCAGCAGGAGCCGTTCCATGGCATCGTCATCCTATCCCTCGACCTCCACCTGCCATCGCGAATCCCGTCAGCCTCCTACGCGACTGGGGGTGCTGGGCGTGGGAGAACTGGCGGAGTCTCTTCTGGTCGCGCTGGCGCGAGGCTGCCTGCGCGATGGGCGCTCGCGGCATGATCTCGAGTTCCACCTCTCGCCGCGCAATGATGTCCGCAGCCACCGTCTGGGCTGGCGTTTCGGTGCCGTCCGCCACGCCAGCAACGTCGCGGTATGCGAAGCCAGCCTCTGCGTGTTGGTCGGGGTCCGACCGCAGCAGCTGGAAGCGCTGGCCATGGAACTGCGTGAAAGCCGCGCTCTGAGCAAGGACCATCATCTGATGGTGATGGCGGCCGGTGTCTCACTCGCCAACCTGCAGCGCTGGTTCGCGCCGGCCAGGGTGGTGCGCGTGATGACGGGGCTGGCGGTGTCCGAGGGGCAGAGCGCGCTCACGCTCTATCCGGAAGACCCCCTCACGCGGGACCTGCTCAGTCCGGCAGTCCGGCAGGTGATTGCCTTCGAGGAAGAGGCCGCCTTCGAGGCCAGCATGCTGGCAGTCTGCGTGAATGCCTGGCAGCTGGCCCAGCAGCAGGCGCTGCTTGACTGGTTCCAGACTGTCCCCGGCATCACCGGGCCGCAGGCCCGCCAGTTGTTGATGACCCAGATGCGTGATGCCCTTGCCCTGATGGAAGCCCACCCCGATACCCCGCCGGGCGAGCTTGCCTCGCGCATCGGCACGCCCGGCACCTGGACGGCACGCGGGCTTGAGCAACTGGGCGGCAAGGACGGTGCCCACCATCGGTGGCAGCAAGTGCTGGATGGGCTGAGAAGCGAGCTGAACTGATTCCATGGCCGTCGGTCATCACGGGCGGCGAGTCATGCTTTGCTGAACCCGTCTTTCCCGTGACCCGAGTTCCCCGCGTCCCGCGATTTTCTTACACTGGCAGTCAATGACATGCCTCAGGTGCGGCTGCGTACCTGAGGCATGGTCTTGTATTTCGACAGCTGGACGAGCCGTTGGCGGCTCATGACATGAGGCAGATGCGAGACATGGGAACCTGGTTGGCAGTAGCAGCGGGCGGCGCCATCGGCGCTCTTGGACGTTATCTGGTCAGTGGCTGGATCACGGGAACGGCGGGTCGAGGGTTCCCCTGGGGGACGCTCGGGGTCAATCTCCTCGGCAGCTGCCTGATGGGCTTCCTGTTCATCTGGGTCACCCAGGAGCTCAAGCTTGCGCCTGTCTGGCATGCGATCATGGTGGCCGGCTTCACCGGCGCCTTCACCACCTTTTCCACCTTCGCCCTCGAAGCGCTCAATCTGATGATCAGCGGTCGCATGCTGGCAGGGCTGATCTACGTCGCGGTGAGCGTGGTGGCCTGTCTGGGCATGGTGGCGCTCGGCATGAAGCTCGCCCGCGCCCTGCTGTGAGCGACGGCCTGCCCCCGGGTGGCTGCCTCGGCATTGCGGCGGCTGCGAAGCGGGGCGTGGCTGAGGTAGACTAGTGCGCATGACCTTACCGTGCCGCGATGCGGCCTGAGTGAACTGACGAGAGAGCCTTCCCACATGCTGGACCCGAAACTTCTGCGCGCCGATCTTGACGCGACCGCCGAGCGCCTCGCACGTCGTGGCTATCAGCTGGATACCGAGGCCTTCGCCGCCCTGGAAGCGCGTCGCCGTGATCTGCAGATCGAGACCGAATCGCTGCAGAACGAGCGCAACACTCGCTCCAAGTCCATCGGCAATGCCAAGGCTCGCGGTGAAGATATCGCACCGCTGCTGGCGGAAGTCAGTGATCTGGGCGAGCGCCTCGACGCCGCCAAGAAAGAGCTCTCCGAGCTGCAGAGCAAGGCGGAGGCCATGGCCGCCAGCATCCCGAACCTGCCCAACGCCGACGTGCCGGAAGGCGCCGACGAGAATGACAATGTCGAGCTGCATCGCTGGGGCACCCCGCGTGAGTTCGATTTCGAGGTGCGTGATCACGTTGACCTCGGGGAACTCAAGGGGCAGCTCAACTTCGAGCTCGCCGCCAAGATCACCGGTTCACGCTTTGCCATCATGCACGGCTCCATCGCACGCCTGCATCGTGCGCTGGTGCAGTTCATGCTCGACAAGCAGACCCTCGAGCACGGTTACGAAGAGTTCTACGTGCCCTACATCGTCAACCGTGATTCCTTGATGGGCACCAGCCAGCTGCCCAAGTTCGAGGAAGACCTGTTCAAGCTCAATGACGATCGCGAATTCTTCCTGATCCCGACCGCCGAAGTGCCGCTGACCAACATGGTGCGCGACGAGATTCTCGACGCCAGCGATCTGCCGCTCAAGTTCACCGCGCATACGCCGTGCTTCCGCAGCGAGGCGGGTGCCTATGGTCGCGATACCCGCGGCATGATTCGCCAGCACCAGTTCGACAAGGTCGAGATGGTGCAGGTGGTCGAGGCGGACAAGAGCTATGACGCGCTGGAAGAGATGCGCGGCCATGCCGAGGCCATCCTGCAGGCGCTGGAGCTGCCGTACCGTGCCGTGACGCTGTGCACCGGCGACATGGGCTTCGCGGCGGCCAAGACCTATGACCTGGAAGTCTGGCTGCCGAGCCAGAATACCTATCGCGAGATTTCCTCCATCTCCAACTGCGAAGACTTCCAGGCACGTCGCATGCAGGCACGCGCCCGTGTCGAAGGACAGAAGA
This sequence comes from Cobetia sp. BL01, assembly GCF_056493605.1. Taxonomy (NCBI): domain Bacteria; kingdom Pseudomonadati; phylum Pseudomonadota; class Gammaproteobacteria; order Oceanospirillales; family Halomonadaceae; genus Cobetia; species Cobetia sp. BL01. The sequence continues at coordinate 380,661 of NZ_JBVBEE010000002.1, read as the reverse complement.
AGCCGCAGCTGGTACACACACTGAATGGCTCCGGCCTGGCGGTGGGACGTTGTCTGGTCGCGGTGCTCGAGAACCATCAGAATGCGGATGGTTCCATCAGCGTGCCGCAGGCGCTGCGCAGCTACATGGGCGGTGTGGACACCCTCAACGTCTGAGGCCCGCCGCGCAGCTCCGCTCGCGCCCCGAACCCCCGCTTCCTGCCGGAAGCGGGGGTTTTTCGTCTGCGGCTCTGCTACAACGTGCCTTCGGGGTCGTTATGCTTATTGGTTATTTTAGAGAGTGTTTCTTATGCTCTAAAATGCCGTTCATCGAAGGCTGCTATCCAGCCTCGCCCCGTTTGTGGATATGCCCATGGAATTTCTCAATCTCTCTTGTGATCCTTCACGACTCCAGCTGTGCCTGATCGGTGGTGGCCAGGAGGCGCTGGCGCTGGCCGAGCGCTTTGCCGGCCTGGGGGCGGATCTGTGTGTCTACGGCGATGCCCGAATGCCGGCGCTGGAGAGACTGTGCGGTCAAGAGGGCTGGGAAGTGGCCGATACGCTGTTGCCGGTGCCTGCACCCGGCCAGCTGTGGCTGGTCGTCACGGGCAGCGAGGGCCGGGACCGCGGTATCCTGCGCCACGCGCGTGAGCAGCACGTCATGGTGTTTGCGCCGCGTCATCCGGCGGACTCCAGCGTGCGTCTTCCGCCCCGGCTGGTCGCGGGCGAGGCGGTGTTGCCGGTGAAGGAGGAGGATCGCTTCACCGGCACGCATGGTCAGGTGGCGCTGGTCAGCGCCGGCCCCGGCGACCCGGAGCTTCTGACCCTCAAGGCATTGCGTCATCTGCAGCAGGCCGACGTGATCATCCATGACCGGCTGGTGAGTCACGAGATTCTGGCACTGGCCAGGCCTGAAGCCCGCCGGCTGTATGTCGGCAAGGCGCGCAGTGACCACAGCGTGCCCCAGGAAGGCATCAATCAGGCACTGGTGGACTATGCGCGCGCTGGCCATCGCGTCGTGCGCCTCAAGGGAGGCGATGCCTTCATCTTCGGGCGTGGTGGCGAGGAACTCGAGACGCTGGCGGATGCCGGGATCAGTTTCGAGGTGGTGCCAGGTATCACCGCGGCCTCCGGTTGCGCCGCCTACGCCGGGATTCCGCTGACCCACCGCGATCATGCCCAGTCGGTGCGTTTCGTCACCGGGCACCTCAAGGATGGCAGCTGTGACCTTGACTGGGAGGCGCTGGCACGCCCCGCCCAGACCCTGGTGTTCTACATGGGGCTGGGCAGTCTGGCGCTGATCTGCGAGCAGCTGATCCACCATGGTCTGGCGGCCAGCACGCCGATCGCGCTGGTGGAGCAGGGCACTACCGCGCGTCAGCGCGTGCATGTGGCGACTCTGGCGGAGATGCCGGCACAGGTGGCGGGGCAGGGGCTCAAGCCGCCGACGTTGATCATCGTCGGGGATGTCGTCAGCCTGCATGATTCCCTCAAGTGGTTCTCGCCGACGGCCGACAGCAGCCTTGGCTGGGAAGATGGCAAGCACCCGACGCCGCTGGCCCAGGTGAACACTGCCTGAGAGAGGTGAGGCTTCGAGCATTCAAGTAATCAAGTACTCAAGACGCCGCCCCGGTTCCTGCCGGGGCGGCGTCTTGCGTCATGAGGTCTCGTGGCGCGCAGCGAGCGTCGCGCGGTACGCCTTGGGCCAAGGTCGAGATGACGCAGACAGCGATTGCGCCTATTGTTTCAAGCAATCGTTTGAATCGCGGGTCGGACCCTGTCAGCGCTCCAGCGGCGCAGTGTCACGGTATTGCAGTGTCACGACGGAAGGCTCGCGGCCGACAGCACGCCATCACGAACCACGCCGTTGCAAGACGTCGTCGGAAGAGACCTGCAAGGAGAGTCACATGGCCAAGTATCAGGCACCGCTCAAGGATGCACGTTTCGTGCTCAACGAGGTATTCGCGGCCGAGCAGGAATGGGCGACCATGGAGGCCACTTCCGAGGTGAATGCGGAACTGGCCGAGGCGATACTCGAGGAAGGCGCGCGCGTGACCCAGGCAGAGCTGCTGCCGCTGAACCTGAGTGGTGATGCCGAGGGCGCGCGCTTCGAAGAGGGGCGTGTCACCACGCCCAAGGGCTTCAAGGAAGCCTATCGGGTGCTCGCCGAGGGTGGCTGGATGGGGTTGGGTGGCAACCCTGAATACGGCGGTCAGGGCATGCCAAAGATGCTCACCGTGGCCTTCGAGGAAATGCTCTACGCCACCAATACCAGCTTCGCGCTCTACCCGGCACTGAATGCCGGGGCCTGTCTGGCGATGGACAGTCATGCCCCTGAATCCGTCAAGCGGGTCTTTCTGCCGCGCATGTACGCCGGCGACTGGCTGGGCACCATGTGTCTGACCGAGCCTCACTGCGGGACGGACCTGGGCATGATCCGCACTCGTGCCGAGCCCCTCGAGGGTGATGACCCACTGCTGGGGCTGCCACGTTATCGCATTACCGGCACCAAGATCTGGATCACCGGTGGCGAGCACGACATGGTCGACAACATCGTGCATCTGGTGCTGGCCAAGCTGCCGGATGCGCCTTCCGGCACCCGCGGCATCTCGCTGTTTCTGGTCTCCAGGCAACTGCTCGATGCCGAGGGACAGCCCGCGGCATCGAATGCGGTCAGCTGTGGGTCCATCGAGCACAAGATGGGCATCAAGGGCAGCGCGACCTGCGTGATGAACTTCGATGGTGCCGAAGGGGTGTTGATCGGCGAGCCGCACCAGGGGCTGGCGGCGATGTTCACCATGATGAACTACGAGCGCCTCTCCATCGGTCTGCAAGGGCTGGGACTGGGGGAAGTGGCCTATCAGAGTGCGATGGATTTCGCTGCTGAACGTCTGCAGAGCCGCGCACCGACGGGCGCACAGGCACCAGACAAGCCGGCTGATCCGATTCTGGTTCACCCTGATGTTCGCCGCATGGCGCTGGAAACCCGTGTCTGGAACGAGTCCGGACGGGCCTTTGCCGTCTTCGTCGGTCAGCAGCTGGATCGCGTCAAGTATCACGCCGATGAAGCGGTGAAGGCTGATGCGGATGCACTGGTGCAATTCCTGACGCCGATCGCCAAGGCGCTGCTGACGGATCGTGGCTTCGATGCCACTGTCATGGCGCAACAGCTCTATGGCGGTAATGGTTATTGCGTGGAGTGGGGTGCCGAGCAGTACGTGCGTGATGCCCGCATCGCGATGATCTACGAAGGCACCAATGGGATCCAGGCGATGGATCTGGTCGGACGCAAGCTCTACCGCAATCGCGGGGCGTACGTGGCACGCTTTGCCGAGCAGGTCAGGGCCGAGCTTGAGGGGCAGGATGACGACGAGCGGACCCGGCCGTTCGCCGAGGCCTGCCAGCAGGAACTGGCGCGCCTGGAGCGTGTCGCCGAGCAGTTGCTGGCCCGCGCGGATGATAATCCCGAGGAATTGGGGGCAGCGGCCTGCGATTTCCTCGACCTGGCCGGGCTGTGTGTCTACAGCTATCTGTGGTTGCGCATGGCGCGCGCCGCGGTACAGGGATTGGCGACATCGGGTGCCAGCGGGGAGGATTTCTACCGTCGCAAGCTGGCCATGGGCAACTACTTCGTCCAGCGGGTCTTGCCGCGCGCCGTCGCGCTGGAAGCCCAGATCGCGGCAGGTGCTGCACCGCTGATGGCCTTCCGTCTCGAGGATTTCGATCCGGCGCAGTGAGCCGTGCCGGTACGGCGAGCCATGCGATGATTCGGGCAACGGCTCATTCGTGACACTCTGAAACGCAAACGCCCAGCGATCCTTCCGGATCGCTGGGCGTTTGCGTTTCAGGCCTTTGCATTGCAGATCTTTGCATGGCAGAGGGCGGACTCAGGCGTCGTCAGAGGAGGATTTGGATGCGAGAAGCCAGTCACGCAGGTCGGGAAACAGTTCGACAAGTACGAACAGCGGGCCGATGAGAAGCTGGCGCAGGTCATCGAGAAATGCGGGTTTTCGCCCCTCGAGACGGTGGCCGATGATCTGACCGACCCAGGCAAGCAGGAAGATTGCCACCATCAACGGGACCACTGGCCAGCGTAGGCCAAGCATCGCGAACATCGCGGCAAGACTGATCAGGCTCCAGACCAGCATCACCAGCGATGCGCGCCACGAGAGTCGGGCATAGAACCCGAGCGCAGCGAGGGTCAGCAGGCCGCCGGGCAGCATCCACAGTCCCGCGCCGGGTTCGCTGGACATCCCCTGGCCCCCCAGCAGCCGCCAGACAAGGATCAGCGTCGCGGTGAAGATGAGCGGTACACAGATGAGATGCAGACGAATATTGTCGGGGTGCCGATGGCTGGCCGAGTAGTGGGCCAGCGATTCCTTGAGGCGCGCCTGAGCGCCAAGACTCATGTGCGAGTGCGATGAGATGCCCATGTGAAGATCTCCTGACAGACATGATGAGTGCCCGGCTGGCGCGTGCGCAGCGGGATAGGTGGCGTGGGGAGGTCAGAGAGCATTGGCGTGATGCAGCAAGGTCCGGCAACCCTGCTGACTTTCATCATAGCGTATCGTGTCGGCCGGCAGGGCACAGGGCGGCTGTCAGCCTGGCCGGTCTGGGGTCTGCCGCGCCAGCGCGGGCGAGAAGGCGACAGCGCTGGCGGCGAATTCAGAGGTGGAACTGACCACAGGCCTCTGGCTGATGCAGGATGGCATCGACACGGATGATGTCGCTCAGGCCATCCTCGCAGGGCAGGGTGATCTGCTCGCCGACAGCCAGTCCCAGCAGGGCGATCCCCAGGGGGGACATGATGCACAGCGGGGCTATGGCCGACTGGAGGGAAGGCGCGGTGGAGCCGAAGGCGAACGGAATGCATTCCTCGCTTGCGGGGTCTGGATAACGCAGCATCAGTTCATGATGGCCAGAGCGAGAGCCGGTGAGGCGCAGATGACTGCGCATGCTGACGTGATTGTTCGGGAAGTCATCCGGTGGCACGATCTCCGCCTGAATCAGGCGGCTTTCCAGGCGGGTTGCCAGCTCGTCATCATGCTGCTGGCTATCGATCAGGCGCTGAATGCGATCCGCATCCAGACGGTTGATGATCAGACGTGGCCGAGTCATCTGCAGGTTCCTTGTCATCACGTCGCGTCGCGCTATGCTGCGCCGCAAGACGTCGCCAATCCTGGCATTGTTTTCGTGGGAAGCGGTTGGCGTCCGGGTGGCCCCGAGGTTCCTGTCAGCCGCAGGTCAATCCTATTCGCTTTTTCTCGTACAGGGGAGTCGTCTGATCACGACAGGTGATGAGGCGCTGTCATCTTTCCCTGCAAGGATATCGTCATGGCAATCGTATGGATCTATCCCTTGGCGGCACTGGCGGAAATTGCCGGCTGTTTCGCCTTCTGGGCGTGGTGGAAACTGGATCGCAGCCCTTTGTGGCTGATCCCGGGCATGATGAGCCTTGGTGCGTTTGCCTGGTTGCTGTCGCTGGTGGATGTCGATCAGGCGGGGCGAGCCTTTGCCATCTATGGTGGGGTATATATCGTCACCTCGCTGCTCTGGCTCTGGCTGGTGGAGCAACAGGTGCCGGGTCGCTGGGATCTGCTCGGCTCGCTGGTCTGCCTGCTGGGCAGTGCGCTGATTCTGTGGGGAGGGCGGGCGCAGTGAGTCCGCGGGCGGGCTCGCTGAGCCGGTCCCTGAACGCCTGGCGCTGATGGCGTGATCGCCCGCTGCAGCAGGCCGATCTTGTAGGACGAAGGTCCCATGACGGATGTCGGGAATGGAGGATTCCGTCAAGGCGCTACACCCCTTGCGCACCAGCGCGTTAGTATCAGAAGGACTCATGCTTTATTACCAGGATGCTGGATCACTGATGGATGCACCGAGACACCAACATGACAAGTGAACTGCTGTGGGGCCTTGGTGGGATAGTGCTTGGCGGCTTCGTCGGATTCTTGCTCGCACGCCATCTACCGCGTCGTCACGAGTGGAATGCTGCCGTGAGGCCACTGCTTGCGACACTTCGCGAGGCTGAGCCCGAGGTCATCGCCGGCAGACCGCTTGAGGTGCCCGGAGATCAGCTCGAGGCATTCCGTGCCGTGGCCTCGCACAAGGCGTTCTATCGCTTCACCAGCGGTGTCGAGTATCTGAATCTGCAACTGGCAGCGGCCGGTGAGGCGTATCATGATCGTCATGAGCAACAGGCACTTCTGGACGACGCGCGCCTGACGCTGGCGACGCTGCAGGACAGGCTGAGGCCTCGTTGAGCCAGACAAAGACAGCGAGGATGTCGTTTCCTCGATGCAAGCGATTGGACGCTGAAAGGGGGCGCTGAATCCGACAGGGAAACGACTGGAGTGTGACGACAGAGGGAGAAGCCAAGGGGAAACGGCTAGCGAGAACGGCAAGGGGAAATGACGGAGTACACAAGCCCGACGCCATGGGAATGCAGCGTGCGGCAAGCCACTACGAGAGATCGCGATACGCGTGAGAAGCACATGGAAAGTCGTATCCCATGAAAGGTCGCATCATGTGGACAGCGGACTGATGGAGCAGGGGATAGATCAGGAAAGACAGAGAGGATGCTTCGAGAGGGCATCAGCAGGATGTGCTGATGGTGCGGAAGGGGGGACTCGAACCCCCACACCTTGCGGCACCAGAACCTAAATCTGGCGTGTCTACCAATTCCACCACTTCCGCGAGAAGCTGGCGTGCATTTTACCTGCGATGCCTTTCAAGTCAATCGCTTGTGGCCAATTATCCCTTGAGGGAGGCCATAGCGACGGCTTGTCAGTCATGGTGGCCATGTTGGCTGCGTGACTCGAGTCCGCAGGGCAATTGCAGATAGCTCGCGGCGCGTTCTGCCGCATGGCGGCTGTCAGTGAGGTCATCATCACGCACCCAAGGCACCACGCCGAGACAGGGCGCTTTCAGCGTGCGCGACAACGTCGCCATGTTGTCTTCACTGACTTCCATGTCGGCTTCCAGATGGTTGATGACATAGCCTGCCACCTCAAGCCCATCGCGCTCGATGGCTTCCAGGGTCAAACGTGCATGATTGATGCACCCGAGTCTCAGGCCTACCACCAGGATCACCGGTAGCCCCAAGGCGATGGCCAGATCCGAGAAATCTTCCTCGTCATTGAGCGGAACGCGCCAGCCGCCTGCTCCCTCGATCAAGGTCAGGTCACGCGGGGCCGTCTCGCGCTGGTGACGAATGTGTCGAGAGATCCTGGCCACTTCGAGACTCACGCCTGCCTGGCGTGCGGCGATGTGTGGCGCGATGGCCGGAGCGAATCGCCAGGGATTGATGCTCTCGTAATCCGCGGGCGGCTCGCACTGTGCCTGCAGCGACAGGGCATCGGCATTGACCAGCCCGTCGTGACTCTCGAAACAATCTGACGCCACGGGCTTGAGTCCGAGAGTGCTCAGGCCCCGCATGCGGGCACGAGCCAGCAAGGCGCTTGCGATGAAGGTCTTGCCGATTTCCGTGTCGGTGCCGGTCACGAAGGCCGCGATGCCGTGGGGGATGGCATGGGAGGCGGAAGGCTGGCTGGTATTGCTCAAGTGCGCTGATGGCATTTCGTTATCTTTCTGCAAAGTGTTCGCGTTGATGTTTGTCAGTCTGTGACTGATTTTTCCATGACAAGTTCAATGACTTGATAGCTTACAGGTAATCCTTGCGATGTGCGAAGCGCCTCGTGTCGGGCGGTCGCCTGGGCCAGATCCGCACGTGTCAGGCGATACCCGCTCGCTGTCTGGGCGCCTATTCCCTTGATGGAGCGCATCACGGCCGAGACGTCAGGATAATGGAAGACATGACGATGTGTCTGACAATGCACCTTGAGGCCAGTGCGCCGTGCCCAGTCGATCAGCTGCTCTCGGGAGGGAAAGTGTCGGACCGAGTCATCCTGTCGCTGCCAGGCATGGCGGATCTCTGCCAATGTGCCTGGTCCGAGCGTATTGATGTGCGCCCTGCCACCCGGCTTCAGAGCACGCGCAAGCTCCCCCAGCCAATGGCGGGGGGTGTGGCACCATTGCACTGCCAGGCTCGAGAACACCAGGTCCAGACTGTTGTCGGCCACTGGCAGGCGCTCGGCATCGCCGCGCAACCAGTGGATAGGAGGTTGCGAGTTGCCCAGTGTCATGTGCCGAGGCGGCGTGTCGGGGGATCTCGAGGCCTCTCTGAGCATGGCCATCGACAGATCCAGCCCCAGGCAACGTGCGGTGGGGTAGTGGCACGCCAGCTCACGTGTCCACTGGCCGGGGCCGCACCCCAGGTCCAGCACCACCGCAGCATCCGGAAGCGTTGTCGGCAAGGTCTCGAACAATCGGCTGGCCATGACATGCTGGGCGCGTGCCAGGGTGAGGTATTCGCTCGCGCCGCGATCGAAGGCCTGAGCGATACGCTGGCGCGACGTCGCGTGGGGCAGGGTCACCATCTGCATCTCAGTCTTCTTCCCTTGCAACGACGACATGGCCCATGCGAGTCAGCAGGGCATCGGCCAGGTCATCATGGTGATTCAGTGGCAGACAATGTCCGCCGCAATATTCCACCACCTGATGGCCGTGATCACGCAGTGCCTCGGCAAGTCCCGGTGCCAGCAATGGATCATCCCGGCCCAGCCAGAACTCGAGATTCGGACCTGCTCGTGTCAGTGACATTCGCCGCGTGGCCAGCTCCTCGAGCCCTGCCGAGAGTGCATCGACAGAGCTTTCAGGGCGAGTGCCGATCAATTCACGCAACTGCCGCAGGCAGTCGCGCGGGTCAGGCTCGCCACTGGCCTGCCAGCGCAGGAAATGCTGCCAGCTGGCGAGCGGAGAGCGGGCAAAGGCTGTCTGGAAAGTGGTGAGCGTGGTGCTGGGCAGTGCCGGAAGGGGCGCCGGGGACCTGCGATGAGCAAGAGTCGTCTCGGGAGTCGCGTGATCCGGCGTGATGAACGCCGGCCCCATGGCCAACGCGATGAGTGCCGCGGGCCGTTGGTCCATCGGCAGCGCAGTCGCGAGTGCCTCGGCGCGTAGCGCACCCAATGACCAGCCCAGCCACAGCGTGTCCGCTCCGCCGAGGTGCGAAGGAGCTGCTTCGGGATCGTCAGGCGCCGCAAGGGGCCAGTCTGCCGTCACGATCTCGATCGGGCGTGTCGCAGGTCCGGCAGTCCGCTCTCGTTCGGCAGCTTGCTGTCGCTCGGCCAGTCGCGTCTTCAAGGGTTGCCAGATGCGGGCATCGATACCCCAGCCGTTGAACAGCACCAGACGTGTCAATCGCGTCATGTCTCGGCCCCCGTGGTGGGTCTGGTAGTGCTCGATTCCAGCACCTCCCTGAGGGCGGCCAGCAGAGTCTCGACATCGTTCTCGCTGTGCGCGGCACTGAAGGTGAAGCGCAGGCGTGAACTGCCGGCTGGGACCGTCGGGGGGCGAATGGCAGATACCAGAATGCCTCGCTCGCGCAGTGCCGCGCTCCAGGCAAGGGCACGAGTTTCGCTACCGAGTATCAGTGGCTGGATCGGTGTCATCGGGTCAGTGAGGAGCGAGGGGGCGCCTGCCGTCACCGGGGGCAGGCCGAGCGCCAGATCACTGCCTGCCAGCAGAGCTGCACACCCCTCGCGAAACTGTCGTACGCGCGCCGCCAGGTGCTCGCGTCGCTGTGGTTCCTGCTCGACGATATCCAGCGCTGCCAGGGTGGCGGCAGCGACGTGCGGGGGTTGCGCCGTGGTGTAGATATACGGGCGGGCCAGCTGGATCAGGCTTTCGATCAATGCCTCGCTGCCGGCGACGAAGGCGCCAGCGCTGCCCAGGGCCTTGCCCAGCGTGCCCACCAATACCGGCACTTCGGCCAGCGGAGTGTCCCGTCCGACCAGTCCTTCGCCGTGCTCGCCCAGCACGCCCACCCCATGCGCATCGTCGATCATCAGCCAGGCGCCATGGCGAGCACATGCCCGAGCGAGGCCCGTGATATCGGCACAGTCGCCATCCATGCTGAACACGCCATCGCTGATCACCAGTCTGTCGTCGGCCTGTGAGCGTGCCAGCTGGCGCTCGAGATCCTCGAGGTCGCGATGATGGAAGCGGCGCGAGCGCACGGTTGAGTTGCCGGAGGATGCCAGCCGCGCGCCATCGAGGAGGCTGGCGTGGTTGAGACGGTCATGAAAGATCTCGAGAGTGCGCCCGGCCTCGCGCGAGGCGCTCGCGAGCGCATCGATCACGCCGAGATTGGCCATGAAGCCGGTGGAGAACAGCAGCGCACGCGGGCGTCCGGTCAATTTGGCCAGACGGGCTTCCAGCTGGTGGTGAGCGCGCTGGTGGCCATTGACCAGGTGAGCGCTGCCGCTGCCGACACCGAATTTCCGGGCTGCACGACAGCCGGCTTCGACCAGTGCCGGGTGGTTGGCCAGCCCCAGGTAGTCGTTGGCGGCGAAGTTGAGCAGCGGACGTGCCTCTTCATCTGCTGCCTGCCCGGAGAGGCTGACGTTGGGCCCCTGTGGGGAGCCCAGTGTCAGGCGCCGGCGATAGCGCCCGACCTGCTCGCGTCTGGCGAGCAGGTCGTCCAGGTGGGCGAAGCTTGCGCCGCCACTGGAGCGCGTGTGTGAGCGGGTGGGCATGTCGGTGGCCACGTGGGATCAGACCACCAGACCGCAGGGCTTGCGTTCACGGACGTGGCCTTCATCGCTGGCGGGCGTCGCCTCGCGGGTGGCATCGTAGAACAGGCTGCCTTCGACGTTGGCGCGCGCCTGTTCTTCCATGGCCGCCTTGAGCGCCGCTTCCCGCACATCGTCACTGGCGACTTCCTGGCGGGTTTCCGGGTGCAGGCCAAGGCGCTCGAACAGCTCGCGGTCACGGTTGGCCTGCGGATTGCCGGTGGTCAGCAGACGCTCGCCATAGAAGATGGAGTTGGCACCGGCGAGGAAGGCCAGCGCCTGGGTGGAATCGTCCATCTGCTCGCGACCGGCGGACAGGCGCACGTGGCTCTTCGGCATCATGATGCGCGCCACGGCGATGGCACGGATGAACTCGATGGGGTCGAGATCCTCGACATTTTCCAGCGGTGTGCCCGCCACCTTGACCAGCATGTTGATCGGCACCGATTCCGGCTGTGGTTGCAGATTGGCCAGCTGGCGCAGCAGGCCGGCACGATCCGTGGTGGTTTCCCCCATGCCGAGAATGCCGCCGGAGCATACCTTCATGCCGGCTTCGCGCACGCTGGCCAGGGTGTCCAGGCGCTCGCTGTAGCTGCGCGTGGTGATGATCTCGCCGTAGTACTCCGGTGAGGTGTCCAGATTGTGGTTGTAGTAGTCGAGGCCGGCATCCGCGAGCTTTCTGGCCTGATCGGTATCGACCATTCCCAGCGTCATGCAGGTTTCCAGTCCGAGTGATTTCACCTGACGCACCATCTCGGTGACCACCTCGAGATCGCGCTCCCGCGGGCTCTTCCAGGCGGCGCCCATGCAGAAACGGCTGGCACCGGCATCCTTGGCGGCGCGGGCCTGTTCGACCACCTTCTGGATCTCCATCAGCTTTTCCTTGCCCAGGCCAGTGTTGTAGTGGCCTGACTGCGGGCAGTACTTGCAGTCCTCCGGGCAGGCGCCGGTCTTGATCGACAGCAGGGTCGAGACCTGGACGGCATTCGGATCGAAGTGCTGGCGGTGGACCTGCTGGGCCCGGAACAGCAGGTCATTGAAGGGCAGGGCGAACAACGCTTCGATTTCCTCGACGCGCCAGTCGTGACGTACCTCGCCATCTGCGTTGGTCCGTTCGTCGTGCGAGGTTTGCGTGGTCACGCTCGGGGCTTCTACGGTCATGGGAGTGAGATCCTTCTTCAGGCAGGCAGTGAGACGCGTCAGGTGGCAGTCAGCGCCGGACGATCGCCAGTGTCTTCGGGTCAGGCGCACGCCGCCATCCAGTCCCGCGAGCAACGGCTGTCGGTCAGTCAACGCGATTCATGAATGAGGGTTGACTGAAATGATAGAGTTTTCGCGAGTGCTGTCAACGCTAGAAGGTCTGCTGGTTGACAGGAGGCGTGTGTCACGCCCCTGTGCCTTCTGCCTGCAGCAGCAACGAGGGCATGCGCATGGCAGGCGCCCGAGGGGTCGCCATGGCGACTGGTGCGAGGCCTGTGAAGAGCGGATCGTGCGCAATCGTCATGCCTGCCCGTGCTGTGCCGAGCCGGTGGCCTCCGAGGCATTGAGTCAGGTGGCCTGTGCACGGTGTCTGCGGACGCCACCGGCCTATCAGCACGTATACGCTCCATTGCGCTATGAGGGGCTGATCGCGGGTCTCTTCCAGCGTTACAAGGACCAGCATCAGAGGCGTGCCGGGCTCCTGCTGCGTCAATTGATGACGCGAGAGCTGGCCCCGTTCTGCCGGGAGTGGCTGGCAGCACGTCCCGAGGCATGGGTCATCCTGGTGCCGGGGGATTCGCGACGGCGACGAACGCGGGGGCATGAGGTGCTGGTGGAGCTGACGCGTGGTCTGCGGGTGCGTGAACGACAACGCGGTGACGTGGTGCGGATTCGCTCGGGACATGCGGCCGATGAGGATCAGCGTCTGCGGGGGCGGCGCGGACGTCTGAAGGCGCAACGCGGACGTTATGACATCAGCGCTCCTCTGCCGGAAAGCGTGCTGTTGATCGATGATGTCATGACCAGTGGCGCGACCCTCGACAGCCTGGCGCAGGCCTGTCAGCGGGCGGGGGCTCGAGAGGTCGTCGCCTGTGTGCTGGCGCGTACGCCGCCTGGTTCGTCATGATGCTATTGGTCTATGGCCTGCGGGACTGGCGGTGTGAGGGTCTAATCTCATAGCATGCAAGGTCCGGCAGCCGTTTGCTGGTCCATGCCCGAGGAATTGCCATGCCTATTGATCCTGTTACACCTGCTGATTCGCAATCATCCGGCACCTCGCGCGAGCTTGATGAGCGCGCCAACGGCAACACCTGGGAGGCTGCGTCATCCCGGGAAGGCGAACTGGACAAGCGTTCACATCCCTTTGATGCGCTTGCGCCGGATCGTGTCGTGGCCGCCGTCGAGTCGCTTGGTTTCTGGTTGCCCGGCGAGCCCTTCGCGCTCAACAGTTATGAGAATCGGGTCTATCACCTGGCCGATGATGACCGGCGGCGCTGGGTCGCCAAGTTCTATCGTCCGGATCGCTGGAGCCGCGCCCAGATCCTCGAGGAACACGCCTTTCTGGCCGAGCTGGAAGCCGAGGGCGTTCCCGGTGCGCCCGCCTGGGCGGATGCCAGGGGGGAGACCCTGCATCATCACGAAGGCTTCGACTTCGCGCTGTTTCCCCATGTGGTCGGGCGGGCTCCCGAACTCGAATCTCCCGAGCACCTCTACCATCTGGGAGAGCTGATCGGTCGCGTGCACGCCGTCGGACGTCAAGGCCTCTTCCAGGAGCGTGAAACGCTCACGCCACTGCGCATCCTCGACGAGAGTCGTGACAGCGTGCTGGCCTCCGACTGGCTGAGTGAGCGTCAGAGTGAAAGCTATCAGCGTGTCATCGAGGCGTTGCGCCCCCTGGTGGCGGAGCAGAGCTGGCCGCAGAGTGGCTTGCTGCGTGCGCATGGTGACTGCCATATCGGCAACATGCTGGGGCGGGATGACAGCTTCGCGCTGGTGGATTTCGATGATTGTCTCAATGCGCCTGCCATTCAGGATCTGTGGATGCTGTTGACGGGAGAGAGTGACCCCGAGCTCCACATGCAGTTGTCCGAGGTGCTGGAAGGATATGAGCAGCACTGCGACTTCAATCGCGGGGAGCTGAAGTGGATCGAGACACTGCGTACGCTGCGCATGGTGCGTCACAGTGCCTGGGTGGTACGGCGCTGGACGGATCCCGCCTTCCCGCAGGCCTTCTCGCATGTCGCGAGCCTGGGGTACTGGGATGACCACATCCGCAGTCTTGAGCAGCAGCGAGTCGTGCTTGATGCTCCTCGCTGGCTGGCGTGAGCCGCCCGCGCCGGAGACCTGTGGGCCATTCTTGAGTCCCATGACCCGACGCCCTCGACGCCTTGCGTTGAGGGCGTCGTCGTTGCGGCCTTGCGGGAAAGACGTGATCAGGCCTGCGTTGGAGGCAGGCCTGAGGTAGAATCTGCGCTGACATTGAACACTAACTTGTACAAGATCAATTCAACGTTAAGATATTGTATAAGTTATGTGCTTTACCCCTGCTATGCGTGCGCTCATGCGCGCCCCTGACCGATACCATAGGCAGACGGATGACCGAAGAGATTGCCAACCATTACCGCCAGATCATCACTGCATTGGGTGAGGATCCGCAGCGCGAGGGCCTGCAGGACACGCCCATGCGTGCTGCCAAGGCCATGCAGTTCCTGACCCATGGCTATCATCAGTCGCTGGAGGAGATCGTCAACGGCGCCGTCTTCACCTCGGACACCGACGAGATGGTACTGGTCAAGGACATCGAGCTTTACTCGATGTGCGAGCATCACATGCTGCCGTTCATCGGCAAGTGCCATATCGCCTATCTGCCGGCGGGCAAGGTGCTGGGGCTGTCCAAGTTCGCGCGCATCACCGACATGTACTCGCGCCGCATGCAGATCCAGGAAAACCTCACCAAGCAGATCGCTGAGGCGGTCCAGCAGGTGACCGGCGCACGGGGTGTGGCGGTGGTGGTCGAGGCGCGCCACATGTGCATGATGATGCGTGGCGTGGAAAAGCAGAATTCCAGCATGAAGACCTCCGTGATGCTGGGGGCCTTCCGCGAGAATCAGCCGACCCGTCAGGAATTCCTGACCCTGATCAGCTGATCCGATAGCCACGACGCCGCCTCTCGAGGCGGCGTCGTCGTCTGTGAGTCGTTTGTCTGACATCTCTTGTTCAGGAGTCCCCGTCGATGCCGATGCATGCCTTGCACGATGAACATCTCGATCATGATCTTGCCACCATTCGCATCAAGAACCTGCGTCTGCGCACCTATATCGGGATCAACGATGACGAGATCCAGAATCGTCAGGATGTCGTGATCAATGTGGTGATCCGCTACCGCGCCGCGCGTGCGGTTCAGTTCAACCACATCAGCGAAGCCCTCAACTATCGCACCATCACCAAGCAGCTGATCGCGCATGTCGAGGATGGGCGTTTCGCATTGCTCGAGCGCATGACGCGGGAAGTGCTGGATATCGTGATGCAGCATGAGCAGGTGCTGACGGCTCAGGTCGAGATCGACAAGCCGCATGCGCTGCGCTTCTCCGATTCGGTGTCCATCACCCTGTCGGACAGCCGGGAAGACCATATCCAGACGGCAAGTGTCGGACGCTAGACAGTCAGGAGAGACGGGATGTCAGGAGGGGCAGCATGATCGGAGAGATCACTCGGTTCGATGATGCCACCCAGGAGGGTGTCATCACGGATGACAGGGGCGCCGAGTACGTGTTCGATCTTGTCGGTTGGCGCGGCCGCGGTCTCCCGGGGCCGGGACTGGCGGTGGATTTCGAGGTGCGTGACGGGCGTGCGAGCCAGGTGTTCAATGCGCGGGTCAAGCAGCAGAAGGCGCGGCGTGTCGTGTCGATGCCGCCGGAGCGCGAGCTCGGTGAGGTACCGCCGTCGTCTGTCGGGGCCGGCAAGCAGCCATCCGGCCGACGCGAGTGGCCTATGGGGCGTGTGATCACGGGGCTGGCCATGGCAGGGCTGGTGCTGGCAGGGTTGTGGTTCTGGCACTGAACCCGCATCTAGGTTCTATTAGGCTAGTCTTGAATAGTCTCGGCTAGCGCTCAACGCCGCCTCGATCCACCTGCATGCTTCTGGAGTCTTCATGGAACATCTCAACGATACCAGTCTCTTTCGCCCCTTTGCCTATATTGATGGTGGTTGGGTCGCCGCGGATTCCGGTGAGCAGATAGAGGTCGACAATCCGGCCACCGGCGAGATCATCGGCCGAGTGCCTCGTCTGGGCTATGCGGAAACCGAGCGTGCCATCGAGGCGGCCCAGAATGCCTTCGCTGACTGGAAGGAAACCCCCGCGCTGGAACGTGCCGACATCCTGATGAAGTGGTACGCCCTGATGCAGGAGCACAAGGATGACCTGGCGCAGATCATGACCCTGGAGCAGGGCAAGCCACTCGCCGAATCCGCCGGTGAGATCCAGTATGCCGCCAGCTTCCTGCGCTGGTTCGCCGAGGAAGGGCAGCGAGTCTACGGTGACACCATTCCGGCAGCCAAGCGTGATCAGCGCATCATGGTGCTCAAGCAACCCGTCGGTGTCGTGGGGGCGATCACGCCGTGGAACTTCCCGTCATCGATGATCACCCGCAAGGCGGGTGCCGCATTGGCGGCGGGCTGCCCCATCGTGGTCAAGCCGGCCAGTCAGACTCCCTTCTCGGCGCTGGCGCTGGCGGTGCTGGCGGAGCGCGCTGGTGTGCCGCGTGGTGTCTTCAACGTGGTGCCGGGCTCTGCCAGGGATATCGCCAAGGCGATGACCGATTCGCGTCTCGTGCGCAAGGTCACCTTCACCGGCTCCACCGAAGTTGGCCGCGGACTGATGGCCAATGCCTCACAGCATATCCAGAAGATCTCGCTCGAGCTTGGCGGCAATGCGCCCTTCCTGGTGTTCGAAGACGCCGATCTCGATGCGGCGGTGGAAGGCGCGATGGCAGCCAAGTTCCGCAATGCCGGCCAGACCTGCGTCTGCACCAACCGTTTCCTGGTGCAGTCCAGCGTGGTCAATGCCTTCAGCGAGAAGCTGGCAGCGGCGATGAATGCCGAGTTGACCGTGGGCAACGGCATGGAAGAGGGCGTCAAGGTCGGCCCACTGATTGATGGTGACGCCGTCGAGAAGGTCACGGATCACGTGCAGGATGCGCTCGACAAGGGGGCCGAGCTGCTGCTGGGCGGCCATCCGCATCCGCTGGGTGGCAGTTTCTTCACCCCGACGTTGATCTCGCAGGTGACGCCGGAGATGAAGGTGGCCCGTGAGGAAACCTTCGGGCCGCTGGCAGCCATCTTCCCCTTCGAGAGCGAGGAAGAGGCCATCGAGATGGCCAACGATACCGAGTTCGGGTTGGCCAGCTATTTCTATAGCACGGATCTCAAGCGTGTCTGGCGCGTCTCGGAAGGTCTGGATTACGGCATGGTCGGTATCAACACCGGACTGATCTCCAACGCCGCCGCGCCCTTCGGCGGCACCAAGGCATCGGGGCTGGGCCGTGAGGGCTCCAAGTATGGCCTCGAGGAGTACATGGAAACCAAGTATCTGTGTCTCTCACTTGGCTGAGCCGTTCGTCATCGGGTCTGCGCCGTCGATCCCTGCATGAGCCTGCATCCTTGAACGTGGCATCGTCGATGGATGGCCAGCGCTCAAGGCAATGACCGGACATGACATCAGATGCCAAAAAGCCCGCCCGGGACACCGGGCGGGCTTTTTCATGTCATTCAGTCATTCGGCCTGTTGCCGCCAAGCGTGTCTGCAACCTATGGAATTTTCGCTGCTGCTGCGAGCGATCTTTCGCTGCTGATAAGAGAGCGGCATGCGCGAGAGGGGGCAATCTCGCGACAAGAGGCCCATGCGTCATTGGTCGTAGAGGTGAGGTGTCTTGGGCATTGATCGCGCTGCGCGTGTCAGACCAAAGCGGTATGCCGCTGTCTTTTACCGCGGATCAGGGACAAAGACAGGTGTGCTTTGTCGGCATTCTCTTACTTGTGGATATGCTTATTTACGCTACAGTCAAAGAGCGGGACCTGTGGTGATAGTCTTCAAGGATTGAAGACAGGGCGAGTGGCGTGGCGGACGCGACTTGCCCTTTTTTATGGCCGCTTCCCAGCTCAGTATTGTCAGCCCGCACTTCTCAGCCCAGCGGTGACAGCCCCATTCCCGCCACCAATCCTTCCAATGCATGCCGGCCGGCAATCGAGTTGCCATAGCCGTCCAGGCGCGGCGACCACACACAGATGCTCATCTGTCCCGGCAGGATGGCGATGATGCCGCCGCCGACACCACTCTTGCCCGGCAGGCCCACGCGCCAGGCGAAGTCTCCCGCCGCGTCATAGAGCCCACAGGTCAGCAATAGCGCATTGAGCTGACGTGTCTCCAAGGGCGAGACCACTTCCTTGCCATCCAGCGGATTGACGCCACGATTGGCCAGGAAGGCGAAGCTGCGGGCCAGCTCCACGCAGTTCATCGATACCGAACAGCTGTGGAAGTAGGTGTCCAGCAGGTCATCCACATCGGAGTGCACGTTGCCATAGGCCTGCATCAGGTAGGCGAGCGAGGCATTGCGTGCCTTGTGGTCCATCTCGGAGCGCGCCACCTTCTCGTCGAAGCCGATGTCGGGGCTGCCGGACAGGCGTCTGAGTTGTTCACGCAGCGTGTTCTGGATCGAGACGATGCGCGAGACCAGCAGGTCCGTGATCAGCAGTGCCCCGGCATTGATGAACGGGTTGCGTGGAATGCCGTTCTCGACCTCCAGCTGCATGATCGAATTGAACGCCTGGCCAGAGGGTTCACGTCCCACGCGTGACCAGATCTCGTCGCTTTCCAGACGCTGCATCGCCAGTACCAGTGCGTGGACCTTGGAGATCGACTGGATCGAGAAGCGCGTGTGTGCATCCCCGGCATACTGGACGCGGCCATCGACATGACAGACGGCAATCCCGAACTGATCCGGGTCCACCTGTGCCAGGGCCGGGATGTAATCCGCGACCTTGCCCTCGTTGAAGCAGCGGCTGGCATCATTGGACAGGCGTTCAAGCAGCGTCTGGAGGGCATCAGAGTCGAGTGGCGGCGTCATGGCGACCTTGAGGAGACAGAGTGGATGGGAATGCAATCGCATGGTACGGCTGCGCATTCTACCCAATCCTGTGGGCTGTGGCGCGTGGTGATCCGAGCGCTTGATAGCCAGCCCTTATCAGCGGGGTAGGGCAAAGTGATTTCAAGTTGCAGATGAGACTCACTATCATTCATTACATCGAGGCAACAACAGGTTGCCCACCAAGAGACACGCGACGCGCTGGGGTTCAGCGTCTCGCTGAGCACAGACCGCCCGGAGGGCAGCCAACATGATCAAGACATTGACCTTTGCCAGCATGCACTTCTCCATCGCCTTCGGTGTCACCTACCTGCTGACCGGTGACATCGTGGTCGGCGGTCTGGTCGCCATCGTCGAGCCTGCGGTCAACACCGTCGCCTTCTTCTTCCACGAGAAGGTCTGGAATCGTGTGACTGCCCGTCGTCAGCAGGCAGCTGAACAACAGGCCAGCCGCCCCTCCGGCATGAATGGTGCGGTATTGGCGAGCTGAGGACACTTGCGTCGGCAAGGGTGGGCACCGCAGAATCGAGCGATCTTTCCTCGGAGCCACCCATGCTGAAGCTTGCCTCTCGCCCCGTCCGTTCCTCTCGCCTGTCCTGTCTGCGCCAGCGTCCTCTCCTCCAGGGGGCGCTGGTGTTGCTGTTGGGGCTTGCCGGCAGCATGGCTGTCGCCGAGCCCGTGGCTGCCGATGAGACACGCGATTATCACTACAGCGACGCCCACCTGCACTTCGTCGACTTCTTCCAGCAGGGCGATGGCCTGGGGGCCTTGCTGGATGCCATGGATGAGGCGCAGGTGGATCATGCCCTGATCACGGGCATCGGTGTCGCCAAGAAATGGCAGCAGGACGCGCCCAAGAAGCCGCGTTACTACATGGGTGATGATGGGCCGGTCTACTGGTACTCCGGTACCGATTACATTCTGGCCGAGGCGTTGACTCGCGCTCCCGAGCCGGTCCAGGCGCGTTTCTCGCCGTTCATCACCGGCTTCAACCCCACTGATCTGAATGCTGCCGATGAGATTCGCCAGTTGATGGCGATCTATCCCGGCTTCTGGAAAGGCATCGGCGAGGTCTTCACGCGTCATGATGACCTGACGCGCCTGACCGAGGGCGAGACGCCACGAGCCAATCATCCCGCCTTGAGAAAGGTCTATGCGCTGGCGGCGGAGAAGGGCCTGCCGGTGATGGTGCATTCCAATGTCACCAGCAAGCGTGAGGGGCATGAGGGGCTGTATCTCGAGGAATTCGAGAGTGCGGTGCGCGACAATCCGGACACGACCTTCATCTGGGCACATGCGGGTACCAGTGCCGAGCTCAATCGTCGCCTGGGGCGCATGACATGGCTGTACGGCGAGATCGAGCGCATGCTGGAAACCTATCCCAACCTGAATATCGACCTGTCCTGGTCAGTGCTGGAGCCGTATCTGCTGGATGACAAGGGCCAGCCGCGCCCGCGCTGGGTCAAGCTGGTCGAGCGCTTCCCACAGCGCTTCGTGCTTGGCAGTGACGTGGTCGGGCGCTTCGGCTCGGTGGGCGATATCCTGGCAAGTTACACGCCATTCCTCGATGCCCTGTCGCCACAGACGGCGCACAATGTCGCCCGTGACAACTTCCTGCGCCTGGTCAGACTGCCTGTCGAATAGGGGCAGGCGTTGATGCCCCGGCATACGAAAAGCCCCCGTCAGCGATTCGCTGGCGGGGGCTTTTTCGTGAGCGTCAGAGAGGCTCACACATCATGTGTCAGAGCCGTCGATCAGTGACGGAAGTGACGCATGCCGGTGAAGACCATGGCGATGCCGGCTTCGTTGGCCGCATCGATGACTTCCTGATCACGCATGGAGCCACCCGGCTGGATGACGGCCGTGATACCGGCCGCCGCCGCGGCGTCGATGCCGTCACGGAACGGGAAGAAGGCATCGGAGGCCATCACGGAGCCCGGCACTTCCAGCCCTTCATCGGCGGCCTTTATGCCGGCGATCTTGGCCGAATAGACGCGGCTCATCTGACCGGCGCCCACACCGATGGTCTGGCCATCCTTGATGTAGACGATGGCGTTGGA
This sequence comes from Cobetia sp. BL01, assembly GCF_056493605.1. Lineage (NCBI taxonomy): Bacteria > Pseudomonadati > Pseudomonadota > Gammaproteobacteria > Oceanospirillales > Halomonadaceae > Cobetia > Cobetia sp. BL01. The sequence goes on along the minus strand of NZ_JBVBEE010000002.1, from coordinate 359,875 downwards.
CTTGACGAACTTGGCCACTTTCCAGGCGAAGGTCAGGTCGTTGAGTTCCTGCTCGCTCGGCGCGCGCTCGGTGACGACCTTGAGTTCATCACGGCCGACCATGCCCTGATCGCGGTCCTGCACCAGCAGACCGCCGGTGACGCGCTTGAAGTCGTGACCGCCGGTACGCTCGGCCGCCCAGGCATCCGCGACGTCGAGCAGACGCACGTTGGCCTTGGTGGCGACGATGGCAGCGGCTTCGTCGCTGATTCCCGGGGCGATGATCACCTCGACGAACTGGCGCGAGACGATGGCCTGCGCGGTCTCGGCGTCCAGCGGCACGTTGAAGGCGATGATGCCGCCGAAGGCGCTGGTCGGGTCGGTCTGATAGGCGCGCTCGTAGGCGGCCAGGGCAGACTCGCCGATGGCGACGCCACACGGGTTGGCGTGCTTGACGATGACACAGGCGGTCTCGTCGAAGGCCTTGACGCACTCGAAGGCGGCATCGGTATCGGCGACGTTGTTGTAGGACAACGCCTTGCCCTGGACCTGCACGGCCGTGGCGACGCTGGCCTCGGTGGCACCGTCCTCGACGTAGAAGGCCGCTTGCTGATGCGGGTTCTCGCCGTAACGCATGTCCTGCTTCTTGCTCAGGCTGACGTTGTACTGACGCGGCAGACCTTCACTGCCACCCTCGACCCGCTGACCCAGCCAGTTGGCGATGGCGCCGTCGTAGGCGGCGGTGTGCTCGAAGGCTGCCACGGCCAGGTCGAAGCGCGCTTCGTCGCTGACGGCGTTGTCATTGGCATCCATCTCGGCGATCACGCGGTCGTAGTCGGCCGCGTTGACGACGATGGTGGTGTGCGCATGGTTCTTGGCGCAGGAACGCACCATGGTCGGGCCGCCGATATCGATGTTCTCGATGGCGTCTTCCAGCGAGCAATCCGGGTTGGCCACGGTGGCGGCGAACGGATACAGGTTGACGATGACCATGTCGATGGGGTCGATGCCGTGCTCGGCCATCACCGCATCATCCTGACCGCGTCGACCGAGAATACCGCCGTGGATCTTGGGATGCAGGGTCTTGACCCGGCCATCCATCATTTCCGGGAAGCCGGTGTGCTCGGAGACTTCGGTCACGGCCAGGCCGTTGTCCTTGAGCAGACGGAAGGTGCCGCCGGTAGACAGCAGGGCGACGCCACGGGCGTCGAGGGCACGGGCGAATTCGACGATGCCGGTCTTGTCGGAAACGCTCAGGAGGGCGCGACGGATGGCTTGGGGCTTGGCTTGCATGATGCTCCACTCGTGGATCAACAAAAAGACGCCGGGGCACCTGTGAGGATGCCCCGGCGGGGTCAGATCAGATCAAACTGCTTGAGCTTCTTGCGCAGCGTGCCTCGATTGAGGCCCAGCATATCGGCGGCGCGGGTCTGGTTGCCCTGGGCGTGGGCCATCACCGCTTCCAGCAGCGGCGCCTCGACCTCGGCCATCACCATGGCATGCAGGTCGGTGACCTGCTCGCCATCCAGGTGGGCGAAGTAGCGCGCCATGGAATGCTCGACGGCTTCGCGCAGGGTCTGATGGTGCCGAACGGGCGTCATCAGCGTGGCCTGGCTTGCGTCGTCAGGGGATAGAGGGTGCCTGCTGGTCATGCTGCGTGACTTCCTTGCGTCTCGGTGCGGGCGATGCCTTCCGGCTCGCCGAACAGGCGGGTCAGGAACTGGCGCTGTTCATCGGGCTCCTCGAGAGGATTGAAGCTGCGCTTCAACTCACTGCCATCCTCGCGGGTCGCCAGGTACCAGCCCACATGCTTGCGCGCGATGCGCACGCCCATGTAGTCACCGTAGAATTCATACAGGGCCTCGAGATGGGTGCGCATCACCTGGGCACGCTCCGCATCGCTCGGGCCGGAAGCTACCTGGCCAGTGGCCAGATAGTGATTGATCTCGCGGAAGATCCAGGGGTTGCCCTGGGCCGCACGGCCGACCATCACGGCATCGGCGCCCGTATAGTCAAGCACATGTCGCGCTTTCTCGCCGCTGTCGATATCGCCATTGGCGAAGACCGGGATCGAGACTGCCGCCTTCACCGCAGCGATGGTGTCGTATTCGGCCTCACCGGTATATTTCTGCTGACGGGTGCGACCATGCACGGAGAGCGCCTGGATGCCGGCACTCTCGGCCATGCGCGCGATGGTGATGGCGTTGCGTGTTTCCTCGCACCAGCCGGTGCGCATCTTCAGCGTGACCGGCACCTTCACGGCACGCACCACGGCCTCGAGAATCTCGCCGACCAGCCGCTCATCGCGCATCAGGGCAGACCCGGCGGCCTTGTTGCAGACCTTCTTGGCCGGGCAGCCCATGTTGATGTCGATGATCTCGGCGCCCATCTCGGCATTCAGCGCGGCGGCCTCGGCCAGCATCGCGGCATCGCCCCCGGCGATCTGCACGGCACGCGGGCCGGGTTCACCGGCATGATTCATGCGCGTGCGCGACTTGACGGTGTTCCACAGGCGCTTGTCACTGGTCACCATCTCCGAGACCACGAGCCCCGCGCCCAGCTCACGACATTGCTGTCGGAACGGGCGATCGGTGACGCCGGCCATCGGGGCCAGAATCACGCGATTGGGCAACTGGTGCACACCGATGCGCGGGAGCTCGGCGTGAAGGGATGTCTCGGTCATGGGGCTCGTGTCATGCAGTGGGGTGGCGCGCGATGCAGGCATCACGGGGGCGTCATGATACCTAGAGCGCCGCAGGGTTTGAAGGGCTATTTCATCCGTGGCGCGTTCCGGAGGTCTTCCTTTGCGCCGTGGATTCCCTGCGCTGCGGCACTCATGGTATCGCGTGGCTCAGCCCTCGAGCGGGCGCTGGCCGTTGAGGCGCACCCAGCCATCGCGCTCGGTGGGCTCTTCCATGATCAGGCCGGCCTCACGATAGGCCTCGAGCACGTCTCCCGCCTGGGGCGCGAGAATGCCGGAGAGCGCCAGGAGGCCACCCGGGGCCACACTGCCCGCGATCTGCGGGGCCAGCTCGACCAGCGGGCCGGCCAGGATGTTGGCGACCACGATTTGATAGCCCGCGTCCGGCAGGCGGTCCGGGTAGCACAGTGTCAGCCTGTCGCTGACCTCGTTGCGCTGGGCGTTGTCGCGGGAGGCCTGCAGGGCCTGAGGATCGATATCGGTTCCCATGGCATCCACCGCGCCGAGCTTGAGTGCGGCGATGGCCAGGATGCCGGAGCCGCAGCCGAAGTCCAGCACGCTGTGCCGGGCGAGCTTGCCCTCCACGGCCAGGCCATCGAGCCATTCCAGGCACAGGGCGGTGGTCGGGTGAGTGCCGGTGCCGAAGGCCAGACCCGGGTCGAGCATCAGGTTGACGGCGTCCTGTTCCGGCGCGTCATGCCAGCTGGGCACGATCCACAGCCGCTGGCCCATCTTGAGCGGCTCGAAGCCGTCCATCCACTCACGTGTCCAGTCGCGATCCTCGAGAATCTCGACCTCGATCTCCGGGCAGGGCTCATCGGGAATCAGCGCTGCCCAGCCGGCCTTGACCCGCTCGCGCATGGTCTCGATGCCTTCGGTGCCATCCCACAGGCCGGTAAGCACTGTCTCGCTCCACAGCGGCGTGCTGCCGAGGTCCGGCTCGAACAGTGGCTGATCCTCGGCGTCCTGCAGGGTGATGGCGCAGGCACCTTCTTCCATCAGCAGATGCTCGAGAATCTCGGCGTGGTCGGGGGCGATACGCGCCTTGAGTTGCAGCCAGGACATGGTGGCTCCTGTCGAATAGGTAGGGAGTGAAGAGAATAGACGAAGCGGCAGTGGGGCAGGGGCGCTCGGATGCCGGCATGACCCTGAGCGCACTCAAGGGCCCCTGCGCAAACGACAGAAGGGCGGCCGAGGCCACCCTTCTGTCATGTGTCGACCGATGCTGCCAGTCTCAAGCAGGGCAGATTACAGGCCCAGCTTCTTCTCCAGATAATGGATGTTGACGCCACCTTCCTGGAAGCCGGCATCACGCACCAGATCCTTCTGCAGGTCAGTGTTGGTCTTGATGCCTTCCACCAGCAGCTCGTCGAGGGCATTGCGCATGCGCGTCAATGCGATCTCGCGGCTCTCGCCCCAGGTGATCAGCTTGCCGATCAGGGAGTCGTAGTGCGGCGGCACGGTGTAGCCGGAGTACAGGTGCGAGTCCATGCGCACGCCCAGACCGCCCGGCGCGTGATAGAGCTCGACCTTGCCCGGAGACGGCATGAAGGTGCGCGAGTCCTCGGCATTGATGCGGCATTCGAAGGCGTGGCCACGCAGCTTGACGTCTTCCTGCTTGATGGAGAGCGGCAGGCCGGAGGCGATGCGCAGCTGCTCCTTGACGATGTCGACGCCCGTGACCATCTCGGTCACCGGGTGCTCGACCTGAACGCGGGTGTTCATCTCGATGAAGTAGAACCCGCCGTTCTCGTACAGGAATTCGAAGGTGCCGGCGCCACGATAGCCGATCTCGATGCAGGCATCGGTGCACGACTTGAGGACCTTGGCACGGGCTTCCTCATCCAGTTGCGGTGCCGGCGCTTCTTCCAGCACCTTCTGGTGACGACGCTGCAGGGAGCAATCGCGGTCATACAGGTGAATGGCGTTGCCCTGGCCATCGGCCAGCACCTGGACTTCGACGTGACGCGGGTTCTGGAGGAATTTCTCCATGTACACCGTGCCGTCGCCGAAGGCCGCGGCGGCTTCACCCTGGGTGATGCTCACCGAGGACAGCAGGCTGGCCTTGGAGTGCACCACGCGCATGCCGCGACCACCACCGCCAGCGGCGGCCTTGATGATCACCGGGTAGCCGATGCGCTCGGCGATGGCGAACATCTCGTCTTCATCCTGCGGCACCGGACCATCGGAGCCCGGTACGGTCGGGACGCCGGCCAGCTTCATCGCTTCGATGGCCGCGACCTTGTCACCCATCATGCGGATGGTGTCAGCGCGCGGGCCGATGAAGGCGAAGCCGGAGCGTTCGACCTGCTCGGCGAAGTTGGCGTTTTCCGACAGGAAGCCGTAGCCCGGATGGATGGCGTCGGCGTCCGTCACCTCGGCGGCTGCGATCAGCGCCGGGATGTGCAGATAGGATTTGGCAGAGGAGGCCGGGCCGATGCAGACAGCTTCGTCGGCCAGGCGGACGTGCATCAGATCGCGGTCGGCCTTGGAGTGCACCGCTACCGTCTTGATGCCCAGTTCCTTGCAGGCGCGAAGGATGCGAAGTGCAATCTCGCCGCGGTTGGCAATCAGTACCTTGTCGAGCATGGTGACGTGTCCGTTGGGATCAGGAAATGACGATCATGGGCTGGTCGAATTCAACCGGCTCGCCGTCTTCGATCAGAATGGCTTCCACCACACCATCCTTGTCGGCTTCGATCTGGTTCATCATCTTCATGGCTTCGACGATGCAGACGGTATCACCTTTCTTGACGCTCTGGCCGACTTCGATGAAGGCCTTGGAGCCCGGTGCCGGAGAGCGATAGAAGGAGCCGACCATCGGCGAATTGATGGTGTGGCCCTGCGGCGCTGCCGGAGCGGCGGCTGCCGGTGCCTCGACGCTGCCGGCTGCCGGTGCGGCCTGCTGCTGCATCGGTTGCTGCTGCATCATCATCGGGGCCTGCATCATCGGCTGCTGGGCGAAGCCCTGCGGATGGCGGCTGATGCGAACGGACTCTTCGCCTTCCTGGATCTCGATTTCGCTGATGTTGGACTCTTCGAGCAGCTCGATCAGCTTCTTGACCTTGCGGATATCCATGAAATTCATCCCGATATAAAGGTGGCTGGAAATGGGGTGTGCAACCGAGACGTCACTGGTTGCGGGTGACAGCGATATTGGCTGTCCCGACCGATGGGCCGGTCAATCCTTGTCTCAGGCAGCTATGAGGCCTGCCGTGCCTGAAGGCTGCGCCGGGACGTTCCTGCTAGGCAAGATCGGCCAGGGCGGCATCAAGCGCCATGTCGTAACTTCGAGCGCCAAACCCCATGATCACGCCGCGTGCCACATCGGAAAGATAGGAATGATGGCGGAACGCCTCGCGGGCATGGGTATTGGACAGGTGCAGCTCGATGAAGGGCAGTGCGACCCCCAGCAGGGCATCGCGCAGCGCTACGCTGGTATGGGTAAAGGCCGCGGGATTGATCAGGATGATGGCGGTGCCATCCTCACGGGCCGCATGCACGCGATCTACCAGCACATGCTCGGCATTCGATTGCAGCCAGTCCAGCTGGTGGCCAGCCTGGCTGGCCCGTGTCTCCAGACGCGAGCGGATATCTTCCAGGGTGGTCGTGCCGTACACCTCGGGCTCGCGGGTGCCCAGCAGATTGAGGTTGGGGCCGTTGAGTACCAGGATGCGCGCCATGAAAGTCCTCTTGTCAGCGGAAGCAAGTGCGTGACTCGCTGAGCTGTTAACCCTGGGTGAAAATGCAAAGATACCGTCACTATCCGCGACGTTTACCTATTGAGCCTAGACTGTTGTCGCAGTGACGCGGATTCTGCCGAAATTCTCGAACGCTGTCCAGTTTGGCACCGAACCGGATTTCCTGCCGCTTTTATCCTGATTGCCACGCCGACTCTCCCGCGCTGCCATCCCGTCAACATCGCGACGTCATCTGCCGGTGTCCGGCATGGCTGACTCCCGCCAGATCATGCACCCGCGGCAGTGCGATGGTGACGCAGTACCTCGTCGAGATGCTCGCCCAGCTGCTCGGCATCGACCTCTCCCTGAATCCGCGCTTCGGTCATTTCCTGTTGTCCTGCGAAGAACAGCAGGCTGGGCGGTCCGAAGAGGCCGAACGATGACAGCAGCTCACGGGTGGTGGCATCCGTCTGGGTGACATCGGCGCGAATCAGATGAAACTGTCGCAGCTGACTCGCGACGCGCGGAAAGACCTCGCGCTCCATCACCTTGCAGGAGATGCACCAGTCGGCGTAGTAATCGACGAAGACCGGCTGCCCGCGACGGTCAGCCAGTGCCAGCTCGCGCTTGAGGGCAGCCAAGTCGGTGACGGTGGTGAAGTCCAGCGTCTGCTCGGTTGCCTGTCCCGAGGCAGTTCCGCCTCCGGTGAAGGGGGCCAATGGGCGTAGCGGATCGCTTGCGCCGCCGGCCACGCCCAGCAGGCTGATCATCCCCCAGCCGAGTGCCAGCAGCCCCAGTGCCTGACGGGCGCGGGCCCAGCCGTGGTTTGAGGAGCTGATCGCGCCGAGCGCCACCCCGGTGCCGATGGCCAATGCCGCCCAGCCCAGCACCGTCAGCGAGGCCGGCAGCAAGCGCTCTACCAGCCACAGCGCCACGCCCAGCAGCAGAATGCCGAAGGCCTGCTTGATGCCTTCCATCCAGCCGCCGGCCCTGGGCAGGAGACTGGCGCCGAAGGTGCCGACCAGTACCAGCGGCACCCCCATGCCGAGCCCGAGCGCGAACAGCGCCAACCCGCCACTGGTGGCATCGCCACTGGCGGAGAGATAGACCAGCGCTCCGGCCAGAGGTGCCGACACGCAGGGCGATACCACGAGTACCGATAACGCGCCTGCCAGCGCCAATCCCCCCGGGCCGGCATTCATCAGGCGCCCCTGCAGCGTGTCGAGGCGCGAATGCAGGCGGCCGGGCAGGCGTAGATTGAAGGCGCCGAACATGGCCAGCGCGAACAGCACGAACAGGGCGGCAAAGGGAATCAGCACGACGGGAGATTGCAGTTGGGCCTGCAGGTTGAGGCCGGCGCCGAACAGACCCATCAGCGTGCCGGCCGCGGCGTAGGTGAACGCCATGCCCAGGGCGTAGCTTGACGACAGCAGCAAGGCGCGCGGGCGGCTGGGGCGCTGGCCGACGATGATCGAGCTGAGAATCGGGATCATCGGCAGCACGCAGGGCGTGAAGGTCAGCCCGAGGCCTGCCAGGAAGAACAGCCCGAGCAAGGTGACGAGGCCGGCATCCGTGAACAATGCTCGAAAGCTGCCATCCGTCCCCGGGATAGCGGTGGGCTCGCCGGCACGATGTGCGCCAGTGTCGTCGGCAGCGCCGTTCTCCAGGGCGGCAGCATCAGGCATCAGGTGGGCAAAGGCGTCGGGCGCACTCTGCTCACCGGCCTCGAGCGTGACGGTCTCGGGGGGATAGCAGAGGCCGGCGTCGGCACACCCCTGGAAGGTGATGGATATCGGTACCGGACCACTGATCGATGACGCCTCGTCCGGGGCATTCTGACGGTCTGCGGCTGTCAGAGGCAGGCGAATGACCAGTGGGTCATGGAAGACGTGCACGTCGCCCAGATAGGGGTCCTGCTTGAATTCGCCGGGGGGCAGGTCCGCGGCACCGAGCCGGAGGTCGTCACGGGAGGTCGCGAAGTCGAATTGATGGCGATAGAGGTAATAGCCCTCGGCACTGGTGAAGCCGACATAGAGGGTGTCGCCTTCACGCCATGCGCGGGGCGTGAAGGCCTCGTTGACCGGCAGGAAGTCGCTGCTGGATGCCTGTCTCGTGAACAGCCCGGTAGACGATTCGCTGCTGGAGGAGGCGGCCGGACTGCTGCCGAACAGCCCGGCATGGGCTGGCAGGGCGAAAGTGGTCAGGCTGAGGAGCAGCACAATGACCAGCAGCACCCCGGGGCGCATCGGTCGGGCGAGGGCGAGACTGGCGCGAATCTGGCGGGAGATCGCGTCATTTGCGGGAAACGGACGAAGCACGAAGGCATCCTTTTGCAGTGCCGGGAGAAGAAGCCGATCTTGCGAGTGCCTGTGCCCTCTGCGCGATCAGCTCGCTTGAGGTGTTCGTCACGGAAAGAGGGCCGGCAATGATGCCCACGATGATCACGGGTCGCGACTTGCACCAGGATGAATGCGCCACCATGTAGCGATGATCTCCCCCGGTTCTGACGTCGCGATGAGCGCGACTGGCACACGCAGGGACGCATGATAGGATAGGACGTACGTCATGAGTACCGGCGCTGGAGGCAACGCGGGTATCGACACCGGTTCACGGTCTTCTGACTCGTCTTTTTTCACACGGCTTTTTACAAGGCTTCATACAAGGAAGAACGCATGGCCCTATTCGGTAAAGGCAGCAAGCGTGGCGCGGGTCGCGACGTGCTGGAAACACCTCAGTATGGCTGGATCTGGAAACCACTGGTCGGGCTGTTCGTCATTTACCTGCTGGTCTGCGTTGGCCTTGGGATCTACTGGAGCAGCGAGCCGGACGAATTCAATGTCGACCAGGCCACGCGCACCGAACTGGCCCGCGTACATGGGCTGGCGGCACCCGTTGCCAGTGTCGATGGCGAGCAGCCGGCACCGGCCTTCGAGGTCCTGCCGACGGGCACGGCGACCGTCGCGACCCTGATGAAACTCAACGATACCCTGCTGCACAAGCCCGGCGGCTATCTGAAGAATGACGTGGCACCCCCGGGGCTGTGGCTGGACAACATGCCCAACTGGGAATATGGCGTGCTGGTGCAGGTGCGCGACATGACGCGCGAGCTGCGCAAGGAATTCAGTCGTTCACAGTCCCAGTCCAGTGATGACAAGGCGTTGGGCAAGGCGGAATCGCTGCTGTTCATCGACGCCAATGCCTGGATGCTGCCGGAAGCCGAGCATGAATATGCCGATGCCAACCGCCAGCTGGGGGACTACCTCAAGCGTCTGAGCGATGACACCCAGAACAACGGCCAGTTCTATGCGCGCGCCGACAATCTGGTGGCCTGGCTGTCGGATGTCGAGAATCGTCTCGGTTCCCTGTCACAGCGACTGTCCGCGAGCGTCGGCAAGTCTCAGCTCAATCTGAGTCTGGCCGGTGACAAGAACGCGACCTCGGCCAAGAGCACCCAGACGGAAGAAGAGATCAAGACGCCGTGGCTCGAGATCGACGATGTCTTCTATCAGGCGCGCGGCACCTCCTGGGCGTTGATCCATCTGCTCAAGGCGGTTCGTCATGACTTCCAGGGCGTTCTGGAAGACAAGAATGCCCTGACCTCCATCGACCAGATCATCCGTGAGCTGGAGTCGACCCAGACCGATATCGGCAGCCCGGTGATCCTCAACGGTTCCGGCTTCGGCTTCTTCGCCAATCACTCGCTGGTCATGGCCAACTACATCGCACGTGCCAATTCCGCGATCAGTGACCTGCGCAGCCTGCTCGAGAAGGGCTGAAGTCTGACGCGAGGCTGGCGGACCCTGACGGAGGTCATGTCCGCCAGCCTCGTCAGCCTGAGCTGGATCGGGCTGAGCCCAGAAAACGAAAAGCCCCCGTCAATGACGGGGGCTTTTTCATGAGCGGTCAGCAAATGAGGGTCAGTTGGCGACCGTCACGGGAAGGATCAGTCCTTCTGGTAGGCAGCCGCTGCCTTCTCGATCGCGGCACGCGCGGCATCAGCGCCGTCCCAGGAATCGATCTTGACCCACTTGCCCTTCTCGAGATCCTTGTAGTTCTCGAAGAAGTGCGCGATCTGCTGACGCAGCAGTTCCGGCAGATCAGTGACTTCCTGGACGTCGTCGTACAGGGAGGTCAGCTTCTGGTGCGGTACGCAGACCAGCTTGGCGTCTTCGCCAGCTTCGTCGCTCATGTTGAGCACGCCGACCGGACGCGCACGGATGACGCTGCCCGGCGCGACCGGATACGGAGTCACGACCAGCGCGTCGAGGGCATCGCCATCGTCAGCCAGGGTGTTCGGGATGTAACCGTAGTTGGCCGGGTAGAACATCGGAGTGGCCATGAAACGATCCACCATGAGTGCATCGATGTCCTTGTCGATCTCGTACTTGATCGGCGCGTGATTGGCCGGAATCTCGATCGCTACGTAGACGTCGTTCGGCAATTCCTTGCCAGCGGGGATCTTGTCGAAACTCATTGTCGAGTCCTTGGGTTTGCGGGTTGAAGGCCTGCGGGTCAAAATTCCGCTGAATTATACGAACTGGCAGACCGTTTTGCCATTATGCCACGCTCGATCGCCTTGCGTTGCACCAACGAGTGGTGGCACTGCAGGCTGACTCGGGTAACACTTGGCAGCGCGCGAGCCCATGTGGAGGCCATCCCTCGATACTCTGGCCGATGGTGTGCCCGTTGTTCAAGGATCGCCGCGCGACTCGCGGTGCCGTGCAGACACTGTGACGAGGCCTGTCGTGGCCGGCATGCACCAGCAGGGTCGTCACCGCAGGACAGACATGCAAGGAGACCGCCTTGGCGGATGCAGAGCTTTCACTCAGTTATGGTCAGGCCTTCGTGGCACCGGACCGCAAGCGCCACCGCAGCTCGATGTCGCTGGAAATTCCTGTCGAGCGTGGCCCGCTGGCGACCAAGGGCGGCTGTGCGTTGATCGCGGATACCACCAGCAAGAACGCCATCGCCAAGCAGGCGGGCGATCTGGCCGTGCGTGGCTTTCTGGCCGACTACTTCGCCACGCCCGACAACTGGAGCGTCAAGTATTCCGCGACTCGTGTGCTGCGAGCGCTGAACAGCTGGTGCTACAGCCAGAGTCGCTTTGTGCGTGGCGGCAGTTACGTCACCTCGATTTCCGCGGTCATCTTCCGTGGCCAGTCGGCGCATCTGTTCCATGCCGGCGATACCGTGGTGTTCCGTCTGCGTGGTGGCGAGTTCGAACAGATCTCGCGTGATCATGTCACGGACCTGGGCGGTTATCGCTATCCCTCACGGGCTCTGGGCATGGATGTCAGTCTCGACATCGATTACATCGAATTGCCGCTCAAGCAGGGCGACATCTTCCTGCTGACCACCCAGGCGGTGCGCGGCACCTTGCTGCCCTCGGACTTCGTGTCACTGATTCGTGATGATGTCTCGGATCTGGACGCCGCCAGCGAGCGTCTCGCGCATGCCGCGGCGGACCGTGCCGACGAACGTGGCTATACCGCGGATCAGTTCTGCTTCCAGCTGGTGCGTATCGATCGCCTGGCCAGTGCCAGCGAGGACACGCCGGGGCGCATCTATGGGGATCTGCCGGTGCCGCGCGAGCTGGAGCCGGGGGATCGCATCGATGGGCTGGAAGTGCTGGAGGTGATGTCACGCAGTGCGCGGGTGCGCGTCTACAAGGTCCGGGATCTCAAGAGCCGGCGCGTGATGGTGATGAAGGCGCCGAGTCCGGAGCTCTCGCTCAAGAACGCCTATCTCGAGCACTTCCTGCTCCAGCAGTGGGTGGTGGATCGCGTCAACTCGCCCTTCGTCGTCAAGGTGGTGGAACCCTCGCGCCCGCGGGATCACCTCTACTATCTGCTCGAGCATCTGGAGGCGCAGACGCTGACCGACTGGGCGCGCCAGCATCCCCAGGCCAATCTCGAGCAGCGCCTGGATATCGCCCGCCAGCTGGGCAAGGCGGTCCACGCACTCAATCGGCGTGAAGTGCTGCATCAGTTGATCCACCCCGACAACGTGATGATCGACCGTCACGGCAAGGTAGTGCTGGTGGACTTCGGGGCCTGTCATCTGCGCGAAGGGGATGGGCACGAGAGTGCCGGTCCCCTGGTGCGCCAGGTCGGGCTGACCGAGCACAGTGCGCCGGAATATGCGCTGGGGGCCGAGGTCAGTCGCCGCAGCGATCAGTACGGGCTGGCGTCGGTGATCTACTGGCTGCTGACCGGCATGCAGCCCTACGCTCAGTCGATGGATCAGCTGCGCACCCAGACGGACCTCGAGCTGCTGGAGTATCAGCCGGCACGCATGCGCAACCCGCAGGTTCCCCAGATGCTGGACGATGCCCTGAGGCGTGCGCTGGACCCCCAGCGCACCTTGCGCTTCCGACGTCTGTCGGAGCTGCTCTATGCACTGCGCCTGCCACAGCAGGACCCCGGCAAGGCCATCACGCCATCCGAGGCCATGCGCGAACCAGCCAATTTCTGGCAGGGCGTCGCCGGCATCCTGCTGTTGCTGCTGGTGCTGTCCTGGTTGCTCAAATAGCCCTGCGTGTGTCGGTGGCGTGCGGTTGTCGAGAGCAGCCTCGCGTCATGAACGAGAAAGCCCCGCACAGTGATCTGTGCGGGGCTTTCTCATGGGTGCCGCAACGGCGTTGGCACAGCGCTGCTCGGGAAAACGGGCAGCGCGATCGATCAGATCGAGAACGGCGTGAGCTTCTTCTCGACCTTGGCCAGCGTGAGGCGGGCGACCGCCGGCAGACCATTGACGAAGGGCGGGAAGTCCTCGCCCTGGATCAGCGGTGACAGGTACTGGCGGCAGGCGTCAGTGATGTAGAAGCCGTCTTCGCTGATGAACTCCAGCGGCATGAACTTCTCATGGTTGGCGATCTGCTCCAGCGGCGCCTCGATGATGTCCCAGGCGTAGTCAGCGCCATCGCCGAGGCGACGGATCGCCGGCATCACGGCGTTCTTGCCGGCCAGGGCCATTTCCACGGCAGCACGACCCGTGGCGTACGCCTGCTCGACGTCGGTCTTCGAGGCGATGTGGCGTGCCGCGCGCTGCAGATAATCGGCCACGGCCCAGTGATACTTGTAGCCGAGGTCCTGCTTGACCATGCCGGCCAGCGTCGGCGCCACGCCGCCCAGCTGACGGTGGCCGAAGGCATCGGTGTTGCCGGCATCGGCCAGGAAGGTGCCGTCTTCATAGCGGGCACCTTCGGAGACCACCACCACGCAGTAGCCGTGGTCCTTGACGCACTGGTCGACACGCGCCATGAAGTCCTTGCGGTGGAAGGCGACTTCCGGGAAGACCACGATGTGCGGCGGCTGGGTGGCATCTTCGCCAGCCAGGGCACCGGCGGCGGCGATCCAGCCAGCGTGACGTCCCATGACCTCAAGGATGAACACCTTGGTGGAAGTGGCGCACATGGAGGCGATGTCGAGGCCGGCCTCGCGGGTGGAGGTGGCGATGTACTTGGCCACGCTGCCGAAGCCCGGCGAGTTGTCGGTGATCGGCAGGTCGTTGTCCACGGTCTTGGGCACGTGGATGGCCTGGATCGGGTAGCCCATGGTCTCGGCCAGCTGGGAGACCTTCAGGCAGGTATCGGCGCTGTCGCCGCCACCGTTGTAGAAGAAGTAGCGGATATCGTGGGCCTTGAACACCTCGATCAGACGCTCGTACTGGGTACGGTGATCCTCGATGCTCTTGAGCTTGTATCGGCAGGAGCCGAAGGCACCGCCCGGGGTGTGGCGCAAGGCGGCGATGTTCTCGTCGCTTTCCTGGCTGACATCGATCAGATCTTCGGTCAGGGCGCCGATGATGCCGTTATGACCGGCGTAGAGCTTGCCGATCTGGTCGCCGTGTTCACGCACGGCTTCGATCACGCCACAGGCGCTGGCATTGATGACGGCGGTAACGCCACCGGACTGGGCGTAGAAGGCATTGTGCTGGGGCATGGGCTTCTCGTCTCTGCTTCCTTGTCATGGTCTTGAACGGGCTGGCGCTTACCCGCCGCATCATATCCGAAAGACATGACCCCTGCACGACGCCCGGATGCCACGTGTCTGTCGTTCTGCCCCGACACGCCCGTGCTACTCGCCGCCTGGCGGGCATGCTAGGCTGCTCGGGCTTCCGGATTGGAGAAACAGATGCACCTTCACGTCATCGGTATTTGCGGTACCTTCATGGGCTCTCTGGCACTGCTTGCGCGTGCGCGCGGCCATCGCGTCACCGGCAGCGATGCCAACGTCTATCCGCCCATGAGCACACAGCTGGCCGAGGCCGGTATCACCCTGATGGAAGGGTATGCCGCCGACAATCTCGAGCCCGCGCCAGAGCTCACGGTGGTCGGCAATGCCGTCTCGCGCGGCAATCCTGAAGTCGAGGCGCTGCTCGAGCGCGGCCTGGCCTATACCTCCGGCCCGCAATGGCTGTGTGACGAGGTGCTGACGGGACGACCGGTGATCGCCATTGCCGGCACCCACGGCAAGACCACCACCGCGACCATGACCGCCTGGATTCTCGAATGCGCGGGCCTCACGCCGGGCTATCTGATCGGGGGCGTGCCGCCGCAGCTGGGCGATTCCGCGCGTATCGGCGACCCGCAGGCACCCTTCGTGGTCGAGGCCGATGAGTACGACACGGCCTTCTTCGACAAGCGCTCCAAGTTCGTGCATTACCGTCCGCGCATCGCCGTGCTCAACAATCTCGAATTCGACCACGCCGACATCTTCCCGGATCTCGCGGCCATTGAACGGCAGTTCCATCACCTGGTGCGTACCGTGCCGGCTGGCGGCAAGCTGGTGGTCGCGGCGGACGCCGTCGCCGGTGCCGAGGCGCTGGAACGCGTGCTGGATCAAGGCTGCTGGACGCCGGTGACACGCTTCGGCGATGAAGGTGGCATCGAGAACGCCGGTGGCGACTGGCGCTATCGTCTGATCAGTGCCGATGGCAGCCACTTCGCGCTGGCGGCGCCGGCCGCCGTGTCCGGCGAGGCGGACCGCTTCGTCGAGTGCCAGTGGGCGATGCGCGGACGCCACAACGTGGCCAACGCCTGTGCCGCGGTGGCCGCTGCCGTCGAGTGCGGCGTGAGTGTCGAGGCGGCGCTGCAGGCGCTCGCGCGCTTCGCGCCGCCCAGGCGCCGCCAGGAGCTGCGCGGTGAGGTGGCCGGCGTCAAGGTCATCGATGACTTCGCGCACCACCCGACCGCCATCGCCACCACGCTCGAGGGCCTGGCGCCGGGCGTGGCAGCCGAAGGGCAGGGCGGTCGTCTGTGGGCGGTGATCGAGCCGCGTTCCAACACCATGAAGCTTGGCACCATGAAGGCGCGCCTGCCGGCAGCGGTCACCGCAGCGGATCGGATCAGCTGGTTCGCGGGCCCGACACTGGGCTGGTCACTGGACGAGACGGTCAGCGAGTGTCGTGCCCTCGGCGTTGAAGCCGATGTCGAGCAGGATCTCGACGCCCTGATCGCCAAGATCGCCAATGACTCCCGCGCCGGCGACTGGGTGGTGGTGATGTCCAATGGCGGCTTCGGCGGTATCCACGAACGTCTGTTGAGTGCACTGGCAGCACGGGAAGGTGAGGCATGAGCCAGCAAGCGAAAGCCCCCGAAGGGGAGTTCAAGTCGGCGGTCACCGTCGCGCTGACCGGGGCCTCGGGTGCCCAGTACGGCCTGCGGCTGATCGAATGTCTGGTCGCGGCGGGTCATGAGGTGATGGTGATGGTCTCCAAGGCCGCCCACATGGTGATCGCCACCGAGACCGATGAAGAACTGCCGGCGCGCCCGGCTCGCCTCACCGAGGTGCTCACCCAGCGCTACGCCGCCAGGCCCGGTCAGATTCGCTGCTTCGGCCGCGAGGACTGGATGGCGCCCGTGGCGTCCGGCTCCGGCGCGCCGAGTGCCATGGTGGTATGTCCATGTTCCACCGGCTCGCTCTCGTCCATCGCGACCGGCGCCAGCAACAATCTGATCGAACGCGCCGCCGACGTCGCCCTCAAGGAGCGTCGCACGCTGATTCTGGTGCCGCGCGAGACGCCGTTCTCGGCGATCCATCTCGAACACATGCTGAGCCTGACGCGCATGGGGGCCGTCATCCTGCCCGCCGCCCCCGGCTTCTATCACCGCCCGCAGACACTCGATGACATGATCGACTTCATCGTCGCGCGCATTCTCAATCAGCTGGGAATCGCGCATGCGCTGATGCCGCGCTGGGGCGAAGGGCATGTCAGTGGTGACTAGTGTCGCCATCTTGATCATCGGATTGTGCAGGGAGAGCAGGGAATGCTGAATTGGTCATTGTTGTCGGTGTTCGTGCCGACCTTCTTTCTGGTGTCGCTGACACCGGGCATGTGCATGACGCTGGCCATGACCCTGGGGATGACGCAAGGGGTGCGCCGCACCCTGTGGATGATGGTGGGCGAGCTGCTGGGGGTCGGGCTGGTGGCGGTCTCGGCCGTGATCGGGGTCGCGACCATCATGCTGCGCTATCCGCTGGTGTTCTCGGCCTTCAAGCTGGCCGGGGGCGCCTATCTGGTGTGGCTCGGTATCCAGATGTGGCGCTCGCGGGGGCGCCTGGCACTGGGGGCCGTGGGCGAGGCCAGTGCTGCACCACGAGCCTCGCGGCGGACATTGGCGGCACAGGGCTTCGTCACCGCCATCGCCAATCCCAAGGGCTGGGCGTTCTTCATCGCGCTGCTGCCACCGTTTCTGGACGCGAGCCTGCCGATGACGCCACAGCTGGTGGCGCTGGTGGGTATCATTCTCACGCTCGAATTCAGCTGTCTGATGCTGTATGCCGGTGGCGGCAGTGGACTGGCGCGCTGGCTCGGTCGTGGTTCGCGCGTGCGGCTCATGAACCGGGTCGCGGGGACCCTGATGGTTGGCGTGGGCATCTGGCTCGCCACCGGCTGATCTCGGCATGCCAAGGCGTTGACCGACACACCCCGAACACACGAAGGCCCGCCAATGGCGGGCCTTCGTGTGTTCTCCGGCTGGAGCAACCGCGACGACGGGGACAATCGGGGCGGCTGGCGCAACGCCGGCAGCTGTCTCAACGGTGGTGTGCGAGTCAATTGCGTCGCAGGGTTTCCAGTGCTGCCGCCGCCACGATGAAACTGCCGCCCACCAGCGTCATCCAGGTGGGGGCCTCGCCGAGAATCAACCAGGCAAGCAGCACCCCATACACCGGCTGCAGACAGCCGATCATGCCGACGGTCTTGGCCCTGAGGCCACCCAGGGCGAAGGTCATCAGGGCATGGGGGGTGGCCGTGAACACGACGGCCAGTACCAGCATGGCGATGCCTGTTCCCGGGCTTGCGTCCATGATCTCGCCGGAGGCGAACGGCAATGTCAGCACCACCACGCCCAGCGCCTGCAGGCTCATCGACAGCACCGGGTTGAGATGGCTGAGACGGTAGCGCACCAGCAGATTGCGCGCCGCGAACAGCAGGCCCGAGAACACGCCCCACAACACGCCCGCCAGGCTATCGCCCTGCGTGCTGCTGTCGCCGCCGGGAACCAGCAGCCAGACGCCGATGCACACCAGCCCCGCTGCCGCCAGATCCCCGGCTTTCAGGCGCGTGCCCTCCACCCAGGGTTCCAGCAGTACGATGAAGATGGGATAGGTGAACAGTGCCAGCATGCCGGTGGCCACGGACGAGACCTGCATCGCGTGGAAGTAGCTGACCCAGTGAGCGGCCATCAACGCCGCGGCCACGCCCACCAGCGCCCAGTCGCGGCCGCTCAGGCGCAGCGAGACCTGCCACTTCAGCCGTGCGATCCACAGAAGGAACAGGCCGGCCAGCAGGCTGCGCCAGGTGGTGATGTCGAGCGCCGAGAGTGGCAGGCCCTTCGAGAACAGCGCCGTGCCGCCGAGCAGCGCGATGCCGAGATGAATCGACATGAGCGCCTGGGGCTGGTTGGCAGGGGGAGCGGCAGGACCGGGCATGGGTATCCTCTTGGGCAGAAGGCGAAGGTGGCGGTGGTGATGACGCGCAGCGATCACCTTGAGGGTCGATCGTGAATGACGGGCTAGAGCGGCAGCCACAGCAGGCGCGCCGTCAGCAGACCCAGACTCGCCAGGCTCAACCACACCACGGGGGCGGCCGGCGAGGGGCAGGGTTGCTGGACGAAGGCAGGGTAGCTGATGCGCACCAGAGCACACGCCAGCAGTCCCAGACAGGCGCCGCCCAGGATATCGCTCAGATAGTGCACGCCGAGGAAGATGCGAGACAGCCCGATCACGCTACAGGCGATGATGGCGCTCCAGTAGATCCAGCGTCGGCGTGGAGAGGGTTGCCGTTCGGCGATGAAGGCGGCTGCCAGGCCGAATACCGCGACGGCACCGGCCGTGTGGGCACTGGGGAACGACATCGAGCCCTCGAGGAAGGCGGGAGTGTCCGGACGGGGGCGCTGGATCAGATACTTGAGCACGGTATTGGCGCAGGCGATGCCGACCCAGGCGGCGCTCAGATGGATCCATATCGCATGGCGGCGCGTGAGTGCCAGCCACACGAGCCAGGGCGCCACGAGTGCCGCGAGCCCCATGCCATCGCCGAGCTGCGAGAGCCACAGGCTGGCCTGGTGCAGAAGGTTCTCGGGCAGCAGGGTGTGGAGTCTGTCGGCGAGCGAGGCCGCGACGACGTCGATCTGCCAGGGCCCGGGGTGAGCGAGTGCTGCCAGACTCATCGCGGGCACGCTGATGACGGCAAAGACCAGCAGTGCCATCGAGGCCAGCGGGAACTCGCCTTCCGGGTCGGGGTGGCGCAGCTGCCACCACAGGCGACGGCCGGATGCCGAGCGACGCATGCGGCGCGCCAGCCAGTGATAGAGGCGGCCTTCGCGGCCCAGCTGGCGGCGCAGAAAGGAGAAGGCAAAGGCGCAGGCGATCAGGCCGCTGGCCAGGCCGATCAGCAGGCCGTTGGCGCCCGGTGGCAGCGTGAACAGTGATTGCCAGGTCTGGCCCAGCAGGTAGCCCGGCAACAGATAGGCGGGTGACCACGCCAGTGCCGAGAGACCATTGACCATGAAGAAGCGCGAGGCCGGCATGTCCAGCATGCCCGCGACCAGCGGGATGATCGGGCGTACCGGGCCGACGAAACGCCCGAAGGCGATCGACCAGCTGCCATGGCGATGGAAGAAGCGCTGACCGTGTTCGATCCATTCGGGGTGGCGCGAGAAGGGCCAGCGCTGCGGTAACTGATCCCGATGATGGACGCCGAGCCAGAAGCTCACGCCATCGCCGATCACGGCCCCCAGCGCACCGGAAAGCAGCACCAATGGCAGGGAAAGCTCAAGATGCCCCGCCAGCGAGGCGCCGGCCGTCAGCATGACCACACCGGGGACCAGCAGGCCGACGATGGCGAGGGATTCGAGCAGGGAGATGAAGCCGATGATGACAATCAGCGCCACGGGGTGCTCGCTCAGCGTGGCCATCAGGGAAGTGGGGTCCAGCCAGTGAGTCAGTGTGGCAAGGGTGTTGCTCATTCATTGAGGTCCATCAGGGTGAGTTGGGCGGCCAGCAGGCGTTGTTCGAGTTTCTGTACCGTGTCGCCCGCCTTGTAGTTGACGAGACGAGCGTGAGCGATGATCGAGCCGGTCTCGGGCTGTGTCGTCGCCGCCAGGGCGGCTGTCAGGCGTTCACGCATGATCAGAGCGCCGGCCTCGCCGGTATTGGGGAGCATCAGCCAGAACGTGGCCTTGTCACTGCGACACAGCAGATCGCCCTGACGCGAGATGCCCTGCATGACATCGCAGGCCGAGGAGAGACACTCGATGCGGCGGTCTTCCCCGAATTGCTCACCGAGCATCTCCAGCTGCGGCAGGTAGATGACCAGGATGCTCAACGGCTGCTCCAGCGCACTGGCGCGTGCGGCCTCGCTGGTCAGCCGCTGCTGGCCGGTGCGCGCATTGTAGGCATTGCACTCGACTTCCTCGCTGGCGGTCATGCGCATGACACCTGACTGCAGGTTGTTGATCACGAAGGGCTGGCTGGCGACCAGCAGCAGGCAGACATAGCGCAGTACCTCGCCGAAGTTGTCATCCGGCTGACCCAGCAGCCATAGCCACAGCGGGGCCAGTACCACGTTCAAGAGCATCGCCGGCGCCAATGGCAGCAGCAGCAGCGTCAGGATGCTCGGCAATCCCAGCCACAGCGACATTCCGATGTGCGCGCTGGGGGCCTCCAGCGCCAGCATCAGGTAACCGCCGATCAGCGCCAGATAGGCGGGAAGCGGCTGCTCTTCATCCAGGAGGTGCAGAGCGGTCGCGATCCCCATCAGCAAGGTGGCCAGCACCGGTGTCAGGATGTGGGAGTAGTCCCCGACCAGATAACGCCAGAGCGCGTAGGTGGCCAGCACCAGGGTCGCCAGCAGCATGATCAAGGTCTTGCGATTGGCCAGCCGGCGGCGCTCTCTGGCGCGCGTGGCCGTCGTTGACGAGGACATCAGTCTTCAGCCTCCGCCTGGGGGGTGTCGGCGAGTGCCGCCTTTCGGGAGGGGAGCGCGGGCAGGTGAGTGATCGGCTCGCGCTCCTCGCTGAGTTTGGCACTCGCCGCCTGCAGGTCGAGATGGTCGGCCTCGGTATCGTTCAGCGGCTGGACCCGCGCCCGCACTGGCATGGCAAGATGCTCCATGAGCTGCCGACGCCGCAGGTTGGCAGCGTGTTCGCTGCGTGCCACCAACAGCAACGCCAGCCAGCCGTCGTCAAGCTGATAGCGTGTCTCATGGGGCAGCGCCGCGCTGTCCAGCGTATTCAGCAGACGGCGACGCGTGAGGCGGGTGGGGGTGGCTGGCTCCAGCAGGATCAGCTCGATGTGGATGCCTTCACGATCTGCCCGGGAAATTTCGCGCGGCAGATCCCGGAGCAGCTGGTATTGTGACCAGATGGCACGATTCGCGTCACGGCGACCGCGCCGCTCCAGCTGACGCCAGACCTCCTGCTGACGCTGCCCGGCGATGGCGCCCAGCGCCATCAAGGTGGCCGTGATGCCGATGCCAAGGCTCAGCCAGTCACTGCCCAGCGGCGTGAGTGCCAGCCAGGTGGTGATCAGCCCGATGATGGCGCAGGCCGGCGCCAGCCACGCGGGGCGCGGATAGAGCAGCAGCACGGCAAACCCCCATAGCCACATCATGTGCTGCTCGGGTGCCAGCAGCACCAGCAGCGCCATGATCACCGCCACGCTGAGCATGGCCGTGGTCCGGAACCAGCCCAGCGTGAAGAGTTCGTGTGCCAGGGAGACCACCAGCAGCAAGGTGCCGCCGATGGCCAGCAGCAGTCCGGTGATGGTCAGGGCGAGGCTGATCTGGCGCGCCGCTTCCAGCAGCAACAGCACAGAGCCGAGCAGACAGATGAACTGACTGACCCGGACTTTGAACTTGATCTCCATGGTGACTTATATTGGCACCTTTCCCGTGGATGACATGAATCCGACCAGACTCCCCGGTCGGATGGGGCGCAGCGCATTGAGCCATGCCATGACAGGATGTGCGAGCGTGATGCCGCCTGCTTGTCCCGGCTCTGCCAGGCGCTGATACGGGCCAGCATACCCCAAACCATGATTTTCCGAAGTGTCGAGGTGATCCGGCGCTTTCGCTTCGCCCCTCCCTCGGCTGATCCACAGGCGCCAGAGCGGGCGGAAGGCACTTTCCTACATCTTTCTACGAATGAGACAAGGCACATGAGCGAGCTGGGCAAGCACGACACCACGGACGTCGTGGCTTACATGAACGGTCTGGGCGGCGATGCCCGCGCGGCGAGCGTGGTGATGCGTCGTGTCGACAGCGGCCTCAAGAACCGGGCGCTGCAGATCATGGCACGACTGATCGACGAGCGCCGCGAGTCGCTGACCGCCGCCAATGCCGATGACCTGACGCGAGCGCGTGACAATGGCCTGTCGGAGGCGATGGTCGACCGCCTCGCCCTCACGCCGGCGCGTATCGACGCCATGATCGAGGGGCTCGAGCAGGTCGCGGCCCTGCCGGACCCGGTCGGTGAGATCGATGGCCTGAAATATCGCCCCAGCGGCATCCAGGTCGGTCACATGCGTGTGCCGCTGGGCGTGATCGGCATCATCTTCGAATCACGGCCCAACGTCACCATCGAGGCCGCCAGCCTGTGCCTCAAGTCCGGCAATGCCTGCATCCTGCGTGGTGGTTCCGAAGCGGCGTCCAGCAACCGTGCGCTGGGTGAGATCATCCGCGAGGCGCTGGTGGCGGCCGGGCTGCCGGCGACGGCGGTGCAGGTGGTGGCCACCACGGACCGTGCCGCGGTGGGCCGTCTGATCGCGATGCCCGAGTACGTCGATGTCATCATCCCGCGTGGGGGCAAGAGTCTGGTCGAGCGCATCACCAATGAGGCGCGCGTGCCGGTCATCAAGCATCTCGACGGTATCTGCCACGTCTATATCGACGCCACGGCAGATCTCGACATGGCGGTGAGCATCGCCGAGAACGCCAAGACGCACCGTTACGGTACCTGCAACACCATGGAGACCCTGCTGGTGGATGCGGCTGTCGCGGCCGAGGTGCTGCCGCGCATCGCCGAGCGTCTGGCGGTCCATGAGGTCGAGATTCGTGGCTGTGAACGCACCTGTGACATCCTGTCCGAGGCCGTGGCCGCCACGGATCAGGACTGGGATACCGAGTATCTGGCACCGATTCTGGCGATTCGGGTCGTCGAGGGCGTGGAAGCGGCGATGGCGCATATCGAGCGTCACAGCTCCGGACATACCGAAGCCATCATCACCGACAACTATGCGCTGGCGCGCCGGTTCATGGCCGAAGTGGATTCCAGCTCCGTGATGGTCAATGCCTCCACCCGCTTTGCCGATGGCTTCGAATACGGATTGGGTGCCGAGATCGGCATTTCCACCGATAAGCTGCACGCTCGCGGGCCCGTGGGGCTGGAAGGGCTCACCACACGCAAGTATGTCGTGTTCGGCGATGGGCAGATTCGTCAGTGAGATCTCCAGACCCTTCCTCGGTCAGCGCATCGCCACGGGCGCTGGACGATAGCCAGCGCCCGCTGAATGTCGACGGCGACGCCGCGCAGCGCGAACCCGCCGCACAGCCGGGTGGGGAGGCCTGCGACACTCTGCCTGACGAGAAGCCACAGCCCGGCTTCGAGGGCTGTCTCGGGCCGGTCCCCCGGGTGGCGATGCTCGGGGGCACCTTCGACCCGGTACACCACGGGCACCTTCGCAGCGCCATCGAACTGCGTGAGGCGCTGGGCCTGGATCATGTGTTGATGATTCCCTGCCATCAGCCGCCACATCGTGCCGCACCCGGGGTGAGCAGCGAGGAGCGTCTGGCCATGCTGGAGGCCGCGATTGCCGGTGAGCCGGGGCTCAAGGCGGATGCCCGCGAGCTTTTCCGGGATGGGCCGTCCTACAGTGCCGACACCCTGGCGAGCCTGCGCGGCGAATATGGCCCTCAGGCGCGGCTGGTGATGGCCATCGGCCATGATGCCTTTCTCAAGCTTGGCGAATGGCATGCCGCCGAGCGATTGTTCGATGATGCCCATGTCGTGGTGATCGAGCGCCCTGATCATGATGCTCCTCTGCCAGAGGCGTTGAAGGCCTTGATCGAGGGGCGGGAAGTGCAGACGGTGGCCGAGCTGATGGCGCGTCCCGGCGGCCTGTTGCTGCGGTTGTCATTGCCGACCCGCATGGCGATCAGCGCGACCTTCGTACGCGAGCGGCTTGCGCTGGGGGATAGCGTGCGCTACCTGCTGCCCGAGACGGTCATCCGCCATATCGAGGCCCGGTCGCTTTACTGCCCGCCCTGTGAGTGAGGGTTCGTGACGCGTAGATTGACGATGCCCATAGGCGAGCGCATCACCAACGGGTAGAATGCGCCCCCTGCCGAACAAACTTCCGAGGAATCATGCAGACCGAAGCTCTTAAAAACCTGGTGATCGACGCCCTTGACGACCTCAAGGCCCAGGAAATCAGCGAGATCGATGTCTCCAAGCTGACCAGCGTCACCGATGTCATGGTGATCGCGACGGGGACTTCCAGCCGTCATATCGCCGCTCTGGCCAACAATGTGCAGGTCACGGTGAAAGAAGCCGGCGTCAAGCCGCTGGGTTGCGAAGGCGACAACGGTTCCGACTGGGTGTTGCTGGATCTGGGCGATGTCGTCGTCCACGTCATGCTGGCCGAAACCCGTGCCCTGTATGACCTCGAGCGCCTGTGGAGCGATCTGCCCCGCGAGACGAGCGAAGAGTTTGAACAGCGCAGCTGATTCCGCTCTTGCCTGCCTCAAGAGGCGGAGTGATGCGGCACGGCGGTGCCACCGGCGCCGGTTGCGGGCAGCATGCTGACAGGGCGGGCCCGTGGTGGTTGGACGGAAGGAGAGGGTCAGCGGGCATGCCCGTTGGCCACTGACGACACGGGACAGGACATGAAGATCCGAGTACTGGCGGTCGGGCAGAAGATGCCTGACTGGGTGGAGAAGGGTAGCCGGGAATATCTCAAGCGCATGCCAAGAGACTTTTCCCTCGAATTCATCGAACTGGCGCCCGGAAACCGTGGCAAGAACGCGGACATTGCCCGTGCCATGGCCAGTGAAGGTGATCGGATGCTCGAAAAACTCAAGGGAAATGAACATGTTGTCGCCCTTGATGTCCTAGGTAAGTCGTGGAGCACGGAGCAGCTGGCTCAGCACGCCGATGACTGGCGCCTGGGCGGTCGCGATGTGGCCATCCTGATCGGCGGTCCTGACGGGCTCGATCCACGCCTGCTGGCCCGCGCGGATCAGCGCTGGTCGCTCTCCGCGCTGACCCTGCCGCACCCGCTGGTGCGCATCGTATTGGCGGAGCAGCTCTACCGCGCCTGGACACTGCTGGTCGGGCATCCTTATCACCGTTAAGCGCCTGCCGCTTGCGACAAGACACGAGTTGCGAGACCCGCCATGCGCCAACGCCGGGCGACGATCAAGAATCCCCAACAGGAAGTGCGGATCTTTCGCCTTCGCAGTATCGTGGCCGCCGGCCTGGTGCTGGTGCTGGCCGGTTGCCTGCTGGCACGGCTGGTCTTTCTTCAGGTCGTGGAACACGATATCTATACCACGCGCTCGGACAAGAACCGTGTGCGTGTCGAACCCCTGCCGCCGACGCGCGGCCTGATCTATGACCGCAACGGTCGCCTGCTTGCCGAGAATCGTCCCAATTACAATCTGACCATCGTGCGCGAACGCGCCGGTGATCTGGAGACGACGCTTGAGCGTCTGGTCGAGATTCTCGATCTCCCCCCTGATGAAATCGAAGACTTCAAGGAACGCTCGCGTCAGCGACAGCGCCCCTATCAGCCAGCCTTGTTGATGAGTGAACTGAGCCAGGAGCAGATCGCGCGTCTGGCGGTCAATCGCTATCGCCTGCCGGGTGTCGAGGTCGAGGCCCAACTGCTGCGTTACTACCCGGATGCCAAGCCGCTCTCGCACACGCTGGGCTATGTCGGGCGCATCAACCAGGCGGAGCTCAAGACCCTCGACAAGGGCAACTATTCGGGAACGCACTTCATCGGCAAGACCGGGATCGAGCGCTTCTATGAAGAGGCGCTGCATGGTCAGGCCGGGCTGCGCAAGGTGGAAACCAATGCGCGCGGCCGCGTGCTGCGTGAGCTGTCGCGTATCGACCCGCAGCCCGGCAAGGACTTGACGCTGACCATCGACCGTGGCCTGCAGGATCTGGCCTATCGACTGCTCAAGGGGCGCCGTGGGGCGATCGTGGCCATCGAGCCGGAGAGCGGCGAGATCCTCGCCATGGCCTCGGTGCCGGGCTTTGATTCCAACGAGTTCGTCACCGGCATCAGCGTCAAGAGTTACCGTGCGTTGCAGTCCGACATCGACCTGCCGCTGTTCAATCGGGCGATACGTGGACAGTATCCGCCTGCCTCGACGGTCAAGCCCTTCATGTCGCTGGCGGGGCTGGACAATGGCGTCATCACGCCGCAGACCACCTTCTTCGACCCGGGGTATTTCCAGCTGCCCAATGACAGCCACAAGTATCGCAACTGGCTGCGCTGGGGGCATGGACGGGTCAACATGCGGCGCGGTATCGCCGTCTCCAATGACACCTACTTCTACAATGTCGCCTATCGACTGGGCATCGATCGCATCAGCGAGTACATGCACAAGTTCGGGTTCGGTGAGCAGACCGCGCTGGACGTGCAGGGTGCCTTGCCGGGGTTGATGCCGTCCAAGGAATGGAAGCGCAATCGCTACGACAAGCCCTGGTATCCCGGCGAGACCATCTCCATCGGGATCGGCCAGGGCTACTGGTTGACGACGCCCCTGCAGCTCGCCTCCGCCGAGGCGGTGCTGGCCAATCGTGGCCGGCATGTGACGCCTCATCTGGCCAAGCGCATCGGCGATGAGACGGTGCTGTTGCCGCGCAGCGAAGAGAAGCCTGACGTGGTGGTGGAGAATCCTGCCTGGTGGGACGAGGTCATCGGCGCGCTTGAGGACGTGGTCAATGGCCGCGAGGGCACGGCGCGCAAGTACGTCGGGCCCGGGCTCAAGTATCGCATGGCCGGCAAGTCCGGTACGGCGCAGGTCTTCACCCTGGGGCAGGACCAGAAGTACAACGGTCACGAGCTGGCGGAACGTCTGCGCGACCATGCCCTGTTTGCGGCGTTCGCGCCGGTCGAGAATCCCGAGATCGCCGTGTCCGTGGTGGTGGAGAACGGTCAGGGCGGAAGCTCGGTGGCCGGCCCCATGGCGCGTGCCATCACGGATTACTGGTTGTTGCCGCGCATTGATCCTGTCGCCCGTGATGCCGCCCTGACGCTGGCGGCGGCCCTGGAAGAGACGGCGGCGCAGGCCGAGCAGAGCGCAACCCCCGCAGGAGTCAATGATGCCGACTGATTATCAGCGCTCGATGCGCAGCGTGGGAGGCGAGCTCAATCGTCGGCGTCGCACCAGTCTGTGGGAGCGGATCCATCTGGACCCCTGGCTGCTGCTGTTGCTGCTGATCGTGCTGGGGTGCGGTCTGATCGTGCTCTACAGCGCCAGCGGTCAGGATATCGATTTCACGCTGCGCCAGGCGTCACGTCAGGCGTTGGCGCTGGGGGTCATGATCGGCCTGGCGCAGCTCTCTCCGAGCACGCTGTACCGCTGGGCACCTGTCGCCTACGGCGGCGGTTTCCTGATGCTGGTGGCGGTGGAGGTACTGGGGGATGTCGGGATGGGGGCCCAGCGCTGGCTGGTGATTCCTGGCGTCGTGCGCTTCCAGCCGTCGGAGCTCATGAAGCTGGCGATGCCGATGATGGTCGCCTGCTGGCTGGGGCAGCGGCGGCTGCCGCCACGCTGGCGCGATCTGGTCATCTGTGGGGTGATCATCGTCACGCCGGTGCTGCTGATCGCTCGGCAGCCGGACCTGGGAACCTCGCTGCTGGTCGCGGCGGCCGGGGTCTTCGTCATCCTGCTGGCGGGACTCTCCTGGAAACTGATCGCCTTCTTCGGGGCGTTGATCGCCTCGGCGCTGCCGCTTCTGTGGATGGTGATGCATGACTATCAACGCCGGCGTGTGCTGACCTTCCTGAATCCGGAGTCCGACCCGCTGGGAGCCGGCTGGAACATCATCCAGTCCAAGACCGCCATCGGCTCCGGAGGCTTGCTGGGCAAGGGCTATACCCTGGGGACCCAATCGCAGCTGGAATTTCTGCCTGAGCGGCATACCGACTTCATCGTCGCGGTGATCGGGGAGGAACTCGGGCTGCTGGGCATGAGCTTCTTCCTCGCCCTCTACGTGTTGATCGTGCTGCGCGGGCTGGTGATGGCCAACCATGGTCAGGACAGCTTCGCGCGTCTGACAGGGGGAGCCATCATCCTGACCTTCTTCGTCTATGTATTCGTCAACATCGGCATGGTGTCAGGCATTCTCCCGGTGGTGGGCGTTCCGCTGCCGCTGGTCAGTTATGGTGGGACCTCCAGCGTGACCTTGCTGGCGGGCTTCGGTATTCTCATGAGCATTCATACCCACCGGCGCCTGCTGTCGCGTTGACGCGGCCTTTGCAGCTACCGGATGGCAAGGACATTCGCGGGCCGACGCCCGCAGACAGGCAAGGAGAGAGTCGATGACGGTGATTAACGCACGTGGGCGGCGTCTGAAGCACTGGGGCGCAGCCCTGATGATCGCGCCGTTGCTGGGCATGTCAGGGGCGGCCATGGCGGCGCCGGATGGCTTTGCTCCCGCAACTCACCCGGAGACGGCCAAGCTGGTGGATGAGCTGGTGGCCAAGGGGCTGGATCGCGCTCGCGTGACCGAGCTGATGAATCAGGCCGATTACAGCCAGAAAGTGCTGGATGCCATGTCGCGCCCGGCGGAAGGGCACCTGCGCTGGGACCAGTACCGCGCCATCTTCATGAAGGAATCTCGCATCGAGGCCGGCGTGAAGTTCATCGCCGAGCATCGCGAGACCTTCGATCGCGCCCAGGCCGAATATGGCGTGCCGCCGGAAGTCATCGCCGCCATCATTGGCGTCGAGACCTTCTTCGGCAAGCACACCGGCACCCACCGCGTGATCGACTCACTCTCCACGCTGGCCTTCGATCATCCGCGTCGTGGCAAGTTCTTCCGTGGTGAGCTGTCCGCCTTCCTGCAGCTGACGTTGGAGCAGGGCATCGACCCGCTCTCCATCAAGGGATCCTATGCCGGTGCGATGGGCTACCCACAGTTCATCCCTACCAGCTATCAGGCCTATGCCGTCGATTTCGATGGCGATGGCGTGCGGGACCTGTGGCACAACCCCGTCGATGCCATCGGCAGTGTCGGCAACTATTTCGCCCGTCACGGCTGGAAGGCCGGTGCACCGGTCGTCAGCGCAGCCGATGGCCCCGGTACTCCGCCGTCTTCCGTCACCTTCAACAAGACCAAGAAGCCCTACATGAGCGTCTCGGCACTTGAGGCGGCAGGGGTCGAGGTCGCGGGTGGCGTGGCAGGCAATACCCAGATCATCCCGCTGGCGCTGGACCTCAAGCAGGGGTATCGCTACGCCGTGGGCTATGACAACTTCTACGTCATCACTCGCTACAACCACAGCCATCTGTATGCGATGGCCGTGAATGAGCTGTCCCAGGCGATCAAGCGCCGTCTCGAGGATGGGGGTGCCGGATGAGCTGGTCACGCGCGCTGCCGTTGACGTTGGCGCTTGCCCTGCTGGCCGGTTGTGCCAGCAGTGGTGGCACCACGGTCAGCGACGGTGCTTCGCCGAGCACGGGCAAGAAGGCGGGCAAGAATGGGCGTTACGAGATGGATTCGGATGCCTATCCCGACGACGCGCCGGACGTCTCCGCAGTGCCGGATGCCGTGCCGAAGCCCGAGCCCTATACGCGCAGCGGCAACCGCAGCGAGTATGAGGTGTGGGGCAAGACCTATCATGTGATGGATGACCCGCGCGGCTACGTGGCGGAAGGTACCGCCTCCTGGTATGGCAAGAAGTTCCATGGCTACGCCACCGCCAGCGGCGAGATTTATGACATGTACACCATGACGGCGGCCCACAAGTCGCTGCCGCTGCCGACCTACGCGCGAATCACCAATCTGGACAACGGCAAGCAGGTCATCGTCAAGGTCAACGATCGTGGGCCCTTCCATGATGATCGCCTGATTGACCTGTCCTACAGTGCGGCGTGGCGTCTCGACATGCTTGGCCATGGTACCGGTCATGTGCGCGTCGAGACGCTGGATGCCAGCACCTGGCGGCCGGGGCCGAGCCCGACCCAGGGCACGGCCGAGTCCGAGCGCCTGCTGGCCCGCAGTCAGGCGGTGCGTCGCGAGCAGGGCATCGCAGGGCTTGAGGAAATGGGCGCAACCGGCGATTCCGTGGCGGCGAAGACGTCCAGCACGAGCGTTGCCGCCAAGCCCGTGGTAGCCTCTGCGGCGCGCGCGACCGACACCACGGCCAGCGGCGCTGATGCCAGCTTCCTGCAGGTGGCGGCGGTCAGTGACCTGCAAACGGCAGACCGCATCAGCAAGCGCGTCAGCGCGGCGCTTGATCGCCCGGTCCGAGTACTGGGCAGTGGCAATCTTTACAAGGTGCAGGTTGGCCCGCTTGAAGAAAGCGTGCGTATCGAGTCGCTCAAGTCCGCGATCGCCGATGCCGGCTTCTCCGGCGCCTTCAGCGTACAGGCACCGCGCTAGCGGCGGTGATCTGGCGCATCCATCATGCATCCCACGAGGGTGCAACATGGCCGGGGCTTGTGCCCCGGCTAACGCATGAGTGTCAAAGAGATTTCAACATGTCCCTGAAAGCCAGACTTCTTCCATTGCGGCGCCGTCTTGCCGGGCTGATGGCGGCCAGCGGTATCGCGCTGCTGACCAGCGTCACCTCCACGCCGGCCCGGGCCATCGAGGCCGACACCCTGATTCCGGCGGCGCCGCAACTGGCCGCGTCCTCCTGGATTCTGATGGATGCCAATTCCGGTCGCATCCTGGTCGAGCACAATGCCGACAAGCGTCTGCCGCCGGCAAGTCTGACCAAGATGATGACGGCCTATCTGGTCGAGAATGAAATCGATGACGGCAAGCTGACGCCGGACGAGAACGTGCGTATCAGCGTCAACGCCTGGAAGACCGGCGGCTCGCGCATGTTCATCCGCGAGGGCACCAGTGTCTCGGTCGATGATCTGCTGCACGGCGTGATCATCCAGTCAGGCAATGACGCCAGCGTCGCGCTTGCCGAGCACATCGGCGGCAGCGAGGGCTCCTTCGCCGACCTGATGAACCAGCACGCCAAGCGTCTGGGCATGAGCAATACCCATTACATGAACGCCACCGGTCTGCCGCACGCGGAGCACTACTCCACGGCACATGATCTCGCGATTCTGGCGCGTCACATCATCCGCGACTATCCGGATCACTATCAGATCTATTCCCAGAAGTACTTCACCTGGAATGGCATCAAGCAGCCCAATCGCAACAAGCTGCTGTGGCGTGACAAGGACGTCGACGGCCTGAAGACCGGTCATACCGATGAAGCGGGTTACTGCCTGGTGGCGTCTGCCAAGAAGGAAGACACACGTCTGATCAGCGTGGTGATGGGCACCAGCTCCGAAGAGGCGCGTGCCCAGGAATCCCAGAAGCTCCTGACCTACGGCTTCCGCTACTTCGAGAGCAAGAAGCTCTATGACAAGGGTGCCGTGCTCAATCAGGCCCGTGTCTGGGGCGGCGAGAAGGATCAGGTGCGTCTTGGCATGGCCAAGGAAGTCTATCTGACCCTGCCGAGTGGCCAGGCCGACAAGCTGACTGCCCGTCTTGATCTGAAGGACACCATCAAGGCACCGGTGCAGGTCGGCGAGCAGTACGGCACCCTGCAGATCAAGCTCGAGGACAAGGTGCTGGCGGAAGAGCCGCTGGTTGCCCTGGAATCAGTCGAGCAGGGCGGTCTCTTCAAGCGTCTGTGGGACGCCCTGATGCTGTTCTTCCACGGCCTGTTCAACTGAGGCTGGTGCCGTCCGCCCTGGCCAGCGAGCAAGGTGATGCGACGGTGCCCGCCACGCGCCCCTGAAACCCGGGGATGCGTCTTTCACGAAGGGCGATCCGGCTGACGGATCGCCCTTTGTTGAGTAGAATGGTCGGAAATAGAATCACTGGAAGGGCTTTCCCATGGCCAACACGCCAAAAGCGGGTGAGAAGACACCCCCCAAGATCGAATTCCCCTGCGATTTCTCCCTCAAGATCGTCGGCAATGCCGCCGAAGATCTCGTCGAAGTGGTCTGCAATGTCCTGGAAGTGCATGCGCCCGGCTTCGACGCCACGGCCATCACCTGGCAGGACAGCAAGAACGGCAACTATCGCAGCATCCGCGTGGTGATCCGAGCCACCGGAACCGACCAGCTGGATGCCTTGCACCGTGACCTCAAGGCCACCGGTCGCATCCACATGGTATTGTGACGTTCGCGTGAGACGAGCGACTTCACTGGCTTGCGCCATGAGCACAGGAGCGCATGCATGAACACGATTCACGTCCACCACCTCGGCGTGCTGCCGTATGAGGAAGTGTGGTCGGCGATGCGTGACTTCACCGATACCCGCTCGCCGGAGGCCCCGGATGAGCTGTGGGTAGTGGAGCACGCCCCCGTCTTTACCCAGGGACAGGCTGGCAAGCCGGAACATCTGCTGATGCCGGGTGATATCCCGGTGGTGCAGACCGACCGGGGTGGCCAGGTGACCTATCACGGCCCCGGCCAGCTGGTGCTCTACCCGTTGCTCAACGTCAAGCGTGGCGGCATCGGCGTTCGTCAGCTGGTGACTGCGCTGGAAGAGACGGTGGTGGCGGCGTTGGCCGAGCACGGCATCGAGGCGTATCCACGCCCCGATGCCCCGGGGGTCTACGTGAAGAAATCGGCGCAGCGCATGGATGATCCGCGCCGCTCGATGGAAGAGGCCAAGATTGCCTCGCTGGGGTTGCGCATCCGACGTGGATGCAGTTTCCATGGCGTGGCGATCAATCTGGACATGGACCTTGCGCCTTTCGGGCGCATCAATCCCTGCGGCTATGCCGGCATGGCGATGACCCAGCTACGCGACCTGACGCGCGAGCCGGTGGATCTTGCCGCTGAGCGTGACCGCCTGGTGCGTTGTCTGGGCGCAAGCCTGGGGGACGTGACCCTGACTCCGGTGAGCGGGCTGCCCGCGGCACTGGCTGACATTTCTCGAACAGCAGGACAGAACTGATGACCGAGACCACCGCTACCCCGAAGCCCGCTCCCTCCGCTGCTCCTGCTCGCAAGGAGCGTGGCGTGAAGCTGCGTGGCGCCGAGAAAGTCGCTCGCATTCCGGTCAAGGTGATTCCCACCGAGACCTTGCCGAAGAAGCCGGACTGGCTGCGCGTGCGCATGCCTGCCTCCCCTGAGGTGAGCCGCATCAAGCAGACTCTGCGCAAGCACGGCCTGCACACGGTGTGTGAAGAAGCCTCCTGCCCGAACCTGGGCGAGTGCTTCAGCGGCGGCACCGCGACCTTCATGATCATGGGCGATATCTGTACCCGTCGCTGCCCGTTCTGTGACGTGGCCCACGGTCGTCCCAATGCGCTGAATGCCGACGAGCCGCGTGAGCTGGCCGAAGCCATCGCCGAGATGCGCCTGAATTACGTCGTCGTGACCTCCGTTGACCGTGATGACCTGCGTGACGGTGGCTCCAACCACATCGCCGAGTGCATCCGTGAGATCCGCGAGAAGTGTGAAGGTACCGAGATCGAAGTGCTGGTGCCGGACTTCCGTGGCCGCATGCAGGTCGCGCTGGACGTGCTCGAGCAGACACCGCCGGATGTCTTCAACCACAATCTGGAGACCGTGCCGAGCCTGTACCGCCGCGTGCGTCCGGGCGCCGACTATCAGTGGTCGCTGGATCTGCTCAAGGGCTACAAGGAGCGTCGCCCGGAAGTGAAGACCAAATCCGGTCTGATGCTGGGGGTGGGCGAGACTGACGAGCAGGTGCTCGAGGTCATGCAGGACCTGCGCAATCACGGCGTCGACATGCTGACCCTCGGGCAGTACATGCAGCCGTCACGCAGCCACCTGCCGATCGATCGTTGGGTCCACCCGGATACCTTCGACTGGCTCGGTCAGAAGGCGCGCGAGATGGGCTTCTCGCATGTCGCCTCCGGTCCGCTGGTGCGCTCTTCCTATCACGCCGACAAGCAGGCGCATGGTGTGGAAGTGAAATAAGCCGGACTGGCCCGAAAAAAACCGCCGCGGAGATCATCTCCGCGGCGGTTTTTTTGGTTCATGAGCACAGGGGCGTGTGGTGGAGCGTCACTGCTCCGTGGCCAGCGGCAGGCAGGCGACGCTGTGCCCGGGAATCGGCTCCATCGGCGCGCTGAAGTGTGCGTTGAGCTCCGGCAGCAGCTCGCGCACGAAACGCAGGAACAGCTCGGTGACCGGCGTGGGGTAGCGATCCTTGGGATAGACCGTGCACCAGGAGCGTCTGAGCGGGAATCCCGGCAGGGACGGCGAGGCCAGCAGGCCGGAGGCCAGCTCCAGCTGGACGGCCAGCCGCGGCAGGATCGCCACGCCCAGATGCGCCATTACGCCCTGCTTGATGGCCTCGTTGGAGCCCAGCTCCAGCGTATGGCGCAGCGAGACGCGCTCGCGGGCGGCGAATTCCTCGAAGGCGGTACGCGTGCCGGAGCCGGGCTCGCGCATCAGCATGTAGTACTGGGCGAGATCCTCCAGCGTGACGCCCTTGACGTCCAGCAGCGGGTGGCCGGGCCAGACGATGGGGATCAGCTCGTTGTCCAGGATCGGCATGAAGGCCAGGTTGGCGTCATCGGGCACCATGCCCATGATCACCAGGTCATCGCGTCGCTCGGCGAGGCGTTCCAGTGCCTGGCCGCGATTGCAGACGCGCAGGCGCACCGAGACTTCCGGGTAGCGGGCACGAAAGCGCGCCAGAATGTGCGGCACCACATACTGGGCCGTGGACACGGCCGCCAGATTCAGCTCGCCACGGATGGTGCCGGCGATTTCCGACAGCTCCATCTGCAGGCTCGAGACTTCCCCGAAGATCGACTGTACCGAGCTTGCCAGCGCATCCGCCGCCGGCAGGATATGCAGCGTCTTGCCGGCATATTTGAACAGCGATTGCTCGAGCGCCTGCTCCAATTGGCGAATCTGGGCACTGACGGCGGGCTGTGTCAGTCCGAGTTGCTCAGCCGCACGCGAGTAGGACTGCTGGCGATGGACAGCCTGAAATACCTGTAACTGTCTGAAAGTTAATCGGTTTAGCAGATTTGGACGCGACATGACACACCCAGTCATAAGGTTTTACTTATAGATTGGCAAAAAAATATCAACTTTTCTATTGGTCTCTCGCTGGGTAGCGTGGAAAGCCTGAGAACATGACTGCCCTCGCAAGCCTTCAGGGTTGCAGGAGAGTCAGACGCAAGCCGTCAACAACAAGATCACCGCGTTCCGTCAGGGAGAGTCACCATGTTCCGCAAGTTGCTGATTGCCAACCGAGGGGAAATCGCAGTGCGCATTGTACGCGCCTGTGCCGAGATGGACATCCGCTCTGTCGCGGTCTACACCGAAGCCGATCGTTTCTCGCTTCACGTCAAGCGTGCCGATGAAGCGCATTTCATCGGCGAAGACCCGCTGGCCGGCTACCTGGACCCCCGTCGCCTGGTGGATCTGGCCCGCGAGACAGGCTGTGATGCCATTCATCCGGGCTATGGTTTCCTTTCCGAGAATGCTGAGTTCGCGAGAATCTGCGAAGCGGCGGGCATTGCCTTCGTGGGCCCGTCCAGTGATGTCATCGCGCGCATGGGAGACAAGACCGAAGCCCGCGCCGCCATGAAGGCGGCTGGCGTGCCGGTCACGCCGGGCTCGAAGGGCAATCTGGCCGATGTCGAGGAAGCCTTGAGCGTGGCGGAACAGGTGGGGTATCCAGTGATGCTCAAGGCTACCTCAGGTGGTGGGGGGCGGGGTATCCGGCGTTGTGATGATGCCCAGCAGCTCAAGCAGGCCTGGGGTCGCGTGATCTCGGAGGCTACCAAGGCCTTCGGCAGTGCGGATGTCTTCCTGGAGCGCTGCGTGGTCGACCCGCATCACATCGAGGTCCAGATTCTGGCCGACAGTCACGACAACGTGATCCATCTGTTCGAGCGTGACTGCTCCATCCAGCGCCGCAACCAGAAGCTGATCGAGATTGCCCCCAGCCCTCAGCTGACGCCGGAGCAGCGCTCCTACGTCGGAGAGATGGCGGTGCGCGCCGCGCGGGCCGTGGGCTATCGCAATGCCGGTACCGTGGAGTTCCTGGTCAAGGGCAACGAGATCTACTTCATGGAGATGAACACCCGCGTCCAGGTGGAGCACACCATCAGCGAGGCGATCACCGGCGTGGACATCGTGCGCGAGCAGATCCGCATCGCCTGGGGCCACAAGCTGGCCTTCCGTCAGGAAGACATCCGCCATCACGGCTATGCCATCCAGTTCCGCATCAATGCCGAGGACCCCAAGAACGACTTCCTGCCCAGCTTCGGGCGCATCACGCGTTACTACGCCCCCGGCGGGCCTGGCGTGCGAACCGATACCGCGATCTATACCGGCTACACCATCCCGCCGTATTTCGATTCCATGTGCCTGAAGCTCATCGTGTGGGGGCTGACATGGGAAGAGGTCATCAATCGCGGGTCACGCGCCCTCAATGACATGCGCCTGCAGGGGGTCAAGACCACCGCGCCTTACTATCAGGAAATCCTCAAGCATCCGGACTTCCGCAACGCGCGCTTCGATACCGGTTTCGTGGCGGCGCATCCGGAGCTGACCCAGTACTCGGTCAAGCGCCTGCCGGAACAGACGGCACTGGCGATCGCGGCGGCGATCGCGGCGCACGCCGGTCTCTGACTCCACCCCTGACATGCCGTTCGAGTCCTTCCCCCGACTCCTCAACCAACAATGACAAGGACACCTGACATGACTGCTGCTACCTCCACTCCCCATGCCGCGAGCGACTCTGCGGCTGATGCCGTCAAGGTCACCGAAGTCGTCCTGCGTGATGGCCACCAGTCATTGATCGCCACGCGCATGCGCACCGAGGACATGCTGCCCATCGCGGCACGTCTCGATCAGGCCGGCTTCTACAGCCTCGAGGTCTGGGGCGGTGCGACCTTCGATGCCTGTGTGCGCTTTCTGAAGGAAGACCCCTGGGCGCGTCTGAAGTCGCTCAAGGAAGCCATGCCCAACACGCCGCTGCAGATGCTGCTGCGCGGTCAGAACCTGCTCGGCTATCGTCATTATGCCGATGACGTGGTGGAGGCCTTCGTCGAGCGTGCCGCGGCCGGCGGCATCGATATCTTCCGCGTGTTCGATGCCCTGAATGACCTGCGCAACATGGAAACCGCCATGCGCGCGGTCAAGAAGGCCGGCAAGCACGCCCAGGGCACCATCTGCTACACCGTGAGCCCGGTGCATACGCTGGAGATGTATGTCGAGCAGGCGCGCAAGCTGGTCGAGATGGGCGCCGATTCCATCGCGATCAAGGACATGGCCGGGCTGCTGACCCCGTATGCCACCTTCGACCTGGTGAGTGCGCTGGTCGAGGCTGTCGAAGTGCCGATCCACCTGCACAGCCATGCCACGGCAGGTCTGGCACCGCAGTGTCAGATCAAGGCCGTCGAGGCGGGCTGCCGCCACATCGATACCTGCATCTCGGCCTTCGCCGGTGGCACCAGCCACCCGGCCACCGAATCCTTCGTTGCCTCGCTGCGTGACACTCGCTGGGACACCGGACTGGAACTGGAGTCGCTGCGTGAGATCGGTGACTACTTCAGTGAGGTGCGCCGCAAGTATTCGGCCTTCGAGAGTGAATTCACCCGTGAGGATGTCTCGGTCCAGATCAGCCAGATCCCCGGCGGCATGATGTCCAACCTGGCCAGTCAGTTGAAGGAGCAGAATGCGCTGGAGCGCATTCGTGAGGTGTTCGCCGAGATTCCGCGTGTGCGTGCCGATCTGGGCTATCCGCCGCTGGTCACCCCGACCTCACAGATCGTCGGTACCCAGGCGGTGCTCAACGTGCTGACCGGTGAGCGCTACAAGAGCATCACCAATGAAGTGAAGCGCTATCTGCAGGGCGGCTATGGCCAGGCGCCGGCACCGGTCAACGAAGAGGTTCGCTCGCGTGCCATCGGCAACGCACCGGTGGAGGTCGGGCGTCCGGCAGACCTGCTGAGCCCGGAAATGGCGCGTCTCACCGAGGAGTTGGGCGAGCTGGCCGAGTCCCCTGAGGATGTCTTGACCTTCGCCATGTTCCCGGAGCTTGGGCGTGACTTTCTCAGCGAGCGCCGCGCCGGCACGCTCACACCGGAAATCATCCCCCAGGGCGAGGCGGAGCGTCCGGTGTCTTCCGGCGTGCCGACCGAATTCGTCATCGACGTTCACGGCGAGTCCTATGCGGTGCAGATCACCGGCGTCGGCGGTGCCAAGGGCAGCAAGCGTCACGTCTATCTGACTCTGGATGGCATGCCGGAAGAGGTGGTGTTCGAAGCCAAGGACGATTACGTGGCAGGTGGCCAGAGCGGCGGGCGCGCGAGTGCGTCTGCGCCGGGGCACGTCACCACGGCGATGCCGGGCAATATCGTCGAGGTGCTGGTGGCGGTGGGTGACAGCGTCACGGCAGGCCAGTCGGTGCTGATCAGCGAGGCGATGAAGATGGAGACCGAGATCACGGCGCGCGTCGACGGTACCGTCAAGGCCATCCACGTGGCTCGCGGCGATCGCGTCACCCCGGGGGAAGTACTGATCGAAATCGAGTGATGCCGCGGCCGGCGAGGTTGCAAAACCCGCTCGCCGTCTCCATCTGACAGCTATTCGATCACCAGGGACGGCCGGGCATCGTGGATGTCCTGCCGTCCTTTCCTGTGGAAGGACCATCATGGCAACACATTTCGAGCAGGTTCCCGGCCTGAGTGAGCAGATTGATCCGGCTACCCGAGGCTATGTCTTCAACCAGACCATGCTGCGCATCAAGGATCCGACGCGTAGTCTGGACTTCTATACCCGTGTGCTCGGCATGCGCCTGGTGCGCAAGCTCGACTTCCCGGAAATGCAGTTCAGCCTCTATTTCCTCGCCTATCTGGACGACGACCAGGCCAGCGACGTGCCGAGTGATGATCTCAAGCGCACCACCTACACCTTCGGGCGTGAGGCGATGCTGGAGCTGACGCACAACTGGGGGACCGAGGACGACCCGGACTTCGCCTATCATGACGGCAACGCCCAGCCTCAGGGCTTCGGCCACATCGGGGTCAGCGTGCCGGACGTCTACGCCGCCAGCGAGCGCTTCGAATCGCTGGGTGTCGAGTTCGTCAAGCGCCCCGATGATGGCAAGATGAAGGGTCTGGCCTTCGTCAAGGATCCCGACGGCTACTGGATCGAGATCCTGCGTGCCGATACCTTCGAGCGTCAGGCCAACGGCCAAGCCTGAGGCAGGCCTCCGATGTAAAAGAACCGCCACCACCGGCATGCCCGGGGTGGCGGTTCTTTCGTTGATACGAAACCCCGCGTTGCAGGGGTGTCAGTGGCATCCGGTTGCTGCAATGATGAGGTCTGACTGAGACGCTCAAGGTTCGAGATTGAGGGACCTTGAGATTGAGGGACCTTGAGATTGAGAGTCCTTGAAATCGATGGCCCATGACGAAAGGGGAGACAGCCATGTCGGAGAATGCACAGCGGTTGAGCGGCAAGGTGGCGGTGGTGACCGGAGCCTCGCGCGGCATCGGCGCAGGCATCGCTCAGCGTCTGGCGGCGGACGGCGCCCGGGTGGTGGTCAATTACCGCAGTGATGTCGATGGGGCGAATCAGGTGGTGGCCGAGATAGTGGCAGCTGGCGGGCAGGCGCTTGCCGTCCAGGGCGATGTCGGCGACAGCAAGATGGCCAGTCAGCTGTTCACGTTGGCCACTGAGCACTATGGCGGAGTGGATATTCTGGTCAACAATGCCGGGATGAGCCTCTACAAGCCGCTGGCCGAGTTCACGGATGAGGACTTTTCCAGTCTGATGCAGGCCAACCTCACCGGCAGCTTCAACATGATGCGCGAGGCCTCGCGCAAGCTGCGTGATGGGGGCCGCGTGATCAATATCTCCACCTCCGTGACGCGCCAGATGTTCGCCACCTATGGTCCCTATGCGGCGTCCAAGGCCGCGGTGGACCAGCTCACTCGCGTGCTGGCCAAGGAGGTCGGCGCACGCGGGATTACCGTCAATGCCGTGGCGCCTGGCCCGACGGATACCGGGCTGTTCCGGCATGGCAAGAGCGAGGAGACCATCGAGCGCCTCAAGGGCATGGCAGCGCTGGGGCGTATCGCGGATGCCACGGATATCGCGGCCGTCGTGGGCTGGTTGGCCGGTGAGGAATCCGCCTGGGTCACCGGGCAGGTCATCGGCGCCAATGGTGGTTTCGCCTGAGTGCGCCATTTACGGCTATGCTGATGGCAAGTCGGATGTTCATCAGTCGTTGTCATGAGGGGCAGGGATGAAGGTGACGGTAAGCGAAGCTCAGGAAAATGCATCGACAACGCGCGCATCGGCTCATGTGCTGCGGGTCGGCTACCCGGGACGGCTCGGGGGGTACTCACGCGAATGCGCCGCCAAGATGTATGCCTCGAATGCCACCTTGAGTGCCTATGCGGGCATCGACGAGGTGGTCAACGCCCTGGTGAGAGGAGAGGTGGAGGCTGCCGTCGTCCCCTGGTCAAGAGGGCATCAGCGACCGGTGACGGCCACCCACGAGGCGTTGGCCTGCTGGCCGGGCATTCGGGTGGAGCGTCGGCTTTTCCGTGCCATCAGCCTCAGCCTGCTGGGGCCACCGGACCTCTGTCCCTCGAAGGTCCAGCGCATCGTGGCGCGCGAGGCTCTGTTCGAGGAGTGCAGTGAGTGGCTTGAGCACAATCTCCCCGGTGTCGCACGCATCGAATGTCTGCACATGGCGGATGCACTGGACATGGCCGAGGGGCGCCACGATACCCTGGCGATCGCGCCACCGTCTCTCGCACGCAGGCCGGGTCTGGTGTGCCTTGCCGAGCGGATCGAGGACGACCCCGGGCGTGTCGCCCAGTTTGCGGTGTTGAAGCGCGATACCAGCAGCGTGCGTGGCCAGGGATATCTGGACGACGCGCCCTCAGCTTCGCCAGATTGTGTGGCAGGCGAGTCTGATCCGAGCTGAGTATCCTTCGACATGGCAGCCATCGCCCGTGCGTCGCTGCCATGTCCGGTGACCTGCTGATACTCTGAAGGCTTTCCTTGCCTCGGGTACGACACGATGCCTCACTCCATTGCTTCCTCAGAGACTGACACGAGAGCGTCAAAGGCCGATGCTACCTCGGCCAGCAGCCCCGACAGCTCGCCGTTGTCGTTTCCTGCATCCCCCGCGCCTCTCGACTCCCCCCTTGCGCTGGATGCGCGCCTGCCGGTACGGCCTGCCCCTTACGAATGTTCGCTGCCGAGTGCCGGACTGATTCTGGTCGATGAGATCAACGGCTTCTGTCAGGTGCAAGGAGGCGCTCTGGCCCCGCAGGCCGACAATGCCCAGGTAACCCGCATGGTGGCGCTCAGTAACGACGTGGCGCGCTGTTTCTCGGCGCACGCCCGCCCACTGCTGGCCTTCATTGACTCCCACTCACCCGGCGTCCCGGAGCCGCCCTATCCCGCTCACTGTGAGCAGGGTAGTGGTGAGGATGAGCTGGTGGCAGAGCTTGCGTGGCTGGAGAGCGATCCGCATGCCACTCTGGTACGCAAGGATTGCATCAATGGATATATTGGCGCGATCGACCCGGCAAGCGGTGTCAATGCGCTGCAGGATTGGGTTGGCCGGCAGCGACTGAAGACGCTGGTAGTGGCGGGAATCTGCACGGACATCTGCGTGATGGACCTGGTGCTGACGCTTCTCTCTGCACGCAATCATGGTCTGCTGGGCGAGGTGAGCGACATCGTGGTGCTGGAGCCTGCCTGCGCCACCTATGATCTGAGTGAGGAAAGCGTGGCTGCCCTTGGATTGCCTGCGCCCGCCATCCACCCGCAGCGAGACGCCCATCACATTGGGCTCTATTGCATGGCCTCACGCGGGGCGATCATCGCCAGCCAGCTCAGGATTCAGGCGTGAGGCATCAGACGCCTGGAGGAAGGGGCATGTTGCCGTTAGCTAGCCAGCTAGCCAGCTAGCCAGCCAGCTAGCCAGTCAGGTAAAGGTCCGAAATGTAGTTTGATTACGACATTTTCGCGGATATTCGCTGTCCTGCATGAAGCCAATGACGGTGTGGATCACGCTGACATGGGTCCATACGTAAACGCCCGCCCACTCAAATGAGGGGCGGGCGTTTACGTGTATCGGCAATGTGCCAGTGTCAGGCGCGGGTGCTGACCCAGTCATTGGCATCGGGGACCGCGATCTCGACCGACTCCGACATCAGTGATGAGTGGAACATGAAGTCGGCACTCGCGACATTGTTGGCCACCGGCACGTTCCACAGTGTCGCCAGGCGCAGCAGCGCCTTGACGTCAGGGTCGTGCGGCATCGGAGCGAACGGGTCCCACAGGAAGATGAGCAGGTCGAGATTGCCTTCGGCGATGCGTGCACCGATCTGCTGATCACCGCCCAGCGGCCCGCT
Source organism: Cobetia sp. BL01 (assembly GCF_056493605.1). Lineage (NCBI taxonomy): Bacteria > Pseudomonadati > Pseudomonadota > Gammaproteobacteria > Oceanospirillales > Halomonadaceae > Cobetia > Cobetia sp. BL01. Next base: position 317,423 of record NZ_JBVBEE010000002.1, on the reverse strand, counting down.
CATCAGGCCTTCGACCTCAAGTCCGAGCTCCTTGCTGATGCGTCGGGCCGTGGTGCCGGTGCCCAGCAGCTGGTGGCGTGACAGCTCATCGCGCCAGCGCATGGCCCAGGCCAGCATCTCATCCTTCTTGCCATCGTGAGCCACCAGCGCAATCCGCTTGCGTTCTGCCAGGGTGCGTCGTGCCTGGCGCTTGGGTCGTTGCTCGCTCATGCCGCTTGATCTCCTGAAGGCGGGGTGTCAGCCCCGCCAGTGATAACGCTGCCGGTGTCGATCCGTCGATGCCGGTCGCTCAGTCGATGGTGCCACCGACAGTGACGATCTTCATGGTGTTGGTGCCACCGTGGGCATTCATCTGATCGCCGCGGGTCAGAATCACCAGATCACCACGGTTGGCGATGCCGCGCGCTTCCAGCTCGGCGATGGCGCGACGGTTGATCTCCTGCGCCGGCAGCTCGCTGGAATCGAAGGGCAGGGACACCACGCCACGATAGAGAGCCATGCGGCGCTGGGTCTTCTGGTCCTGGGCGAGACCGACGATCGGCAGACCCGAGCGGATGCGCGAGGCGATCAGCGGGGTGTAGCCGGATTCGGTCATGCAGACGATGGCCACGACACCCGTCAGGTGGTTGGCCGCGTACATGGCAGACAGTGCGATGGTCTCGTCTGTCTTGCTGAAGCCTTCGTGGATGCGGTGCTGGGATTCCTGGGCGGCACGTTCACGCTCGGCACCCAGGCAGACACGATCCATGGTCTCGATGGTCTCGACCGGGAAATCGCCTGCCGCGGTCTCGGCCGACAGCATCACGGCGTCGGTGCCGTCGAGCACGGCATTGGCGACGTCGAAGACTTCGGCGCGGGTCGGCAGCGGGGCGCTGATCATCGACTCCATCATCTGGGTCGCGGTGATGACCACGCGGTTGAGGCTGCGGGCACGGCGGATCATGCGCTTCTGCACGCCGATCAGCTGTGCGTCGCCGATCTCCACGCCCAGATCGCCACGCGCCACCATCACGCCTTCACTGGCGAGGATGATGCCGTCGAGCACGGCGTCGTCGGCCACGGCTTCGGCGCGCTCGACCTTGGCGATCAGGCCGATGTCACGACCTTCCTCGCCCAGCAGCTCACGTGCCAGCTGCATGTCGGCGCCACTGCGCGGGAAGGAGACGGCCAGATAGTCCACGCCGATGTCGATGGCGGTCTTGAGGTCTGCCTTGTCTTTCTCGGTCAGCGCCTCGGCGGACAGGCCACCGCCTTGCTTGTTGATGCCCTTGTTGTTGGACAGCTTGCCACCCACCTTGACGGTGGTGTGGATCTCGTTGCCCTTGAGTTCGTTGACCTCGAGCACCACGCGACCGTCATCAAGCAGCAGAACGTCGCCGGCGACCACGTCATCGGCCAGCTGCTGATAGTCGCAGCCGACACGCTCGACGGTACCTTCATCGCGGCCCAGGCCGATGTCCAGGATGAACGGTTGGCCTTCCTGAAGCTGGACAGCGGTGTCCTTGAAGCGGGCGATGCGGATCTTCGGACCCTGCAGATCACCCAGCACGGCGACGCTGCGGCCTTGGGCGGCGGCGGCGGCACGGACGGCCTCGGCACGCATGCGGTGGTCTTCGGGGCTGCCGTGAGAGAAGTTGAGGCGAACCACATCCACTCCGGCACGGATCATCGCGTCGAGGACGCCCGGCTTGTCACTGGCCGGACCGAGTGTGGCGACAATCTTGGTGCGGCGGATCGGGCCGTTGAACGCGTGCGGCATGAGAACATACTCCTTGAACACTTGCGTGAGGGGTCAGGCGGTTTGTGTTGTCATTTTACTACATTGACGACGTAAAGGGAGCCTGTCGAGTGTCGTGGTTGATTGGTGTGGTAGCGCGCGAGTGATTCGGCTGCCATGGCGGCGATGGTAGCGACATGACTTGCGTCTTCACAAGCGCTGGCGTCAGGCTGGTGGCCAGTCAGACATGGCGTGATCCGAGAGGCCCAGGCTGTGAGGATGGCATCTACGTTGACCCGCAGGCCTGCCACTGCCTGTGTCAGTAATGCCACACTGATGTGACGAATCGTGAAAAGGCCACTTATATATAGTCATGGCTAGCCTCTCGTCATGGCGACACATGCATCTGGCGGGTCTGGCAGGTCCGGGTGCCGGTCGATGACCGCGTCATGCCTCGGGCGTCGATTCTCGAGATTCGGGGTGGTGTGTGATGTCCGCTGCCACCACCCACATGTCGTGGTGCTGGCAACATTGCTGGTCAGCGCTGAAATGCTGGGGTAGGGTAGGCGCATTTTTAGGCTGGGATAAAACCCAGCGCTACGAGTCATTCGCCGGTGCAGTCAGCGCCGGCCAGGAGATGCGAGCAACCATGGGCAAGTCACTGGTGATCGTCGAGTCGCCTGCCAAGGCCAAGACCATCAACAAGTATCTCGGCAACGACTTCGTGGTGAAGTCGAGTGTCGGGCATATCCGCGATCTGCCGACCAGCGGTAGCGGCAAGCAGGCCACCGATCCCAAGGAGCGTGCCCGTCAGGCAGCCGAGACGCGCAAGATGTCGCCGGAAGCCAAGGCGGCTCACAAGGAAAAGAAGGCCAAGACGCAGCTCATCCGTCGCATGGGGGTAGACCCGGAGAACGGCTGGGAGGCGCATTACGAGATCCTGCCCGGCAAGGAAAAGGTCGTCTCCGAGCTGACGCGCCTGGCCGAGAAGGCCGACACCATCTATCTCGCGACGGATCTGGACCGCGAAGGTGAGGCGATTGCCTGGCACCTGCGCGAGACCATCGGTGGCGACGATACCCGCTACAAGCGCGTGGTGTTCAACGAGATCACCAAGAAGGCGATCACGGCGGCCTTCGATGAGCCGGGCGATCTGAAGATGGACCGCGTGCATGCTCAGCAGGCGCGTCGCTATCTGGATCGTGTCGTCGGTTTCATGGTCTCGCCGCTGCTGTGGGCCAAGGTGGCTCGTGGGCTGTCGGCCGGGCGAGTGCAGTCGGTTGCCGTGCGCTTGATCGTCGAGCGTGAGCGTGAGATCCGTGCCTTCATTCCGGAAGAATTCTGGGATGTGCACGCAGAGCTTGCCGCGACCAGCGGCGAGGCGATCCGTTTCGAGCTGGCGCGTCAGGATGGCAAGGCCTTCCGTCCGACCAGCGAGAAGGAAACGCTGGATCGCATCGCGGCGCTGCGTACCGCTCGGCTCGCGATTTCCAATCGCGAAGACAAGCCGACCCGTTCCAAGCCGAATGCCCCCTTCATCACCTCGACCCTGCAGCAGGCGGCCAGCAGTCGTCTCGGCTTCTCGGTCAAGAAGACCATGATGATGGCGCAGCGCCTCTACGAGGCCGGTTACATCACTTACATGCGTACCGACTCGACCAATCTGTCGGCGGACGCGGTGGCCACCGCGCGGGACTTCATCGCTGAGGAATTCGGCGACAACTATCTGCCGCAGGCCGCCAACGTCTACTCCAGCAAGGAAGGCGCCCAGGAAGCTCACGAAGCGATCCGTCCCTCCGAGGTGGCGCGTCGCGCGACGGACCTCACCGGCATGGAGCGTGACGCGGAGCGTCTGTATGAGCTGATCTGGCGTCAGTTCGTCGCCTGCCAGATGGTGCCGGCGGAGTATCTGTCCTCGACCCTGACCATCGAGGTCGATGGCTACGAGCTGCGCGCCAAGGGCCGGGTGCTCAAGTTTGACGGTTATACCCGCGTGATGAAGCCGGCGGGCAAGAAGGAAGAGGATCAGTCACTGCCGGACCTGGCCATCGGCGAGGTGCTGGAGCTGGTCGAGCTGGACCCGCAGCAGCACTTCACCAAGCCGACGGCGCGTTACACCGAAGCCAGTCTGGTCAAGGAGCTGGAGAAGCGCGGCATCGGCCGTCCTTCGACCTATGCGGCGATCATCTCGACCATCCAGGATCGTGGTTACGTGGCGCTGGAAAATCGGCGTTTCTACGCCGAGAAGCTGGGTGACATCGTCACTGATCGTCTCAGTGAATCCTTCAAGGACCTGATGGACTTCGGCTTCACCGCGCGCATGGAAGACTACCTCGATGAGGTGGCCAATGGTCAGCGCAACTGGCGCGAGCTGCTGGATGCCTTCTACGCCGAGTTCAAGGCCGAGCTGGATCACGCCCAGTCAGAAGAGGGCATGCGCCCGAATCAGCCGGTGCCGACCGATATCGCCTGCCCGACCTGTGGTCGCGAGATGCAGATCCGTACCGCCTCCACCGGCGTCTTCCTGGGATGCTCCGGTTACAACCTTCCGCCCAAGGAGCGCTGCAAGACCACCATCGACCTGTTGCCGGGGGATGAGGCGGTCGCCGCTGACGCGGATGAGAATGCCGAGACCGATGCACTGCGTGCCAAGCGCCGTTGCCCGATCTGCGCCACGGCCATGGACAGCTATCTGATCGACGAGCAGCGCAAGCTGCACGTCTGCGGCAACAGCCCGGACTGCGTGGGACATGAAGTCGAGCAGGGTCAGTTCCGCATCAAGGGCTACGATGGGCCGGTCATCGAGTGCGACAAGTGCGGTGCCGACATGCAGCTCAAGACCGGGCGTTTCGGCAAGTACTTCGGCTGCACCAACGAGGATTGCAAGAACACCCGCAAGCTGCTCAAGTCCGGAGAGGTCGCGCCGCCGAAGATGGACCCGATCCCCATGCCGGAACTTGCCTGCGTGAAGGTCGAGGATCACTACGTGCTGCGTGATGGCGCCAGTGGCCTGTTCCTTGCCGCCAGTCAGTTCCCCAAGAATCGCGAGACGCGTCCGCCGCTGGTCAGCGAGCTCAAGGCGCATGCCGACGAGCTGCCGGAGAAGTATCACTTCATCCTCAAGGCGCCGGAGAAAGACCCCGATGGCCGCCCGACGCAGATTCGTTTCTCGCGCAAGGCCAAGGAGCAGTTCGTGATGACGGACGAGGATGGCAAGGCGACGGGGTGGAAGGCGACCTTCGACAACGGCCGTTGGGTCGTCGAGGACAAGCGCAAGGGAGCCAAGAGCTGATGAGCCAGCGTGGCCGCACCAATCAACTGCTGTATCAGGCCGAGTTGCTGCTGGAGCAGGCGGCCGTCGCGACGCGTGATGAGCATGCCGTCGCACGGCGCATGGCCGGTGAGGAAGGGGCGCTGGCGTTGATGGAGCTGGCATTGGCCTCGTTGATCGAGGAGTGCGCCGCGTCGGCACGCTGGCCTGAGGGCAGCTGGCGCGAGCGGCTGGCCACACCGCCGACTCCCGTGGCGGAAATCGAGCAGTTGCGAAGCCTGCAGGCGCAGCCGGACAGTTGGTTGAGCCAGCTGGTGGCCGATATCACGCGTTTGCATGAAGAGGGCGGTGCTGCCCGGCGTGAGGAAGGCCAGGCGCGTGGCGATGGTCTCATCATCGCCGCGGCGGCCAATGCGCCTCTGGCAGAGCGTCTCGCCACGGCAGTCAGCGCCATGAAGGCGTTGCTGTCACACCTTCGCGAGTCGAATGTGGAGTGGTAGCGTCGCGCCTTGCCTGACCCGAAAGCGCTGGCATGTCACGCACCTGTCATTCAGGTGACGCCCTGGCATGACGGGTGCTAGACTGGCGGCATTGTGGCAAGCCCTGCATTCTCCGGTACGACCATGGCTCTGGCTGTGGTCGTACTTTTTTCTGCATTGTCGCCAGTGACTGCAAGTCGCAGGGCCTGCCCGCCGTCAAGCTGACGATCACAACGACGCCGGTATCCTCAGGATGCCGTGCAGGAGGAATGACGTGTCCGATCCCGCCGTACTTGAAATCGTGCAAATGGAAGATGGGGAAGTGATCCTGCGTGCCGCCGAGAGTGAAGGTGAGCCACTTCTCAGTATCCGCATCTCCGATGAAGCTGCCGATCTGCTGCGTGACAATCGCTTCGAGGTCGCGCGTGAGATGATCGATCACGCCATCACCCGCACCCGCCTGTGGGATGGCGAGGATGATGAAGACGAGCAGTCGGAAGGCATGGTGCACTGAGCACTTCCCGCATGTCTGCCAGCCACGAAAAAACCCGCCAACCGGCGGGTTTTTTCGTGGATGCCCAGATGACGACAATCGTCATCTGCGCGTCAGCGCTGTGAGGACAGACTGCCTGCAAGCCTTGAGATCAGTGCAGGCCGCCATCGCGGATCACGCCCACGCCGAGGCCCTCGATTTCCAGGCTGTCCGTGCGCAGATCCACCTTGATGGGAGCGAAGTCCTCGTTCTCGGCTTCCAGCCATACGTAATGGCCATCGCGACGGAAACGCTTCACCGTCACTTCATCCCCCAGACGCGCCACCACGATCTGTCCGTCACGCACGCTGCTCGTGCGGTGCACGGCCAGCAGGTCACCTTCCAGAATGCCGACATCCTTCATCGAGACCCCGCGCACGCGCAGCAGATAGTCGGCGGCAGGCGAGAAGTAGTCACTGGGCAGTGGGCAATGACGATCGATATGCTGGCTGGCCAGGATAGGGCTGCCAGCGGCCACTTCCCCGATGACCGGCAGGCCCTGCTCGCTATCCTCTTCCGCCTCGGCCAGAGACGGCACGCGGATGCCCCGCGAGGTGCCCGGCACCATCTCGATGGCTCCCTTGCGCTTCAGGGCACGCAGATGCTCTTCCGCGGCATTCGGTGAGCGAAAGCCCAGTGCCTGGGCGATTTCGGCACGCGTTGGCGGATAGCCTGAGGACTTGATGGTCTTGATGATGAAATCGAAGACATCCTGCTGGCGCGGAGTAAGCGGCTGAGTCATGGGCATTGCCTTTGGCCTGGGCGGCATCTGAGCTGACGGCACGGGGTGTGCATCCATACAACTGTCATTGTATCCAGTCATGGCGGTCATGCAAGGCATCGTGGGTGCTTTGGCAGCAACGTTGCCGGCATCTTCGTCGACATCGACATGCTGACGCGAGACAGCGGGTGTCCGGGACGCCCCATGACCATCCCGTCCCCGAATGTCCCGCGTGAATGCGCGTCCTGCCGGTCTTGGCTGTCGAGTGTTTGAAACAACCAGCAATTGCCAGTCATGGCATGGACAGCTAGAATTATCTTGTTTCAAACGAATGTTCGTCGAGCGCATCCGGCTACCGGTACACAGGCCCTGTGTGTCCTGTGCGTCTGTCCTGTGCTCGGGACACGGCTCGTGGCAGCCTCCGCCTCGGAGTCGCTGCCTGACACGCGGTGCGTGAAGACCGACATGTCGTTTGATTGACCTGCATGAGAAGAGTCGCCCCCCGGGCCACGGCCTTGCCGTTGTCCGGGGGGACAAGGACTCCCGTGCCCCCTCGTGACTGATCATCTGACAAGGCATCCGCCCATGGCCCAGACCGATACCGTTACCCGTATCCTCGATACCGCCGAGGTCCTGTTCGCCGAGCGAGGCTTCGCCGAAACCTCGCTGCGCAATATCACCAGCAAGGCCAAGGTCAACCTGGCGGCGGTCAATTATCACTTCGGCTCAAAGAAGTCATTGATCCAGGCAGTGTTCGCCCGCTATCTCGACCCCTTCAGCGAGCGTTTCCATGCGGCACTCGACAGTGTCGAGCAGCAGCATGCCGGTCGTCAGGTGCCGCTGGAAACGCTGCTGGAAGTGATGGCGCGCACGGTGCTTGAGGTGCCGGCCGAGCGCAACAGCCTGCGTACCTTCATGCGCCTGCTCGGGCTTGCCTATACCCAGGGGCAGGGCCACATGCGTCGCTACATCCGCGAGCATTACGGCACGGTCTTCAGCCGCTTCGCCGAGCTCCTGAAGCTTGCGACGCCGGACCTGCCAGACAACGAGCGCTTCTGGCGTCTGCACTTCATGCTCGGCAGCGTGATCTTCACCTTCTCGGGACTGGACGCACTGCGCGATATCGAAGAGGCCGAATACGGCCATCACACCAGTGTGCGCGAGCTGATCCAGCACATGCGTCCGGTGGTGGTCGCGGCGATGGCGGCTCCGCTGCCGGCCTCGCTCGGAGATGGTGAAGCGGTCACCCAGGCGGCAAGCTGATGGCTTGCTGGGTCTGCGTGGATCTCACCCGCCAGCGTCTCGAGATACGCAATGACGCGCCCAGTGGCAGTCGTGATGCGCCGCCCCCCGCGGCTGACCCTGACACGCTGGTGCATGCCTGTGCGATCTCCAGCGGCCTCAACGGTATCGGCGAGCTCGATGGCAGCGGTTGCACGCCGACCGGCTGGCATGTGGTTCGCGCCGCGATCGGGGAGGGCAACCCACGTGGTGCCGTCTATCGTGGACGGCGCTTCACGGGAGAGGTGTTCACGCCTCGACTGGCCGCCGAGCACCCCGAACGCGACTGGATCCTGACGCGTATCCTGTGGCTCAGCGGTCGTGAGCCCGGCATCAACCGTGGCCGCAACGCGGCGGGACAGCGCGTCGACAGCCTGCGGCGCTACATCTACTTCCATGGCACGCCGACCAGCGAGCCGATGGGCACCCCGGCCTCCCATGGGTGCATTCGTCTGCGCGATGAGGATCTGCTGTGCCTTTACCGGCATGCGCCGGCCGGAACGCCAGTGCTGTTGCACGCCTGACGCTGCGTTGCCTGGCGGCTGGTGCTCGCGACTGTTCGAGTCGCGCTCAGTCGGCTAGAATTGCGCCTTTCCTCGCGCCGGCCGCCTGTCCTGAGGCTTGTCTTCCAGGCTGCCGAGCCCCGTAACGACATGAAACCCTGCCGTGCGTGCCATGCCTTGCAGCGCATGACACGGCCAGCAGGCCATGGACAGGAAGGATGTCATGACACAGCCATTGGGCTCCGTAATGCTCGACGTCGAGGGGCATACCCTCACGTCTGACGAACGTGAACTACTGGCACGCCCCGCCGTCGGCGGCGTCATCCTGTTTGCGCGCAACTGTGCTTCTCCCGAGCAGGTGCTGGCGCTGTGCGGTGAGATCCGCCGCGTCAATCCACATCTGTTGATCGCCATCGATCAGGAAGGCGGACGGGTGCAACGGCTGCGCGAAGGCGTGACCCGCCTGCCGCCGATGCGCGCCCTGGCACATTGCTGCCTGGGACGTGACTGTGACGGCTGCGGTGATGATGCCCAGTCGTCAGGGCTCGGGTTTGCCCGTGACGCCGGCTGGTTGCTGGGCATGGAGATGGCTGCCATTGGCTGCGACATCACCTTCGCGCCGGTATTGGATATCGATGTCGCGGGTTCCACCATCATCGGCGACCGCAGCTTCGGGACGACTCCCGAGGACGTGATTGCCGTCGGGACCGCCTTCATCGAGGGCCTGCGCGAAGCTGGCATGGCGGCAGTCGGCAAGCATTATCCCGGTCATGGTGGCATCGCGGCGGATACCCACCGCGAGCGCGTGATCGACCCCCGCTCCTTCCGCGAGCTGCGCGAGCATGATCTCAAGCCCTTCGCGGCGCTGGCGGATCGCCTGGGTGGCGTGATGCCGGCTCATGTCATCTATCCCGACTTCGATGCGCGCCCCGCCGGCTTCTCGCCAAGCTGGCTGGGGCTGCTGCGTGAGGAGTTCGGTTTCAAGGGCGCCATCTTCTCCGATGACCTGGGCATGGCGGCTGCCGTGGCCGAGGGCGAGCCGGAAGTGCGCGCTCGTCTGGCACTGGATGCCGGCTGCGACATGGCGCTGGTGTGCAATGATCCCGCCGCCGCACGTGCCGTGCTCGACAGCCTCGATGGGGATGAGCAGCGCAATGCCGGCAAGCGTCAGGCGCGTCTGCGCTACGGGCGCGCCCGCCCCACGCTCGAGGGCCTTGCGGGGCTGTCTCGCTGGCGGCGTACCCATGCACGTCTCGAGGCGCTGGCGGCCAGTCAGCCGCTCGAGCAGGTGGCCATGCCATCGGGCTTGGCTGAATGAGCCAGCCTTGAGGGGCTTTTCCTCCAGACGTCACCCAAGGACTCCACATGGCTGAGAAATCCGCCACCGAGGCGGCTGCCGACAAGCTGGCGGCGCCTGCCGAAGAGATGATCAATCACTGGGTCGAGCCGCTGCGCAACTGGGTGGAGCAGACCTTCGGTCTGCCACTCTGGGGGATCAACCTCGCCCTGGTGCTGGTGGCCGTGATCGTGCTGCATCTGAGCGAGCGCATTCTGCTCAGTCGCCTGGCCGTGCATGCCGAGAAGAGTCGCAACCTGTGGGATGACGCGCTGCTGCACGGGCTGCGCCATCCGCTGTCTCTGTGGCTCTACAGCATGGGCTCGCTGGTCGCGCTGGACATTCTTGCCCATCAGTTCGCGCCCGGCAGCCTGGAGGCCTATCTGGGCACGGTGCGACAGATCATCACCCTGCTGGCGCTGGCCTGGGCGTTGATTCGCATGATCAAGCGCTTCGAGTCGCTGCGTACCACGCCACCGCCCGGCACCAACGTCAACGCGATGGATGCCACCACGGCCTCGGCGATCAGCAAACTGCTGCGTGCCGTCGTGATCGTGCTGGTGGGTCTGGCCATCCTGCAGAATCTCGGTGTGTCACTGTCCGGCGTGATGGCCTTCGGTGGGGTCGGCGGTATCGCGGTGGGCTTCGCCGCGCGTGATCTGCTGGCCAACTTCTTCGGTGCCCTGATGATCCATCTCGACCGCCCGTTCAAGGTCGGTGACTGGATTCGCTCGCCGGACCGCGAGATCGAGGGCACCGTCGAGGACATCGGCTGGCGGCTGACGCGCATCCGCACCTTCGACATGCGTCCGCTCTACATCCCCAACGCCATCTTCACCAGCATCGCGGTGGAGAATCCGTCACGGATGTACAACCGGCGCATCTTCGAGACCATCGGCTTGCGTTACGAAGATGCCACCCGGGTCGGTGACATCATCACCGCGGTCCGCGAGATGGTGGAAGGGCATGACGAGATCGACCAGACGCGGACCCAGATCGTGAACTTCAACAGCTACGGTGAACACTCGCTGGACTTCTTCGTGTACGTCTTCACGCGCACCACCGACTGGGTGAAGTATCACGCCATCAAGCAGGATGTGCTGCTGCGCATCCATGACATCATCCGTGAGCACGATGCACGCGTGGCCCTGCCGGGGCAGCGCCTGCACTTCGCTGACGTGCTGTCCCTCGAGGGCGCTGCTCCTCAAGGCGACACGAATGCTGATCGCGAGTCGTCCTCGCGCCGACCGCAAGACGAACAGGACGGCAAGGCCGCTGAAGCCTCGCCGTCACACGCTGCGCAGAGCGGGTCCCGCCGTTCTGCTTCATCCTCCGCTGCTACATCCTCTGCCACGTCCGCCCGACGTGGAGATGAGGCCAGTGATACCCAGGAAACTCCCGATGCTGACTCCGACGCCTGACTCCCTGAGCGCCCTGCATGCCGAAATGCGAGACGTGATGGACAACGCCGACTGCCTGATTCCCCAGGCAGAGCTGGAGGTCGCACTTGATCGCATGGCCGGGGAGTTGACCCGCAGCCTTGGTGATCGCATGCCGATCTTCTACTGCGTGATGAATGGCGGCCTGATTACCGCAGGTCAGCTGTTGACCCGACTCAAGTTCCCGCTGGAAGTCGATTATCTGCACGCGACGCGTTACCGCGGTGCCATGCGCGGCGGCGAGCTGTTCTGGCGCGTCAATCCGGAACTGCCGATGGCCGGTCGTGACGTGGTCATCGTCGATGACATCCTCGATGAGGGTGGCACCTTGGCGGCCATCATCGAGTACTGCCGTGAAGCGGGTGCGCGCAGCGTGTCCAGCTGTGTGCTGGTGGACAAGAAGCACGATCGCAAGGCCTATCCGGGCTTCAAGGCCGACTTCTGTGGTCTGGATGTCGAGGACCGCTTCCTGTTCGGTTTCGGCATGGATTACAAGGGCTACTGGCGCAACGCGCCGGGCATCTACGCGCCCAAGGGGCTGTAACGTTCCTGAAGACGAGGCGGTTTCGTCGCGCTGCCGTCCTGTCTCACCATCGCAGCCACGCCTGCATGTGATCACCACCCGCCCGGGCCACCGCGGCGGGTGGTATCGTTTTCGGGGCCTTTTCTCGTCTCTTGGCGCAGAGCGTGACGATTGTGCTTGTCGTTGTCGGTTGGCTCGGAGTAGCGTTCGCTCAGGGCCGAAGCGTTCGGCTCTTGAGAGATTCCTGCACATGGGTGGCGAGGAGACAGGGGATGCTGGCAGTCATCGGGGGGACCGGGTTCGGCCATTGGCCGGGTCTGGAGGTGCTCAAGCGGGGTGGTCAGGAAACTCCCTTGGGGGCGGCGTCCTGCGGGGTGGTGCAGGGGCGGCTCGACGGCAGGTCGATCCTGTTTCTGGCGCGGCATGGTCAACCCCACAAGATGCCGCCGCACCGAATCAATTATCGCGCCAACCTGTGGGCGCTCAAGCAGGCCGGGGCGACTCACGTCGTTGGCGTCAACTGCGTGTCAGGTATCGACCCGACGCTGACGCCGGGCACGCTGGTGGTCCCGGATCAGTTGATCGATTACACGACGGGGCGCGAGGGCTCGTTCTTCGATGGCCGTTTCAAGCCGTTCCAGCATGTGGCATTCGCCTGGCCGTATCACCGTGTCTGGCGCGAGGAGCTGCATTCGGCGGCGTCTGACGCGGGACTGGTGATCCAGGCAGGCGGAGTGCTGGGCGTGGTGCAGGGGCCGAGACTGGAAACCGCGGCCGAGATTCGTCTGATGGCGCGCGATGGCAATACGTTGGTGGGCATGACGGGGATGCCCGAGGCCGTGCTGGCCCGGGAACTCGAGATGGAGTACGCCAGCCTGTGCCTGGTGATCAGTCACGCGGCCGGGGTCGGGGAGGAGGAGCCGACGAGGGCCGGAACGGAATCGGTGATCGAGGCAGGCATGCCGCAGGTGCAGCGCTTGCTGGCGGCGCTGCTGGCACGCCATGCGTGAGGCGCTTGTCCCTGGGAGGTGAGGCGGTCTGACTGCCAGAAAAACGGCCTGCATCAGCGATGCAGGCCGTTTTCATGTTCCGCGCATTTTCACGTGCACAGAGGTGAGTGGGGGCGTCAGGCCGCCTGGGTCTTGGCGTTGAGCAGCTCAAGCAGGGATTCGCAGAAGCTGAAGCGCGCCTCGGCGTCTTCCATCTCGGTGGTGAAGCGCAGTGTGTCGGCACCTTCCAGCTTGTAGACATCGGGCTGGCGCTGGATGAGTGTCACCAGCGTCAAGGGATCGACAGGCGTCTGGGCGCCGAAGATGATGCGACCGCGTGCGGCACCGGCTTCCAGCTTGACGATGCCCAGTGCCTGGGCGCGCTGGCGCAGCCGGGTCTGGCGGAACAGCGTCTTGACCGGCTCCGGCAACAGGCCGAAGCGGTCGATCATCTCGACCTGCAATTCCCGGAGATCGCTGGCGTTCTCGGCGTTGCTGATGCGCTTGTACATCATCAGGCGCTGCTGGACATCGTGGAGGTAGTCACCCGGAATCAGCGCCGGCAGATTGAGTCCGACTTCCACGCCCTCATCCAGCGGCGATTCGATGTTGGGCGTCTTGCCGGCCTTGATGGCCTTCACGGCGCGATCCAGCATCTCCATGTACAGCGAGTAGCCGATGGTTTCCATCTGGCCGGACTGCTCATCACCCAACAGCTCGCCCGCGCCACGGATCTCCATGTCATGGGAGGCCAGGGTGAAGCCTGCCCCCAGGTCATGCGATTCGCTGATTGCCTCCAGACGCTTGACCGCATCGCGGGTCATGGCCTTGGGGTGCGGGGTCAGCAGGTAGGCGTAGGCCTGGTGATGCGAGCGCCCGACGCGCCCACGCAGCTGGTGCAGCTGCGCGAGGCCGAACTTGTCGGCGCGTTCGATGATGATGGTGTTGGCGCTCGGGACGTCGATGCCGGTCTCGATGATGGTCGAGCAGACCAGCACGTTGAAGCGCTTGTGGTAGAAGTCCGACATGCGCCGCTCCAGGCTACGCTCCGGCAGCTGCCCGTGGGCGACACCGACGATGGCCTCCGGCACCAGTTCCGCGATGCGTGCCGCGCTTTCCTCGATGGTCTTGACCTCGTTGTGCAGCACGTAGACCTGTCCGCCGCGCAGCAGCTCACGCAGGATGGCTTCCTTGATCACGCCGTCGTTACGCTGCTGGACGAAGGTCTTCACCGACAGGCGGCGCGCCGGTGGCGTGGCGATGATGGACAGGTCGCGAATGCCGCTCATCGCCATGTTGAGCGTGCGCGGAATCGGCGTGGCGGTCAGGGTCAGGATGTCCACTTCGGCACGCAGGCTCTTGAGTCGCTCCTTCTGGGAGACCCCGAAGCGGTGCTCCTCATCGATGACCAGCAGCCCCATGTTGGGCAATTCCAGCGACTTGGAGAGCAGCTTGTGGGTGCCGATCACGATATCCGCCTGCCCCTTGCGGATGCGCTCCAGTGACGCTTCCTGGCCCTTGCCGCTGGTGAAGCGCGACAGCAGGGCGATCTCCACCGCGGTGTCGGCGAAGCGATCGCGGAAGTTGTCATAATGCTGCTGGGCCAGCAGGGTGGTGGGCACCAGCACCACCACCTGGCGTCCGGAGTTGACGGCCAGGAAGGCGGCGCGCATCGCGACCTCGGTCTTGCCGAAGCCGACATCGCCGCACACTACGCGATCCATCGGCTGAGGAGAGCACATGTCCTGGATCACCGCGCCGATGGTCTGCGCCTGGTCCGGTGTCTCCTCGAAGGGGAAGCTGGCCGCGAAGCGGGCGTAGTCCTCGGCGGGGAAGTCGCAGGCATGGCCGACACGCGCTTCGCGCCGTGCATAGACATCCAGCAGCTCGGCGGCAGTGTCGCGAATCTTCTCGGCCGCCTTGCGCTTGGCCTTCTCCCACTGCTCGGACCCCAGCTTGTGCAGCGGTGCCAGTTCATCGCTGGCGCCGGAATAGCGTGAGATCAGATGCAGGCTGTCCACCGGCACATAGAGCTTGGCGCCGTCGGCGTATTCAAGGGCGAGGAACTCGGCTTCCTGGCCGCCGGCATCGATGGTCTCGAGTCCCAGGTAGCGACCGACACCGTGGGTGTGGTGTACCACCGGTGCGCCTTCGCGCAGCTCCGAGAGATGACGCACCGCCAGTTCGTTGTCATCGGTGGCACGCGCCTGACGACGGCTCTGGCGGACTACCTCGCCATAGAGCTCGGTCTCGGTGACGATGACCAGCCCCTTGGCGGCGTCTGCGCGCTCGGGGGAGGGCGCCTGGGAGGCCTGCTCACCCGCTACCCAGGCACCACGCGTCAGGCCGCCGACGGTCAGGCCGACCGCGGCGGGACTGTCGACGAAGTGCTGGAAGCTCGCGAAGTCCTCCAGGCTGCGTAGCCCGAAGCTGCGCAGCAGCGGAGCGAGCTGCTCCTCGACGACTTCCCGGCGACCCTGGGTCTCGGCGACGAACAGGATGCGCTGTGCGCTCTGGCCGTTGAGTCGCTGCTTGAGGAAGCTCGCCAGCGCCTGGGTGGGGTCGGCGCTGCGTGCATCGATGGCGAGGCTGGGCAGCGCCTGCTGGCCGAATTCGATGGTGTGCGCATTGGGCTCGCGTAGTAGTTCGATGCGCTCGTGCTGCTTGATCAACGCGAACAGTTGGTTGACCGGCACGAAGGCGCGATGCGGCGGCAGCAGCGGGCGCGTGGGGTCCACGCCGAGATTGGCGTAGCGCGTGGTGATGGCGTCCCAATGATGTTCGGCCGCTTCGCGAGCTCCCGGCAGCATGGCGATCCGCAGGTTGTCGCCCATGTGATCGAACAGCGTCGCGGTCTCCTCGAAGAACAGCGGCAGATACTGCTCGAGCCCCGGTGAGGGAATGCCCTTGATGGCATCGTTGTAGAGGATGCACTGGCGGGGGTCGACATCGAACAGTGTCTCGAAGCCCTCGCGGAAACAGGCGATGGCGCTGCGCGTCAGAGGATATTCGTGGGCGGGCAGGATCTCGATCGCCTCGACCTTGTCGCCGCTGCGCTGGGTGTCGGGGTCGAAGGCGCGCAGGGTGTCGATCTCGTCATCGAACAGATCGATTCGCAGCGGTTGCTCGCTGCCCATCGGGAACAGGTCGATCAGCGCGCCGCGCAACGCATACTCTCCGGGCTCGTAGACGGTCTCCACCGCACGGTATCCGGCACGTGAGAGGCGTGAGCGGAAATTCTCGCGGTCGAGAGTGTCTCCCCTGGCGAGACTGAAGACCTGGCCGGCGATGTAATCCGCCGGCGCCAGGCGCTGCATCAGGGTGTTGACCGGCACCGGCACGATGGCGCGGCGGCTGGCCTGCAGGGTGCGCAGCGTGCGCAGGCGCTCCGAGACGATGTCCTGGTGGGGCGAGAAACTGTCGTAGGGCAGTGTCTCCCAGTCAGGGAATGGCAGCAGGCGCTCCGGGTGGCGGGTATAGAAGTGCAGGTCCGCCTCCAGACGCTGGGCGCTGGCGGTGTCCGGCGTGATCACCATCAGTGGCGCTTCATCGGCGTCCGCCAGGCGCGCCAGCGCCAGGGTGGCAGCGCTGCCATCCTGCAGCGTCCAGTAGGTGGTCTCACGGGGAGAGCGTGGCAACGGGGGCGTCAGCGGAGTCTCGAACATGGGCTCTGGTGTCTTGTGTCCTGGGCTTGGGCGCACGGGAAGATTTACCGGCGGGAGGAGTGCTCCTCGCCAGTCACGCCAAACGGTGAAAGCCCGCGACGGCGCGAGCGATGGTGATGAAGGCGCAATGGTCGGCGCAGGGCGCTACTCGTGGCAGCCAGCATGGAGGGGGCGTTCTGACGGCCCGCTCTGATGGTCGCAGACCCAACCCCTTGCCGTGACGGGGCTGCCGAGGCGGTGTCGTCAATGCCCTGCGCCTGATGATAGCAAGTCATTCCCTGTCATGGGGGCGAGGCGTGGCCTTTTCATCGGTGGCGAGGCCCGGAATCTCGCAAGAGCTTGTCCGGCGATCCTCCCCGGGATGCGGACGGTGCTTCAGGAAGGGCTCTTGTAGTCAAATCGTTGATTCTGTAGCACTACTACCCTCCGTGCGACCATCCTTTCATTGTGACCCCGCCCCCCGTTACGCATACTCAGCTGGCCTTGTCCGACGCTGCAAGCTCGCTTGCCGCGTTCGCCTATCGTTCGCCAGTCAGAGGAATTCCTCCGTGAGCAAAGAGAATCTCGAAGCCTGTTTCAAGCAGTGGCAAGACAATGAAGCCCTCGCCGAACAGATGATCCCGCTGCTGGGTGACCTCTATCGTCGCTTCAATGTCGTGCCCTCCATCTATGGGCGTTCGCTGATCAACCGCTCCATGGTGCGTATCCTCAAGAACCACCGTTGGGTGCGCAAGGCGGAAGGGGTGGAGCTGTCCGTCGAGGACACCTTCCCGCTGGTGCGTGCCATGATCGAGCTGAATCTCGGGCCGGCCCATGTCGATATCGGCAAGCTGGCGGTGGCCTTCAAGCGCTCCGACGAGACGGACATCACTGCCTTCCTAAAACGCGAGCTTGCCGAGATCGTCGGTGGCTACGTCGAAGGCGGCATGGGCGGCGACCCGAAGGATGTCGTCCTGTATGGCTTCGGGCGTATCGGCCGCCTGCTGGCGCGCATCATGATCGAGAAGGCCGGTGGCGGTAATCTGCTGCGTCTGCGCGCCATCGTGGTGCGTGGCAGCAAGGAGGATCTGGAAAAGCGGGCCAGCCTCCTGCGTCGTGATTCCGTGCATGGTCCCTTCGAGGGCAGCATCACGGTCGATCAGGAGAATTCGGCGCTGATCGTCAATGGCAACTACATCAAGATCATCTACGCGAACTCGCCGTCCGAGATCGATTACACCGCGCACGGCATCGACAATGCCATCGTGGTCGACAATACCGGCAAGTGGCGCGACGAGGCCGGCCTGGGGCAGCACCTCGAGTGCAAGGGCGTGGCCAAGGTGCTGCTCACCGCTCCGGGCAAGGGCGATCTGAAGAATATCGTCTATGGCGTCAACCACACCGACATCCGTGACGATGATCGCATCATCTCCGCGGCGTCCTGCACCACCAACGCCATCGTGCCGGTACTGAAGGTGCTGCACGACGAATACGGCGTCAGTCAGGGGCATGTGGAGACGGTCCACTCCTATACCAACGACCAGAACCTGATCGACAACTTCCACAGCGGGGACCGTCGCGGTCGCGCGGCGGCACTCAACATGGTGCTGACCGAGACCGGTGCCGCCAAGGCCGTCGCCAAGGCGCTGCCGGAGCTTTCCGGCAAGCTGACCGGCAACGCGATCCGCGTGCCGACACCCAACGTCTCGATGGCGATTCTCAATCTGACGCTGGACACCGCAAGCGACGCCGAGCGCATGAATGACTTCCTGCGCACGGCCTCTCTGCACTCTTCACTGCAGAAGCAGATCGACTACGTCGATTCCTGTGAAGTGGTCTCTTCCGACTTCGTCGGCAACCGTCATTCCGGCATCGTCGATGGTCAGGCGACCATCGTCACCGACAAGCAGGCTGTCGTGTATGTGTGGTATGACAACGAGTTCGGTTACAGCTGCCAGGTCGTGCGTATCCTGCAGCACATGTCCAACGTGCGTTTCAGCTATTTCCCCACTCGCTGAGGCAATGGGTCGCGCCATGGCGTGATTCACGCACGGTGAGGAAAAAATGCCTGTCAATACAACGCCCCTGCCATCCTCGATGGCAGGGGCGTTGGCGTGTTGAATGCCCTCACCACTTTAGTGTCGTATGGTCTTTCGGGGCTCGCATCTTTATAATGAGGCGGATTTTTTTGGGCCGGTCCAATCTCTGGGCTACACCTCCAACCGTCTGATAAGAAAAGCATTCACATCAACTGAAACGCGAATCTCGCGAGGTTGCCTGGCCGTATGTCGGCCTCGAGGCGTGTCATTGATGCGTGATCTTTCCTGAACAACATCAGATCCGACAATTGGGCGAGTCTATGATCGAAGTCAAACGTGGCCTGGATCTCCCCATCGCCGGGGCGCCGGAGCAGCGTATCGAGGATGCGCAGCCCGTTCGTCGCGTAGCGATCCTGGGTGTTGACTACGTCGGCATGAAGCCGACGATGGAAGTCCGTGAAGGGGACAAGGTGAAACTGGGGCAACTCCTGTTCACCGACAAGAAGACCCCGGGCGTCCGTTACACCGCGCCTGCTGCCGGGACCGTGGTCGAGATCAACCGTGGCGAGAAGCGCAAGCTTCTGTCCGTGGTCATCGAGACCGATGCGCAGGGCGAAGCGGTGGAATTCACCGCGCAGGGCGAAGCGGTGGAATTCACCGCGCATGGCGAGGCGGCGCTGGCCGGTCTCGAGCGTCAGGTCGTGGTCGACCAGCTGGTCGACTCCGGTCTGTGGACGGCATTCCGTACCCGCCCGTTCTCGCGTGTGCCGGCACTGGATGCCACCCCGGCAGCCATCTTCGTCACCGCCATCGATACCCACCCGCTGGCCGCAGATCCGGCCGTGGTGCTCAAGGGGCAGGAAGTTGCGTTCCGTCAGGGTCTCGTCGCATTGACGCGTCTGACCGAAGGCAAGGTGTTCCTGTGCCAGGCACCGGGCGCGGATATCCCGGGCGGCGATGTGGCCGGCGTGGTCAGCGAGTCCTTCAAGGGCCCGCACCCGGCAGGTCTGCCGGGTACGCACATCCATCATCTCGCACCGGTCAGCCTGAAACGTCATGTCTGGCATGTCGGTTATCAGGATGTCGTCGCCATCGGTACCCTGCTGGCGGAAGGGCGTCTGGACACCACGCGTGTCATCGCCGTCGGTGGCCCGCGTGCCACCAAGCCCCGCCTGCTGCGTACCCGTCTGGGCGCGAGCACTGAAGAACTGCTCAAGGGGGAAGTCGAGCAGCCGGACGATACCCGTGTGATCTCCGGTTCCGTGTTCTCCGGTCTGACCTGTGAAGGGGCGCTGCGTTTCGTCAGCCGCTATCACACTCAGGTGAGTCTGCTGGAAGAAGGCAACAAGCGTGCCTTCATGGGCTGGCTGTCCACCGGTGCCAATCGTCACTCGGTGCTGGGTATCTACCTGTCGAAGCTGACCGGTCTGCGTGACTATCGTCCCAACACCTCCACCAATGGCTCCGAGCGTGCCATGGTGCCGGTGGGGGCGTACGAGAAGGTCATGCCGCTGGACATTCTGCCGACGCAGCTGCTGCGCTCGCTGATCGTGGGTGATATCGAGACCGGCATGCAGCTTGGCTGCCTGGAGCTTGATGAAGAGGACCTCGCACTGTGCACCTATGTGTGCCCGGGCAAGTACGAGTACGGTCCCATCCTGCGTGACAACCTCACCACGATCGAGAAAGAGGTCTGATGATGGGTATTCGACAGACTCTGGATAACCTGGAGCCGCACTTCCACAAGGGTGGCAAGTACGAGAAGTTCTACGCGCTCTACGAAGCCGTGGACACGATTTTCTATGCGCCGGCGAGTGTCACGCGTACCACCGCGCACGTGCGTGATGGTATCGACCTGAAGCGCATCATGATCACGGTCTGGATGTGTACCTTCCCGGCCATGTTCTTCGGCATGTACAACGCCGGTCTGCAGGCCAACGAGGCCATCGCTGGCGGTTACAGTGCATTGGGCGGCTGGCGTGAAGCCATCGTCATGATGCTGGCGGGCAGCCATGATGCGGGCAGCGTGTGGGCCAACTTCATCCTGGGGGCCACCTACTTCCTGCCCATCTATCTGGTGACCTTCGCGGTCGGCGGCTTCTGGGAAGTGCTGTTCGCGATGCGTCGCGGTCACGAGGTCAACGAAGGCTTCTTCGTCACCTCCGTGCTCTTCGCGCTGACGCTGCCGGCCACCATCCCGCTGTGGCAGGTCGCGCTCGGCATCACCTTCGGTGTGGTGATCGGCAAGGAAGTCTTCGGCGGTACCGGCAAGAACTTCCTCAACCCGGCGCTGTCCGGTCGTGCCTTCCTGTACTTCGCCTATCCGGCCAGCATTTCCGGTGACGCGGTGTGGGTGCCGGCTGACGGCTATACCGGTGCGACCGCACTGTCCACCGCGGCACAGGACGGCATGAGCGCCCTGATGCAGCAGATGAGCTGGACCGATGCCTTCCTGGGCTTCATTCCGGGCTCGTTGGGTGAGGTGTCGACGCTGGCCATCTTCCTCGGCGCGGCGGTACTGCTGTGGACGCGCATCGCCTCCTGGCGAATCATGCTGGGCGTGTTGCTGGGCATGGTCGCGACCTCGGCGCTGTTCAACGCCATCGGCAGTGACACCAATGCCATGTTCGCGATGCCGTGGTACTGGCATCTGGTCATCGGCGGCTTCGCCTTCGGCATGGTCTTCATGGCCACCGATCCGGTCTCGGCTTCCATGACCGACAAGGGCAAGCTGATCTTCGGTGCACTGATCGGCGTGATGACCGTGTTGATCCGTGTCGCCAACCCGGCCTTCCCGGAGGGCATCATGCTGGCGATCCTGTTCGCCAACCTGTTCGCCCCGCTGATCGACCACTTCGTCGTGCAGGCCAACATCAAGCGCCGCGTCAAGCGCGAGGCTGCCGGCATCGCGAACGAGGAGACCGCCTGACATGGCCAGCAACAATTCCATCAAGAAGACCCTCGGCGTCGCGCTCGGGCTTTGCATCGTCTGCTCGGTGGTGGTATCCACCGCAGCGGTCGTGCTGCGTCCGATGCAGATGACCAATGCCGAGCTGGACCGCAAGAGCAACATCCTCGCGGTCGCCGAGCTGCTGCAGCCGGGCGAGGATGTCGGCCAGCAGTTCCGTGACAAGGTCACCGCCAAGGTCGTCGACCTGAACAGCGGTGAGTACGTCGACGACATCGATCCGGAAAAGTACGACCAGGCCAAGATGTCCAAGGACCCGGCCACCTCACGTACCCTGTCCGGTGACGAGGATCTGCCGGGCATCAAGCGTCGTGAGCAGTACTCGGTGGTCTATCTGGTCGGTGATGTCGAGCAGCCGGACGAGATCATCGTCCCGGTGCGTGGCAACGGCCTGTGGTCGATGATGTACGGCTACCTGGCACTCAAGGGTGACGGCAACACCGTGGTGGGTCTGTCCTTCTATCAGCAGGGGGAAACTCCGGGGCTGGGCGGCGAAGTCGACAACCCGAAGTGGAAGGCCCAGTGGGATGGCAAGAAGATCTATCCCGAAGACAGCATGGACCCGGAAGTGCACCTGAAGAAGGGCGGTGTCAATCCGTCATCTCCGGATGCCAAGTACCAGGTTGATGCCCTGTCAGGTGCTACCCTCACCAGCAACGGCGTGACCAACCTGCTGCAGTTCTGGATGGGTGAGAATGGCTTCGCCAAGTACCTGACCCAGTTCCGCGACGTCAAAGGAGCGTAATGATGGCAGCCGAAACTCCTAAAGGTGTCCTGACGACGCCGATCTTCAAGAACAACCCCATCGCGCTGCAGATCCTCGGTATCTGCTCCGCGCTGGCGGTGACCAACTCGATGAACACCGCCCTGATCATGGGGATCGCGGTGTCACTGGTGACGGCGTTCTCCAGTCTGTTCATCTCGTTGATCCGCAATCACATCCCGTCGTCCATCCGCATCATCGTGCAGATGACGATCATCGCCTCGCTGGTCATCGTGGTCGATCAGTCGCTCAAGGCCTTCGCCTTCGAGACCTCCAAGCAGCTGTCGGTCTTCGTCGGTCTGATCATCACCAACTGCATCGTGATGGGCCGCGCGGAAGCCTACGCCATGCAGAATGGCCCGGCGATGAGCTTCATCGACGGTATCGGCAACGGTCTCGGCTACACCGTGATCCTGCTGGTGGTCGGCTTCGTGCGTGAGCTGTTCGGTTCCGGCTCCCTGTTCGGCGTGACCATCCTGCAGACCGTCAACGACGGTGGCTGGTACATCCCGAATGGTCTGATGCTACTGCCGCCGTCCGCGTTCTTCGTCATCGGTCTGTTCATCTGGGTGCTGCGCAGCGTCTATCCGGAGCAGGTCGAGAAGGCGGAGTACAAGATTACCGCCAACACCAAGATCAAGGAGGCCGTGTAACATGTTCGAACACTACCTGAGCCTGTTCATCAAGGCCGTGTTCGTCGAGAACATGGCGCTGGCCTTCTTCCTGGGCATGTGCACCTTCCTGGCGGTGTCCAAGAAGATCCAGTCCGCGATCGGTCTGGGCGTGGCCGTCATCGTCGTGCTGGCGGTGACCGTCCCGGTCAACAACCTGATCCTGAACCATCTGCTGCGTGAAGGCGCGCTGACCTGGACCGGTCTGGAAGGTGCGGAAAGCATCGACCTGTCCTTCCTGGGTTACCTGTCCTACATCGGCGTCATCGCGGCGATCGTCCAGATCCTCGAGATGTTCCTCGACAAGTTCGTGCCGGCGCTCTACAACGCGCTGGGCGTGTTCCTGCCGCTGATCACGGTCAACTGCGCGATTCTCGGTGCGGCCCTGTTCATGGTGCAGCGTGACTACAGCTTCGGCGAGTCCGTGATCTATGGCGTGGGTGCCGGCTTCGGCTGGGCACTGGCGATCGCCGCACTGGCCGGTATCCGCGAGAAGCTCAAGTACTCTGACGTGCCGGCTGGCCTGCAGGGTCTCGGCATTACCTTCATTACCGTTGGCCTGATGTCGCTGGGCTTCATGTCCTTCTCCGGCGTCCAGCTGTAACGCAACCGAGCATAAGGAAATCGAAATGGTAGATACCTCCATCATCGTGCTCGGCGTCGTCATGTTCACCGTGGTCGTGATCGGCCTGGTGCTCGTGATTCTCGCGGCACGCAGCAAGCTGGTCTCGAGCGGTGACGTCCAGATCGAGATCAATGGCGACCCCGCCAACACCCTGACCACCCAGGCCGGCGGCAAGCTGCTGCAGACCCTGGCGGCCAATGGCATCTTCCTGTCCTCCGCCTGTGGTGGCGGTGGTTCCTGTGCCCAGTGCAAGTGTCGGATTGAGGAGGGCGGCGGCTCCATCCTGCCCACCGAGGAATCCCACTTCACCATGGGTGAGAAGAAGGAAGGCTGGCGCCTGTCGTGCCAGGTCCCGGTCAAGCAGGACATGAAGATCGAAGTGCCGGAAGAGATCTTCGGTGTGAAGAAGTGGGAAACCACCGTGACCGCCAACCCGAACGTCGCGACCTTCATCAAGGAGCTGAACCTGCAGCTGCCGGAAGGCGAGGAAGTCAACTTCCGCGCCGGCGGTTACGTGCAGCTGGAAGCGCCGGCCTACGACATCAAGTTCTCCGACTTCGACATCGAAGAAGAGTATCGTGGTGACTGGGAGAAGTTCGGTCTGTTCAACGTTCAGCACAAGAACGAAGAGCCGGTCATCCGCGCCTACTCCATGGCGAACTATCCGGAAGAGTACGGCATCCTGAAGTTCAACATCCGTATCGCCACTCCGCCGCCGAATTCCCAGCATCCGCCGGGGCTGATGTCCACCTATGTCTTCTCGCTGAAGCCGGGTGACAAGGTGACCGTGATGGGGCCGTTCGGTGAGTTCTTCGCCAAGGATACCGACGCCGAGATGGTCTTCATCGGTGGCGGTGCCGGCATGGCGCCGATGCGCAGCCATATCTTCGATCAGCTCAAGCGTCTGAATTCCAAGCGCAAGATGTCGTTCTGGTACGGTGCGCGCTCCATGCGCGAGTCGTTCTACAACGAGGAATACGACCAGCTGGCCGAAGAGAACGAGAACTTCGAGTGGCACCTGGCGCTGTCTGATCCGCAGCCTGAGGACAACTGGGAAGGCCCGACGGGCTTCATCCACAACGTCCTGTACGAAAACTACCTCAAGGACCACCCGGCCCCTGAGGACTGCGAGTACTACATGTGCGGGCCGCCCATGATGAACGCCGCCGTCGTCAAGATGCTGACCGACATGGGTGTGGAGCCGGAGAACATCCTGCTCGATGACTTCGGTGGTTGATCGATGATGTCACGCGTCGCAAGACGACTGGCAGGGCCGGCCCTCATGGGGCTGGCCCTGCTGGTTGCAGGCTGTGAAAATTCCAGCAACCCTGAGTTGCATCGCTTTGCCGGTCCCATCTTCGGCACCGGATTCCATGTCACGGTGGCAGGGAATCTGGATGTCGATGAGGTGGCGTCACTCAAGCAGGCGAGCGTCGAGGCGCTGGACAAGGTCGACTGGCAGATGTCGACCTACAAGGACACCTCGGAGCTCTCGAAGCTCAATCAGGCACCGCTGGATACGCCGATCACGCTGTCGGATGGCCTGGCGCAGGTGCTGGCCGAATCGCAGGATATCGGCAGGCGCTCCGAGGGTGCCTTTGACATCACCGTCGGCCCGGCCGTCAATCTGTGGGGCTTTGGCCCGGATGAGCGTCTCGACAAGGCACCGAGTGATGCACAGATCGCGCAGGCGCTCGAGAAGGTCGATCATCTGGCGCTGGAGCTCGATGGCAATACGGTGATCAAGCGCAAGCCGGTGTATGCCGACCTGTCGGGGATCGCCAAGGGCTATGGGGTGGATCGAGTCGCCGATGTGCTCGAGGCCAATGGCATCGAGAACTATCTGGTCGAGGTCGGTGGCGAGATCCGCGTCAAGGGTGAGAAGCCCGGCCACAAGCCGTGGCGTATCGCCATCGAAGCGCCGAAGTCCTTCGAGCGTTCCGTGCAGCGGATCATCGACCCTGGCAATGCTGCCGTGGCGACTTCCGGTGACTACCGCAACTATTTCGAGCAGGACGGCGTACGTTACTCACACACGATCGATCCGCGTACCGGTCGTCCCATTCAGCACTCCCTGGCATCGGTGACGGTCATCACGCCAGATTGTGCGAGTGCGGACGCCTGGGCCACGGCACTCAACGTGCTTGGCGCCGAGAAGGCAATGGCCATCGCAAGACGCGAGAACATTGCCGCCTATTTCATTGTCAAAACGGATGATGGCTTCAAGCAGTCCTGGAGTCCGGCATTCGCGCCCTATCTGAAGGACGCGCCGGCGACAGGCGACACGAAGCCCGCAGGGGAATCCAGCGTCTGAGGCTGTCTGCCGTCAGGTAGACGGGGAGGACGTGATCCGCTGCCACCTGTCGTGACACGCCCCTGACCGGGCCTGCCGCTCACGATGCATCGGCACCCTCCCGTCAGGGCGGGTACCGATGTGGCGGTCGAGTCGGGCCGGTCACAGTGGGCCAACATGGGGCCATGCCCCGGGAGAAATGACATGACTATCTGGTTACTGGTGTTCGCCGCCATGCTGCTGTTGATCGGCGCGATGGCTGTCGGGGTGTTGATGGGGCGCAAGCCGATCGCCGGCTCCTGCGGCGGCCTCAACAACCTCGGGCTCAAGGATGGCTGTGATATCTGTGGCGGCAAGGATGACGAGTGCGAGAAGGAGCAGGAGCGCCAGCGTCTGATGGCCGAGAGCGGCGGCAAGCCGGCCAGTGATCTGGCCTACGAAGCCCCGCGTCGCTGATTTCTGCTCTGATGACTCAGAGCCCGCCGGCCGCAAGGCCAGCCGCCGGCCCTGGCATGCCATTCTCTCCCTGAGCAGAGTGTGGCGTGTCAGGGCCGGCCTACGAACAACCAAGGAGCAAAGCGAGTCTCATGGCAGTCTACAACTACGATGTGGTCGTGATCGGTACCGGTCCGGCAGGGGAGAGCGCGGCGGTCAATGCGGCCAAGCATGGCAAGCGAGTGGCCGTGATCGAGGCCCAGTCCTCCGTGGGCGGCAACTGCACCCACAAGGGCACCATCCCCTCCAAGGCCCTGCGTCACGCGGTCAAGCAGATCATCGAGTTCAACACCAATCGCATGTTCCGCGACATCGGTGAGCCACGCTGGTTCTCCTTCCCCAAGGTGCTGGAACGTTCGCGTCGTACCATCGAGCAGCAGGTCGAGATGCGCACGCGCTTCTATGCTCGCAATCGCATCGACGTGTTCTTCGGTACCGCGCGCTTCAAGGACGAGCACACCGTGCTGGTGCGTGATGCCCATGAAGGGACCGAGGAGCTGCACGCGGAGAAGGTCGTGATCGCCACCGGGTCGCGCCCCTACCGCCCGGCAGACGTCAATTTCCGCCACCCGCGTATCTATTGCTCCGATACCATCCTGGGCCTGTCGCACACGCCGCGCACGTTGATCATCTACGGTGCCGGTGTCATCGGGTCCGAGTACGCCTCCATCTTCTCGGGGCTGGGCGTCAAGGTGGACCTGATCGATACCCGTGATCGTCTGTTGTCGTTCCTGGACAACGAGATTTCCGACGCGCTGTCCTACCACCTGCGCAACAACGGGGTGCTGGTGCGCCACAATGAGGAATACGAGCGCATCGAGGGCGATGAGTCCGGTGTGGTCGTGCACCTCAAGTCCGGCAAGAAGCTGCGTGCGGACGCCTTCCTGTGGGCCAATGGGCGCACCGGCAACACCGACAGCCTCGGGCTCGAGAACATCGGTCTGCAGGCCAATGGCCGTGGTCAGCTGACGGTCGATGATCAGTACCGCACCGAGCTGGATCACGTCTATGCCGTGGGCGATGTCATCGGCTGGCCGAGCCTGGCCTCTGCTGCCTATGATCAGGGCCGCTTCGCCTCGGCCAACCTGCTGGGCGAGGAGTTCAAGTTCGTCAATGAGGTGCCGACCGGCATCTACACCATCCCCGAGATCAGCTCGGTGGGGCGTGGCGAGAGTGAACTGACCGAAGCGCGCATTCCCTACGAAGTGGGGCAGGCGTTCTTCAAGGACACTGCACGTGCCCAGATCACCGGCGACACCGTCGGCATGCTCAAGATCCTGTTCCATCGCGACACGCTGGAAATCCTCGGCATCCACTGCTTCGGTGATCAGGCATCCGAGATCGTGCACATCGGCCAGGCCATCATGCAGCAGCAAGGTGAGGCGAATACGCTCAAGTACTTCGTCAACACCACCTTCAACTACCCGACCATGGCGGAAGCCTATCGGGTCGCTGCCATGAACGGGCTGAATCGTCTGTTCTGATTACGCTGCGCTTGAAAGCGGTTCACAAGGCCTCGACATTTCTGGTGTCGAGGCCTTGTCGTATCCGGGGCTCTCGCAGGGACCTTTCCATTGACGAACCTTGAGGGCAATGACGCATGCAGCAGCATGATTGCGGGGAAAGCGGCACGCAGGAAAACAGCTCGCAGGCAAGCGACACTCGGCAGCCAAGCAATCATTCACGCAGGGCGCTGCAGGATGATCCGACCACGGACCTGACCCTGAGGCTGGGGCATGAGGAGCTGGTCATCCACCGCCGTTACGAGCTGGCCAGCATCATCAACGAGCTGGTGCTGGGCCTGTTGTTCACCATCGGCAGCGTGTGCTTCTTCTGGGATGAGTGGATGACGCTGGGGATCTGGCTGTTCGTGATCGGCTCGCTGCAGCTGACGCTCAAGCCGTTGATCCGCCTGGCGCGCCGCATGCACCTCAAGCGCCTGCCGGAATCAGGGCTGGATCTCTAGCAGGCGACTTCACAGTCTCACTGGCTCTCCGGCTCTAGAGATCAGCGATAGCGATGCACGCGCAGGCTCTTGAGAAAGGGCGTGTCCTCGATGCGCACATCTCCGCGTCTGGCGCGTGTGCGCTGTGCGGGCGGGGTCGGTGAGGGTTGGTTGAGCGCCGGAAGGCGCAGGTCATCGTGGGGCAGGAACAGCGGTAGCGAGACGTTCATCGCGCGGCGAGTGCGCAGCTCGCCATCCTCGCGCAAGACCGGCTCACGATAGAAGAGATTGGCGCGCATCAGCGGCGCCTGAGGCTGGATGCGTGCCAGTATCTCGTCAGAGGGCAGGCCCGCCAGCAGTCTGAGCTGCAGGCGCACGTGATCGGCCTCGGTATCCAGTTTCATCAGCATCGCCTCGCACTCCGGCACACTGACGCGCTGAATGGAGCGTCCGGAGCTGTACCAGGCGAAACGCACTCGCGCCACCGCTGCTTCCGCGACCGGTACGCGCCGCCAGCATTGCTTCAGATGCAGACGAGCGAGGCCATCGCCCTTCAGGTGCTGGTTGAGGCCAGGGTGGCGGAAGGGCAGGATGGCCTTGAGCTCCGCGAGTTGATCGGGATACGCCTCACGCAGTTCGGCAAACAGTCCCGCCAGATGCTCCTTGGCCAGATTGAGGGCGCAGACTGCCTGGATCACCTGCGGGCCTGCCGCCACCACGCCCAGATAGGGGCGGGTGACACGCCCATCCTGCCCATCCTGATACCACACATCCTGCAGCGCGAGCCGTAGCCAATCGAGATCGGCATGGCCGCCATCCAGCCGCCACAGCGGCGAATTCTCCTCCGCGACGGCAGTGATGACCTGTTCGGCTGCGCTGATCTGTTCATCGAAGGCCGCCTCTATTCTGGCCATCAGCTGATATTCGGGCATGGTCCGCGTCCTGGTTGGCGCTTGAGGGATACACTCTTTTTATCGCGTTATCCTGTTTAGCGCAGCCTGGCGGGAAAGACAAGCGTGCGGATACGACACGAGGCGCCCCGCAGGGCGCCTCGTGGCATGGCTGGCATCTCCCGAGCGGGAAGCGTCGTCAAGAAACACGCGGCTTCCTCAGGAGCTGATCGCGACCTTGCGTCTAGCGGTCGCGATAGCGTTCGGTGAGATCCCCATAGGCATCGATGCGGCGGTCACGCAGATAGGGCCAGATGCGGCGCACGTCCTCGCCACGCGCCAGATCCACCTCGACCAGCAACTCCTCGGGCTCGGTGCCGCCATGCGCCAGTAGCTCGCCCTGGGGTCCGCACACGAAGCTGCCTCCCCAGAACTGGATTCCTTCGCTGGCAAGCGTCGGGTCCGCTTCATGGCCGACCCGATTGGCGACGATCACCGGCACGCCATTGGCGACGCCGTGGCTGCGCTGGATCAGTGTCCAGGCATCCTTCTGGCGCGTCTGCTCGGCCGCATCATCGCGCGGGTCCCAGCCGATGGCGGTGGGATAGAGCAGCATCTCGGCACCGGCCAGTGCCATCAGCCGCGCGCCTTCCGGGTACCATTGATCCCAGCAGACCTGCACGCCCAGGCGGCCCACCGAGGTATCGATGGGCTCGAAACCGCGGCGCGGCGACTGTGCGCTGGGCGCATCGCCCGGCGTGAAGTAGAACTTCTCGTAGAAGCCGGGATCATCCGGGATGTGCATCTTGCGGAAGGTGCCGACCAGGCCATCGGCCTTGTCGAGCACCACGGCGGTATTATGATATACGCCCGCCGCACGGCGCTCGAAGATGGAGCCGACGATGACCAGACCGAGTTCAGCGGCCAGACTGGCCAGGCGCTGGGTGGTCGGGCCTTCGAGGGGTTCGGCGAGATCGAAGATCGCGGTGTCTTCCGTCTGGCAGAAATAGTGGCTGGCATGCAGCTCCTGCAGCATCACCAGCTCAGCGCCACCGGCTGCCAGGCGACGAATGGCGGCTTCGCTGGCCGCCAGGCTTGTGTCCTTGTCGGGCCAGCCCTGCTGCTGGACGACACCGACCTTGAGTGTACGGCGGGAAGTGGTCATCACAGTGCTCCTTGAGTGAGGTTCGAGGTGGCCAGGGTGCCCTTGGGCAGTTGCATGGTCATGCAGTGCAGACTGCCATGCTGGCGAATCACGGCGCGGCAGTCGACCGGGATGATGTCACGTCCCGGGAAGGCGCCCGCCAGGGCCTTGAGCGCGATCATGTCGTGACGATCGGCATAGGTCGGCACCAGCACCGCGCCGTTGATGATCAGGAAGTTGGCATAGGTCGCCGGCAGGCGATGGCCATCTTCGGGATCGAAGCAGGCCTCTGGCCATGGCAGCGGTACCAGGAAGTACGGATCGCCATTGGCATCCAGCATGCCTTCCAGTTCGGCTTCCATCGCCTTGAGCGCCGGGTAGTGCGGGTCGTCGCGATCATCGCAACGCACGTAGGCGATGGTACGCGGGTCGCAGAAGCGCGCCAGGGTGTCGACATGACTGTCGGTGTCATCGCCTTCCAGATGGCCATTGGCCAGCCACAGGATGCGTGAGACACCGAAATCGGCCGTGAGCTGTGCCTCGACCTGCTCGCGGCTCAGCCCGGCATTGCGATTGTCGTTGAGCAGGCAGGCCTCGGTGGTCAACAGTGTCCCCAGGCCATCCGTCTCGATACCGCCGCCTTCCAGAATGAAATCGCGACTTTCCACCGGGCTTGCATAGACCCCTTGAGCGGCCAGCGCTTGGGTCAGGGCGTTGTCGCGGGCGGCTTTGAACTTGCCGCCCCAGCCGGTGAAGGTGTAGTCGAGCAGTACCGGCTGGCCATCACGTTCGACGGTGATGGGGCCGTGGTCACGCGTCCAGGTGTCATCCAGCGGCGCCACATGCAGATGCAGACGCTCGGCCGGCACGCCGAAACCGGCGAAGCGTGACGTGAGGCGCTCGCGGGTGGCCTCGTCACTGACGCTGATCAGCACGTGCTGATACCGGCTGATGGCGATCACCATGGCCTCGCAGGTGGCTTCGATGCTCTCGAGCATCTCGTTCCAGTCGCTGTGGGGGCTGGGCCAGCTGAGCTGGATGGCATCCTGCGGGTGCCATTCGGCAAGCAGACGGGTGGCCATGGGCATCTCCCTGATGAAGAAGTGACGGTAATGCCGCGATACCGCGGACTCGGCGCGCGATGATAGCAGAGCCATGCGTCGACGCTAGCCCCTGCGTGCGTCATATGGCCAGACACTCGAGACTGGCGGTTCATGCTGTTCTCATGCGAGGGCTGGCAAACTGGGCGCGATTGTGGCCCCATGCGCCGAGCCTGCGGAATGCGTATCATGGCCCGCGACCCTGACCCAAGGAATCGACTTCGATGCTGCTGGATCGCCTACCCTTTCTGATCGGCCTGCGCTATACCCGCGCCAAGCGCCGTAACCATTTCATTTCCTTCATTTCCCTGACCTCGATGCTCGGCCTGTCGTTGGGCGTGGCCGTGCTGATTCTGGTGCTGTCCGTCATGAACGGCTTCGACCACGAATTGCGTACCCGCGTACTGGGCATGGTGCCGCATGTGCGGGTCGAGGCGCGCGACAGCGTCACCGACTGGGAGACGCTCGCCGGCATGTTGCGCGAGAAGCCGCATGTCGTCGGTGCCGCTCCCTACATCGAGCAGCAGGGCATGTTCACCACCAATGGTCGCAACAAGGGCGCGCTGGTCACCGGTATCGATCCGTCCGCGGAGGACCAGGTCTCGATCATCAGTGAGCACATGGTGCAAGGAAGTCTGGCAGACCTCACGCCGGGCAGCTGGGGCATCGTGATGGGGGAGCTGCTGGCACGCAATCTCGGGGTCGGCGTCGGGGATCGCGTCACGCTGCTGGTGCCCGAGGCCTCCATCACGCCCGGGGGCATCTTCCCGCGCCTCAAGCGCTTCACGGTGACCGGCATCTTCAAGGTCGGCGCGGACGTGGATGCCAGTCTCGCCTACACCGACATCTCGGACATGGCCAAGCTGGCACGCTTCAAGGAAGGTGAGGTGCAGGGCGTACGCCTGAAACTCGATGACCTGTTCAGTGCTGATGCCGTCACCCGTGACATCATCAGCCAGCTGGGGCCGCAGTATCGCGGCATGGACTGGAAGCGTACCCACGGCAACCTGTTCGCCGCCATCCAGATGGAGAAGAACATGATCGGCCTGCTACTGATGGTGATCGTCGCCGTGGCAGCCTTCAACATCGTCTCGACGCTGGTGATGATGGTGACCGACAAGCACGCCGACATCGCCATCCTGCGCACCCTCGGGGCCAAGCCCGGCAGCATCATGGGCATCTTCATCGTCCAGGGGCTGACCATCGGCGTGATGGGGATCATCATCGGCGCCATCGCCGGGGTGGCATTGGCATTGAGCGTCTCCGACATCATCGCCTGGGTGCAGTCGACCTTCGGTATCCAGTTCCTGGATCCCAACGTCTACTTCATCAGCTATCTGCCGTCTCGTCTCGAGCTGTCCGACATGGGCGTCATCATCGGCTCCGCGCTGGTGCTGAGCTTCCTGTCGACACTCTATCCGGCCTGGCGCGCTTCCCGCATCCAGCCGGCCGAGGTGCTGCGCTATGAATGATCTACCGACATCGACCGATGCATCATCCCGCTCTGCTGCTGGAGACTCCGCCATGCCGACCCCGGCTTCTGACACCCGTGCGACTGACCTGGCTCACGGCAAGCCGATGTTGATCTGTGAGCGCCTGAGTCGCAGCTACGACGAAGGCCCCCAGAAGGTGCAGGTTCTGGACGAACTGGAGCTGCGCGTGCACGCCGGCGAGCGGGTCGCCGTCGTCGGCAGCTCCGGCTCCGGCAAGACCACGCTGCTCAATCTGCTCGGCGGGCTGGATCATCCCAGTCAGGGCATCGTGAAGGTGGCCGGCCAGCGCCTGTCCGAACTCAGTGAGTCGGCGCTGGGCAGCTTCCGCAATCAGCACATCGGCTTCGTCTATCAGTTCCATCATCTGCTGGCGGAATTCAGCGCCGAAGAGAATGTGGCGATGCCGTTGATCATCCGGGGCCACAAGCGTGCCGAGGCCGCCGTCAAGGCGCGCAAGCTGCTGGAGCGTGTCGGCATGGCGCCGCGCGCCGATCACAAGCCGGGCGAGCTGTCCGGGGGAGAACGTCAGCGCGTCGCCATCGCGCGTGCGCTGGTGACGGACCCGAGCCTGGTGCTGATGGATGAACCGACCGGCAACCTGGATCAGACCACGGCGGCGCGCATTCTGGAGCTGATGGACGACATCGCTCGGGAAGCGCAGGCCGCCTTCATCATCGTGACCCACGACAATGGGCTGGCCGCGCACCAGCACCGTGTGCTGCGCCTGGATGGCGGCAAGCTGCACGAGGACTGAGCTCCACCGCTGAGTGGCGGATGTCTGCCTCACGCCATGCCAGAAAGCCAAAAGCCCCGCCATCGAGAGATGGCGGGGCTTTTTCATGGGCGGCGTCGTCAGCCTTCAGGACTTGTCGGTATCCGGGGCAGTGTTCTGGTCGGACCGCTGCGCCTTGGTGCAACGCCTGGCGGCCAGACGCGCCTTGCGGCGACTGCGCCAGCTGCGCACGACCTGATAACGCCACAGCAGCCGGACCAGCACGTTGGCGAGCAGGGCGACCACCACCGCGCTGACCAGCGAGCCCAGCGCAAGTGCCGGCAGGATATCTTCCAGCTGGTTGGCGAACCAGGCCGCGGAGACCTGGTCCGGCATCACCCGGGCAGGCGTATCGAGCATCCAGGCGCCCACGCGATAGGTCGCGTAGTAGACCACGGGCATGGTCAACGGGTTGGTGATCCACACCAGACCTACCGAGAGCGCAAGGTTGCAGCGCAACGCCCAGGCACCGAAGGCGGCCACCACCATCTGGAAGGGGATCGGCAGCAAGGCACAAAAGAAGCCCACCATGCACGCATTGGCAACGGTTCGACGCGACAACGCCCACAACGCGGGGTCGGCGATCAGGTGATGCATGAAGCGCAGGGATTTCTTGCGCCTGAGGGCATCCGGTTCCGGCATGAACCGCTTGAGTAGACGACGAGGCATGGCTTGGCCATTTGGCATTCAACGCCGGCCATTATCCATACATGTCCCCGGGACTGCCATGCTGTGAGCTCAGTTAAGCGGCCCGCATCGTGCAATCCTGTGTGCTTGAAATGATGCTGAACGCAGGCCAGCCCCCGTCATGCCTGATGAAGAGCGGTATCTGCCTCCTTGAACGATTCGTCTGAAAAGCTGCCCGTGGGCGCGAACGACGCCACGCGGTTTCGCGGGTCCTGGCTGACACCGGGGGCTCTGATCCAGTGGCTCGCCGGTCTGGTGGCCGGGGTGTGGCTGTCGCGACAGGGGGAGTGGACGGCCGATTGGCAGGGACGCATGCCGGATGGCGCACCCGAAAGCGCAGGGGATGTCTTGAGCGGGATGGCAGACAGCCTGTTGCTGCCATCCCTGGTGCTCAGCCTGCTGGTGATGCTCGCCTTCGCGCGACGCCCGGCAGTCCTGCGGCTGGGGATTGCTCTGTGGGGTGGGCTGTTGCTCGGGCTGGCGCATCAGCCACTCATGCTTGCCGAAGCACTGGCGCGCGAGGATATCTGGCTGGAGGGGCGCATCGAGCAGGCCAGCCGTTCGCTCCCGGCCCCGGGGGAGTCGGTGCGTCTGGTCTTCAGGGTGGAAGCCTGTCGAGCCTCGGGCGCTGACGGCGAAGCAGGCGGAGAGCAAGGTGAGGCGCTCAAGCCCCCCAGGGTGAACGCATCCGGCATGACGAGCGCCGGGCGTGAGCTGGCCTGTCGTCGTCTCGAGGGCCAGCGGGTGCAATTGCGGCGCTACTGGCCGCGGCGTACCGCCTCTGAATCATCAGCTTCGCCTCTTCTCGTTCCCTGGCAAGCAGGGGAGCGGTGGCGGCTGATCGCCAGACTGGTGCCGCCGCATGCTGCCAGCAACCCGGACGCGCTGCAGAGTTTTGATCGGGTCAGCTGGTGGTGGCGCGAGGGGATCGTGGCGACGGGGTACGTGCGAGACCCCGCCCGAGCACAGCGACTGGCACCACCCCGCGGGGTGGCAGCGTTGCGCCTGGCGGCCGAGCAGCGGCTCTGGCAGGGCTGTGGAGGGCGGAGCGATGACATCCAATGGGCGCATTCGCCCTGCCGCTGGCTGGCGGCGCTGACGCTGGGGCGTGCCTCGGCGCTGACTCGCGATGACTGGGAGTCCTTGAATGCCACCGGGTTGACGCACCTCGCCGTGGTGTCAGGGCTGCATGTCGGGCTGATGGCAAGCCTGGTGCTGGTGGTGAGCTTTGGCGTCCTGCGCCCGTCTTCGTCCTGCCGACTGGCGTTTCAGCGTCGCTCCCTGGTGGCTGGCGTGTCTGGCGGCCTGGAGTTTCGCGATACTGGCGGGGCTGGCACCGCCGGCGCTGCGAGCGGCGCTGATGACAAGTGTTGGGTTGTGGATGGCCAGCGGGCGCAGCGGCCTGGGCGTCTGGCAGATATGGATGCTGGCGTTGTCGCTGGTGATCGGCCTTGATCCGCTGGCCTTGTGGCGACCCGGCACCTGGTATTCGTTTCTTGCCGTGGCAGCGCTGCTGCTGGCCTGGCAGGGGTGTGAGCGCCCCCGCGGCGCGCTGGGCTGGTGTCGCGCCACGCTGCGCAGTCAATGGGTGTTGACGCTGGTGATGGGGGTCGCTCTGCTGGTCGGGCGTGGTCAGTTGTCATGGCTTGCGATGCCGATGAACCTCGCCATTGCTCCGCTCGCGACCCTCCTGGTCGTGCCGTTGGGGATGCTGGGCTGGGGGCTGGCTGGCATCGACTCCCTGCTGGATGCGATGGGCTTGCGGCTGTCGGAAGGGGCGGGAATGAGCGGGGCGCTGTGGCAGTGGCTCGCCGAGCGAGTGGATCATGGCATGGCGTGGCTCGGGACCGTCACGCAGCGCCATGGCCTCTGGCCCGCACGGACAGCGACGGACACCCTGTCCGCTGACATGGCAGCAGCGATGGCGATGATGGTACTGGGCGGCCTGTGGCTGGCAAGTGGAGTGCCGGGGTTGGAGCGCCGTGTCAGAGGGCTGTGCACCGCCCTGGCGATGCTGTGGGGGACGGGGCTTGCCTTGCTGCTGTGGCCGCCTGCGCCATGGCCGTCCAGCGCCCACGCCGGCGAAGGACGCACAGGGCGCGACAGCGAATGGCTTGCCGATTCGCGAGCGGCCCCGTTGGTCGTGACCGTCCATGACGTCGGACAGGGGCTGGCGATATCGCTCAGGGTAGCGGGGCGCGTGCTGTCACCTGAGACGATGGAGGATCTTCCTCGTCATTGGCTCTATGATCTCGGCCCCGGTGCTGCCTTCGGGCCGCCGCGCATGGGGGAACTGCTGAAGGCTGCCGAGGCGCCTTGGGGCGTCATCATCAGTCATGGTGATGGCGATCATGCTGGCGGGCTGGCGGCGCTGCGAGCGGAGCAGGTCGCACAGTTGTGGGTGCCTCAGGGACAGAGAGGCCGTCTTGACCGTCAGGTCGGCTGGCTGAAGGGCGTGCCGACCGCGTCCTGTGAGACAGGGCGGCGCATCACGCTCGGCCATCTCGCCGACCGCCCCGTGAGACTGGAGATGCTGTGGCCGCCGCCCGGGTGGAAGGTGCGGCGTGACAATGCCCACTCCTGTGTGGTCCTGATCGCGTGGGGTGAGCGTCCGCTGGCGTTGCTGAGTGGCGATATCGGGGTGCAGGAGGAGCGCCAGCTGGTGGAGCTGCTCTCGCGTCGGCTGGCGGGAAGCCCGCTGCCGTTGCTGGTCGTCGCGCACCATGGCAGTCGCAGCAGCAGTGGGGAATCCTGGCTCGCGCGTCTGGCACCGCGCCACGCGATCATCAGTGCCGGACGCTACAACCCGCATGGTCATCCGCATGACGAGGTGGTCGAACGCCTGATGCGGCATGCGCAATGTGTCTGGCACAGTGGCCTGGAGGGAGCGCTGCGCTGGGAGTGGTCCCCTGACGCGGAGCGCCTCATTCCCGCGCGGGGTGCTGCCGGTATCGATACGCAGTGCCTTGGGGTAAAATCCGTTGATTGATCAGGGGCATGGCGAATGTCTGCCTGTCAGCGTGCCAGGGACGCGGTCGCGCAGGCCTGATGACGACAACAATGATCGGCGCCGTTGACGGTGCACCATCAAGACCAAGGGAGAGGTCACATGTTGGAAGCCTTGTACGCAGGGGGGCTGCTGATGCTCCCGATCCTGGGATGTTCGGTCGTGGCACTGGCCATCATCCTCGAACGTCTGTGGACGTTGCGCACGCGCCGTATCGCGCCGCGCGGTCTGGGACAGCAGGTGTGTGAACTGATCAGTCAGGGACAGGTCAATGTCTACTGGTTGGAGAGTCATTCGCCCCTTGGGGGGGTGCTGGCGGCAGGGCTTCGCAATGCGCGCCTGGGCAATGAACAGGTGCGTGCGCGCATTCAGGAATCGGCCGTTGCGGTGATCCACGACATGGAGCGCTTCCTGAGCCCCCTGGGGACCATCGCGGCCATCACCCCGCTGCTGGGCCTTCTGGGCACGGTGGTCGGCATGATCGATGTCTTCGCCGTGATCGTGGACGCCGGGTCCGCCGAGCGTGCCCAGGAGCTGGCCGGCGGGATTTCCCAGGCGCTTGTCACCACGGCGGCGGGTCTGACGGTCGCGATTCCGGCGCTGATGTTCCATCGCTATTTCCAGCGTCGAGTGGAAGACATCACCGTGACCATGGAAGAGCAGGCGGGGCAGGTGGTGGAGTACATCTCGCACCATCAGGGGGAGCTGGGGCTGGCCGAGAGTCATGACGGCTTCGATCGTCGCGCGGGCCAGCGCAACGGGCCAGCGCCGAGGGAGAGTCTGCCGGAAGACCTGCCGGCCTACATGCGTCGGGACGAGGATGATCCGCTGTCGGGCTCCGATACGCTCGCCGATCGAGGCGTGGGGCCCGGGAGGCCGTCATGAGGTTTCCTCGTCGCCAGCGTGAATCGGTCGAGGTCAATCTCACGCCGCTGATCGACGTGGTCTTTCTGCTGCTGATCTTCTTCATGGTCTCGACCACGTTTGACAGTCGACGCGCCCTGGACCTGATTCTGCCGCAATCCAGTCAGGCCAGCGCCGTGGAGCAGGCGCCGCTGATCATGACCATCGGCGCCAAGGGAGATTTCACGCTCGGTGACACCTCGCTCACCGAGTCAGCATTGGGGGCTGCGCTTGCACGACACAAGGACCAGGCTGATCGCTTCGGGTTGATCCTCGAAGCCGATGGCCGTACGCCACATGCGAAGGTGGTGAAAGCGTTGGACGCTGCCGCCGAAGTGGGCATTACCCGAGTGCGCATCAGTACGCGCACCGGGACCGATACATCACCACCGGATGCCCCATGAGGGCGCCGCTCAAGTCTATGGAGACCCCGTGAGTCGCGACTCCACCTGGATTCATTACCGCCGCCTGCTCGGCTATGTCCGTCCGTACTGGAAGATGTTCCTGGCTGCCGTGCTGGGTTACGTCATCTATGGTGCCTCGAGCACGGCGCTGGCCGAGATGATGAAGCGCCTGATCGATGGCATTCAGAATCCTGACGCCCAGTTCAGATTGTTCCTGCCGTTGTTCGTGATCGGCATGTTCGCGATACGCGGTGTGGGGACCTTCCTGGGGACCTACTGCATGAGCGACGTGGCACGCAACGTGGTGCATACCCTGCGTACCACCGTGTTCAACCACATGCTGCATCTGCCGGGACGTTACTTCGACGAGAACTCCACCGGTCACCTGATCACCCGCGTGACCTATCACGTGGAGCAGATCACCGGCGCCGCCACCAAGGCATTGACCATCATCATGCGCGAAGGCTTCTTCGTGCTGGGTCTGCTGAGCTATCTGTTCTGGACCAACTGGAAACTCACGCTGGTATTCATCGCGGTCACGCCGCTGATCGGCTGGGTGGTCAGCTATGCCAGCAAGCGCTTCCGCAAGCTCTCCAAGCGTATCCAGGGCTCGATGGGGGAGGTCACCCATGTGGCATCCGAGGCGCTGTCCGGGCATCGGGTGGTCCGCACCCACGGTGCGGAAGATTACGAGAAGGCGCGCTTCGCTGCGGTCAGTGAGTACAACCGCGAGCAGAAGATGAAGGAGGCGTTGACCAAGGCCACCGCCACGCCGGTGATCCAGCTGTTGATCGCCGTGGCACTGGCGACCCTGGTGTGGCTGGCGATGGCGCCGGAATTGATGGCTGGCATGTCGGCGGGTGAATTCGTCGGCTTCATCACCGCGGCCTCGATGATGGCCAAGCCGGTGCGTCAGCTGACCGAGGTCAACGGCGAGATCCAGAAGGGCATGGCGGCATCCGAGGAGCTGTTCGGGCTGCTCGACATGCCCGCGGAGCCCGACAACGGCAACGTGGTTCCGGACGGTCGCCTGGCGGGTCGGGTGCGCTTCGACAACGTCCACTTCCGCTACGCTGACAATCAGCCGGATGTGCTCAAGGGCATCGATCTGGAAGTGGAGGCCGGGCAGATGGTGGCCATCGTCGGGCGCTCCGGTTCCGGCAAGTCGACGCTGATGAGCCTGCTGCCACGGTTCT
Organism: Cobetia sp. BL01; assembly: GCF_056493605.1. Taxonomy (NCBI): domain Bacteria; kingdom Pseudomonadati; phylum Pseudomonadota; class Gammaproteobacteria; order Oceanospirillales; family Halomonadaceae; genus Cobetia; species Cobetia sp. BL01. The sequence continues at coordinate 277,593 of NZ_JBVBEE010000002.1, read as the reverse complement.
ACTCGCCTACCACGGGCCGCATCCTGATCGACGACGTGGCCATCGAGGACTACAAGCTGCGCCCGATGCGCCAGCAGATCGCGCTGGTCTCCCAGAACGTGACGTTGTTCAATGCCAACCTCACCGCCAATATCGCCTACGGCACCGGGGAAGCGGATGTCCAGCGGGTCGAGGAGGCGGCGCGCGCCGCCTATGCCCACGAGTTCATCGAACGCATGAGTCAGGGCTATGACACCATCGTCGGTGACAACGGCATCATGCTCTCGGGAGGGCAGCGTCAGCGCATCGCCATCGCGCGTGCCATCTACAAGGATTCGCCGATTCTGGTGCTGGACGAGGCCACCTCGGCGCTGGACACCGAGTCGGAACGCTATATCCAGCGGGCGCTGGAGGAAGTCTGTCAGGGCCGTACCACCTTCGTCATCGCGCACAGGCTGTCCACCATCGAGAAGGCGGATCGCATCCTGGTGATGGATGACGGCGAGATCATCGAAGACGGTACGCATGAAGCGTTGATCGCTCAGGAAGGGGCCTACGCCGCCCTGCATCGCATCCAGTTCCGGGAGACGGCTGACGCATGAGTGAACGACTGGTAGACGCCTGGTATCGGGGCGCCGCCTGGCTCCATCTGTTACGTCCGCTGGAGCATGTCTATAAAGGGGTGGTGGCACGCCGACGTGAGGCCTATCTCACTGGCAAACGTGAGGTCTGGAAGGCGCCGGTGCCGGTGATCGTGATCGGCAACATCACCGTCGGTGGAACCGGCAAGTCGCCGCTGGTGGCCTGGCTCGGCCGTTGGTTGAGCGAGCAGGGCTGGCGCCCGGGCATCATCTCACGGGGCTATGGTGGCCACGCGCCGCGTTACCCGCTGTATGTCCAGGCCGATACGGACCCGCAGCACGCCGGTGATGAGCCGGTGATGCTGGCTCAGCAGACCGGCCTGCCGGTGGCGGTGGACCCGGACCGTCCCAGTGCCGCGCGTCGTCTGATCGCGGCGGGGTGCGACATCCTGCTCTCCGATGACGGCTTGCAGCACCATGCGCTGGGGCGAGACATCGAGCTGGTGGTGGTGGATGGCGAGCGCGCCTTCGGCAATCAGCGGTGCCTGCCGGCGGGCCCCCTGCGGGAGCCGCTGTCACGGCTGGCGAGTGTCGATGCTGTGATCTCCAATGGGGTGATCGACTGCACCCGTCTGCCGGTGGAATCACATTGCATGACGCTGACGCCGGTCCATTGGCGCCATCTGATCGATGATGTGCGTTATCCCGCCACTCATCAGCCATTCAGTGGCTCGGTGCATGCACTGGCCGGTATCGGCAATCCACAGCGTTTCTTCCGTACCTTGACCAATCTGGGGGTGGAGCATCAGCCCCATCCCCTGGCGGACCATCATCGCTTCACGCCGACGGATCTGCGCTTTTCCGACAACCTGCCGGTGGTGATGACGGCCAAGGATGCCGTGAAGTGTCGCCGCTTCGCCAACGAGCGTTGCTGGGCACTGGATGTCGAGGCGCGTCCGGATCAGGCGCTGGTGGATTGGCTCGCCAACCGCCTCGAGGCGCTGTGAGCGACTGACCGATTGTTTCTTTCTTATTAGCTGTTATCCCGGAGATGTCTCGATGGACAAGGAATTGCTCGCGCTGCTGGTCTGCCCGCTTTGTCAGGCCAAGCTGACCTATGATGCGGCGAATGCCGAGCTCAAGTGCTTCTATGATGGACTGGCCTATCCCGTGCGTGACGGCATCCCCGTTATGCTGGAAGAAGAAGCGCGCGTGATGGATGCCGACGAGAAGCTCAAGGGGAGTCGCGGCTGATGAGCGATGTGGCGCACAGCAGTGATGTGACAGGTCGTGGCGCCGTGGTGGTGATTCCGGCGCGCTTCAACTCCTCGCGCCTGCCCGGCAAGCCGTTGGCGGACATCCATGGTCGGCCGATGATCGAGCATGTCTGGCGCAATGCCTGTGCCAGTCAGGCAAGCCGTGTGGTGATCGCCACGGACGACGAGCGTATCCGCACCGTCTGTGAGGGCTTCGGTGCCGAGGTCGTGATGACTCGTGCCGATCACCCCAGTGGCACCGATCGTCTCGCGGAAGTGGTCGAGCGGCTGGCACTGGCTCCCGAGACGCTGGTCGTCAACGTGCAGGGAGATGAGCCGCTGTTGCCTGCCGCGCTGATCGATCAGGTCACCTTGCGTCTCGAGGAAGACGAGGGGGCTTCCATCGCGACCCTGGCCGAGCCCATCACCAGTGTCGATAGCCTGTTCAATCCCAATGTGGTCAAGGTGGTGCGTGATCTGCGTGGTCGCGCGCTGTACTTCTCGCGCGCACCGCTGCCGTGGGATCGGGAGCACTTCACCACGCCGCCGACCGTGCTGGCCACCGACTCCTGGTTGCGCCATATCGGTCTCTACGCCTATCGCGCCAGCTTTCTGAGCGAATATGTCGATTGGCTGCCGGCGCCGCTGGAGCAGCTCGAGCAGCTCGAGCAATTGCGCGCACTGCATCATGGTCATGCGATTCAGGTCGCCATCGCCTGCACCTCCCATCCTGCCGGTGTGGATACCCAGGAAGATCTCGAGCGCGTGCGTGACTGGCTGACGCAAGAGGCCGGTGATGAGTGAGTTGCTTGAGCGGATAGCGGCGCGCAGACCGCCGGTCAGACGAATTCTGATGGTCTGTCTGGGCAATATCTGTCGCTCCCCCAGCGCGGAAGGCGTACTGCGTGCCGCGCTGGCACGCCATGGGCTGGATGAGCTCATCGAGGTCGACAGCTGTGGTACCAGTGACTGGCATGTGGGTGCTCCGCCGGATTCACGTGCCATCGCGCATGCGGCTGAGCGTGGGTACGACATCAGTGGCCTGCGCGCCCGCCAGCTGTGCGTGCAGGACTTTTATGACGTCGATCTGATCCTGGTGATGGATGATGCCAACCTGAGTGACGCGCGGCGTCTGGCACCCCAGGACAGTCCGGCACTGCTTGGCCGTCTGCTGGACCTGCTGCCGACGCCGCTGCCGGCTCCGGCGCGAGGCAGTCGCGAAGTGCCGGACCCCTATACCGGGGGGCCTGCGGCCTTCGAGCAGGTGCTGGACCTGATCGACATCGCCTGTGAGGCATTGATCGATGCCCTGCCACCTGTCACGCGGGCCCCTTCATGATGGCGCCCGACAAGTCATCGACGAGAGCATCACTGACGGCCTGCAATACCTTGGGCTTTGCCGCCACCGCACGTACCTTCAGTGAGCCACGCAGCGTGGCCGAGGCGCGTCGCCAGATTCTGGACTCGCGTGCGGCCGATGAGCGTCTGGTGGTGATCGGTGGGGGCAGCAATCTGGTGTTGCTGCCCTGGCTGGATGCCCATGTGATGCGCCCGGCCTTCGAGGCCATGACGATCACGCCGGCAGCGGATGGCAGAACCGCCACCGTGAGTGTCGAGGCGGGCAAGCGCTGGCACGCCCTGGTGATGGAGCTGGCGACAGCTGGCTGGTGGGGCTATGAGAATCTGGCCTTGATTCCCGGCTGCTGTGGCGCAGCCCCGATCCAGAACATCGGTGCCTATGGTGTCGAGCTGGCCGACCATCTGCTGCGACTGGAAGTCATGTCGCTGGAGGATGGCAGCACGCGCTGGCTGAGTCGCGAGGAGTGCGCCTTCGGCTACCGTGACAGTCTCTTCAAGGGGTCGCTTGAGCATCGCGTCCTGATCACTCGCCTGGAGTTCGTGGTGACGCGTGAAGCGACACCGCAACTGGCCTATGGGGACCTCGCTCAGCGCGTCAATGCCGCCACACCGCAAGGGGAGGCCATCACGCCATTGAGCGTGGCGAATGCCGTGATTGCCACGCGCAGTGAAAAGCTGCCGGACCCTGCCGTGCTCGGCAATGCGGGAAGCTTCTTCAAGAACCCTCAGCTTGCCGCCGACGAGGCTCGCGAGCTGTTGGCGCATCATCCGACCTTGCCGCACTACCCGCAGGCCGATGGCAGCGTGAAACTGGCGGCCGGCTGGCTGATCGACCAATGTGGCCTCAAGGGGGCACGTCGGGGTCATGTCGGCGTGCATGATCGCCAGGCGCTGGTGCTGGTTCACTTTGGGGGCGGGCAGGTCTCGGAGCTGCTGGCGCTGGCACAGGAGGTGCGTGAGAGCGTTCATGCGCGCTTCGGGGTCTGGCTGGAGCAGGAACCGCGCGTACTGGGAGAGATGGCCGCGACGCCTTCCTGACGGTTGGTCGGTTTGTCGAAGGTATTCCGCCACGAAAAAGCCCCGCAGATCACTCTGCGGGGCTTTTTCGTGGCGGGTCAATCCCCTGCCTGCACCGATGAAGCCGGTGAGGCAGGGGGCAGGGCTCAACGTGTCGTGCTGTCGTCGTTGTCCTGCGAGCTGACTTCTGCCTGACCCTCTGTCGCCTGAGCATCGGCGGCCGCTTTCTCGGCGGCCTCACGCTCACGACGACGAACTTCGCGCGGGTCATTGTAGGCGCGAGCACCACGGCGGCGACGTGAAGCGTTGGCGGTCCCGGCTGCCTCATCTTGCTTGTCATCGCTTGCAGGTGCCTGAGCGTCTGCCGCGGCGATGTCGTCATCCTGTGCTGGCGTTTCCGTCTGCACGGAGGCGGTCGCCTCGACATCTTCCAGAGCGGGCTCTACTGGCGCAGCCTCTGCCTGAGACGCATCAGGCTGTGCATCGGCCTGAGTCGACGCCAGCGGGGTCGCGGCAGATTCCGTCTGTGGCTGCTGCACTTCCGGCTTGGCGGCTTCAGACTGCCCTGCATCGCGCTCGGTAGGAGCAGTCTCAGGAGTCGCTTCTACCTGAGCTGCCGTCTCTGGCTGCGTCGCCGCTTCGCTGGCGTGCTCAGTGCGATGGGGCGTGTCTGCTTCCACACAAGCTTCGGTCTCGGCCACGGACGCCGTCTCCTGCGGCATCACGCTGTCCTTCAGCGCCTGGCTGTCGACGGCCGCTTCCGGTGCGGTCTCCACCGCGACCTGCGCCTGTACCGCGCTGTCATCCGCCTTGACGTCCGTTGCTGCCACATCGGCCTCGGCATCGGACACGGTTTCAGAGGTGTCGGCATCGGTCTTGGTCGTTGCGCTCAGCGTCTCGGCCTGCGCTTGATGAGCGTTGGCCTGCTGCGGTGCATGCTGCTCAGTACGCTGGGTGGCGTGCTGTTCAGTGCGCTGAGCCTGATGGGGCGTGGCAGGCGCGGTGCTGGAGTCGCTGACCTCGGCAGAGCCATCCCGTGTCGTCACGTCCTGTTGCAGGGCTTGCGTGCTGGGCGCACTGATTTCCGGCGCCTCTGGCGTCTCGGCGACCGACGGCTGCTCATCAGGCGAGGCGTTGTCAGCGGTCACTGCCACGGCCGGCGTCACCTCCGTCTCCACCTTGGCGCTGACGTCGGCACTGGTGTCGGCAGGTGCTGCCTTGTCGCCATCGCTGTCAGCGACGACAGCTTGCGCTTGCGGTTCACTGCTCTCGACCGTCTCAGGCGCGACCTTCACGCCTTCGGCACCTTCCTCGGCAACGGCGGGAACCGGTTGCTGCGGTGCTGCGGTCGAGGCGACGTCATCGAGCACGGCGTCGGCTGGCTGAGCGCTCTGCGCCTGCGGGCCGGCCAGTGCCATGGCCTTCAGGGACTGCTGCTGAGCGATGGCGTCGGGGTTGAGTGCATGGCTGCGGCTACGAGCGCGCGGATTGTTGCGCGTCGGCTGCTGGACATCGTCTGCCTGCTGCTCGCTCTGCTGGGCCTGTTCTGCCGCCTTGATGGACTCGCGAGCATGATGGCTGTTGACCTGCTCTGCCTTGTCCGCCTTGGAAGGCTTCTCACGGCGCGCCGGCTTGTCATCACGCTTGGCAGCATTGTCCTGCTTGGCCTCGTTCTGCTTGGCATCGTTCTGCTTGGCAACGTTCTGCTTGGCATCGCTCTTGGCATCATTGCCAGACGGCGCCTTGGCAGGTGTCTGTGCGTCGGATGTCTTCTCCGTCGCTTCTGCCTGCGGCTTGCTGTCGTTGGTCACAATGTCCTGAGCGTTGTCCTGACGCGACTCGCTGGACTTGCGACGATTGCCACGGTCATTGCGCTGACGACGCTTGTTGTTGTTGCGACCCTCGGAGCGGTTGTCGCTCTGGCTGTCGTTGCGACCATCGTTGCGACTGTCGTTGCGACCATCGTTGTCGTTGCCGCGCGTGTCCTGCTGACGAGAGTCCTGCTGACGCGAGTCCTGCTGACGCGAGTCCTGCTGGCGTGAATCGCCCTCGGCGTTGCGGCGACGATTGTCGTTGCGTGCGTTGCCGCGGTTGGCATTGCGGCCATCCTTGCGTGCATTGCCGTCGGTTGAGGCTTCGCTGACGCTTTCGCGACGCTCGCGTGCCTTTTCCAGTGCCTTGCGGGCTTCGCTGGACTTGGCCGGCGTCGCGCTGGCGCTGTCGTCGCTGCCCAGCAGGCGGCTGAAGCCCTTGGCCAGACGTGCCAGCAGGCCGCCGCCGGAAGGGGCTGTTGCCGGTGCCTGGGTGGCCGGGGTCGCTGTGGCCTCGGATTTGCTCACCGCATTGCGCCCGTCATTGCGAGAGGTCTGACGATTGTCGTTGCGATTGGCATTGCGGCCGTCATTACGAGTGTCGCTGCGCGATCCCTGACGACTGTCGTTGCGAGTCTCGCTCTGGCTGTCGTTGCGATTGTCGTTGCGGCTGCGGTTATTGCTGCCATTGCCATTGCGACGACGGTTGCCGTTCTTGGCATTGTCGTTGCCGTTGCCGTTGCCGTTGCCGGAAGCGGAGGTGTTCTCGTCAGTCTCGGCGGGCTCGGCAGGCTTGCTGACTTCCGGTGCGGAGGCGGGGGCTGGTGTCGTGTGGGACACACTCTTGACCGCCGCTTCGGTGCGTGCCGGTGGCTTGTCGAAGTTCGGATCCGGCTCCTTGCCGACTTCGGTCTCGACGGACAGCTCGAAGCTGGACTTGTCGGCACCGTCTTCATCGACATGGTCATCACGCAGACGCACGACTTCGTAGTGCGGCGTGTCGAGTTCCGGGTTCGGCAGCAGCACGACATTGACGCCCTGACGACGCTCGATGTCGAACAGCGTGGCGCGCTTCTCGTTGAGCAGGTAGGTCGCGACCGGCACCGGCAGGATGGCGCGGATCTGCGAGCTGCGCTCCTTCATGGCCTCTTCCTCGATCAGGCGCATGATCGAGAGCGCCATGGAGCGCACGTCGCGGATGGTGCCCTGGCCGTCACAGCGCGGGCAGACCACGCCGCTGGTCTCGCCCAGTGACGGACGCAGGCGCTGGCGCGACATTTCCATCAGGCCGAAGCGTGAGATGCGACCGATCTGCACGCGAGCGCGGTCGATCTTGAGCGCGTCTCGCACGCGATTCTCGACTTCACGCTGATTGCGCGCCGGGGTCATGTCGATGAAATCGATCACCACCAGGCCGCCGATGTCACGCAGACGCAGCTGGCGCGCGATCTCGTCCGCCGCTTCCAGATTGGTCTGCAGCGCGGTTTCCTCGATATCGCTGCCACGCGTGGCACGCGCGGAGTTGATGTCGATGGAGACGAGAGCTTCGGTGTGGTCGATGACGATGGCGCCACCGGAAGGCAGCTTCACTTCGCGCTGATAGGCGGTCTCGATCTGGGATTCGATCTGGAAGCGCGAGAACAGCGGGACGTCGTCTTCATAGAGCTTGATCTTCTGCTGATAGCTCGGCATGACCTGACGGACGAAGGACAGGGCTTCTTCCTGGACGTCACCGGAATCGATCAGCACCTCACCGATGTCATTGCGCAGATAGTCGCGCATGGCACGGATGATGACATTGGATTCACGATAGATCAGGAAGGGGGCAGGGCGGCTGGCGGCAGCCTTGGTGACGGCATCCCAGACCTGTGCCAGATAGTCGAGGTCCCATTGGAGCTCTTCTGCGCTCTTGCCGATACCGGCGGTGCGTACGATGACGCCCATCTTGTCCGGCAGGGTGAGGCTGTTCATCGCCTCTTTCAGCTGGGCGCGCTCTTCCCCCTCGATGCGGCGGGAGATGCCACCGGCACGCGGGTTGTTGGGCATCAGCACGAGGAAGCGGCCGGCCAGACTGATGAAGGTGGTCAGGGCGGCGCCCTTGTTGCCACGCTCTTCCTTGTCGACCTGGACGATGACTTCCTGGCCTTCCTTGAGCACTTCCTTGATGTTGGGGCGGCCTTGGCCCGGGTCCTTGCTGAAGTACTCGCGGGAGATTTCCTTGAGCGGCAGGAAGCCGTGGCGATCGGCGCCGAAATCGACGAAGCAGGCTTCCAGACTGGGCTCGATGCGGGTGATCTTGCCGCGGTAGATGTTGGCTTTCTTCTGCTCGCGGGCACCAGACTCGATGTCGAGATCGTAAAGGCGTTGTCCGTCGACCAGTGCGACGCGCAGCTCTTCCGGCTGGGTCGCGTTGATGAGCATCCGTTTCATGTCGTCTCGCTAGACTGGGCGTGCCGAAGGGCAGCCGCATTTGCGTCGGCGACGAGGAACCGTTTTCAGCTTCGTGTTGTGCTCAGCGCATGTCGTGGGATGCGTCTTTCGCATGCAGGCACGTCTCGTGACGTGCCACATGCGGCATGATCATGTTGAGTACTGGAAAGAGGCAGGACGTGTTGCGGGGAACGTTGACTCCTCCGGCCCTGCGGTCTCTTCCCTAACACCTGGCATTCGCCGATTCATCGACGCCGGCCTTCGGCACGGATATCGAATGATTGCCCGGGCATCATGCCCGGGCGGTAGTGTGTCATTGGCCCACCAGAAGGCTGGGCATTGCATCGTGTTGCTGCGCTCGAGGGCAGTGACGTGTCTCGCGGGGAGGTGGCGTCACGGCCGGTCGCGCTGCGGCGCGCGGGGTAACACGTCCCGCGCCCGCTGATAGCGTTACCTCGCCATCTCTGGCGCGGACGTTATCGATGTCTTTCGTCATGATGCTGGCCAGCCAGCGGCATTGGACGACTGTCCGTGAGGCGGCATTCGTGATCTGCAATCGGCAGACCCGTTGCGCAGGACAGCACGCGGCCGACAGTCCAGGTGACAACAGGGTGCGTGAAGACTCTGCACGGTGCTGACGTCGGTGCGCATTGTTTCGTCGTGGGCCGGCTGGCCCTGTTCACGTGGTCTGCATGGGGTTTCACGCCGCATGCAGAACCGTCTACCTCGCCGTCTCGGCGGGGTCGTGACGCGGGTGATCAGGCATATAGAGAAGGCCCATCTCACTGGGCCCGAATATACCAGTAAAGGTATGGGCCAGCAATTCGGCAGGCATATCAAATGCTTCGCCCGAAAGCCCGCCATTCGTCCCGGGTTTCGCGGCCTTGAGCGGCGCAGCCAGAGCCCTCCGATGGCGGGATGATTCCCCATTGGTCGCATGACACCGTAGAATGGCCAGTCTGAGTGCGCCCCGGCGTACGGCAACATGATGAACAGGCCGCGCGAAGGCGAGGCCGGAAAGGAGCGAGACATGGCCGAGGGCCAATCAGTCCAGTGGATCGAGGTTGCCCCGGAACTGGCCGGGCAGCGCATCGACAATTTCCTGCGTACACGTCTCAAGGGGGCACCCAAGGCCTTGATCTATCGCATCGTGCGCAAGGGTGAGGTTCGGGTGAACAAGAAGCGCATCAAGGTCGACTATCGCCTGCAGGCGGGAGACCTGGTGCGTGTACCGCCACTGCGCCTGTCGCCGGAAGCCGCGGTGCAGGAAGTCAGTGGCAATCTGCGTGAGGTGCTGGCGGGCTGCATCGTGCGCGAGACCGATGATTTCATGGTCATCAACAAGCCGTCCGGTCTCGCCGTGCACGGCGGGAGCGGCGTCAAGATCGGGCTGATCGAGGCCATGCGTCAGATTCGTGATGAACTGCCGTTTCTGGAGCTGGTCCATCGTCTGGATCGTGATACCTCCGGCTGCATCCTGCTGGCCAAGACGCGTGCGGCGTTGCTGCAGCTCAATGCGGACCTCAAGGCCCACAAGATGACCAAGCTGTATCTGGCGCTGGTGGAAGGGCGCTGGGACTCGCGGCGTGATTACGTCAATGCACCGCTTGAGCGTTACGACGGCGGCAACGGGGAGCGTCGCGTGCGCGTCGACGAGGCCGGCAAGACGGCCAGTACCCGTTATGCGGTGCGCGAAGCCTATCCCAGCATGACGCTGGTCGAGGCCGAGCCGATCACCGGGCGTACCCACCAGATTCGTGTGCACTCCGTGCATGCCGGTCACCCGCTGCTCGGCGATACCAAGTACGGGACCGAGCGCGGCAATGCGCTGGCGAAGAAGGTCGGGCTGGAGCGCCTGTTCCTGCATGCCGCTCAGCTCAGCTTCCCGGACCCCACCGACGGGCGGACCGTGACGGTCCGTGCGCCGCTGGACAAGCGCATGAAGCGCGTCCTTGCCAATGCTCGAGAATTGGGAGCCCGTCATGACTGACGCCTCTGCGGTACTGCCTTCACCTCGCTATCGTCTGGTCATCTTCGATTGGGACGGTACCTTGATGGACTCCGAGGCACGCATCGTCGATTGCCTGCAGGCGGCCTCGCTGGCGGTCGGCATGGGAGAGCTTCCGGCGCATGCCGCGCGCGACATCATCGGTCTCGGATTGCCGGAGGCCATGGCGCGGCTGTTCCCCGGAGCTTCGGCTGCCCAGTGCGAGGCACTGGTCGAGGCCTACAAGCAGCATTTCGTGGCAGTCGATACCACGCCGCTGGATTTCTTTCCGGGCGTGGAAAATGGCATCGAGCGTCTGCGAGCTCACCCGGAGCAGCTGCTGGCCGTCGCGACGGGCAAGAGTCGTCGCGGGCTTGATCGGATGTTCCAGGCCCATGACTGCGGTGACTGGTTCCACGCCTCGCGTACCGCGGACATGACGCTGTCCAAGCCGCATCCACTGATGCTCGAAGAGCTGCTGGCCGAGCTGAACGTTGAGGCGCATGAGGCGCTGATGGTCGGCGATACCGAATATGATCTCGAGATGGCGCGTGCGCTGGGCATGCACAGTGTCGGTGTCACCTATGGCGTGCACAGCGTGCCGCGACTCGAGGCCTGTGCCCCACAGCGCATCGTCTCGCACTTCGATGAATTGATGGAGTGGCTTGGCGCGGTCAGATGATGACGGTGTCCTGCCCATGACAGGAGCAGCAAGCGATGAGTGACAGGCCGCAGGATCCCTGGCGTGAAGGGCCAGGTGGCAAGGACGAGGGGGGAGCGGGCGCGAGCGGACAGGGCGCTGACAGCGCTGCCACCTCCAGCAGCGAGGTGGACTGGCAGGCGCGTGAGCGTACCGTGCAGCTCGAGATGATGGACCGCTGGGTGCAGGGCGTGGTCACCGAGCAACGGCGCTCCAGGCGCTGGAAGCTGTTCTTTCGCTTCCTGTTCGCGTTGTTGTTCATTGCCTCGATCGCGACATCCGTGACCCTCTTCACGCTCGGCAGCCAGCCGGCAGCCTTGCCCGGTGAACGGCACCTCGGTGTCGTGCGCGTCAAGGGCGTGATCGAGGCGGATGGCGAAGCCAATGCCGAGCGCATCATCAAGGGCCTGCGAGCGGCCAATGAGTCGCCGGCCTCCGTGGCGGTGGTGCTGGATATCAATTCCCCCGGCGGCAGTCCCGTGCAGTCCCAGCGCGTCTATGACGAGTTGATGCGCATGCGGGAGCAGGGTGGCAAGCCGGTGATCGCCGTGATCGAGGATCTCGGGGCGAGTGGCGCCTATTACATGGCAGCTGGCGCCGGCGAGATTCTCGCGGCACCGTCGAGTCTGGTCGGGTCCATCGGGGTGATCTCCTCGAGCTTCGGGCTGAAGGGGCCGATGGAAGAGCTGGGAATCGAGCGACGTGTATTCACGGCAGGTGACAACAAGGCGTTTCTCGATCCCTTCTCCGAGATCTCGCCTGAACAGCGCGACTTCTGGCAGAACGTGCTGGCCACGACTCACCAGCAGTTCATCGCGGCGGTCAAGGCCGGGCGCGGTGAGCGGCTCAAGGACGATCCGGCGCTGTTCTCCGGGCTGATCTGGACCGGCGAGCAGGCTCGCGCGCTCGGGCTTGTGGATCGCACCGCAACGCTTGAGGAGCTGGCCGCCGAACTGGCGCCGCAGGGTGGCGTGCATGATTACACGCCGCGTCAGGATCCCTTCGAGCGCTTCACGCGGCGCTTTGCCGGTGTGATGGCCAGCGCGTTGGGGCTTGACGCCAATGTCTCGCCGGTCAGCTATCGCCTGCCCTAGTCCTCCAGCAGTGGATCCAGGCCTGCCTCACGCAACAGTTCGCACAGGCGAATCAGCGGCAGGCCGATCAGGGTGTTGGGATCACGTCCCTCGAGACGCTCGAAGAGCGTGATGCCCAACCCCTCCATGCGAAAGCTGCCGGCCGAGTCCAGCGGGCATTCGCGCTCGACGTAACGCGTGATCTCCTGCTCGCTCAGCGTGCGAAACACCACGTCGTAGCTTTCATGGCAGACCCAGTGTCGCGCGCTGTGTGTATCCAACAGCGCCAGGCCGGTGACGAAGCGGACACGGCGTCCCGAGAAGCGTGTCAGCTGAGCGCGGGCGGCGGCCAGGTCCTGTGGCTTGCCGAGGATCTCGCCCTCGAAGACGGCCACCTGGTCGCTGCCGATGATCAAGTGGTGTGAATAGGCCTCCGCCAGGGCGTTGGCCTTGCCCAGGGACAGGCGATGGACCAGTGCCTCGGGAGATTCCGTGGGACGAGGGGTTTCATCGATGTCAGGCGCCCCCCATGTGTAGGGGAGTCCGAGTCGATCAAGCAAGGCTCGGCGCCAGCGGGAGCTGGAAGCCAGTACCAGTCGTGTCATGGCGTTGTTCTCTTTTTGGGCTCTCGATTCGTGCAGGCGTTCGGGGCGCGAAGGGGGCGGAGCATGAGAGGGCAGGAGGTCGAGAGGGGGCGGCGCGCGCGTGATTCTCCGTGTGATGCATCGCCGCCATGCATTCTCACGACAACTCGTTGATATGCTTGAGATTGGAGGATGCCGCAAATCCTCTCGGCATTGAAGCGACACAGGCGTACAATCGCGCGCTGAAGGATCCGCCTGACCTCATCTGTGCTCATGCTCGGGTCGGGTGGCGCGGAAAGGCCGCCATGCCGTGGGCTGGCAGAATGAACAAGTTGCTCATGCATTTTGACACCGGGAGGGGGAATCCCTATTATGGCGCGCCTATGTTGACCACAAGACTGCCGACCAAGGTCGAGCCCTACCGGCTGGCGTCAGCGGGAAAACGCCTTGAAGGCGTGATTCCTCTGGCGGACATGCCCCGTGTAGTTGAAGCGATCGGTGCACAGGAGGGTGACGTGAGCATCACGTTGGCCTTTGACATCGATACTCAGCGTCGCAGCTTCATCGAGGGCAGCATCGCCTTCGAGGCAAGTCTGCTGTGCCAGCGCTGCCTGGGACCTACCGAGCCGGAACCGCTTTCCAGCGAATTCCTGTTGGGACTGGTCACCAATGACGCACTGGCATCGCAGCTGCCCGGTGAGTACGAGCCGGTAGTGGTGGAAAACGAACAGCTGGATCTCCTGTCAGTGATCGAGGATGAAGTGCTCCTTGTCCTGCCGCAGGTGGTCTACCACGAGGAGGCCGATTGTGCCGTCTCTCGCGACCAGCTGGCCAGCGGTGTGGAACCCGAGGCCTCGGACGCACCCGCTGTGAATCCATTCAGTGTGCTTGGCACCCTGAAGGACAAGCACTGAACTCAATTTGTCGACAAGATTGGAGTAATTCCCATGGCAGTTCAGCAGAACCGCAAAACCCGTTCCAAGCGTGGCATGCGTCGCAGCCACGACGCCCTGACTGCACCGACCCTGTCCCAGGACAAGGAAACCGGTACAGTTCACCTGCGTCACCACGTGTCTGCCGACGGTTTCTACCGTGGCCGTAAAGTCGTCGATGCCTAAAGCATTGATGCAGCGCACGGCGTAACGCCGTGCGTATCGCCATCGATACGATGGGCGGGGACTTCGGTCCCCGCGCTACGTTACGGGGCACTGCCAGTGCACTGTTGCGTGACCCACGACTCAGCGCCACGCTGGTGGGTCCAGGGCATCTTCTGGGTGCCGAGCTTGATTCCCTCCCTGCTTCACTCTCCCGTGTTCGTGATCGCCTTCAGACACTCGCTGTCGACGGCATTGTCGCGTCTGATGCTCGCCCCTCGCGTGTCGTGCGCAGTCGCGAGCCCAGCAGCATGTCCCGTGCGCTCGACCTGGTGGCGAGCGGGCAGGCCGATGCCTGCGTCAGTGCGGGCAATACCGGCGCCTTGATGGCGTTGGCCATGCGGGACGTGGGAACGGTCGAGGGAGTGGAGCGGCCAGCCATCTGTGCGGCGGTACCCACGCAGGGAGAGCGGTCCTGCAGTCTGCTGGATCTTGGCGCCAATGTGGCGGTCGCGCCGCAGCATCTGCTGGCATTTGCTCGCATGGGTGCCGTGCGGTGCCAGCTGGTGGAAGGTGTCACCAACCCGCGCGTGGGGCTGCTCAATGTCGGTGTCGAATCCGGCAAGGGGACGGCGCAGGTGCAGGAAGCGCATGCCTTGCTGGCTGGCAGCGGTGCGAATTTCGATTATCTCGGCTTCGTTGAAGGGGGCGACCTCTTTGCAGGTGGGGTAGACGTCGTGGTCTGCGACGGTTTCGTCGGCAATGTCGTGCTCAAGAGCAGTGAAGGGCTGGCCCAGATGCTGTCGGCACAGCTGGGGGCGACATTGGCGGCGGATTGGCGTACGCGCCTGATGGCCTGGTTGGCACGTCCGGCATTGACGCGCCTGTCTCGTCAGCTGGATCCGGTGCGCTACAACGGTGCCAGTCTGCTGGGCGTGGCTGGCGTGGTCGTCAAGAGTCATGGCGGGGCGGCCGCGGAGGGATTCGCCTATGCTGTCTCGCGCGCGGCGAGTGAGGCGCGTCGAGGCTTGCCGGAGCGTCTTGCGCATGCTCTCAAGGGCAGCCTGCCGGGTTAATTGCGTAAATTGGTCGGATTCTTGGTCGGCGGGGGTCGAGCTTGGTCTCACTCGGTGCGACAATGCCTGCGCCCGACCGATGTGGCATCGGGTCTGACGCGAAGGCGCCGCCTGATGTCCGGGATGTCCGGCAGGTGTTAAGGCCTGTGCTCGCGAGAAATGGCGAGTGAGAGGGTGGTAGCAGGCAGCAAGTGTGTCGCTGGTGAGTACAATGCAGTGAAGGGAGAAGCAGGCTTTCCCCTGGCAGGAGTGTGTGGCGTTGGTGAATGGCTCCGGATGGGAGCGACACGGCGCAGCGCACTGGCGGGCCAGCGGAAATCGGGTTTCCTTACCCGTGTCAGTCCCACCTGAACAGATGGAAATGGTGACAGCAATGACAGATTCCCTGGCCCTCATCTTCCCGGGACAGGGCTCCCAGCAGGTCGGCATGCTGCGGGAGCTGGCGGAGCGCTACAGCGTCGTCCGCACTACCTTCGAAGAAGCCTCTGACGCGCTGGGGCGCGATCTCTGGCATCTGACGCAGGAAGGCCCGGCAGAGGAGCTCAATCGTACCGAGTTGACCCAGCCTGCGCTTCTGACGGCCAGCGTTGCCATCTGGCGCGTCTGGCAGGAGCTGGAAGGTCCGCGTCCGGCGCGCATGGCCGGTCACTCCCTGGGCGAATACAGCGCGATGGTCTGCGCCGGCGTGATCGGCTTTGCCGAAGGCGTCAAGCTGGTCAATCTGCGCGGCGAAGCCATGCAGACTGCCGTGCCTCAGGGGCAGGGCGCGATGGCGGCCATTCTCGGTCTCGAGAATGCTCAGGTCGAAGCTGCCTGTGCCAGTGCGGCGCAGGGTGAAGTGGTCGCGGCAGTCAACTACAATGCGCCGGGTCAGGTGGTCATCGCGGGCGGCACGGCTGCCGTCGAGCGTGCCATCGCGGCGTGTCAGGAGGCGGGTGCCAAGCGTGCCATGCCGCTGCCGGTCTCCGTGCCTTCGCATTGCGATCTGATGCGTCCGGCGGCTGACAAGCTGGCCGAGGCGATGAACGACATCGACTTCCGTGCGCCGCGCTACACCGTCATCCAGAATGTCGATGCCAAGGCCCATGAGGATGTCGAGACACTGCGTCAGCGTCTGATTGAGCAGCTCTATCAGCCGGTGCGCTGGACGGATTGCGTCAATGCCATGTTCGACAGCGGCGCGCGGACCTTCATCGAATGCGGTCCGGGCAAGGTGTTGACCGGTCTCGGCAAGCGTATCCAGCGTCAGGCCCGTGGCCTGGCCGTGAACGACCCGGACAGCCTGGAAGCGGCGCTGGAACTTGCCCGTGAGACCGCTGCCGAACAGAATCAGTAAGCTCGTGATTGGCCCGCGCGGCCAGTCATGTGACTTGGATCAGCCAACTCAGGACTCAAGATGACGAGCGAACGCAGAATCGCACTGGTAACCGGTGCCAGTCGTGGCATCGGCCAAGCCATCTCCCGTGAACTCGGCCGTCAGGGCCGTATCGTGATCGGCACGGCCACAAGCGAAAAAGGGGCGGCCGCCATCGGCGCTGACCTCGAGGCGCACGGTATCGAAGGCGCGGGCATGCTGCTCAACGTCACCGACCAGGCCAGCGTCGACGCCGTGCTCAAGGAAATCGGCGAGCGCTTCGGCGCACCGACCATCCTGGTCAACAACGCCGGCATCACCCGTGACAACCTGCTGATGCGCCTCAAGGAAGACGATTGGGATGCGGTGCTCGACACCAACCTCAAGTCGGTCTTCCGTGTCAGCAAGAGCTGCCTGCGCGGCATGACCAAGGCGCGCTTCGGTCGCATCGTCAACATCTCGTCCGTGGTCGCGACCATGGGCAACCTCGGTCAGGTCAACTATGCTGCCGCCAAGGCAGGCATGGAAGGCTTTGCCCGCTCGCTGGCGCGTGAAGTCGCGTCGCGCAATATTACCGTCAATTCAGTGGCGCCGGGCTTCATCGCCACTGACATGACCGAAGCATTGCCGGAAGCGCAGCACGAAGCGCTGCTCGGCAACATCCCGCTGGCGCGCCTTGGCCAGCCGGAAGAGATTGCTGCGGCAGTCGGCTTCCTGACCAGTGATGCAGCAGGCTACATTACCGGTGAGACGTTGCAGGTAAACGGCGGCATGAACATGCGCTAAGCCCCGCGCGGGGACGTGGTTGCGTCCTTTTGGGGTGGCCTATAAACTACGCCCAGCTTTTTCGAGCTGCGGATTCCGTACCACTAGGAGTGATTGTTAAATGAGCACCATTGAAGAACGCGTCAAGAAGGTTGTGGCCGAGCGCCTGAACGCCAAAGAAGAAGACATCCAGAACTCTTCCTCTTTCACTGAAGACCTGGGCGCCGACTCCCTGGACACCGTTGAGCTGGTGATGGCTCTGGAAGAGGAATTCGATACTGAAATTCCTGACGAAGAAGCAGAGAAGATCACCACCGTGCAGGAAGCTATCGATTACATCGTCAACCACCAGTAAGGTGGATTGAAGCGACCAGCGGGCCCTTCGTGGCTCAGGGTCGTGATGCAATCGTCTGTACGTTCAAGAGCCGCACTGTCTTCAGTGCGGCTCTTGTCGTTTCTGCCATTCGTCACTCTTGAGCGCTGGTCGGCCGTGCCTTTCTCGGCAGAGCGGCCAGCAAGGACGGCAGACTTCTCTGCCGGCGGGAGATGCGAGAGTTTGGCGGTGCCAGGGGCGGGCGACGTCCGAGGCAAGGGCGAGGTCTGCGCAGGAGCGTGAGCCTGTCGCGGGATGTCTCGCGCGACCTTCCTGTGCCAGAGCCCTGTCTTTGTGGGCGAAAAGAGGCGGGAGCAGGGCGTGTGGTCGGCAGTGTTGATCGCAGGTGACATGGCGGTGTCACCCCCGTTGCCTGTGCGCAGGACAGCGTCTGGAAAACCGCAGGAAAACCGACTGCCCATCACTGGCAAGGTTTCTGTATAATGCGCTCAATTACCGCCCAGGTGCAGCTGGCCCAGGCGTGCCAAGTCGATAGTTTTGGAGGAGACACGATGCCTCGCAGAAGGGTAGTGGTGACAGGTCTAGGCCTGGTGACCCCGGTAGGGAATACCGTCGAGGAAAGCTGGAGCAACATCAAGGCGGGCAAGAGTGGCATCGCACCCATCGAGCATTTCGATGTCAGCGGTTTCAATACCCGTTTTGGCGGTTCCATCAAGAATTTCGATGTGGGTCAGTATCTGAACCCGAAAGAGGCCCGCAAGATGGACCTCTTCATCCAGTACGGTATCGCGGCGGCCCATCAGGCCATCACCGATTCCGGTATCGAGTGCACGGAAGACAATGCCGATCGCATCGGTGTTGCCATCGGTTCCGGTATCGGTGGTCTGCCGATGATCGAGCACAATCACAAGGCGCTGGAGAAAGGCGGTGCGCGTCGCATCTCGCCGTTCTTCGTGCCGGGCTCCATCATCAACATGATCTCCGGCAACCTGGCGATCCAGTTCGGTTATCGCGGCCCCAACATCGCGATCACCACCGCCTGTACCACCGGAACGCACAACATCGGTTACAGCGCTCGTACCATCGCCTACGGCGATGCTGACGTGATGGTGGCCGGTGGTGCCGAGATGGCGACCACACCGCTGGGTCTGGGCGGCTTCTCCGCGGCGCGCGCGCTCTCGACCCGCAACGACGACCCTCAGGCGGCCAGCCGCCCATGGGACCGTGATCGTGATGGCTTCGTGCTGTCCGACGGTGCCGGTGTCGTGGTGCTGGAAGAGTATGAGCACGCCAAGGCACGTGGTGCGACCATCTACGCCGAGGTGCTCGGTTTCGGCATGTCCGATGATGCGCATCACATGACGGCGCCGCCTGAAGACGGCCGTGGCGCGGCCGCCTCGATGCGCAACGCCATTCGGGATGCCAAGCTGGACCCGAGCGAGATCGATTACATCAATGCTCACGGCACGTCCACCAATGCCGGCGACAAGGCCGAGAGCCTGGCCGTCGAATCCGTGCTGGGCGACGCGGCGCGCAATGTGGCCGTCAGTTCCACCAAGTCGATGATCGGTCACCTGCTGGGTGCCGCCGGTGCCGTCGAGGCCGTGTTCTGCGTGCTGGCGATGCGTGATCAGGTCGCCCCGCCGACCATCAACCTCGACAATCCGGCCGAGGGCTGCAATCTCGATTACGTTCCCAATGTCGCACGCGACATGAAGATCGAGTACACCCTGTCCAACTCCTTCGGCTTCGGTGGCACCAACGGCTCGTTGGTGTTCGGCAAGCTCAAGGACTGAGGTCGCACGCTGTCGTGATCTCCCCTCTGACGCGCTCCCATCCGGGGGCGCGTCTGTCTGTGGGGCGTTGCCAGGCGGTGATGACCGGATCACGATGTCTTGCTGACACCTTGTGTGCCATGCATGTCGCGAAGGAGTGTTGCATCGATGACGGCTGACCATAC
The DNA here is from genome assembly GCF_056493605.1 of Cobetia sp. BL01. Classification (NCBI taxonomy): domain Bacteria; kingdom Pseudomonadati; phylum Pseudomonadota; class Gammaproteobacteria; order Oceanospirillales; family Halomonadaceae; genus Cobetia; species Cobetia sp. BL01. Next base: position 258,233 of record NZ_JBVBEE010000002.1, on the reverse strand, counting down.
CGGTACCACGCAGGAGATGCTTCACGACTCGCTTGCGGCGGACCTGCCCATGGAGGATCGCGGCCTTGCCTACGGTGAGGGCGTGTTCGAGACGATTCTGGTGCGCGATGGCCAGCCGCAGCTATGGTCACGGCACCTGGCGCGACTGACCCGTGGTTGCCGGCGACTTGGCTTGCCCGTGCCCTCGTCGCAGGCGCTCGATGCGTGTCTGGACGTCTGTCGGGGCGAGGGGCTCGAGGTGCTCAAGCTGGTCGTCACCGGCGGGTCCGGTGGTCGTGGCTACAAGGCACCCGAGTCACCCGAACCTCGTCTGCGGGCACGCGCAATGCCCTTTGTGGTCAATCGTGAGGCCCGTCAGGGCATCACGGCGCGCGTGTGCGAATTGCGCGTGGCGGAGCAGCCGGCGCTGGCGGGACTCAAGCATCTCAACCGGCTCGAGAATGTGCTGGCACGCCGTGAGTGGACAGACCCCGCCATCCGGGAGGGGCTGTTGCTGACGGCAAGCGATGAGCTCGTCGAGGCCACCAGCATGAACCTCGCCTGGTATCGCGACGGGCAATGGTTCACGCCATGCCTGGATCGCGCCGGTGTCGAGGGCACCTTGCTGGTGGCGCTAGAGGCCGAGCTCCCCGTCATGCGAGTGCGCGAAGGACTGGCATCACTGAGGGCGGCCGAGGTGGTGGTGGTGATGAATTCCGTGCAGGGCGTCTGGCCGCTGCGCACCTTGCTGGCGGCGTCGGGAGCGCCTCTGGCCCAATGGAGTGATGAGGGGCATCCGGCGCTTGCGTCACTGAACGACATTGTCGCGCGCTTGCTGGGCGAGCCCGCGTATTGATGGAAGGCGTCCAGGCTGCGGGGGCGTTCCCGAGCAGACACCTTCTTCGCCATGAAGACTGGAAATCCGATTATGCGTGTATTCAAGATCCTTCTGATGCTGGTCGTCGTGGCCGTGGCTGCGGGTATGGTGGGCTTTCGTTACTGGCAGGCACAGTTGCTGTCACCGCTGGCGATCGAGCAGGAACAGCTGTTCGAGGTCCCGCGCGGTGCCAGTCTCTCCAAGGTGGTGAGCGAGCTGGAATCCCGAGGCATCATCGAGGCCAGCTGGCCGTACAAGGTATGGGCACGTCTGGAGCCTGATGCCGTCAATGGTTTGCGCGCCGGTGAATTCCGTCTCACGCCGGGCCTGAACGGGCGTGAGCTGGTGGCACTGCTGTCCAGCGATGACGTCGTCAGCTATACCCTGACCGTGCCGGAAGGCTGGACCTTCGCCCAGATGCGTACCGCCATGGACGCCTCACCCAAGCTTGAGCACACGACTCGCGACATGAGCGATGAGGAACTGATGGCGGCCGTAGGGGCAGAAGGCGAGAAGCCGGAAGGGCGCTTCTTCCCGGACACCTACCGCTATCACAAGGGCGTGAGCGATCTGTCGCTCTACAAGCAGGCCTACGCGCGCATGAGCAAGACGCTTGAGGACGTGTGGGCCGGGCGTGATGACGACCTGCCGATCACCACCGCGTACGAGGCCCTGATTCTGGCCTCGCTGATCGAGCGCGAGACCGGTGCCCCGGAAGAGCGTGGCGAGATCGCCGGCGTGTTCAAGCGTCGCATGGAGCGTGGCATGCGCCTGCAGACCGACCCGACCGTGATCTACGGTCTGGGGGAGGATTATGATGGCTCGCTGTCGCGTGCCGATCTGCGCAAGCCGACCCCCTGGAATACCTACGTGATCACCGGCCTGCCGCCGACACCCATCGCGATGCCGGGGCGTGCCGCTCTGGAAGCCGCGGTGCACCCCAAGCCAGGCGACACCTACTACTTCGTCGCCAAGGGCGAGGGCAAGCACCACTTCTCGCGCACTCTGCGAGAGCACAACAACGCCGTGCGCCGCTATATTCTCAACCGGTAATACGCCGTGAATGAGGCGAAATGTCCGCGTGGTCCGGTGATCATCGCCATGCCGCGTGGGCCTTCGTCGCGAGTCATCTGCCGTCTGAATCAGGAAACCTCATGTCTTCACGTCCGAGCGCCGCAAGCACGACGTCTTCTCGCCACATCCCCCCCCTCGAGGTGAGCCCATCGACGGGGCGTTTCATCACCCTGGAAGGAGGAGAAGGTGTCGGCAAGAGCACCAATGTCGCCTTCGTGGTCGCCGAGCTCGAGGCGCACGGCATCGAGGTGGTGCGTACGCGGGAACCCGGAGGCAGTGAGCGGGCGGAAGCCATACGCCGGTTGTTGCTGGACCCGGCCCCCGCGGAGGCCTTGAGCGATGATGCCGAGCTGCTGCTGATGTTCGCCGCGCGTGCCCAGCACCTGGCCGCGACCATTCGCCCGGCGCTGGAACGTGGTGCCTGGGTGGTGTGTGATCGCTTCACCGATGCCACCTTCGCCTATCAGGGCGGCGGGCGTGGCTTGCCGCTGGCCGACATCACCACACTGGAAGCCTTGGTGCAGAAAGGGCTGCAGCCGGATCTGACGTTGCTGTTGGACATGCCGGTCGAGGCCGCACGAGGGCGTCTGGCCGCACGGCGCGCCGAAACCGGCGAAGGCGCGGATCGCATCGAGCAGGAAGCCGAGCAGTTCTTCGAAGCGGTGCGAGTCGGCTATCACCAGCGGCGCGATGCAGACCCCGAGCGCTTTGCCACCATCAATGCCGATCAGTCGCTGGCAGAGGTACAGGCCGAGATCGCCGGCGTGCTGTCGGCCCGCATCGCCGCCTGGCAGGCAGGAGAGACCGCATGAGCGCAACGCGATCCAGCGATGACGGCGTGACACTCTCGAGTTTCTCGCCGCTGCCGTGGCAGCACTCGCTGTGGCAGCACTTCACCGCCGTGCATGACAGCGGTCGCCTGCCGCACGCGGTGATGCTCAGCGGGCCTTCGGGGCTTGGCAAGCAGGAACTCGCGGATGCGATGATCGCCCGTGTGCTATGCCGCACCGCACAGGGCAAGCCCGGCGCTGCCGCCTGCGGTGACTGCCATGGTTGCCACATGCTGGCGGCAGGGCATCATCCTGACCTGATGGCGGTGTCACCTCAGGACGTCGGCAAGATGATCCGTATCGACCCGATCCGCGACGTCAATCGGTTCGTCGCCCAGACGGCCCAGCAGGGCGGCTATCGTGTCATTCGCCTGCAGCCGGCGGAATCGATGAACATCGCCTCGGCCAACGCGCTGCTCAAGAGTCTCGAGGAGCCCGGCGCCAACACCCTGTTCATCCTGCTCAGTGACATGCCATCGCGCGTGCTGCCGACCATTCGCTCCCGCTGCCAGCAGTGGCCCCTGGTGATTCCGTCGGCTGAAGACAGTCTGCCGTGGTTGAGCGAGCAGCTGGGCGAAGATGCCCAATCGTTGCTGCGCATGGCAGGAGGCCTGCCGCAGCTGGCGGTGCGTCTGGGCGAGGCGGACCAGCGCCAGCTCAGGCAGGCATTGCGTGAACTGTTCGACGCGCTGGTGCGCGGGGGAGAGCCGGTGGCGGAAGCCTGGCGTCTGGAGCGCCAACCGCTGTCGCAGGTGCTGTGGTACGGTATTGCCTGGCTGGAAGATCTGATTCGCATGGGCTTGTCTGGCAATACCGCGCAGCTGCGTGACCCGAGTCTTGAGCCCTTGTTGCGTCAGGCGGTCAAGAATGGTCGCACCCGTGACTGGTTCAAGCTGCTGGACTTTGCCCGTGAGCAGCGCCGTCTGCTGGCGGCGGGGGGCAACCCCAACCCGCAGCTGGTGCTGGAATCCTGGCTGGTGCGTTGGGCAGCGCTGCTGCGTTCGTGATGCCCGTGAGCAGGAGGCAGCGCTCAACGTGCCCCGCGGGCTAGACTGACAGCAGGCGCCGCGCGAACCGCAGGACAGGCGCCATGAGATTCACGCTGCTCGGCGTCGCCGTGAGAAGAGCAGACGCCGAGCCACGAGACTGAATTCGCCGGATCACCGGCCGGAGGTGAAGGATGCACACCGCTCCACAGCAAGGCCAGAAGGCACTGTCGCTGACGATTCGCGACCAGAAGACATTGCTGGCCGCCTACATGTCGACTCTCGTGCGAGGCGGTATCTTCGTGCCGACCACCGAGCGCTACACCATGGGGCAGGAGGTCTACCTGCTGCTGACATTGCCGGAAGAATCCGAGCGCATTCCGGTCACCGGTCGCGTGGTCTGGATCTCCCCCTCGGGTGTCGGCGGTCGCCGTACCGCAGGCATCGGCATCCACTTCAGTGAAGAGGACCGCCAGGTGCGTGATCATATCGAGAACCATCTGGCCGGCATGCTGGGCAAGGGCCACGCCACCTATACGCTATGAGCTGATCCCGCTCTGCCTGTCCCCCCGACCGGTGCCGCCATGCTGGCGTGTCGGTCGTTCATGTTTTCGCCATGCCTCGCGTGGCCCCCAGTCTGAGAGTTTCCGGATGTTTGTCGATTCGCATTGCCACCTTGATCGCCTCAAGCTTGAAGAACATGGCGGCAGCCTTGACGCCGTGCTGGACGCCGCGCGCGCCCGTCACGTGCATCAATTCCTCGCCATCGCGGTCACGCTGGACGATGTGCCCGAGATCTCGGCCATCGCCCGACAGCATGACGATGTGGTGATTTCCGCCGGTGTGCATCCGCTGCATCAGGTAGACCCGGAGCCCTCGGTCGAGGACATCAAGAAGTGTGCCGAGCGCTTCGGTGCGGTGGCCATCGGCGAGACCGGCCTCGATTATCACTACGAGAGCGTCAGCCGTGAACTGCAATACGAGCGCTTCACGCGTCATCTGATTGCCGCGCGCGAGCTGGAGCTACCGGTCATCATCCATACCCGTGAAGCCCGCGAGGACACCCTGGCGCTGATCAAGGAGCATACCGACCCCGCCGTGGGTGGCGTGCTGCACTGCTTCACGGAAGATCTGGACATGGCACGTGTCGCGGTGGGCCACGGTTTCATGGTGTCCATCTCCGGGATCGTCACCTTCCGCAATGCCGAGCATGTCCGCGAGCTGGCGCGCGCCATCCCGCTGGATCGCCTGTTGATCGAGACCGACAGCCCCTACCTGGCGCCGGTGCCGTACCGTGGCACCTCCAACGTGCCGGGCAACGTGGTCGAGGTCGCCGAATGCATCGCCGCCGAGCGCGGCATCACCGTCGATGAGCTGGCGATGCAGACCACCGCCAACTTCTATCGTCTGTTCCGCGCCGCCGCGCCGGAAGCCCCGGACAACGTTCGCGAAGCGCTGGCCAGCAGCGGCATGCTCATCGACGGATGAGCGCCCACGGGCAGCGTGACACGCCAGGCAGGGAGGAAATGTCATGAATCCAGCCGCCATTCTCACTCGATTGGACGACAGGGCCGGCAAGGATGGGCCACTGCCACCGGTGGAGACCTGGCACCCGGAGCACTGCGGCGAGATGGATCTCGTCATCCGCGCCGATGGTCGCTGGGTGCATGAAGGCACGCCGATCGGTCGTGCACAGCTGGTGCACATGCTGTCGCGGGTCATGCGGCGCGAACCCGATGGCAGCTACTGCCTGGTCACGCCGGCGGAGAAGGTCACCATCCAGGTCGAGGATCGCCCCTTCCTGGCGGTGGATTGCTCTCGTGTCGAGTCTAAACCTGATCAGACACAGCCTGGACAGGCAGCACTCGGAGAGGCTGAGCCTCAGCCTCAGCCGGACATCTGGCAGCTGGTCACCGACCAGGGTGATATCGTGCGACTGGAAGGGGATACCCGTCTGACGCTCAGCGAGACACCGGATGGCCTGTGGTTGCCGGAAGCGCCGGTGCGCTTCGGACTCGCCGCTCGTCTGCATCGCAATCTCTACTATCGTCTGCTGGGAGAGGCCGAGATGCGCGAGCTGGGCAATGGCGATCAGGCACTGGGCTTCGTGAGCGACGGCCACTGGCAGATGCTCGGCGTACTGAGTGCCCGTGACCTCGACACCTGAGTCACCTGGTCTCGCCCGCGGCAGCGCCGCCTGAACCGTATTCATCAACGACGCATGGCATCCTTGCCGTCCCTCGTCAGCCATTGCAGGTCTTCATGTCTTCTACTCTCCCGCCAGTCGCGCCTGATACCCCTGTCGAGGCCATCGGTGTCACGCCAGATGATGTCGCCACCGGCGGTGCGGAACCGGTCTCGCCGCTCGCGCACGCCGTCGGCCAGCTGACGCAACGGCTGACGGATCAGCAGCGTGCCGTGGTGGCACATCGCGGACGACACGCACGGGTCGCGGCGGTGGCAGGGTCTGGCAAGACCACCACGCTGGTGGCGCGAGTGCTGAGTCTGCTGGCGGAAGGCATTCCGGCGCAGCGGATTCTGGTGCTGATGTTCAACCGCTCGGCGCGCGAGGACTTCGTCGCCAAGCTGGCGCAGTCGGCGCCACCGGGCACACGCCTGCCGGATGTCCGCACCTTTCACTCCATCGGTCATCGCCTGACCACTACCCTGGTGCGCTGGGGGAGTCTGGCGCCGCGCGAGCTGATCCAGCAGGACTGGGCGTTGGAGCGGTTGCTCAAGCAGGCCGCCCAGCGTGCCCTGGGCGATGCCGACCGCGCCGATCGTGAGGCGGCACTGGAAGGTGAGCGTCTCGAAGCGCTTGCCCAGTTCTGTGATCTGGTCAAGGCCGAGATGTGTGAACCGACGCTGCTGTACGAGCGCATGAACCTTGGTGAGCACACCGGTCACTTCGTCGAGTCCTTCGCCCAGCTTGAGCAGCTGCTCGAGCAGCATGGCCAGATGACCTATGCCGATCTGCTCTATCGGCCGCTGCGTCAGCTGGAGAAGGAGCCGGAGACCCGTGCGCGCATCCAGGGGCATCTGCAGCACGTCATCATCGATGAGTATCAGGACATCAATGAGGCGCAGCAGCGCATGCTGGCGCTGCTGGCCGGTGCGCCGTCCACTGCGGCTTCCTCGCCGGCAGTCACCGGCGAATCATCCAGCACCGTGGCAGAAGTCATGGCGGTAGGTGACGCCAACCAGTGCATCTATGAGTGGCGTGGCGCCCGCCCTGATTACATGCTGACGCGTTTCGCCGAGAGTTTCCCGTCCCCGCTGGACTTCCCGCTCAGTTACACCTTTCGCCATGGCCATCGTCTGGCATTGGCGGCCAATCACGCGATCGCCGCCAATGCGCGCCGCCCGGATCAGCTGTGTCTGGCTGCACCCGGCACACCGCCGACGCGGTTGTTCGAAGGGCAGGGGGCCGCCAGTCTGGTCGCGGCGCTGACCGCCTGGCGTGAGTCGGGGCGCAGCGGTGCCGAGGCCGCCGTGCTGGTGCGCAGCTGGGCGCTGTCGGTGCCGGTGCAGCTGCAGTTGCTGAAGGCCGGGATTCCCTTCCGTCTCGGGCAGGGCGATCGCTTCGTGTTCCGCCTGCCACTGGTGCAGGCGCTGGCAGGCTATCTGGAGCTTGCGCGTGACGCCACGCGGCTGCGTGACCCGGCGCATCTGATGTTGCTGTTCACCCAGCCCACCGCCTTCGTCGCGCGCGAGCGTCTCGAGCGTCTGTGTCAGCAACTGGCCGACAGCCAGCGCTGGCCGCGCAAGGAAGACCCGATTCTCGAAGGGCTCAAGCCGCTGCAGCGCCGCAACCTGCACAAGCGCTGGAAGCTGTTGTGTGATCTCCCTTCGCTGGGCGACTGGGCTCCCGCGCGGCTGCTGCGGCACGTGGTCGATGAGCTGGAAGCCGACAAGGTGCTGAGACGGGCCGCGGCCCGACGGGACAAGGGCGAGGAGGACGTGCGTCTGCTGGACGTGCTGATCGAGCAGGCGGGGGAGCTTGCCAACGACCCCGAGGCCTTCGTCAACCTGCTGCGCAATCCGGTCGAGGATGCCGCCGATGGTGTGCTGATCACCACGGTCCATGGCGCCAAGGGGCTGGAATGGCCGCTGGTAGGCCTCTGGGGCATGAACGAAGAGGACTTCCCGGCCTACTCGCGCGACAACCCGCTGTCACCGGAGCGCCTCGAGGAAGAGCGACGTCTGTGCTATGTCGGCGTGACCCGTGCTCGTGAACAGCTGCATCTGTGGCGGGATGGCGGGACCCATGCGCCGAGTCGCTTCCTGGCGGAACTGTGCGTGGAGGACTGCTCCCGCCTCGGTGACTGGATTCACGGTGCGGGCAAGCGTGCCAAGCTCGCTCGCCAGCAGGCCGGTGAGGGTGACGCATCCAGTCGCGAGGCGCCCTCTGAAAGTACCGAGACCCTGCGCGTGAGCGCGCCAGCCCTTGGCGAGGCCTATCTGGCGCGCCTGCCGTTGGTACGTCATGGCATCACGCCGCCGACGCTTGAGGCCTCGCCCAGGCCCAGGGCCGAGCAACAGAGCAAGCCCGGTGGCGTAGGCAAGACCGCTGACGCCGCATCCAGCCGGCGTCAGCCTCGTTCCGGGGGCCGTCATTCCCGCACGTCATCCTCGCCTCGCAGCGAGGTGTCTGGCGTGCTGCAAAGCGTCGGTGGCTGGAAGGTGGGGCAGCGTGTCGCTCATGACACCTTTGGCGAGGGCGTGATCGAAGAGGTGTCCGGCAATGACACCAATCCGCTGGTCGAAGTGCGCTTTGCCGATGGCAGCAAGCGACGCCTGATCGCCTCGCGTGCGCCACTGTCCGCTCTGTAAGACCAGACGCCCAGGGTGGCAAGGTGCGCGATTGCCAATCATCGACGTGAGGGCCATCATGCCTTCATGGCGTCACCGTCCGCTGGAAAGGAGTTCCCATGGCCCAGTATCCCGATCCTGCCGCACTGGCGGCAGCCTCCGTCTCCACCTCATCGTTGCTGGCCCCGGACCAGCGGCAGGCACCCTTGATCGACGCCAGTCAGCTGGTGACCCAGCTGGCGATGGCAGGGCTCAAGTCCCCCGTGGTACTGGATTGCCGCGCTCGCCTCGAGGATGGCGAGGCGGGCGAGCGGATGTGGCGTGAAGGGCACCTGCCGGGGGCCATCCATGTCGATATGGAACGTGATCTCTCTGCGCCCGTGCGCGAGGACGGCGTGGGCGGTCGTCATCCACTGCCGTCGCACCAGGCGACAGCCGAGCTGTTTCGCCGTCTCGGCATCACGCCCGAGCAACAGGTGGTGGTCTATGACGACATGGGCGGCCAGATGGCGGCGGCGCGCCTGTGGTGGATGCTGACCTGGGCCGGGCATCCGGATGTGCGTGTTCTGGATGGCGGCATCCAGGCCTGGAATCAGGCCATGGGCGAGCTCAAGCGCGCTCCCTCCCAGCCAGTGACCTCCGAGCCCAGTGACTGGCAGCCGAGCTTTGACGACAGCCTGCTGGTCACTGCCGAGGAGGTGGACAGTCAGGCGGTGCTGCTGGATGCCCGTGGTGAAGCGCGCTTTCGCGGTGAGCAGGAGCCGGTCGACCCGGTGGCCGGCCATATCCCCGGCGCCCTGTGTCGCCCGACCCCCGGCAATCTCGAGGCCAATGGTCGCTTCAAGGACCGCATGAGCCTGATGCGCGAGCTGCGCCGGACATTGCCGGATGACAGCGCCGTGATCGCCTATTGCGGTTCCGGCATCAGCGCCTGTCAGAATATCCTGGCCTTCGCGATCGCGGGACTGCCGCTGCCGCGTCTGTACGCCGGCTCCTGGAGTGACTGGATCAGTGACGCCGAACGCCCGGTCGCCACCGGCGAGGCCAGCGAAGGGTAGCATTCAGGCAAGCCCGACACGGATATTGCCGAAACGACAACGCCCGCCAGAGAAACCTCTGGCGGGCGTTGTCGTTTGTGGGGCGCGCTTTCCGTGCGCGCTCAGGCTGGCGTCTTGGGCTCCGCGGCAGGCTTGCGCGACTCGAAGCGCTCCAGCAGGGCAGCGTTGGCGCAGTTGCCCATCACGTTGAGGGCGGTGCGCAGGCCGTCGGTGAAGCGGTCGACGCCGGCGACCACGGCCACGCCCTCCAGCGGCAGACCCGCCGCGCCCAGCACGGTGGTCATCGCGACCAGCCCGGCACCCGGCACGCCCGCCGTGGAAAAGCTGACCAGCAGACCGGTGGTGAAGACGGTGATCACCAGTGACGTCGTGACGTCGATACCGAACAGCTGCGCCGCGAACAACGCATTGAAGCCCTGCAGCACGGCGGCGCCATCACGCTTGAGCGCGGTACCGAAGGGCAGCGCGAAACTGGCCAGAGATTCCTGCATGCCGTAGTCGCGCGCATTGCCCAGCGCCAGCGGCAGGGTGGCACCGGAACTGGCGGTACCGAAGGCGAAGCCCAGGCTCTGGCCGAAGTGGCGCATGAAGGCCAGCGGGCGGGCACCGGTCACGGCCAGCAGCACCAGATAGAGCAGTGCCATCAAGGCCAGCGCGATGATCAGACCGATCACGTACATGCCCAGCCGCATCAGCAGATCCAGCCCCTGGGTGGCGATCACCGAGGTGATCAGCGCGAAGACACCAAGCGGGGCCAGCTTGAGCACGAAGGACAGTACCTTGAGGCTGACGGTGTAGCCGCTTTCGATCACGCGATGCAGCGGCGCGCTTTCTTCCGGCAGGGCACGCATCGCCAGCCCGATCAAGGCGGCTGCGAAGATGACCTGCAGCAGGCCGCCGCCACCCAGCGCCGTGAAGGGGTTGTTGGGCACCAGGCCCACCAGCCATTGGGCGATGCTGTCGGCGTTGCGGCCTTCAGGCGCCGAGTCCACCAGGCTCTCGGCACCGCTGCCCGGGCTGAGCCAATGAGCGACCAGCATGCCCAGCGTCAGCGCCACGGCGCTGGTGATCACGTAGCTGCCCAGCAGACGCCCGGCATGGCGGCCCACGTCAGCACCGCCTTCGCGACTGGTCAGGCTGAGGATGAGGGCACCGAAGACCATCGGTACCACCACGAACTGCAGCAGACGCAGGAAGATCTGGCCTACCGGCGTCAGCAGGTTGGCGTCGAGCCAGGCGACACTGCCCTCGGGCAAGGCACCTGCTCCGGCGTTCAGGGCAAGGCCGCTGAGGATACCCAGCCCCAGGGCGAGCAGTATCTGACGAGTGACGGACATGGTGGCTCCGAAGCAAGGGAAGTCAGGAAGAGGCGAGTCGACGCTCGGGTGCTGCGCCGTCTGACCCCGTTGGAGTGAGTGAAATCAAGGATGGCTAATGTGCTATCCATGGAAAGTTATATCAATGAAGTATTTGAGACTGTTTTGGAATAACACAAGAAGCGCCCTCGTGAGAGCGCGACATCTCCCTGCTGAAGCGGACCGCGCAGCGGTCCACGGAGCAGCTCCGTACGGGAGGCCAGAAATGACAACGCCGCCGCGGCAGGGCCACGGCGGCGTTGTCAGCTGGCGGGCAGCGATGGGTCACATGTTCGGATAGTTGGGGCCACCGCCACCTTCCGGGGCGACCCAGGTGATGTTCTGCGCCGGGTCCTTGATGTCACAGGTCTTGCAGTGCACGCAGTTCTGGAAGTTGATCTGGAACTGCGGCTCACCGGCTTCCTCGATGATCTCGTAGACCCCGGCGGGGCAGTAGCGCTGGGCCGGCTCAGCGAAGCGCGGCAGGTTGTCACGCACCGGTAGCGCCGGGTCTGCCAGACGCAGGTGACACGGCTGGTCTTCCTCGTGATTGGTGTTGGAGAGAAACACCGAGGACAGCTTGTCGAAGGACAGCTTGCCGTCCGGCTTGGGATACTCGATCTTCGTGCATTCATCCGCCGGGCGCATGCGCGCGTAGTCCGGGGTGGCGTCATGCAGGGTCGGCAGTCGGCCGCCCATCAGCTGGTCGAGGAAGTTGTAGGCGCCACCGAGGAAGGTGCCGTACTTGTGCATCGCCGGGCCGAAGCTGCGCGAGGCATCCAGCTCCTCATGGGCCCAGCTGTCCTGGAAGCGCTTGCCGAAGTCGACGAGGTCCTCGCCACCTTCATCGCCGCTCTTGATGGCGGCGAACACGCTCTCCGCCGCCAGCATGCCGGACTTCATCGCGGTGTGCAGGCCCTTGATCTTGGCGAAGTTGAGCGTACCGGCATCACAGCCGATCAGCAGGCCACCCGGGAAGCTCATCTTCGGCAGGCAGTTGAGGCCACCCTTGGCGATGGCGCGTGCACCGTAGGAGACCCGCTTGCCGCCTTCGAGGTGCCGAGCCAGGGTCGGGTGCTGCTTCATGCGCTGGAATTCATCGAAGGGCGACAGCCACGGATTGTCGTAGGCGAGATCGACGATCAGCCCGACCACCACCTGCTGGTCATCGGTGTGATAGAGGAAGAAGCCACCTTCGGCGTTGCCCTTGAGCGGCCAGCCACTGCCGTGGACTACCAGCCCCGGCTGATGCTGCTCGGCCGGGACATCCCACAGCTCCTTGAGGCCGATGCCGTAATGCTGGGCATCGGCGTCCTTGTCGAGAGAGAAGCGCGAGATCAGCTGCTTGCCCAGATGCCCGCGGCAGCCCTCGGCGAACAGGGTGTACTTGCCGCGCAGTTCCATGCCCGGCATGTGGCCATCCTTTTCACTGCCATCGGCGGCCACGCCCATGTCGCCGACCACGATGCCGCGCACCGTGCCATCTTCTCCGTGCAGCACTTCCTGAGCGGCGAAGCCCGGGAAGATCTCGACGCCCAGTTCCTCGGCCTGCTCGCCCAGCCAGCGGGTCAGGTTGCCGGCGCTGATGATGTAGTTGCCATCGTTGTGCATGGTCTTGGGAACCAGTGCATTGGGGATGACCTGTGCCTTCTGGTCATCCTTGAGCAGCACGACTTCATCACGGGTCACGGCGGTATTGAGCGGCGCGCCGCGCTCGGCCCAGTCGGGGAAGAGTTCGGTGAGTGCGCGTGGCTCCAGCACTGCGCCTGACAGGATATGGGCGCCGACTTCAGAGCCTTTCTCGACCACGCAGACCGTCAGTTCGTGCTCCGCCTCATTGGCCTGCTGCATCAGTCGACAGGCCGCCGACAGGCCGGAAGGCCCGGCACCGACGATGACGACGTCGAAATCCATGAATTCGCGTTCCATGACCCGTCTCCTCAATCTTGATGCCCTGTATCAGGCCCCGCGGATCCGGCGGGGTGGGCGTATCACGATCAGTCGTTGCTGATCGCAGGGCTATTGATCTTCGGCGGCGCGCGTCAGGGCGGTGGCTCGCCAAAGCAAAAAACGATGCTGTGCTCGTCGTGTCGACAGTGAAGGATATGGCTCCCATCCCGTCGTGGCGAGCTGTCATGCGCAAGGCAGCCGCATAGCATGCCGCAACAGTAGCATTTAAAACGACCGTTTGTTTATTATGCTTGGGTCTGACGTAATAGCCACACGGCGTGTTGCAGGATATCGCCTGACGGGTTTCATGTCCGGGCACCCGGATGGTGGCTTTCCGGTTTGACCCCGACCCCCAATTCTGCGCAAGATGCCCCCATGAGAATGATGATCCGTTGCCATCAGGGCCGGTTGTCAACGGCCGGCGAGCAGCGTTCGCCAGCAGCAGGCAGCATGCCTCCGGGTCGTGGGATGGGGTGCCGTGACGCGGTGCTTGTCAGCACGACCTATTTTGGATGATATTCACCTATCAAACGCTTGCATGAATCGAGCGGGGGCGCCTCGAGCAGCCTCTCGCTCCATGAGAGATCAGCGAGGACACCATGAAAGTACTCGTCGCGGTGAAACGCGTCATCGATTACAACGTCAAGATTCGCGTCAAGGCGGATCAGTCTGACGTGGATCTGACCAACGTCAAGATGGCCATGAACCCCTTCTGCGAGATTGCCGTGGAAGAAGCGGTACGCCTGAAGGAAAAAGGCGTGGCGACCGAGGTCGTGGCCGTGACCATCGGGCCGAAGGCCGCCCAGGAACAGCTGCGTACCGCGCTGGCGCTGGGGGCAGATCGCGCCGTGCAGGTGATGACCGATGACGCCGTCGACTCTCTGGCAGTGGCCAAGCTGCTGGCCAAGGTGGTCGAGGAAGAGCAGCCTGGTCTGGTGATTCTCGGCAAGCAGTCCATCGATGCCGACAACAACCAGACCGGCCAGATGCTGGCGGCGCTCACCGGCATGGGGCAGGGCACCTTCGCCTCCGAGGTGGTGGTCGACGGCGAGAGCGTCAACGTCACTCGTGAGATCGACGGGGGGCTGCAAACCGTCAAGCTCAGCCTGCCGGCGGTGGTCACCACGGACCTGCGCCTCAACGAGCCGCGCTACGCCAAGCTTCCGGACATCATGAAGGCCAAGAAGAAGCCGCTGGACGTCAAGACGCCGGAAGAGCTGGGTGTCTCCACGGCCTCGAAGGTCACGCTGGTCAAGGTGACGCCGCCGGCCGAGCGCCAGGGTGGCGTCAAGGTCGGCTCCGTCGATGAGCTGGTGGACAAACTCAAGAATGAAGCAAAGGTGATCTCATGAGCATTCTCGTCATTGCCGATCATCACGATGGCCAGCTGACAGGTACCACTGCCAGTGTGGTAGCAGCTGCCAGCGCCATCGGTGGCGATATCGATGTTCTCGTCGCGGGGGAAGGTGTCGGGAGCGTTGCCGAGCAGGCCGCGAAGCTTGCCGGCGTCAAGCGCGTGCGCGTGGCGGACAACGCGGTCTACGCCCATCAGCTGGCGGAGAATGTCTCGGCGCTGGTCGTGGCGCTGGCGGACGACTACAGCCATGTGCTGTCGGGTGCTTCCACCACGGCCAAGAATTTCATGCCGCGCGTGGCAGCGCTGAAGGACGTCGCACAGATTTCCGAGATCATCGCGGTCGAGAGTGCCGATACCTTCCTGCGTCCGATCTATGCCGGCAACGCCATCGCGACCGTCAAGAGTGACGACGTCCTGAAGGTGATCACCGTGCGTGCCACCGGCTTCGACCCGGTGGCGGCTGACGGCCAGGCGGCCATCGAGGCGGTGGATGTCGTCGAGGATGCCGGTGTCTCCAGCTTCGTCAACGAGACGCTGGCCGAGAGCGAGCGTCCGGAGCTGGGTGCTGCCAAGGTGGTGATCTCCGGTGGCCGCGGCATGGGCAACGGTGAGAACTTCGCTCTGCTCGACGGCATCGCCGACAAGCTGGGCGCCGCCATCGGTGCCTCACGTGCCGCCGTGGATGCCGGTTTCGTGCCCAACGACATGCAGGTCGGTCAGACCGGCAAGATCGTTGCCCCGGACCTGTACATTGCCGTCGGCATCTCCGGTGCGATCCAGCACCTGGCGGGCATGAAGGACTCCAAGGTCATCGTCGCGATCAACAAGGATGATGAGGCGCCGATCTTCCAGGTTGCGGACTACGGTCTGGTCGGTGATCTGTTCGAGGTGCTGCCGGAGCTGGAAGGCAAGCTGTAAGACAGTGCGCTGACCTCTCATCCGGCACCGGACACCCGGACCGGAGATGAGCAGAAAACGCGACCCGCTTCGGCGGGTCGCGTTTTTTTTGTGCCCGGATCAGACATCCTCACGTCATGGCGTCTGCCTGCATGGCATCCCGAGGGCATGACATCTGACAGGCTCTGCGTGAGCGTCGGCACGCGAGGGGAAAGCCTGCAACGCGGCATTGCAGAGATGGAGGCGAGTGCGGATCGAGATCAATTGATAATTGTTCTTGTTTGTAATACCGTCCCTGCCAGTGATTTGCATTTCCACTCGCGACTCTCTGGCAGCATGGCCAGTGACCGAGGATGCAACCCAGTCTTGTTCTTCAGGAGATGTCCGTGCGGCGTTCCACTTCTTTCTCTTTCCCGAGGGCGCGCGCGTTTGGCGGCATGCTGCCCGCGCTGGCGCTGATGGTGCCTCTGTGTGCCACGAGTCTGCCGGTTCATGCACAGACGCTGCGTGACAGTGCGGCGAGTCATCAGCAGACTCAGGGGGAGTTGCAGTCGCGCATCGACGCGGCTGACGACGAGACCCGCGAATTGCTGGTGAGGCTGCGCGAGGCGCGTCAGGAAGCGGCGCGTCTGGAAAGCTATACCGCGGAACTGACCCCGCTCAATGCCGACCGTGCCGCGCGAATCGAGCGTCAGCGCACGGCGCTCGAGAATCTCGAGGCCACCCGCGAGTCCTTGCCGGGCCTGCTGCGTGAGCAGGTCAATGAGCTGGAAGCGTTCATCGAGCAGGACCTGCCCTTCCTGAAGGAAGAGCGTCTGGCGCGTGTCGCACGGCTGCGCGACAACCTGTCCAACGCCAGTCTCACCAATGACGAGCGCCTCGATCAGCTGCTCAATGCCTGGCAGCAGGAGCTGAGCTACGGCCAGGGCCTGGATACCTGGCGTGCGGGGCTGATCGGTGCGGAGGACACCGAGGTGCAATATCTGCGTGTCGGCCGCGTGGGGCTTTATTACCTGACGCTGGATGGCCAGCACGGCGGGGCATGGAAGACGCAGAATGACAGCTGGCAGGTACTGGATGACAGTGCGCTGAGCGAGCTGCGCCAGGGAATCAGCATGGCGCGTGACCAGCAGGCACCGTCATTGCTCACCTTGCCGCTGTCCGTCCCGGTGGAAAACGTGGAGCTCGACGCCTCTCGTCAGGCTGTCTCCAATGCCGCTTCGTCTACCCCGTCCGCGCAGGAGTCCAGCTGATGTCCATGATGCACAAGACATTCCCGCGACTGTCGATGTCTGGCGCACTCAAGCGCGGGTGGCTCGGCGTGAGCCTGCTTGGCGTGCTCGGCATGAGCGCGCTGCCGGCACATGCCGTGACCGGCTCCGCGGCACAGGCACTGAGCGTCGAGCAGTTCGAGCAGGCGGCCAGTCAGGCGGAAGGTCGCGATCAGACACGCCTGGAGACGTTGCTGTCGGACAGTGAAGCGCTCAAGGCGGCCGTGGCCAAGGCCGAGGCGCAACGTGACAGCCTGCGCGAGAAGCGCGAGACCCTTGAAGCCGAAGCGAAGCAGCAGCAGGCGACCCTCAGCGGCCTGGATGACGAGCGCCAGGCGCAGCAGGGGGATCTCGGCCAGGTCTTCACGGTGGCGCGCAAGCATGCGCGGGAAGTCCGTGAAGGGGTGGCCGGCAACTGGTTGCTGGCCGGTGGGCAGGCCCGACTGCCGGACCTTGGTCCGCGGGATGAAGTGCCCGGTCGTGAGCGACTTGCGGCCCTGACGGCCGACATCGGCAGCATCGCCCGCGAAAGTGGCCGTGCGCTGCGTTTCAAGGCTCCGCTGGCCGGTGCCGATGGCAGCATCAAGCCACGCGAGATCGTGCGTGTCGGCGAGCAGATGGCCTTCAGTGGCGATCTGCTGCTCTCACCGTTGTCCGATGACAAGGCCGTGGATGGTGCAAGCGCACTGGAAAGTCTCGGCCTTGCCAGCAAGACGCCGGCGACCATGCGTGATCAGCTGGCGGCGTTCAATGCCGGCGATACCGATCGACTCGATTTCGATCCCACCGGGGGTGATGTCACCCGCGCCCTGTCACGTGCGCCGGGGCTGACCGAGCGACTCAAGCAGGGCGGGGCGGTCGGTTACGTGATCGTCGGGCTTGGCGTGCTGGGGCTGATCATCGCGCTGATCCAGCTGGTGCGCCTGACGGCCACGCGGCGCGCGGTCAAGCGTCAGGAAGCGGATCTGACCCAGCTCAAGGATGACAACCCGCTGGGCCGCGTGCTGACCCGCTTTGAAGGCATGCGTCATGATCATGAGCCGGAAGCGCTGGAAGCGCGTCTCGATGAGGCGCTGCTCGCCGAGCAACCGAAGCT
Source organism: Cobetia sp. BL01 (assembly GCF_056493605.1). Taxonomy (NCBI): domain Bacteria; kingdom Pseudomonadati; phylum Pseudomonadota; class Gammaproteobacteria; order Oceanospirillales; family Halomonadaceae; genus Cobetia; species Cobetia sp. BL01. The sequence goes on along the minus strand of NZ_JBVBEE010000002.1, from coordinate 240,691 downwards.
GGAGCGTGGTCAGGCACTGGTCAAGTTGCTGGCGGCCATCGCGCCGCTGCTGGGTCTGCTGGGCACCGTGACCGGCATGATCGGCACCTTCCAGTCGATCACCGTCTTCGGTACCGGCGATCCGAAATTGATGGCCGGCGGCATCTCCCAGGCATTGGTGACCACCGTGCTGGGTCTGATCACCGCCGTGCCGCTGCTGTTCGCGCAGACCGGTCTGTCGAGCCTGTCGAAGGGGCTGATGGGACGCCTGGAAGGGCGTGCCAGTGCGCGTCTGGCGGATCACCTCGAGCGTCGTGCGCCCGCCGCCGCGGCGACGGCCAATGCCCGCACGCGGGAAACCGAGCATGCCTGAGTCGCTGGCCTCTTCTTCCCTGTTGCCCGGTGCGCTGGCACCGGTCATGCGGCTGGTGGATAGCGGCGGGCCTCTGATCGTGGTGATCTGCCTGATCGCCATGCTGCTGTTCGGTCTGGCGCTGGAGCGCGGCCTTTACTGGCGGCTGGTGCATCGGCCGGCGCGCCGCCAGTTGATCCACGACTGGGTGGCGCGCAGCGAGCACCACAGCTGGTCGGCGCTCACTCACCGCGAGGTACTGACCCGTGAGCTGCTGTCACGCCTGCGCGCGCCGTTGCCATGGCTCAAGCTGCTGGTGATGATCTGCCCGCTGGCGGGCCTTTTGGGCACCGTGACCGGCATGATCCACGTCTTCGATTCCCTGGCGATCGCCGGTACCGGCCAGGCGCGAGCGATGGCCGATGGCGTTGCGCGTGCCACCTTGCCGACCTTGGCCGGCATGGCAGTGGCGGTGGTGGGGCTGTTGTTCGTGACCCGTTTCGAGCGTGTCGTGCGTCGTGAGGACCAACGCCTGCACGACCGCCTGGCGCGCGCCGTGGATGATGCCCGCAAGGGCAAGGTACCTGGCGGCATGTCCATCGCGCCTGACTCCGATTCCTCTGATACAAGCGAGACACCGCATGCGTAGACGTCGCATGGAAGCCGCGGAAGACAGCGGCGAGATCAACCTGACGCCAATGCTGGATGTCGTCTTCATCATGCTGATCTTCTTCATCGTCACCACCAGCTTCGTCAAGGAGTCGGGGGTCGAGATCCAGCGCCCCGAGGCCTCGCATGCCACGGCGCGTCCGGATGCGGCCGTGATGGTGGCGATCACCGCCGAGGGCGCGGTATGGGTCGATGGCAAGCCGGTGGATGCCCACCGTGTCGGGGACGCGGTAGCGGAGCTGGCCGATGGCCAACCGGTGGTGATCCAGGCGGACCGTCAATCGCGGACCGGGCTGCTGGTGGAGACGATGGATGCGCTGCGCAGTGCGGGAGTGCAGGACATCGCGGTCGCGGCATCGAAAGGCGAATGACATGACGCGACGTCTGTATGCCAATCGACTGATCGGATTGCTGGGCGGAGCCCTGCTGGCGCTGGCCCTGTTCTATGCCCTGGCACTGCTGGTGGCGCCGCCGGTGAACGATGCGCCGGCGCCTGAGCCGCTGTCGGTCTCGACCGTTCAGGCGCCTGAAGAGGCACCCGCCCCTGAAGCGGCGCCGGCAGAGGCCTTGCCGACACCACCGGCCGAGCCACCGCCGCCGCCTAAAGCGGCACCGATGCCGTCACCAGAGGTGACAAGCACGGTGGCGATCCCTGAGGTCAAGACACCACTGCCGCCAACGCCGGAGCTGACGCTGGATGACAGCCTGCCGCCTCTGGAGGTGAAGCGTCCGCCGAAACCGGAGCCGAAACCGGATCCGAAACCCAAGCCAACGCCGAAGCCGGCCCCGGCACCCGCCTCCCAGGCGTCAGCCCAGTCCAGTGCCCAGGCCACCGCCAGTGCTTCTCGATCGGAGGCCAGGTCGACGCCGGCACCCGCGGCGCAAGGGGGCTCGCCCCGCCCGACGCTGCGCACGGCGCCTGAGTACCCCAGTCGTGCACGCCGGCGTGGCATCGAGGGCTTCGTCGAGGTGGCCTTCGTGATTCGTCCGGATGGCAATGTCGATGGCAGTTCGCTGAGGGTGGTGCGTGCAGAGCCTTCCGGTGTCTTTGATCGCGCCGCGATGAAGGCCATCGCGCGCTGGGAGTTCCCGGCGGCCCAGACAGCGCGTCAGGCGCGTCAACGGCTTGAGTTCCAGTTGCGTTGAGGCAATCCGGGCGCATGCAAAGCGGTACCTGTCATTCATGTCTTCGCCGCGAATCTGGTGTAGAAGAGAGCTGGTGTTGCAAGCAGATGGCAGGCATGACGCCTGAGGCGTATCTGAGACGTACTTGAGTCGTGGAGCAAAGGATATCCGTACGATGTCGAACCAAGACAAGCATTCCGCCAAGCGCTCACCGCGCGGGCAGTCCACGCGACAGGCGCCTGCCGAGTCAGCGACGCCTGAAGGTCTCGGCGCTCGTCTGATGACGGCGATTCGTCGCGGCGGGCGTCGCCTGACGCGCGTGACCCTGGTCTCCACCTGTCTGATGCTGATGATGGAGGTCGGGGGCGTCGCCACCGCGAATGGGGCCATGCGCGTGTCGGCGGAGGTCGCGGGGCAGCTGCGCACGCTCCAGTCACGGTTGGAAGAGGGGGATTACGACGAGGTCGGCGAGCGTGCCGAGCGGGAAGCCCGTCAGCAACGTGGCGAGGTACGTGCGCTGTATCTGTCGTTGGCCGCCAGCGCGCGGGCAAGACAAGGGGATCAGGCCCAGGCGGCGCGACTCTATGGCGAAGCCCGCCGGTTGCCGGGCGTCGATGCCAGTCAGGCGCGCAAGTGGCTGCGGCGCGAAGCTATGCTGAGATTGCGGGCGGGAGAGCAGGAAGCCGGTACCGCACGTCTGGCGGAGTACCTGCATGGCGGCTCGGCGAGTGCCGATGATCTGTGGCTGGCCGTCAGCCTGGAAGCCAACCGTGGCCAGTGGTCGCGGGCCGAGGACTGGCTGGAGCGCGCCAGCAGAGCGAGTGCGCCAGAAGGCGATCGTCTGAAACTTGCCGTCAGCGTCTATCAGCAGACGGGACGCCATGCTGCGGCGGTGGCACTGGTCGAGCAGGGACTTGGCGAATCGCGGGATGCGCAGGACTGGCAGCGCGCCGTGGCGCTCTATCAGCGTCTCAATCAGCAGCGGCGTGCGGCGAGTACCTGGGAAGCCGCCTGGGCGGCGGGAATCGTCAGTGGTCGCGAGGCCTATCAGCAGCGCATCGATCTGCAACTGGCCGCCGGCGCGCCGGCGCGGGGCGCGGAGTTGATCGAGGCGGGACTTTCGACGTCGGCAACTCCCGAGGGGCAGCCGTTGCTGGTAGACACGCCGGTACTGCGTCGTCAGCTGGCAGAGGCCTGGACCTCGGCGCGCGACATCGAGCACTCGTTGACGGCGTGGGCGACGGTTTCCGAGCAGAGTGGCCGTGTCGAGGATGCTCGGCAGCTGGCGGAACTGGCCTATGACTGGGGGCGCTGGGATATCGCGAGCGGTGCCCTGGCCAGTGCCGGTGAGCGCGGGGATGATTCCGCGCGTCACTGGTTGCTCAGCGGTGTGGTCGCCCGTCAGCTTGACCAGCTGGACCCCGCGCGTGAGGCCTTCAAGAAGGCGCAGGCACGCGGCGCCGAAGGGGCCGATGACTGGCTGAAGTCACTCGCGCAGCGCTGAGGCGCTCACCCCCGCGACTCCTGGCTGGCTGACCGTCAGTGCAACGAAAACGCCGCCTTTCCTGATCGTCCTGAGACGGGGGAAGGCGGCGTTTGCGTATCTGGCGATCGTGTTCGCGCTGGCGTTGCTCAGCGTGTCAGCCGATATCGGTCCAGACGGGCGCGTGGTCCGATGGCTTTTCCATGCCACGCAGCGCGTAATCGACACCGGAATCCTTGATCAGCGGGGTCAGACCCGGGCTGGTCATGATCAGGTCGATGCGCAGGCCGCGTCTGGGCTCGCGCTCGAAGCCACGCGAGCGATAGTCGAACCAGCTGAACTGGTCATCGACTTCCGGGTGCACATGGCGGAAGCTGTCCGTCAGGCCCCAGGCGTAGAGACGCTCCATCCACTCGCGCTCGATGGGCTGGAAGCTGGTCTTGCCTTCGCGCAGCCAGCGCTTGCGATTGGGCTCGCCGATGCCGATGTCGCGGTCAGTCGCCGAGATGTTGTAATCGCCCATCACCACCACGTGCTGATCGGGGGTGTGGTCCTCTTCCAGCAGGCGGAACAGCTGCTGATAGAAGCGCGTCTTGTAGGGAAACTTCACCGGGTGCTCGACATTCTCGCCCTGGGGGAAGTAGCCGTTGTAGACGATCAGCGGTTCGCCGTTCGGGCCGTCGATCTCGACGCCGATCATGCGCTTCTGGGCATCTTCGCTGTCATCGGGCATGCCGTAATGCACCTTCTTCGGCACCTGGCGGGTCAGCATCGCGACGCCGTAGTGGCCCTTCTGGCCGTGCCAGACCACGTGATATCCCAGTGCCTCGATGTGCGCGTGGGGAAACTCGCTGTCCTGCACCTTGGTTTCCTGCAGGCCGATGACGTCCGGCTGATGCGCCTCGATCAGCGCTTCCAGCTGATGCGGACGCGCACGGATGCCATTGATGTTGAAGGACACCAGTCGCATCACGCCTTGCCTCCCTCATCATTCCCGCCCTTGTCGTCCTGCTCGGCAGGGGCGTCCGGATGCAGCGGCAGCCGCGGGGCGGCGTTCATGCGTTCCAGCTTGGCGGCTGCCTGGCTCTTGCGCTGATCCTTCTTCTTGGCCACATAGCGAGGTCCGGAATGTACCTGATCCGGATTCTCGGCGCGCCACTTCTTGAAGTCCTTGCGGCGGCCGGTGCGAATCTGCACCTTGTCGGCGATGGAGCGGCTCTTCTTTCTGCGTGTCATCTTCGGGCTTTCCTGTTCGGTGTCAGCAGTCGCCAGCCTCGGGCACACGCGCAAGTCAGGGCGTGGCGTGCGGGCAATCGCATCAGTTGGCGGGCATTCTACCAGCCTGCACGGGGCAGGTGCCATGCGCCATGTCACACGCCGCTCCCCTGACGCCTGCAGGACGCAGACGATGATGGGAGGTTTCTCCATGCCCGGGCGGGGTCATCACGATGCCACGCAGGGGCGCGAAGATGGTCACGTGCTGGTACAATGATCCGGCATCATCGTTGTTACCCGCAGGCGCGACTCGCGACTGGCCGCAGGATCCGAAGCCTCACCCTCCACACGCATGTCTCAAGTACCCTGCCTTCGCGGCACGTTGCTTGAATGCCGTGCCGGGGGAACGGCTCTCAGGACCCGCCAGCCTCGTTGACCTGGCCTGCAACGTACCGCCCGGTCGCTCCGGCAGGAAGCGTTCAGCGTGTCCTCGCCGGGCCCAAAGAAGATGACAGAAGACAACCATTCCACCGACACGCAGTACTGGCCGCCCTTGTGGCGACCCATGAGCCTGTCGGTTCCCTGTGCGCGGCGATGACATGACCGATGCCAGGTGAGCTGACCCTCATGGCCGACGTCCGCTCCAGCCCCTGCCGAACATTCGGGCAGGGGAGATCCGGATGCGTGAATCCGTTCAGAACAGGTGAGAGCATTCGTGCATGTCTGCACCCGGGGCCTGCGTGGCCCTGGAGACGCATACCCCCGAAGGGGAGCAGACAGGCACGGGATGACTCCCAATCCGGCAAAGGCGCATGCAGCCCGAGACGACCGCTTGTCACAAGCGGGTCAGGCGAACCAGGTGAGACCACTGGGCATGACGAACCATCCGGGTGTGGCCTGTCGTGGCGAGATTCCGAGAGCGGCCCGCGCCTGTCGCATATGAACCCTTGAAAAGAACGGATTACATGAGCGAGACGGATCAGACCCAGCCAGCCGCTGAGCAGACTCAGCAAGAGCCGCAGGACCCGAACCAGAAGCCCAGAAAGCCCAAGCGTCGTCGCCGCAAGCCGCGTCGCTCCCAGTCCAAGTGGAACCTTGATCAGTTCCAGGTCGAGCCGGTCGCCGGTCAGTGGCGCTTCCACGATTTCGATCTGCCGCTGCCGTTGATGCGTGCCATCCAGAAGGCCGGTTTCGAATACTGCACTCCGATCCAGACCCAGACCTTCGAGAAGGCGCTGCTGGGCGGTGACGTGGTCGGGCGCGCCCAGACCGGCAGCGGCAAGACGGCTGCCTTCCTGGTCGCCACGCTCGCCTACTTCCTGGAAGAGAAGGCGCCGGAAGGTCAGAAGCCGGGTGCCCCGCGTGCCGTGATCATCGCGCCGACCCGTGAGCTGGCGCTGCAGATCGAGAAGGATGCCAAGGCATTCTCCGAATTCGCGCGCATCTCCGTGGCCTGCGTGGTCGGCGGGATGGACTACCAGAAGCAGCGTGAGCGTCTCGAGCGCAAGGTCGACCTGCTGGTCGCCACGCCGGGTCGCCTGCTGGACTTCCATACCAAGCGCGATGTCGATCTCTCCGAGACCGAAGTGCTGGTGGTCGACGAGGCCGACCGCATGCTGTCGATGGGCTTCATCCCGGACGTCAAGCGCATCATCCGCGCCACACCGCGTGCCGAGGAGCGCCAGACACTGCTGTTCTCCGCCGAGCTGTCCTCCGACGTGCTGGGCCTGGCAGAGCAGTGGACGCATGAGGCCGCTCAGGTGGCGGTGGAGCATGAAGCCGCGGCCGCCATCCCGGCGGACAACGCGGGCGTGCAGGCCTATACCGTCAGCGACGACGACAAGCTGCGTCTGCTGGTCAAGCTCGTCGAGCAGGACGCGCTGGAGCGCGTGGTGGTATTCGGCAATACCCGTGCGCTGGTGCGTCGCATCGATGCCGCTCTGCGTGAGGCAGGCATCGAGGTGGCGCTGATGTCGGGTGCTGAGACCCAGACGGCACGTCTCGAGGCGCAGGACGCCTTCCGCAACGGCAAGCTCAAGGTGCTGGTGGTCAGTGATGTGGCCGGGCGGGGACTGCCGCTGGAAGATGCCACCCATGCCATCAACTTCACGCTGCCGGAGGTGCCGGAAGATTACGTGCATCGTGCCAGCTTCAGTGACGTGAGCCTGATCAGCTTCATCGGCGAGGAGGATGTGTTCTCCCTGCCGGAGATCGAGGAGTACATCCAGGAAACGCTGCCCCGCGAGCAACCGCCACAGGGCATGCTGTGACGTGGGGGTGATACCCCGCTCATGCTGGCTGTCTGGCCTGGATGACCGATGCCACTCATCAGGGCATGGCTCGGCAGCGCAGTCAGAAGACAGCAAGTGATGGACGGCGAACAGCTCAGGCTGTTCGCCGTCTTGCGCTAGGGCGCCGCACGGCGGTCAGCTCGGCACAAGGAGAGACACGCAATGCTGGAAGACAGTCTCAAGGGCGAGATCCAGACCGCCTATCGCAAGCTGCTTGAGGGGCTTGAGCTGACGCCGCGCTATGGACAGCGGCTGATGATCGCCGAGATTGCACGCACCCTGGGCAACATCGAGCAGAATCCGGAAGGGTATCGCCTCGGCAACGAGCACGTCTGCGTGCTGGAGGCCGGTACCGGTACCGGCAAGACGCTCGCCTACCTGCTCTCCGCGCTGCCGGTGGCCAAGGCGCGCGGCAAGCGGCTGGTGGTCTCCACCGCGACCATCGCGTTGCAGGAGCAGGTCATGCATCAGGACCTGCCGGCGCTCAAGAAGCATTCGGGGCTGACCTTCGACTATGCGCTGGCCAAGGGGCGGCGGCGCTATCTGTGCGTGCAGAAGCTGGATCAGGCGTTGGAAGGCGTCGAGGACAACCCGACCATGGCGCTGTTCGAGCGCGACATGATCGCCAGCGATGGTGGCAGCTTCGTGGAGCTGGCCGGCAAGATGGCCGAGGACTATGCCAGCGGCGAGTGGGCAGGGGACCGCGACAGCTGGCCGCTGCAGGTCGAGGATCGCGACTGGGCGCGGCTGACCACGGACCACCGCCAGTGCACCAATCGCCGCTGCAGCCACTTCTCGGCGTGCGCCTTCTTCCGTGCCCGCCGTCAGCTGGAGCAGGCCGACATCATCGTCGCCAACCATGATCTGGTGCTGGCGGATCTCTCGCTGGGCGGCGGGCTGGTGCTGCCCTCGCCCAGTGACTGCATCTACGTCTTCGATGAGGCGCATCACCTGCCGGACAAGGCGCTGGACCACTTCCACCACCGCACGCCGATCAATCAGACGCTGCGCTGGCTGGGCAATCTCAAGAAGTCGCTCACCGAGCTGAACGCGGCGCTGGGCAGTCAGCCGACCATCGGGCGCCTGCTGGCGCGCATGCCGGAGTTGCTGGCCGACATCGAGCCGCGGCTGGGCGAGGTGTTCGGGTTGGGCCACCAGCTGGCTGACCTGCCGGAGGGGGCGGGCGATGATGCCACCAATCATCGTTTCGAGCGCGGCCAGGCACCGGAGGCGCTCAAGGAGTTGGGGCACAATCTGCTCAAGGGCTTCGCGGAGCTGTCACGGGCGCTGGAGCAGATCGCCGATATCCTGCGCGAGAGTCTGGACCCGGAGAAGGCGACAGGCCTGCCCAAGGAGAATGCCGAGGACTGGTTGCCGCTGGTGGCCCTGTTGCATGGACGTGCGCTGGAAGCCCATGCGCTGTGGGAGGCCATCGGGCTGAGCGACCCCGCGGATGGCCCGCCGCATGCGCGCTGGCTGACCTTCGAGCGCTTCAATGGCGAACCGGAGATGACCGTCTCGGCCAGCCCCGTCTCGGCGGCGGAGACCCTGGCGCGCCACCTGTGGGGGACCTGTTTCGGCGCGGTACTGACGTCCGCGACCCTGACGGCGCTCAACCGCTTCGAGCGCCTGCAGGAGCGCGCTGGTCTGGCCAATCGCTATCGCTATCAGCGACTGCCCAGCCCGTTCGATTATGGCAAGGCGGTGCTGGCCATCCCACGCGAGGCGGTGGAGCCGTCGCCGCCCGGCCCGCATGAGCAGGCGATCGTCGATTTCGTCAATGCGCTGGATGTGCGCGAGGCGGTGCTGGTGCTGTTCAGTTCGCGCAGGCAGCTGGCGGCGGTCAACAAGGCGCTGGACAACGAGACCCGCAAGCGGGTGCTGGCCCAGAGTCGCCTGCCCAAGCACGAGCTGCTCAGTCAGCACCGCAAGGCGGTGGATGGTGGTCGCGGCAGCATCATCTTCGGCCTGGCGAGCTTCGCCGAGGGGATCGATCTGCCCGGCAAGTACCTGACCCATGTGGTGATCACGCGGCTGCCGTTCGCGGTGCCGGATGACCCGGTCGGTGCGACGCTTGCAGAGTGGATCGAGTCGCGAGGCGGCAATCCGTTCATGCGCATCGCGGTGCCCGATGTGTCCATCAAGCTGGTGCAGGCCTGCGGACGCCTGATCCGCAAGGAGGCCGATGAGGGGCGCATCACGATTCTGGATCGGCGCATCCTGACCAAGCGTTACGGTCAGCAGCTGATCGAGGCATTGCCGCCCTTCGTGCGCGAGATTGACGGCGTACGTCAGAACTGAGCCGCAAGCCTGATCTGCAAGTACTGATCTGCAAGTGCTGATTCGCAAGTACTGATTCGCAAGTACTGAGTGGCCACAAAAAAGCCCCGCCGATCGGCGGGGCTTTTTCTGTCTGCCTGTCCGGTGCGTATCAGGCTTCGGCGGACTGCTCGAGGCGGGCGCGCAGGGCGTCCTTGAGCTTGGTGTCCATGGTCTTGAAGGTCTCTTCGGTGGTCGCCCAGTCGATGCAGGCATCGGTGATGGAAACGCCATATTCCATCTTGCTGCGGTCGGCATTGATCTTCTGGGCGCCCCAGTTGATGTGCGACTCGACCATCAGGCCCATGATGGAGCGGTTGCCCTCGAGAATCTGCTGAGTGACGTTTTCCAGCACCAGCGGCTGCAGGCCCGGGTCCTTGTTGGAGTTGGCGTGGGAGCAGTCGACCATCAGGTTGGCGGTGACGCCGGCCTTGGCCAGTTCCTGCTCGGCCAGGGCGACACTGACGCTGTCATAGTTCGGCTTGCCGTTGCCACCCCGCAGCACGACGTGGCCGTAGGCGTTGCCGCGGGTGCGGATGATCGCGACCTGACCGGCCTGATTGATGCCCAGGAAGTTGTGGCCGTGGGAGACGGACTGCAGCGCGTTGACGGCGACATCCAGCGAGCCGTCGGTGCCGTTCTTGAAGCCGACCGGGCATGAGAGGCCAGACGCCATCTCGCGGTGAGTCTGGGATTCGGTGGTGCGCGCGCCGATGGCGGACCAGCTGATGCAGTCCTGCAGGTACTGCGGGGAGATCGGGTCCAGCGCTTCGGTGGCCAGCGGCAGGCCCATCTCGGCCAGTTCGACCAGCAGGCCGCGGGCGATGTGCAGGCCTTCCTCGATCTCGAAGGAATCGTTGAGGTGCGGGTCGTTGATCAATCCCTTCCAGCCGACCGTGGTGCGCGGCTTCTCGAAGTAGACGCGCATCACGATGTAGAGGCTGTCCTTGACCTCTTCCGCGAGCACCTTCAGGCGGCGAGCATAGTCGCGGGCGGCGTCCAGGTCATGGATGGAGCAGGGGCCGACCACCACCAGCAGGCGCGGATCTTCGCCGTCCAGAATGCGCTGGATGGTGCGACGGCCTTCGATGACGGTCTGCTCGGCCTTGTCGGTCAGCGGGATGTCCTGCTTGAGCGCCTGCGGAGTGATCAGTACATCCTGGGACAGGACGTTGAGGTTGTTGACGTGCTGTTCTGACATGACGGTGTCCTGAGCGTTGTTCGGTCCGCAATCGTGAGCGCAGATCCTGGCAGAGGCTGTCCCCCTGCCGTGAGTGGAGTCGTGAATGGCTCCATGGTATCTGCTGCTTTGACGCTTGTCAGCGGCTTTGGCGCAATATAAATCACCTGTCAAGGTAAATGGAGGGATCAGGAGCGAGTGTCATGCCTAGCAATGAGTCAGTCGTAAAGAAAACGTTACACTTGGGCGAGTCAGCGTCGCCAAACACGGTCATCTCAGGCGTAGGCATGGAAAACCTGTGGCTTTGGCCACCACGTGTCTTGCCGTGCAAATGATAAACAGGAACACTGTGCGTTGATTTTGGTCGCCCGAACGGGTGCAAGGTAGCCAGTGTGCTGTTCGAATTGCGCGACGCATCCATGAGCATGAATGTCAAAGGGGCCGGATTCCATATGCGCGAGTCGCAATTTCCATCAGGTACTGATGCCCCGGGGACGTCTTTGCGAGTCGTCTCTAGCGGTGCCTCCACTCCCGCGGAGGGAGCGAGTGAATGAGTGTCAATGAGACAGATCAGCAGCTGGTCGAGCGCGCCCAGAAAGGGGATAACCGCGCCTTCGATCTGCTGGTCAACAAGTATCAACACAAGATTCTCGGCCTGATCAGCCGTTATGTGCATGATCATGCCGAAGTCCAGGATGTCGCCCAGGAAGCTTTCATCAAGGCCTATCGCGCCTTGCCCAATTTCCGGGCGGAGAGCGCCTTCTATACCTGGATGTATCGCATCGCCATCAATACCGCCAAGAATCATCTGGTCTCGCGGGGGCGGCGTCCCCCGGGGACGGATCTGGACATCGGGGATGCCGAGGTGCTGGATCAGTCCGGACGTCTGGCGGATGTCGAGACACCGGAAGCGGCCATGGCGCGTGACGAGCTGGAGAAGGTGGTGTTCGATGCCATCGAGAAATTGCCGGAAGACCTGCGCACCGCCATCACGCTGCGCGAGTTCGACGGTCTGTCCTATGAGGATATCGCCGAGGTGATGCAGTGCCCGGTGGGGACCGTTCGCTCACGCATCTTCCGTGCTCGCGAATCGGTGGACAAGGCCATCCAGGGGCTGCTCAGTCCTGCTGCAGCTGGGGCGGTAGCTGACTGAGAGGGGCACTGTTGAGGACGGCGTCTGGCGGTCGAGCAGGACCCGACAGGCAGGTATCTGTCTCCGATGGTCTACATCCTTGTCTGTCGAGAAAACTCATCAAAAACAATGGCTTGTTCAGAGAGTGCATGAAAAGTGAATGTTTTCTGAATGAATCGCGGAACGAACTGGCGCGCGCGTGATCATAGTGTGCAGATTGCCGGTTCGTTCAGTCGGGCCGCCAAGAGTCATGCAGCGAGCCAGTCGTGTCATGACGCCATTCGTTGTCTGAAATGCAGGTTGTGCCCCGTGATGGCCTGTCGAGTGTGAGGGTATTTACGCATGAATCTTAAGACCACCGAATCCGTGAAGGAGTCGCTGTCCGCGCTGATGGATGCGGAGGGTGACGAGCTGGATCTGCGACGTGTCCTCAAGGGGCTCGACGAATCGCCTGAGGCGGCAGACACCTGGCGTCGCTATCATCTTGCGCGCAGCGTCATGCACCGCGAGCGCGAGAGCAGCTTCACCATGGATATCTCGGCGGCCGTGAGTGCCGAGGTCGAGATGATCTCTCGTGAAGCGCCGGTTGCCGAACCCGTGGCCGAGCGCCGCAGCCTCTTCTCCTTCGCAGGCTCTGCCGCGATCGCGGCGGGTGTCGCGGTGATGGTGATCACCGGTGTGCAGGTCTTCAATGGCACTGACACTGGCGTACCGAGCCTCAACGGCTCAGGCGCGGAGCTGGCCAGCGGGGCTTCAGGTCTGCAGGGTGGCGCGGTGCATCAGGTCAGCCAGCCGTCCGTGAATGCCGAAGCTTCCCAGTGGGCACAACCGAGTGCTGCAGGCGGCCTGATGCAGGTCGGCGTGACGGCTTCTCCGTCGCGTCCCATGTTCATGGCCCCGCAGAATGGCGGTTATGACTCCGGCATGTCGTCCAGCAACGTCGCGGCGGCGGATCTTGCCCAGCGTCGACTGCTTGAAGCGTACCTGAGCAAGTCGTCCGAGCGCGGCCCCGTGCCGGAGCGCAGCGAATGGATCAGTCTGCAGGATGTCGCCCAGTAACCTTCGCGGGATGACTGGCCTGCGATGGCGTCGTTGCCAAGGTAGGTGAAAGCAGCAAGTGGCGACAGGAAAAGAGGGGCAGCCAATGGCTGCCCCTCTTTTTGCGTCTGCATATCCTGGTTGCGCCCGCATATTCTGGTTGCGCCCGCATATCCTAGTCGCGTTCGGCCAGCGCCGTCACCTGGCGGTGTGGCCACTCTCCGCCTCAGTCATGTAGATAGCGATCTGCCGTCTGGATGTAGAGCGCCTCGACCTTGGCGCGTGCCCAGGGCGTGCGTCGCAGGAACTTGAGGCTGGAGTTGATGCTGGGGTCACTCAGGAAGCACTTGATGGGGATCAGTTCGCCCAGCGTCTCGAATCCGTAATGGTCGACCAGCCAGGTCAGCAACGCCTTGAGGGTGACCCCGTGCAGGGGGTCGAGACGCGAGGTGGAGGGTGGCGGTACTTCGCTCATGAGAGTTCCTGTGCGGACATGGGTGTCATCCCGGTCGCCCGGGATGAGGGGCAATGGCGGCGGGGTGAGGTGAAGCGTCCCCCTGAAAGGCGTTATTCTACCCGTATGTGCTGCCGGCAGGTGGCGAGATTTCAGGAGTCGGCAAGATGATGCAGGAAGAAGGGCAGGTCACCGGTCATGGCAGGGAAGGGGTGTGGGTCGAGACTCAGCGCCGCTCCACCTGTGGAGCCTGCAAGGCTCGCAGCAGTTGCGGGAGCGGGCTGTTGAGCCAGTTCTCGCGCCGCAAGGCACACCGCGTGCTGATTCATGTGCCGCTTGGCGAGGCGTGGCCGATGGTCGGCGAACGGGTCGTGATCGGTATCGACGAATCCGCCTTCCTGCGCAGTGCCGGACTGCTGTATGGCCTGCCGCTGATGAGTGGCATGCTCGGCGGTATCGTGGCCGAGCAGCTGGCAGGCGCAGGGGCTCTGGTGGTGCCACTGGGCTTTGCGCTCTCGCTGGCGGCGGGGCTGGGCGTGGTGCGCTGGCATGCCGCGCGTCCTGAGCAGCAGGCGCTGTATCGTCCCCGCCTGCTGCGTCGCCTGGGGGTGGACTCGCTGGCCATCAAGGCCGTCTGACGGCTCTTGTGCTCGGCTGACAGCTGCTCGCGCGCGTGAGCGGCAGTGGTCGACCCTCGCCCGCCCCCGAGAATGCCTGCTGCATGTCGTCTGTCGCTTTCATGCGACCTGAGGTTGCGTCGAGCGCGGTATCATTCGCTGAACTTCAACGCCGTCTTGGCGTCAATGAATGGGACGTCGCCATGGTCGTGATGTGCGACGTCAGCATGCTGGATGGCAAGTGACAGCGTGCCTCATAACAAGTGACAGGACGTACCAGGAGTCGCATCGATGAAATCGCTTTCTCGCCTGATGGCGCCCGCGTTGGCCATGGCTGCCCTGATGGGTGCCCAGATGGCCCAGGCGCGTGAACTTCCCGATTTTACCCAGCTGGTCAAGGATTCGGCGCCTGCCGTGGTCAACATCGCGACCACCACCGAGATCAAACGTACCTCGGGCCCGGTGTTCCGTGGCCCGGATGGCCAGGAGATGCCGGAGTTCTTCAAGCACTTCTTCGGTGATCAGTTCCCCGGTCAGGGGCGTGGGGGGATCGAGAAGCGCTCCAGCCTCGGTTCCGGCTTCATCATCTCTGACGATGGCTACATCATGACCAACGCCCACGTCGTGGATGGTGCCGACGAGGTGATGGTGCGCCTGAATGACCGTCGAGAGCTGAAGGCTCAGGTGGTCGGCGAGGACAAGAAGACCGATATCGCGCTGCTCAAGGTCAAGGCGGATGATCTGCCCACTCTGCCGATGGGCGACAGTGACGCCCTGGAAGTCGGTCAGTGGGTAGCGGCCATCGGCTCGCCGTTCGGCTTCGATCACTCCGTCACGGCGGGGATCGTCAGTGCCATCGATCGCACACTGCCCTCGGATGCCTATGTGCCCTTCATCCAGACGGATGTCGCGATCAACCCGGGCAACTCGGGGGGGCCGCTGTTTGATCTCGAGGGAGACGTGGTCGGAATCAACTCCCAGATCTACACCCGCTCCGGTGGCTTCATGGGAGTGAGCTTCGCGATTCCCATCAATGTGGCGATGGATGTGGCCGACAAGCTCAAGACCGATGGTCGCGTCGATCGTGGCTGGCTGGGGGTCGTCATCCAGCCGGTGTCCAAGGATCTGGCCGAATCCTTCGGGCTGGACCGGGCGCGTGGCGCGCTGATCGCCGATCTTGACCCGGATGGCCCGGCCGCAGCGTCCGGCCTCAAGGCGGGCGACATCATCATGGCGGTCGATGGCGATGAGGTGGAAACCTCCGCCAACCTGCCGCGCATGGTCGGTGCCAGCTCGCCGGGGGATTCGCTCAAGCTTTCCATCCTGCGAGATGGCAAGCGTCAGACCCTGCAGGCCAAGGTAGGGCACTGGCCGGGCAGCGATCAGGACGAGATTGCCGCTGCCAGCAATGACAAGCAAGGCCTGGGCATTGCCGTGACAGAGCTTGGCAAGGCGGCGCTGGCGGAAATGAACCTCGACAATGGCGTCAAGGTGCTGGAGGTCGACCCACAGGGCGTGGCGGCAGAGGCGGGCATCACTGCCGGCGATGTGCTGGTCGAGCTCAATCAGCAGCCGTTGACCAGCGTGCAGTCGTTGCGTGACGTGGTGGCCAAGCTGCCGGCGGATCGCCCGGTCTCGCTGCGCCTGGTGCGCAACGGCCGCCCGCTGTACATCGCTCTGCGCATGCGCGATGAATGACGCGGACGCCAGCAAGGGAGGCGAGTGACGACGGGGCGCACGGGCGACTGTGCGCCCCGTCTGCATTCAGGGGCGAGCCCCTTCTCGCGGGGCTCGCAAGCATGAGGATTGCCCTGTGACTGCCGTTCGAACGGCTGGGTGAGAGAGGTGCAAAAGGTAACGCCTTCTATCATCGCCTCAAGTCGGACTGTACAATGCGTGCAATTCGATTTCCGTCGTCTCCCGTGTTGGCCGTGTGATTTCACGGAGACGGGCACAAATACAGAGCAGTGATCCATGACCGAACGCGTAACGCCGCCGTCCTTGAAGCATATCCGCAACTTCTCAATCATCGCCCACATCGACCACGGCAAGTCCACGCTGGCTGACCGCATCATTCAGCTGTGCGAAGGCTTGAGTGACCGTGAGCTCAAGGAGCAGGTGCTTGACTCGATGGACATCGAGCGTGAGCGCGGCATCACCATCAAGGCCCAGTCGGTGACCCTCGACTACCACGCCGATGATGGCAATACCTATCAGCTGAACTTCATCGATACCCCGGGCCACGTCGACTTCTCCTATGAAGTCTCGCGCTCGCTGTATGCCTGTGAAGGGGCGCTGCTGGTGGTGGATGCCGGTCAGGGCGTCGAAGCCCAGTCGGTGGCCAACTGCTACACCGCCATCGAGCAGGGCCTCGAGGTGCTGCCGGTCCTCAACAAGATGGATCTGCCGCAGGCGGACCCGGAGAAGGTCTCCCAGGAGATCGAGGAGATCATCGGTCTGGACGCGACGGATGCCTGTCAGGTGTCGGCCAAGTCCGGCATGGGCATGGAAGCGCTGCTCGAGCGTCTGGTGCGTGACATTCCGCCGCCCAAGGGCGATCCGGAAGCGCCGCTGCAGGCGTTGATCATCGACTCCTGGTTCGACAACTACCTCGGCGTCGTCTCGCTGGTACGTATCTTCGACGGCACCCTGAAGAAGGGTGAGAAGATCCGCCTGAAGTCCACCGGCCGCGACTGGGAAACCGGCGCGATCGGTATCTTCACGCCCAAGCGCAAGGAAACCGGTGTGCTGCGTGCCGGCGAGGTGGGCTTCATCGTCGCCGGCATCAAGGACATCATGGGCGCGCCGGTGGGTGACACCATCGTGCACACCAAGACGGCCGACAAGGTCGAGCGTCTGCCGGGCTTCCAGAAGGTCAAGCCGCAGGTCTACGCCGGCATGTTCCCGATCAGCTCCGATGACTACGAGGACTTCCGTGACGCGCTGCAGAAACTGGCGCTCAACGATGCCTCGCTGGATTACGAGCCGGAGAACTCCGACGCACTGGGCTTCGGCTTCCGCGTCGGCTTCCTGGGCACCCTGCACATGGAGATCATCCAGGAGCGTCTGGAGCGCGAGTACAATCTCGACCTGCTGACGACTGCGCCGACGGTGATCTACGAGGTGCTGATGGACAACGGCGAAGTGCTGCCGGTGTCCAACCCCTCGAAGCTTCCGGACATGGCCAACGTCGATGAACTGCGTGAGCCGATCTGCCGCGCCACCATCCTCGTGCCACAGGAATACGTCGGCAACGTCATCACCGAGTGCGTCAATCGTCGCGGCGTCCAGCTCGACATGCAGTTCCTGGGCAGCCAGATCCAGCTGGTCTACGAGCTGCCGATGGCCGAGGTCGTGATGGACTTCTTCGATCGCCTCAAGTCCATCTCCAAGGGCTATGCCTCTCTGGATTACAGCTTCGAGCGTTTCGAGGCGGCCAAGCTGGTACGTCTGGACGTGCTGATCAATGGCGATCGCGTCGATGCGCTGGCGGCCATCATCCACCGCGACCATGCTCACGGCCGTGGCCGACTGCTGGTCGAGAAGATGAAGGAACTGATTCCGCGTCAGATGTTCGACGTGGCGATCCAGGCGGCCGTCGGTGGCCAGGTCGTGGCACGCTCCACCGTGAAGGCGCTGCGCAAGAACGTGACTGCCAAGTGCTACGGCGGCGACGTCAGCCGCAAGAAGAAGCTGCTCGAGAAGCAGAAAGCGGGCAAGAAGCGCATGAAGCAGGTCGGCCGGGTGGAAATTCCCCAGGACGCCTTCCTTGCCGTGCTCAAGATGAACGACTGATGCAGGCCGCCGGCTGGCGGCCTGCCCCAAGACCCAGGGCAGACAGGGATGACGATGGATTTCTCGCTAGTATTGGTGATTGCCGTAGCGGTAGCCGGCGTGGTGTGGCTGATAGATCTGATTGCCCTGCGCGGTGCGCGCAAGGCGCGTCTGGCCAAGGCCGAGGCATCCGTCGAAGGGGAGCTGGACAGTGGTACGCGTGAGAAGCTGACGCGGGACCCGTGGCTGGTGGACTATGCCAAGTCGTTCTTTCCGGTACTGTTGCTGGTGCTGGTGGTGCGCTCATTCGCCTATGAGCCGTTCCAGATTCCCTCCGGCTCGATGCTGCCGACGCTCAAGATCGGCGACTTCATCCTGGTCAACAAGTATGACTATGGCCTGCGCCTGCCGGTGGTCGACACCAAGGTGCTGGAGGTCGGCGAGCCTGAGCGTGGTGACGTGATGGTGTTCCGTTTCCCGGAGGACCCGTCCACCAACTTCATCAAGCGCGTCGTCGGTCTGCCCGGTGACACCATTCGCTATGAGGGCAAGCAGCTCTACGTGAATGGTCAGGCGGTCAGCAAGACGCTCAATGCGCGCAACGTCAGTGAGCAGCCCGGCGAGAGTCTGCTGGATGAGACACTGGGGAAACACGCCCATCAAATCTACAATAACCCTCAGGACCCCGGCCCACAGATGCGCGAGATCCGGGTGCCTGAAGGGCAGTACTTCGTGATGGGTGACAACCGCGACCATTCCAACGACAGCCGCTACTGGGGCTTCGTGCCGGAAGAGAACATCGTCGGCAAGGCGGTCGCGGTGTGGATGCACTGGAAGGACGGATTCCCGGACTTTTCCTCGGTACGCCTGATTCATTGATCAGTGCATTGACCGGGCCGCCGAGAGGCGGCCCGGTCGTGTCTGGCAGCGCCGCCCGGCGGCGTGCCAGTACCGCAAGGACGGATCTTTCGACATGGGACGATGCGTCGTGCCTGCCATGTCAACCTGCTGTTCATCATGTCGGACCCGAGGCCACGAGCCTGCGGGCAGCGCGGCTGACGAATATCGGATTGGGATGGTGGCGATCGGCAACTCCTCAAGCCGTGTAGGCTTCGGGCATCGCGAAGCATGTCGATGACGACAGGCATCAGCCGTCAAGACTGATGCACCATTCGACAGGACGCCTGCGGGCGTCAGCGACAAAAAGAGAGTAGGGAGACCTGTGAGTAGCCCGCTGAATGCCTTTGTAAAGCGTATCGGCCACACCTTCGAGGATGCCAGTCTGTTGGAACTGGCATTGACCCATCGAAGCTATGGTGGCCAGAACAATGAGCGGCTCGAGTTTCTTGGCGATTCCATCGTCAACTTCGTGATCGCCGAAGCGCTGTTCCTGCGCTTCCCCCAGGCCCGTGAGGGCCAGCTGTCACGCCTGCGTGCGCGTCTGGTCAAGGGCCAGACCCTGGCGGAGCTTGCCCGTGAGTTCAAGCTGGGCGAGAACCTGCGCCTGGGCTCCGGCGAGATGAAGAGCGGCGGTCATCGTCGCGAATCCATCCTGGCCGATGCCGTGGAAGCCGTGATCGGTGCCATCTATCTGGATGCTGGCATGCAGGTCGTGCGTGAACACGTGCTGCGCTGGTACGACAGCCGTCTTGAGGCGTTGAACCTTCAGGACACCCAGAAAGATCCCAAGACACGTCTGCAGGAATTCCTGCAATCGCGTCAGGCGGCCCTGCCGCGCTATGAGGTGACCAGCGTCGAAGGCGAAGCGCATTCGCAGACCTTCAGCGTCGATTGCCACGTCGAGATGATCGACACCAAGACCACAGGCGTCGGCTCCAGCCGTCGCCATGCTGAACAGCAGGCGGCCGAGTTCGCGCTGCAACTGCTCGAACCTGCCCGCGGAGGCCGCTCATGAGCCATACCCCAGAAGACAACGTCACCCCGAGCGGCGACGCCCCTGATGCCTCTACCGAGACGCACACCGGCAACGCCGATGCCCTCGAGGGCATGCTGGCGGCCGCCGGTGTCAGCGATCAGCCGCTGCCGGATACCCGCTGTGGCTTCGTCGCCATCGTCGGGCGCCCCAATGTCGGCAAGTCGACGCTGATGAACCACATCCTGGGCCAGAAGGTCTCGATCACCTCGCGTCGTCCGCAGACCACACGTCACCAGGTGATGGGCATCCACACCGAGGACGGCACCCAGTGCGTCTTCGTCGATACCCCGGGGATCCACATCATGCAGCGCGATCGCAACAAGGCGATCAACCGCTTCATGAACCAGACCGCCACCCAGGCGCTGCGCGATGTGGACGCCGTGGTGTTCATCGTCGACCGCACCCGCTGGATGGAAGAAGACCAGATCGTGCTCGAGAAGCTGGCCCACGTGAAGGCGCCGGTGATTCTCGTCGTCAACAAGATCGACTGGCTGAAGGACAAGACCACTCTGGCCCCTTGGCTCCAGAGTCTGCAGGAGCGTCGTGACTTCGCGGCCATCATCCCGATGTCGGCCAAGAATGGCACCAACATCGACCTACTGCTCGAGAACGTGATGGGGCGTCTGCCGCACGGCGAGCACATGTTCGCGGATGATCAGATCACCAACAAGAGCTCACGCTTCCTGGCCTCCGAGCTGGTGCGCGAGAAGGTGATGCGTCAGCTGGGTGACGAACTGCCGTACCAGATGACCGTCGAGATCGAGGAATTCAAGACCGATCAGCGCGGCACGCTGCACATCAGCGCGCTGATGATGGTCGAGCGTCAGGGCCAGAAGAAGATCCTGATCGGCGAGAACGGCGAGCGCATCAAGAACATCGGTCGCGAAGCGCGTCTCGAGATGGAGCGTGCCTTCGATGCCAAGGTGATGCTGAACCTGTGGGTCAAGGTCAAGCGTGGCTGGTCGGATGACGAGCGCGCGCTGAAAAGCCTGGGTTACACCCACGACAAGGACTGATGCTCCCCGCCCCCGTGGCGCGGCAGGCAAGACGACTGCCGCGCCACGGGTGGCCTCATCAGTCGAGCATCGCCTGATGCTCGGCGTTCGCCTCTGCCGGATGCCATCTTTCCTGTCCGCAAGCCCTCTCTGTCGTGAGCCTGTCCGATGACGCCGCAACCGGCCTTCCTGCTGCATCGCAAGCCGTATCGTGAAACCAGTGCCATCATCGAGTTGTTGACCCTCGAGCATGGTCGGGTGCGCGCGGTGGCACGCGGTGTCCAGCGTCCGGGCAGCAAGTCGCGGGCGCGACTGCAGCCGTTCACTCCCCTGCACGTCACCTGGCGCGGGGAAAGCGATCTCAAGACGCTCAACCTGATGGAGACCGGCGGCAGCGCCAGTCTGCTGGCGGGAGAGGGGCTTCTGTGTGGCTTCTATGCCAATGAGCTATTGACGCGCACCTTGCCGGTGGAAATGCCGGTACCGGAGCTGTTCGCGCTCTATTCGCTGACCCTGGATGACGTGGCGCTGCCTGCTCGTCGCGCCCCGGCGCTCAGGCGACTGGAATACACCCTGCTGGAAGCCCTTGAGCAATTGCCGCAGTTTCGTACGCTGGAGGATGCCCCTCTGATGCCCGACGTGCGCTACGACTATGTCGCCAGCGAGCGGCGTTTTCGCGCCCAACCCGAGGGGGCAGCAGGTATCGAGGGGCGTGCCTTGAAGCTGCTGGCCAGTGAGGACTGGGGGCACGCCGGCCTGTCGCGAGAGAGTCTATGGCTGGCGCGGCGCGCCTTGGCGCCATTGCTGGGAGAGCGTCCGCTGCGCTCGCGTGAACTGATGCGTCAGCTGACCGCCCGGCGACGTGAAAGTCGTCAGACAGGTTGATGCGGGCCTTGCCTGCAGGTCGTATCCTGTCGTCATGCAAGCTGTCTTCGTCATGGCACCTGTTGCCATGCCTATTTTCCATCTCCATCGCTAGGAGCTGATCATGCACCCGCTGCGTATCCTGCTCGGGGTCAATATTGACCACATCGCCACTCTGCGCCAGGCGCGTGGCACCCGTTATCCGGACCCGGTCCAGGCCGCGCTGGTCGCGGAGGAAGCCGGCGCCGATGGCATCACCGTGCACCTGCGTGAAGACCGTCGCCATATCCAGGAGCGCGACGTGCGTCTTCTGGCCGAGGTGCTCAATACGCGCATGAATCTCGAGATGGCCGTCAGTGACGAGATGCTGGCGCTGGCCGAGGAAGTGCGTCCGGCCAATGTCTGCCTGGTGCCGGAGAAGCGCGAGGAACTGACCACCGAGGGTGGTCTGGATGTCGCCGGGGATCTGGAACGCATCCGCGCGGCCTGTGAGCGTCTCGCGGCGGCGGGCTGTGAAGTCTCGCTGTTCATCGACCCGGAGCCTGAGCAGATTCGTGCCGCCTTCGAGACCGGGGCGCCAGTCGTCGAGCTTCACACCGGTGCCTACGCGGATGCCAGCGGTGAAGCGGCGCGTGTCGAATTCGAGCGCATCGCGGCTGCAGCCGAGCTCGCCAACGAGCTGGGTCTGATTGTCAATGCCGGGCATGGTCTCAACTATCACAACGTCGAGGCCATCGCGGGCATCTCGGGGCTGAACGAGCTGAATATCGGTCACGCGATCATCGCGCGCGCCATGTTCGTCGGCCTCAAGGAGGCCGTCATCGAGATGAAGCGCCTGTGCATCGCAGGCCAGGAAGCGGGGCTGATGGCAGCGCTGGATGCGCACGACCATGACCATGAGCACGATGAGGATCATGAGCACGTGCAAGGGTCAGGCTGCTGCGGATGATCGTCGGGATAGGCACGGACATCGCGCGAATCGAGCGTTTCGAGGCCGGCATGGCACGCCACGGAGAGCGCTTCGCTCGGCGTCTGCTCGGAGCGCAGGAGCTGGCACGCTTCGCGGATCACCCCCAGCCGGCGGCTTTTCTGGCCAAGCGTTTCGCGGCCAAGGAAGCCTTCGTCAAGGCGCTGGGGACCGGGCTGCGCCAGGGCATGCGTTTCACCCAGATCCAGGTGGTGAACGATGCGTTGGGCAAGCCGTCCTTCGTGCTGTCAGATGAGGCGGAAGCGCTGACTGCGCGTGCCGGGATTCGTCATTTGCATCTGTCGATCAGTGATGAGCGTGATCAGGCCATCGCCTTCGTGGTGCTGGAGCGCTGAGTATCCGCTGACCGCTGACAAGTGCTGGACATGACAACGCCACCCTCGCCTCGCGGCCAGGGTGGCGTTGTCGTTGTCGGCAGTGGGATGGTGAGGAGGGGGCGGAAAAGGCAAGAGAAAAAGGGGTGGCGAAGAGCGGATGCCGTCATCAGTGCTCTCGACCAGTGCTCTCGCTCAGCGCTCGCGGTCCGAGGCGTCGGGGCGCGACTCTGCCAGGAGCAAGGTGGCTTCCTCGCTCTGCGCCCACTGGGCAAGGCTTGCGATGGCATCGAACAGCGCGGCGACGTCGTCCTCCAGCTGATCCAGGCCACTGACGCGCAGGCGTGTCTCCAGCGCCTCGACCAGCAGTGCCAGGCGCGGCACGCCACAGTAGCGGCAGGCGCCATTTAGATAGTGCACCCCATCGAGCATGGCCTCGCCATCCTGTACCGCCCAGGCCCTGCGGATGGTGACCTCACTCTCCGGCAGACTCTTGATCAGCAGCCCCAGCATCTCCAGGGCCAGCGCCTTGCGCCCGCCGGCCATCTCGATGCCCAGTGCCATGTCGACGATGGGCAGTTCGCCATCCTGCTCGCTCAGTCCCTCGAATGCGGCGGGCATGGGAGGTGTACCCTCGGGGCGCTTGCCACGCTCGATACTGCCCGCGTCAGTGGCACTGGAGAGGGGGGAGAAGGCGGGGGCCGTGTCGTGTGGCGGGGTCTTCGGCACGCTGAGCGTGATGCCAAGGTGACGGCTCAGCATGTTGGCCAGCAGGTGCTCGTCGACCGGCTTGATGAGGTAGTCATCCATGCCCTCGGCCAGCAGCTCCCGGCGCTCGTGTGCCAGGGCGTGCGCGGTCAACGCGATGACGGGAAGGTGTTCATGGCGCATGCGCTGTTGATGGCGCAGTGCCTTGGTGGCTTCCAGGCCGTTCATGCCCGGCATCTGGATATCCATCAGTACCGCATCCACCGGCTGCTGCTGGGCCAGGGCCAACGCTTCCTCGCCACTCTGTGCGGCCAGGGTATCCAGACCCATGTCGGTGAGCAGTTCCTCGGCCAGCAGGCGATTGGAGGGGTTATCATCGACGACCATCACGCACTTGCGCGTCATGTTCGGCGTCTCCGCAGGCGTGGCAGCCTGAGGCAGCCCATCAGGCATGGGGGAGGCAGGCGACGTCTCGGGGGGCCGCGGCGATGCCGGCGAGCGCTCCGGGAGCGGAGCGGAAAGATCAGGCGTCAGCCGCCCGGCCGTGGAGCCATCCTCCAGCGGCGTGAAGGCCGGCAGCTCCTGAAGGCGTGGTGTGTCGCGCCGCGGTGAATGCAGCAGGTTGGCCAGTTTGTGGCGCATCTGCAGGCGTGTGACCGGCTTGCTGAGCAGTTCGTCGATCCCGTATTGCTGCAGGTCCTCGATATTGGCCGGCAGCGGTGCATTCAGCAGACACAGCACGCGACACGGCAGATGCTTGAGGCGCTGACTCCATTCCTCCAGCCGCTTCAGGTCACGGCTTTCCAGGGCGACTACCACGAGATCAGGCTGCTCCTCGATGCCGACGAGGTCCAGCGACCAGCGCGAGAGCAGGTAGCTCAGGGCGCGGCGCGTGGCCGGGTGTGGCTCGATGAGACAGATGCGCTGATGATCGAAGACGATCTCGCGCGGGCGCTCCTCGATGCTGCTGACGGCCACCGGCACGCTGAACAGGAAGGTGGAGCCATGTCCGGGCAGGCTTTCGACCTGGATCTCGCCACCCATCTGTTCCACCAGGCGCTTCGAGATCATCAGGCCCAGGCCGGTGCCGCCGAACTGGCGGGCGCGGGACGGGTCACCCTGGGAGAAGGCCTGGAACAGGCGGTTGCGTTGCGCACTGTCCATGCCGATGCCGGTATCGGCCACCGCAATCTTCAGGCGGGTACTGCTGCCGGAAAGGTCATCCACCATCACGCGGACGATGACTTCGCCCTGCTCGGTGAACTTGACCGCATTGGCCACCAGATTGGTGACTACCTGCTTGATGCGCAGCGGGTCACCCTCGAAGCGTTGTGGCACGTCATCGTAGACCAGCCCCAGCAGGTGCAGATGCTTGCGATGCGCCTCCGGGGCGTGCATCGCCAGCACTTCCTCGATGAGCGGCTCGATGTCCATCTGGACCTTCTCGAGCTCGAGCTTGCCGGCCTCGATCTTGGAGAAGTCCAGGATGTCATTGATCAATGACATCAGCGAGGAGGAGGCGTTCTGCATGTGGCCCAGCCAGTCGCGCTGGCGGTTGTCCAGGTCACTGCGCCCCAGCAGGTTGCTGAAGCCGATGATGCCATTGAGCGGCGTGCGGATCTCATGGCTCATGTTGGCGAGGAATTCCGACTTGATGCGGTTGGCTTCCAGCGCCTTGCGGCGGGCCATGTCCAGTTCGATGTTCTTGATCTCGACGGTTTCCATCGATTCGTGCAGGTCACGCGTCGTCTGGTCGATCTGGTCCTGCATGTCTTCCCGCGCGCGCTTGAGCTGCTCGACGCTGAGATTGTAGTGCTCGGCCAGCTCGCTCATGTCGTCATTCCCCTGCACCGGCAGACGCTGGTGAGTCTCGCCGCGCGCGAGGCGGGTCATGGCTTCGCCAAGGTCATGGAAGGGCTGCAGCATGCGACGTGAGGCATGGTAGGCGAACAGCAGCAGTGCCAGTCCGAAGACCAGATTGGCCAGCCCATAGCCGACCAGCAGCTGATAGCGGTGCAGCACGATACGGGTATCGGAGGCCTCGAGAATCAGCCAGGAGATGCGGTCTCCGCGTCGTGCCTCCCGCCATGGGTCGATCACCGGTGTCACCAGCACCAGCGCGTCGGGGGCTTGCGGGTAGGCGTCGCTTTCCAGCAGCGAGCTTGTCTGTGGACGTTGGCTCGGCCCCATGTGAAGCAGGGTGCCACCCTCGGGGGTGCGCAGCGTCAACCCTCGCACGTCGCGTTGATCGATGAGCATCTGTGCCAGTTCATGCAGACGCTGGTCGTCGGCTTCCAGGGCGGCATTGGCAAGCCCGGGCATGATCGCCTGCACACTGGCCTGCAGACGCTGCATCATGGCGGTGCGTTCACGACTGATCTCACGATCCACCACATAGAGGCTGAACAGCAGGCTCGTGGCAAGCGGCAGCAGAAGCAACGCGAGCTGAAAGCGGGTTCTAAGCAGCATGGCAGTCCATCGCGACGGGGCAGCGAGCCAGAGACTCGGATGCCGCAGGAAGAGGAAAACAGGGTTGCAGCGCCGCACCTTCCGGAGGTGACGTGTCCGAGGGCCTGCGTGCAAGGCCCGCACAGCCGCCAGCGGCGAGCGGCGTGCGAAAGCCAGGCTCAAGCATACCTTCCAGACTGCAGTGATGCGATGGTTCGCGCCCTGACAGGGAGGTGGCGGGAGCGATATACTGCGCACATCTTCTACACCCCCGACGTGGCCCCGATTGTCTCAGGTCTCGATGCTGCCTCCTGACGGTCAGCATCGGAGTATCCGGGCGCGTCCTTGGAGTCTGCCCCTCATGTCTCATGTCAGTGACCCCGCGGATCTTGCCGCGACTGAATTCCCCAGTCTTGCCGATGTCGTCGGCAATACGCCGTTGGTACGCCTGACGCGTATCACCGCCGGTCGCAACAACGTCTTGCTGGCCAAGCTGGAAGGCCACAATCCCGCGGGTTCCGTGAAGGATCGTCCGGCGCTTTCGATGTTCAATGAAGCCGAGGCCCGTGGCGAGATCCAGCCCGGTGACACCCTGGTGGAAGCCACCTCCGGCAACACCGGCATCGCGCTGGCGATGGTCGCGGCCATCAAGGGCTACCGCATGGTGCTGGTGATGCCCTCCACTGCCTCCAGCGAGCGCAAGCAGGCCATGGGCGCGTATGGCGCGACGCTGATCGAGGCAGACAACATGGAGCACGCGCGGGACATCGCCGATGGGATGATCGCGCGTGGCGAGGGCAAGGCCCTTGATCAGTTCGCCAATCAGGACAATCCCCTGGCGCACTACCGCACCACCGGACCGGAACTCTGGCAACAGACTCAGGGACGCATCACGCATTTCGTCTCCTCCATGGGCACGACCGGCACCATCATGGGTACCTCGCGCTATCTCAAGGAGCAGAATCCCGCCATCGAGATCGTGGGACTGCAACCGGCGGACGGCGCCAGCATCGCCGGCATCCGTCGTTGGCCCGAGGCCTATCTGCCGCGCATCTTCGATGCCTCGCGCATCGACCGCACCCTGGATATCGCTCAGCGGGACGCCGAAGTCTGCATGCGCCGTCTGGCGCGTGAGGAAGGCATTCTGGCGGGCGTGTCCTCCGGCGGCGCCCTGGCAGGGGCGCTCACGGTGGCGGAGCAGGTCGAGAACGCGGTGATCGTGTTCATCGTCTGTGACCGTGGCGACCGCTATCTGTCGACCGGCCTCTACACCCACGGAGATGACCTCTGATGGCACTGCTCGGACAGAAACGCCCAGCGCGCAAACCGACGCGTCGTGAGAAGGAAGTGGCCAGTCGCGAGACGCGCAACGTCAGTGATGCCGACAGCCAATGGCTGACGGTGGAACGTCTGGCGCATGATGGGCGAGGCGTCGCGCATGACGAGAACGGCAAGACCCAGTTCATCGACCAGGCCTTGCCCGGTGAGCGGGTCACGCTGGCCATCCACCGAACCCACAAGCGCTTCAAC
Organism: Cobetia sp. BL01; assembly: GCF_056493605.1. Lineage (NCBI taxonomy): Bacteria > Pseudomonadati > Pseudomonadota > Gammaproteobacteria > Oceanospirillales > Halomonadaceae > Cobetia > Cobetia sp. BL01. Next base: position 213,280 of record NZ_JBVBEE010000002.1, on the reverse strand, counting down.
GAGGCGCATGTGCGCTCGCGGGACAATGCTGCCGAGAGTCGCGTGACGCCGCCGTGTGCGCACTTCGGCACCTGTGGTGGTTGTGATCTCCAGCACATGGCATTGCCGGCCCAGCGCACCCACAAGGTGCAGGTGCTCAGTGAGCATGCACAGCGCAATGGCGTGGCGCTGGCGGATATCCAGCCACTGGGCGAGGACGAGCATCGTTATCGTCGGCGTGCACGCCTCGGGGTGCGCGTCACGGACAGCGGCGAGATCCAGCTGGGCTTCCGCGGCCGTGGCAGCAATCAGCTGGTGGATATCCAGAGCTGCAGCGTGCTGGTGCCGGCGCTGGATCGACTGATCACGCCGCTGCGCGAGCTGATCAATACGCTGGAAGCGCCCAAGCGTCTGGGGCATCTGGAGCTGACGGCCGCGGATGACCAAGTCATCCTGGTGATTCGACAGCTCAAGGCCGTGCCGCGTGATGCCGAGCGCTGGCAGGCCTTTGCCGAACAGCATGGGCTGGTGGTCGGCTGGCGAGTCGGGCGTGATCCGGTGGTGCTGGAATGGCTGGCCGGCACGCCGGACGCCGCCTACTCCGTGCGCGTCGGCGAGCGGACACTGCGTCTCGCCTTCTCGCCGGGTGACTTCGTGCAGGTCAATGCCGCGCTCAATCAGCGCCTGGTGGATACGGCGCTGGACTGGCTGGGCGACGTCAGTGGCCTTGCGGTCATGGACCTCTATGCCGGAGTCGGCAATCTCACGCTGGCCGTGGCGGCAGCGGGGGCCGCGAAGGTAACCGGCATCGAAGGCAGCCAGGGCATGGTGGATCAGCTGATCGCCAATGCCGAGCACAACGCGCTGCCTCAGGTGAGCGCTCGACGCGCCGACCTCAGTCGTGCGCTGCCATCACTCGAGGGTATCGACCTTCTGGTACTGGACCCGCCGCGCGATGGCGCTCAGCCTCTATGCGATGAGCTGGCACGTCACCTGCATGCCGGGAAGGTCTCCCATGCACCCGCACGGGTGCTGTACATCGCCTGTGACCCGACCACGTTGATGCGTGACGTGAAGATGCTCACCGACGCCGGCTATCGTGTCACGCGTGCGCTGATGGCGGACATGTTCGTTCACACGGCACATCTGGAATCGATGCTGCTGCTGGAGCGGATGGAAGACTGAGACGGCGCCCCCGGGCGCTGTCATCAAGATGGCAAGATATTCAAGGACATAGGGTCATGGTCAAGGTGCGCGAAGATCAGCCGCTGACCGATAGCGGTGGTGTGGACATCCCGGTGTGGGTCGCGCGACTGCGCGAGGAAGTCCCGTCGGTGAATGCCGAGGTCATGGTGCGAGCCTGTGAAGTCGCATTGAAGGTGGCGCGTGAGGCGGATGCGCGTGGCGACAAGCCCTGGCGTGAGCCGTTGGTCAGTTTCCGCTTCAGTCTCGAGATGGCGGATATCCTCTCGGAGCTGAAGCTTGACCAGCCTGCGCTGGTGGCGGCAGTGCTCTATCGCGCGGTGCGTGAGGGGCACCTGGGGCTTGAGGCCATCGACAAGCACTTCGGTGCCGAGGTGGCACGCCTGATCGAGGGCGTGCTCAACATGGCCGCCATCAGTCAGTTGCAGGCGCCCAGTCATGGCATGGCGCAGCACGATCAACAGGACAACCTGCGCAAGATGCTGGTGTCGATGATCGATGACGTGCGCATCGCGCTGATCAAGATCGCCGAGCGCACCGTCGCCCTGCGTCACGTCAAGGATGCGCCGCGTGAGAAGCGCATGCGGGTCGCCAATGAGGTCTTCGACATCTATGGCCCGCTGGCTCACCGTCTTGGCATCGGTCAGCTCAAGTGGGAGCTGGAGGATCTGTCCTTCCGCTACCGCGAGGAGACCGAGTACAAGAACATCGCCAAGCAGCTGGCCGAGAAGCGTCTGGAGCGTGAGCATTACATCGCCGACCTGCTGGTCGAGATGCGCAGTCTGATGCGCGATCAGGGCATCAAGCACTTCGATGTCGCCGGCCGCGCCAAGCACATCTACTCCATCTGGCGGAAGATGAAGATCAAGCGCATCGCCTTCTCGCAGGTGTATGACGTGCGCGCGGTGCGGATTCTCGTCGGCACCGTCAGTGACTGCTATACGGCATTGGGTATCGTCCACTCGCGCTGGCACCACGTGCCTCACGAGTTCGATGACTACATCGCCAACCCGAAGAAGAATGGCTATCAGTCGCTGCACACCGCAGTGGTCGGGCCCAGCAACAAGGTCATCGAGATCCAGATCCGCACCTTCGACATGCACGAGGAGGCGGAGCTGGGCGTGTGTGCCCACTGGCGTTACAAGGGCCACGACGTCGGTCACAAGAGTCGCAGCTACGAGGACAAGATCGCCTGGTTGCGTCAGGTGCTCGAATGGCAGGACGAGGTCGGCGAGAGCGGAGGACAGGAGTCCATCCGTCAGGGCCTGAGTTCCGACGTGGCGCCTGACCGTATCTATGTCTTCACGCCGGAAGGGCACGTCATCGACCTGCCCAAGATCGCCACGCCCATCGACTTCGCCTATCGCGTGCACACCGAGGTGGGGCATCGCTGTCGTGGTGCCAAGGTTGACGGCCGTATCGTGCCGCTGACCTACAAGCTCAAGACCGGCCAGCAGGTCGAGATCCTGACGGCCACCAAGGGCGGGCCGAGTCGTGACTGGCTCAACCCCAACCTGGGCTATGTGCGCACCTCGCGCGCTCGCGCCAAGATCCAGACCTGGTTCAAGCTCCAGGCGCGGGATCAGAACGTCGACGAGGGCAAGGCGCTGCTCGAGAAGGAATTCTCGCGTCTGGCGCTGGAGAACCTTGACCGCGACAAGCTGGCCAACGCCGTCAACTATCCGACACGTGATGACATGTACGCCGCCATCGGCGCGGGGGACCTGCGGGTCGGCCAGGTGCTGCATCAGGCGCAGCAGCTGTTCGGCGACACCGATGATCAGGAGCAGCTCGAGCGCCTGCTGCGTCAGCGCAAGCCGCAGGGCAAGGAGAAGCCGGACGCCGTCATGGTGCTGGGGGTCGGCAACCTGAAGACCACCATGGCCAACTGCTGCCATCCGGTGCCGGGGGATCAGATCGCCGGTTTCATCACCCAGGGGCGTGGCGTGACGGTGCATCGTCAGGACTGCCCGAACCTGATCCAGCTGCGCTCGGACGAGCCGCGGCGCATCGTCGATGTCGACTGGGGCCAGCGGTCACGCAGCCAGTATCCGGTGGATATCGAGATCCAGGCCTGGGACCGCTCGGGGCTCCTGCGCGATGTCACCAATGTGCTCAGTGGCGACAAGGTCAATGTGCTGTCGGTCAATACGCGCACCGACCAGCTCGACAACATCGCCACGCTCAGGATCACGCTGGAGGTCGAGAACCTCGATGTGCTGGGACGCGTGTTCGCACGTATCCAGCAGCTGCCCAACATCATCGACGTCAAGCGCCTGCGGGTCGGTGGCAACAAGTCATGAGTGCCGCAACTCCCCCCGGACGCCATGGCCTTGAGGATCTGCTGACCCTGATGGCCGTGCTGCGTGACCCGCAGTACGGCTGTCCGTGGGATCTGAAACAGGACTACGCGAGCCTGGTGCCGCACACCCTGGAGGAGGCCTATGAAGTCGCCGACGTGATCGAGCGGGCCGCGGCAGATGCCGAGGTGCTCGACGAGCTGCCGGCGGAGCTGGGCGACCTGCTCTTCCAGGGCGTGTTCTATGCCCAGATCGCCAGCGAGCAGCAGCGTTTCGACTTCCATGACGTCATCCATGTGCTCACCGAGAAGATGCTGCGCCGCCATCCGCATGTCTTCCCGGATGGCACCCTGGCTTCGCGCCGTGAGGGCATCGCCACGCATGAGGTGGACGCAGGGTCGCTCAATGCCCAGTGGGAGACCCTCAAGCAGCAGGAGTCCGGCGAGCCATCTGCCAGCCAGGCCGCTGACGTCAGCGTGCTGGATGGCGTGCCGCTGGGCCTGCCGGCGCTGACGCGGGCGGCCAAGCTCTCGAAGAAGGCCTCACGTTCGGGCTTTGACTGGCCGGACACTGCCGGCGTGCTGGACAAGATCCGCGAGGAACTCGGCGAGGTCGAGGAAGCGCTGGCCGAGGGCGATGAGGCCCATGCGCGTGAGGAGGTGGGGGATCTGCTGTTCGCGGTGGTCAACCTGGCGCGGACGCTCAAGGCGGACCCGGAGCAGCAGCTGCGGGCGACCAATGCCCGTTTCGCGTCCCGGTTCCGTCATGTGGAAGCCGCGATTGCGGCAGAGGGGCGTTCGCTGAAGGAGGCCAGTCTCGCCGAGATGGATGCGCACTGGGATGAGGCCAAGCGCCGGGAGCGGGCGGCCAGTCAGTCCGAGAGCCTCGAGGATGGCTCGTCGAACGCGCGTGCGGTGACTCCGCTTGTCAGGTGATGTGATGCCGTCGTCGGGCGGCAGAAAGAAAATGTAGTAAGTTTACGCGATAGTCGGATTGTGGAGCCAAGGCCCGCGGTCGTATGCTGATGGTAAGCGATCAGGGCAAGTGCCTTGTCCTGCTTTCCGGTCTGCTGCGCCGCGGGCCTTTCGTTTGGGGCATGCGTCAGATCTCTGTGCCAGTCTCCGTGTCAGATGGCGCAGGGCTTGCGACGGGCCGCGAGCCCGTCATGGATCTGTTAACTGAATGCCCCTGATGACAGGGGATGATTCCCGCGGCGGCACCGTCACTCCCAAGGAGGGTTGCATGAGTCACGACCTGCATGAATCGTTGCGCGACAATGTGCGCATTCTCGGGGACAACCTCGGCCAGACCATCGCGGCCGATCTCGGCGATGACTTCGTCGAGCGTATCGAACGCATCCGCGCCCTGGCCAAGAAAGGCCAACAAGGCGACCTCGCGGCCCGCCGCGAGTTGATCGATTACCTGCGCGACCTTCCCGACAGCGATCTGCTGCCGGTCACCCGCGCCTTCAATCAGTTTCTGAATCTTTCCAACATCGCCGAGCAGCACTACCGCGGCCGCTTCAAGCGTGTCGAGGATTATCGTCCCGGCAGTCAGCCGGATCTGGGCGAGCTGATCACGCGTATCCGTGAGCGTGGCTTCAGTGCCCAGAAGATCGTCGAGGAGCTGTCGGCGATGCGCGTCGAGCTGGTGCTGACGGCCCACCCGACGGAAGTCATCCGCCGTACCCTGATCCAGAAGTACGATGCCATCGAAGGCTGCCTGACCCAGATGGAAGGTGCCTGTGATCGCCCGGAACAGGCGACGCTCGCGCGTGCACGCCTCTCTGAGCTGATCAGCCAGGCCTGGCATACCGACGAGATCCGTCACGAGCGCCCGACCCCGGTGGACGAGGCCAAGTGGGGCTTTGCCACCATCGAGAATTCGCTGTGGCAGGCGGTGCCGGACTTCCATCGTCAGCTGGACGAGATGACGCTGGAGGCGGCCGGCGAGCGTCTGCCGCTGGACGCCGCGCCGCTGCGCTTCGCCTCCTGGATGGGGGGCGACCGCGATGGCAACCCGAATGTCACCGCGCGGGTCACCCGCACCGTGCTGCTGCTGGGTCGCTGGATGGCGGCGGATCTCTACCTGCGGGATCTCGAGCAGCTCAAGTCCGAGCTCTCCATGTGGAAGTGCTCCGCGGCGCTGCGTGCCGAGGCCGGCGATGTGGCGGAACCTTACCGCGAGATCCTGCGGCGTCTGATCCTGCGCATGGAAAGCACCCGTGACTGGGCCAAGGCTGGCCTGGACGGCAAGCGTCACGAGGGGCTCGACATCATCGAGACGCGTGAGCAGCTCTATGCACCGCTGCTGGCCTGCTACCGCTCGCTGTGTGATGTGGGGCTGGACACCATTGCCAATGGCGCCTTGCTCGACACGCTGCGCCGCGTGGCCTGTTTCGGCGTGACTCTCACCAAGCTCGACATCCGTCAGGAAAGTACGCGCCACGCCCAGGTGCTCGACGAGCTGACCCAGTCGCTGGGCATGGGCAGCTACTTCGAGTGGGATGAGCAGAAGCGCTGTGAATTCCTCGCCAGGGAGCTGGGCGGTCAGCGTCCCTTGATCCCGCGTCATTGGGAGTGCTCCACCGATACCCGCGAAGTGCTGGATACCTTCAAGGTCATCGCGCGTGAACACCGTGAGGCGCTGGGCACCTACATCATCTCGATGGCGGGCCAGGCCTCCGATGTACTGGCGGTGGCGCTGCTGATGAAGGAGGTGGGCGGTGACGTGCGCCTGCCCATCGCGCCGCTGTTCGAGACCCTGGACGACCTGGATCGCTCCGGCCCGGTCATCGACACGCTGCTGGGCATGCCGATCTATCGCAAGCACGCCGGCAATCGTCAGGAAGTGATGATCGGCTATTCCGACTCCGCCAAGGATGCCGGCCAGCTGGCGGCGGCCTGGGCACAGTATCGTGCCCAGGAGACGCTGGTGGATGTCACCAAGCGGCACGGCGTCGAACTGACGCTCTTCCATGGTCGTGGCGGCACGGTGGGTCGCGGGGGCGGTCCGGCACATGCGGCGATCCTCTCGCAGCCGCCGGGCTCGGTGACCGGTTCCCTGCGCGTGACCGAGCAGGGCGAGATGATCCGCTTCAAGTTCGGCCTGCCGGACATCGCCAGCCGCTCGATGGAGATCTATGTCTGTGCGGTCCTCGAGGCCAGCCTGCTGCCGCCGCCCGCCCCGCGTCAGGAATGGCGCGACGAGATGAATCGTCTCGCGGACGTCGCGCACAAGGCCTATGTCGGAGTGGTGCGCGAGGACCCGAACTTCGTGCCTTACTTCCGCTCGGTCACGCCGGAGACGGCACTGGCGCGCCTGCCGCTGGGGTCACGCCCGGCCAAGCGTCGTCAGGACGGAGGCGTCGAGACGCTGCGGGCGATCCCGTGGATCTTCGCCTGGACCCAGATTCGTCTGATGCTGCCGGCGTGGCTTGGCAGTGGCGAAGCCTTCGCCAATCGGCTCGAGGAAGAGGGTGGGCTGGAAATCCTGCGCGAGATGATGAACGACTGGCCGTTCTTCTCCACCTATGTCGACATGCTGGAGATGCTGCTGTCCAAGGCGGATCTCTCGACGGCGGCCTACTACGAGCAACGTCTGGTGGATGAGCCTGCGCTCAAGGAGCTGGGGCAGTCGCTGCGTGATCGTCTCGAGCGTCTGGAGAAGGTGGTGCTGGAGATCCGCGATCAACAGACGCTGCTGGAGCACATGCCGCTGATCCGTCAGGCCATCGATGTTCGCAACCCCTACATCGACCCGTTGCATGGCCTGCAGGCCGAGCTTCTGCAGCGCAACCGGGATGCCGATGGCGCCATCTCCGCCGAGCTGTCGCGCGCCCTGATGGTGACCATGGCCGGTATCTCGGCCGGTCTGCGCAACACCGGCTGAGGCGGCGGCTGACGAAATCGCGTCGGCCAGTCTTGAGTCACTGCATGAAAAAGCCCCGACAGGCATGCCTGTCGGGGCTTTTCGTTGTCATGAAGCTAACGACGAGGCTTGGTTACAGCAGGCCGCTGGCGCGCTCTCCTACCCATGGCATCAGGAAGCGTTCCCGCTGCCAGTCCTCATCCTGATTGAGCGCGACCAGGTGCAGCAGCTTGGTGAAGGCGGCCTCCAGTGTCATGTCATCACCGGACAGTACCCCGATGGTGGCAAGGCCCGCGCCTGCCGCATAGTGGCCGATGCTGACCGGGCCATGCGGACACTGGCTGATGCCGGCCAGCAGCTTGCCTTCGCCGCGCGCATCGGCCAGCACGCCCAGAAGCTCGGCGTCCGCCGGCAGATTGCCGCTGCCCCACAATTCCAGCACCGCGCCCTTCACTTCGCTGCGCAGCAACTGCACTCGTACGCTCTCGGCGCTGATGCCGGGGTAGAGCGGCAGGCGGATGATGGCATCCTGGCCGAGGCAGGCGTAATCCGGCAATTCGAAGGCCGGCCCCTGGTCATCCATCAGGCGGCCTGGATAGACCACGACACGGTCATCGACCCACTCGCCCAGCAGGGGGGCATTGGGAGTGGTGAAGCCGCGGTGATCCTGGGTATACCACTTGCGGGTGCACACGCCGCGCAGCAGCTGACCGCCGAAGGCGACCACCACCTCATTGAGGGTCGGTTGGGCGGCGGCGGTGAGGGCCAGTTCGACATTGGCAAGAGCATCGCTGCCGTCGGCCTCCAGTGGCAGCTGGGCGCCACTGACGATCACCGGGCGGGCGGTGCCCTTGAGCTGGAAGGCGAGGCTTGACGCCGTCCAGGCGAGGGTGTCGGTGCCCTGCAACACCACGAAGCCATCGAAACTGTCATAGGCATCGGCGATCTCGCCCGCGATCTGCTGCCAGTCAGCGGGCGTCGCCGAGGAGGAGTCGATCAGTTGCGGGAATTCGCGCAAGGTGAAGGCGGGCAGACGGCCACGACGGCTGGGCGGCAGATCCTCCAGCGCTGCTCGCAGACGCGCATCGAAGTCTCCGGCCGGCGCCAGGCCCTGCTCGCTTTCGACCATGCCCAGCGTACCGCCGGTATACAGCACCAGGATGTGTGTCTCGGGAGTCATCGTATCCACCTGCCAGAAATGGGAAAGCCGGCATTGTAACGCATGCCGGCTGGCGGGTGAGACGTGCTGCCAAGGGGATGACCAGGTCAGCAGCGAGTGCGGTGGTGGCGGAAGGGCTAGCTGATGTTGCCACCGCCGATGCGCACATCCTGCTGATGGGTCATGGCGCTGATGCAGAGGACGCGCACGCCTTCCAGCAGGCTCTCCAGGCTCATGGTCGGCAGTCGGCCATCGAGGCTCTGCTCGGGGAGTGCCGGAATATGCACGAAGCCGGAGCGGATCGGACTGTCCGCCAGATGGCGTTGCACGCCGTAGAACAGGTGGTTGCAGACGAAGGTGCCGGCGGTATAGGAGACGCTGGCCGGCAGACCCGCTGCCTGCAGATCATTGACCATCGCCTTGATGGGCAGAGTCGTGAAGCAGGCATCCGGGCCACCGGTCTCGATGGGTTCATCCACCGGCTGGTGTCCGCCATTGTCCTTGATGCGGTAGTCATCCAGATTGATGGCGACGCGCTCCGGCGTGATGGCGCTGCGACCACTCGCCTGGCCCAGCATGATCACGGTATCGGGGGCGTGACGCTCGATGGCCTCCACCACGCTCTCGATCGCGGCGTAGCGCGTCACCGGCACGCGGCAGGTGCGTATCTCGACACTGTCCGATGAGCCATTCGGCAGGGCCAGGGTCTGACCCTCCAACTGCTCGATGATCTTGAGTGCCGGATTGACGCTGTCGTGGCCGAAGGGCTCGAAACCACAGAGAAGCAGACGGGACATGGGAGACTCCTTGACTGGCATCGATCACCGCAGGCCACTGCTGGCGGTGATCGATGCGCGGGTAAGCATGAGAACGAATCAGAAGGCCAGCAGCAGCATCAGGCTGATGTTGGCCATCAGCATCACCAGCGCCGGAATGATCTGGGCGCGGATGATGTGATAGCGATCATCCAGCTCCAGCAGCGCCGCCGGAACGATGTTGAAATTGGCGGCCATGGGCGTCATCAGCGTGCCGCAATAGCCCGACAGCATCCCCAGCACGCCGACGATGGCGGGATTGCCACCATGCAGGGCGATGACCAGCGGATAGCCGATCCCGGAGGTGATGACGGCGAAGGCGGCGAAGCCGTTGCCCATCAGCATGGTGAACACGGCCATGCCGACACAGTAGGCGATCACGCAGGCGATGAGACTGGTATCGGGAACCACGCTTGAGACCAGCCCCGCGATGGTCTGGCCGACACCGGCCTGATCGAACAGCAGACCGAGCGCGGCCAGGAACTGCGGCAGGATGGCGGCCCAGCCGATGGCATCCGCCAGGCGACGACCTTCCTGCATGCCGGTGCCGGGGCGCTCACGCAGCAGCAGCAGGGCAACGGCAAACGCCAGCACGGTCGCAAGCCCCAGTCCGACCAGTGCGCTCTGCCCGGTGGTGAGGGTGTAGAGGAAGGTGCCGATGGGAATCACCAGTGCCGGAATGAACAGCCGAGACCCCAGGCGTTGGCGGCGCTGCTGGCGGGCTTCATCGCTGAGCTGTCCGTAATTGCCGAAGCCGAGCTGACCGGTGGCGGCCAGCAGCGCCATGGCGAGCATGGCGAGGCCGACCACGACATTGGGCAGCCACTGGCCGAAGGCCAGGCTGATCCCGAAGATCATCCAGAAGGCGCTGGTGCCAAGGCGACGCGGATGGTCGCGGTCGGTCAGGGTCAGAAGGGCAAACACCATGACGGCGAAGCCGGTGATCAGGTAAAGGGCATCGATACCGCTCATGAGTGGCTCTCCGTCACGGGAGTGGTGTAGCTGTCAGGGGCTGACGCGGGGGTTGCCTGCAAAGGGGAGGCGGGATACTCCTCGCGCAGCAGTCGATGCTCCTGCTGGATGCGCTTGTCCAGCCGGCGACACAGGATGAAGACCACGACCAGCGAGACGAGTGCGGTAGGAATGGCATAGAGCGCCATGTCCGCGAGACTGACGCTGGTGCCGCTCTTGTCCAGCACGCTCTTGATCAGCAGCAGGCCGCCCGAGGCGACGAAGATCAGCTGACTGAAGAAGTTGCCGAAGTTCTCGCTGACGGCATTGAGTACCCGGATGCGCTGGCTCAGGGTCTTGAAGCGGGGGGAGGCCACGGCTTCCTCGGAGAGGTCGCGCTCGGCGGCACCGACCGACATCGGCGCGACCAGCGGACGGATCATCGCCGGGTGCCCACCCAGCTGCAGCCCGAAGGCGTTGGTCACCTTGCGCAGCAGCAGGTAGCTCAGGGTGATGCGGCCGGCACTGGCGGCACGCAGCTTCTGCACGAGATGCTCGGCCTGGTCACGCAGGCCATTGCGCTCCAGCAGGCCAATGACCGGCAGGGTGATGATGAAGAGTGACACGGCGCGGTTGTCGGTAAAGGCCTGGCCGAGGGCGCCGAGGATCTCGGTGGGCGTCATGCCGGCCACGAGTCCCGAGGCAAAGCCTGCCACCAGGACCACCAGCAGAGCGTTCAAGCGCAGTGCCAGACCGACCACGATGATGGCGACGCCGATCAATGACAACATGTGATATCTCCCGAGCCTGAGGAGGAGAGTCTGTTGCGGGGGCAGGACATGGGCTTTCACCTCTGAGGGTGAGCTTGTTGTTGTGAAGTACGTGCCGCGAAGTAGGTACCGTGAAGTACGTTGTTTTACTACGCGAGTTCAGAGGGTAGGGTCAGGCAGGAATAATCCAAATGAGACATTCGGAATATATAAATTAATCGTAATTGTTGAATCGATAGAATCTATCACTTGGAGGTGCATGACAGGTCTGGTCCCGCTCCGGCATTCACACGCTGACATCAGCATGTCAGCGTGTGAATGCCGGAGCGGGACGCTCGCATCAACTGGCCTCGCCGGGCGCACGCTCGAACATCACGTCAGAGCGTGCAACCGCTTGAGCAAAAGGGCGGGGCAGGGAAGAGATGAAGAATGCGCAGCAGAGGACTCAGCCGTCGATGACCTCGGGGCTTCCATCATCGCGCAGACAGATGCGCTGACGTCTCCCGACCTTGAGGCCCAGCGCTGCGGCGGCGATGAGAATCAGCGCGAACAGCGAGGCGATCACGTCAAGGTCATTGGTGAATTCAAGCAGTATGCCCACCGCCAGCGGGCCGAGCGCCGCCAGCATGTAGCCGGTGCCTTGCGCCATTCCCGACAGCGCCCCGGCCAGGCGAGCGTCGTTGCTGCGCAGTACCAGCAAGGTCAGCGCCATCGAGAAGCTGCCTCCTTGACCAAAGCCCAGCAGTACGGCGAACAGCCAGCGCAGTGACAGCGGGCCGACCATCAGGCCGAGCAAGCCGACCGCCGAACAGGCAAGCAGCAGCAGGATGGCGGGACGCTGATCCCGTCCCATGCGCCCGATCACCGGCGCCAGCAGGGCAGTGAGTACCTGGGCTATCACCGAGGCGGCCATCAGCCAGCCGGCCTCGACATCGCTCAAGCCACGTTGTTGCAACAGAAACGGAAGCCAGCCGAAGACGATATAGGCCAGTGATGACTGACAGCCCATGAAGAAGGTGATCTGTCGTGCCAATGGCAGGTGCCACAGGCGTGGCGTGTCATGTTGACCGGCCGGCAGGCGCCGAGGCCAGGGGTGCGGCATGCTCAGACGCCAGACCGGTAGGGCGATCACCACCAGCAATGCCCAGCAGCTCAAAGAGGCCTGCCAGCTGTCCAGCCAGTTGGCCAGCGGCACACTGAGCCCTGCGGCAAGGGCGGCGCCAAGGCATAGCGCCATGGTGTAGACACCGGTGAACAGGTCAGCGCGCTCGGGATGTTCGCGCTTGACGATGGCGGGCAACAGGGTGCCCGCGATACCGATACTGCCGCCGCACAGCAAGGTCCCCAGATAGAGAAGGAGGGTCAGGTCGCTGGCGCGCAGCCACAAGGCGATTCCCAGGATGACAAGCGCCAGACTCAAGGTACGCTCCGCCCCCAGTCGCCCCGCCAGGCGTGGTGCCAGTGGCGCGAACAGTCCCAGGCATATCACCGGCAGAGTCGTCAGCAGGCCGGCGGCCAGTGTGCTCAGGCCAAGGTCCTGCGTGATGCGATCCAGCAGGGGAGCCAGCGAGGACAGCGCCGGTCGTAGATTGAGGGCGACCAGTATCAGGATGAGCAGAAACAGCGGGACGGACATTCGGCGCATGAGGCAGGCCTATCCTGAAGTGAAGGAGAGTCATGAATACGCGGGCGGACAGGGGCAGTGAACCTCCTGAACGCTTGGACAGTTCTGCGAGAATACCGTCATCCTCCGGCACTGTCTTGCGGGTTCCGACCAATATGCAATACCCATGATGCAAGGCACGCCGTGCAATGAACGACCTGCCATTCACGATCTGGCATCCACGACGCAAGACGCCCAGCAGGGGCTGGGCGTCTTGTGAGATAAGGCGGGTTGCAGAGAGGGGCTCAGTATTTCGGCTCGAGCTCCAGCTCGCGAGCCCCGGGGTAGAGCTCAAGCGGTGTCTTGCGTGGCGTGGTGCCAGCTCCCTGCCCTTGCTGCCCGGTACGTGACCTGGTGTCACCGTTGCGCCATGAGGAAAGCGGCGACGTGCGATCAGACGAGACGCTGCTGGTTGACGAGGCAGCGGGACGACGCAGCGCCTTGGCACGAATCAGGGACATGTCCTCGGTACTCAGCAGCAGGCCCTGCTGGGTACGCTCGATCTTCAACAGGCCCTTGAAGTGCCAGCAGCGCATCGGGGTATGGGCGACGCGGTAGCGGTGGCCTTCCACCTCCAGCGATACGGCTTCCCTGGGACGGCAGCCCCGAGGATGAAGCTGTACCTCTTCCAGCAACACTAGACGATTGAAGTCCTGGGGTTGAAGGACCTGGTTGCCTTCATGCATGCGCACCGGGAAGGCGTGGTTGTCGCGGGACAGTTCACGTCGCTTGTGGTTGACGCTGCCAGACCCTTCCAGGACACCCACGCCACAGACGTGCAACAGTTCGCCGTCGATCTGCTTGATGACAAGCACCTCGACGTGGCGTTGCTTGAACAGTTGATTACGCAATGAGCTCAAGGGCATGGCGGGAATCCTCTCTGGCAGCTTCTGGCCTCTTTTCAGTGGCGGGTCGCCAGACGGGTTGGATGGCGTTGAAGCGATATCTGTCGACTATATCATACGCCGTCCTGTCGAGGATTTCCTGAATCCAGCGCCCTGGCGCAGTGATCTATGCAACCTGTCGCTGGATTCATGGGCGTCTTTGATGACAAGGGCTGAGGCGTCTGGTGCCAAGTGCTCATGTCACTCGTACTTGCCAAGTACCGCCCGGCAGATGTCGGCAAAGCTGCGGGCTTCCGGGGGATGCTCAAGGTGGAGCCTAAGGGCCTGCCCGACACGAGATGCCGCGATCAAACCACGGATGCAGGGGTGGCCATCGCTGTCCTCTTCCGTGACCAGCAGGTGGGATTCTCCGCTCTGACGCAGGGTCTCGACCAGATCGCCCACCCTGGCGCGCTTGAGCACTGACAGGGCAATGCCGTGCAGCTCGGCGCGTGGCACCTGCACCATGTCGACGGTGACTTCATCACGCTGTACATCGAAGCGTGTCATGGCCCGCATCACCACGCGCCCGCCCTGCAGCTCGCGGGAGGTGACGACGCCGGTGAAGGTGCCGTCGTGATCATGCACCAGCAGAAGACGCACGCCTGCCTGTTTCATGGTCGCCAGCGCCTGACCGATGGAGGCGCTCCCCTGGATGCTGCGACCCGCGGTCACCGAGAAATCGGTCAGCAGTTCGCTGGCGGGGCTGTCCATGTTGATGTCGCCCAGAGGCTGGAGAGGCAGGCGTGAGGTGGTGACCTGTTCAAGCGGTTTCACTTCGAGGGTGTGATAGGCAGATGGGGCGATGGCATTCATGGAATGACTCCGATACTTGATGAACGATGAGCGTCTGCAAGATGAGAGTCACGCTGATCAAGGGAGTTTCCTGCACCGGGAGTAACGACTTGTTGCTGTTGTCGCAACCACTGAAGCAAGGCCCCGCTCGAGAGGCGGGCGTGTGACTGGCGCGCGGAAAGACGCCTGTCTGGCAGCAGACCGGCAGGATGGAGTAGAGGCGAAGTGACTGGCGAGAAAGCCGGATGGGGCGGGGGGTGTGAAAGATCCTGCGCTGAATGACGGCCGGATGTGACAAGGCACGGCGTCCTCCCGGATCAGGAATCACGTCGTGCCTTGTTCATGCAGGGGGCAGTGAGCTCATCACCGCGTCAGCAGGCCCCGCTGTTGTTCCGGATTGGCAACAATGCGCCGCTGGCTCCGTTTCAGAGCCCTCATGTCGAAGTCCTTATGCCAGAGCTCTTATGCCAGGGCCCTTATGCCAAGCCCTGATGTCTGGGCCCTGATGCCAGCATGCTCACGGCATCACAGCCACTCTTTCAAGTCGCCGCGCACCGAGTCCAGGAAGGTGATGAAGTCCGTCTGACCCTCGCCATCGCAGCGATCGACCTTGCAGGCGAGCTTCATGCGAGTCCCGGCCACGATCTCGTCATAGACCTCCAGCGTCAGCTTCTCCACCTCGGCATCGGCAGGCTCCCGCTCGCCATCTGCCAGACTGAAGGTGGTGATCAGCGTGCCACGCAGACGGGTAGTGCCGCCTTCGGCGACGATACGGCGAACTTTCAGCCAACCTTCGCGCACCAGGACATCCCCCTGGGCATCCTTGTGCTTGTAGATCGTGCGGTAGCAGGCGCTTTCCGAGGCACCCTTGGCCGCCATGCTCTGGTAGGCCTGAATCATGCGGGTCGCCATGGTGCCGGCTTCGGCAATCTTGCGACGGGCAGCACGGTGTTCGCGCTCGAGACGATCCTGCTTGGAGAAACGCTGCCACAGGTGGAAATCGCGCGTCAGAGTGGTCGCGTCCATTGAATACTCTCTTGTTGCATGAAGGCCGTTGCCCCCTGGCGGGGGAAACGGGCAAGGATGGTGGCGGGAGGCAGGACCTTGTGGTCGTGCTGCTCCGGCCCGGCAGTCAGGCGTATCACTGATGGCCCTCATCATCCCTAATCCGAAGGGCGCTGCCAAGGCAAGCGTCGCCGCGCATGAGCGTCGAGCATTGCGCGGCCCCGTGGCATCCACCGTGGTTGATGCGCCATGCAGCCTCACCGGATAATGGGCCGCATTCGATGCGCGGCCAGGTCATGTCGAGGGGGATGGACATCGTGCGGAAGAGGGATGGCATTTGAGGTGGGCGGCATCGGATTGCGGCGCCTGTCGGCGAGACGTGATCAGGCTGGCTGTCATGCAGGAGTATCAGGCTGCCATTTGCAGGTGATGGCACCTCACTCACACTCTTGCCTGAAATCTTCTACGAGATGTGGCCCCTGGCGCAAACGCCAACAACGAAGACTTGGCACGTCCATATGCCTTTCCCGCGTCAAACGGCGACGTTATGTCACGTTATGCCCCCTTTCCTGCATGCCTTGAATGACGCGCATGGACTGTCGCCATCACGTTTCACACTCGAACGTGAGGTAGACTGGGAGCATTCAGACGGTATGAGATTCTCACACGGGACACATGGAAGGTGTCAGTTCAAAGAGGAAGGAATCATGGCGAAACCTGATCGCCGTCGGGCCGGGGAGAGGACCGGTCTGGCTGGGGTGAAGTGGCGTTGGCCGGCTCCAGGAGGGCTGGCTGAGCGGCATGCCGGGCTCTATCAATTGTTCATGTGGTGCTACATCAGTGCGCTGGGTTGCCACATCGGCTATTTCGCCCTGCTCAGCATGCAGCCCTACCCGCAGCCCGTCGTCGCCCAGGTGGTCGGGACCTTGCTCACCGTGGCTTCCATCATCCTGCATCGCAGGGGACACCTGCAGACCGCGTTGCTGCTGCTGGTCGTGCCGGTATCGCTCAAGGCGTCATGGTGGGAGCACCAGTTCGGCGTGGGTGCGGGATTCGAGTACTACCACATCCTGTCGATCTTCTTCATCTGCATCGCGCCGATGGCGCGGATCACACGTCTCCTGACCAGTGGCGGCCTGCTGATCTTCTATCTGATCGCCCAATCCCTGCCGGGTCCTGTCTACATCGGCTCCTATGAGTTCATGGCCACGGCCAGCATCGTCAATCTCGTGATCTGTGTCACCTTCATCGGCCTGGTGGCCATCGAGATGGGGTGGGAATCCGAGCGGCGCGAGAAGCGCTATCTGCGGGAGTTGCGCCATGATCAGCTGACGGGGGCCCTCTCGCGGCTTGCGCTCAGGGAGGAGGGCGCACGCATGCTTCAGGAGGACGGACTGGGGGTGTTGATGATCGACGTGGATCACTTCAAGACGATCAATGACACGCATGGGCACGCCAGCGGTGACGATGTGCTGGTGGAGCTGACACGGCGTCTGAGTCATCACCTGCGCGGCAGTGATCTGCTCTGTCGCCAGGGGGGCGAGGAGTTCGTGGCATTGTGCCCCAGCAATGATCGCCAGGGATTGCGACACGCGGCCGACCGGCTGCTGCAGTCCATCAACGGACGCGCCTTCGTGTTGAACAATGGCAAGCTGCTGCGGGTCACGGTCAGTATCGGCGTGGCCCAGGGAGGGCCGGCCACGGCAGCCGAGTCCTTGCTGCCGGAGCTGATCCGTCGTGCGGACCAGGCGATGTATCGTGCCAAGCGTACCGGTCGCAATCGGGTGGTGACGGCCTGGGACATGCTGGATGAACCCCGCAGCCAGACCGACGCGGCCGATATCCCGGCGACAGCACAAGCCACCGCCCCGATGCCGAGTCCTGCGTCATCCTCGTCAGAGATGCGTCTCTGTGTGGAGGGCTCCCAGCGCGAGACGCGACAGCAGGACACTCACGGCGAAGGTAGCTCCCATGTCGCCGGGACTGGATGCTATGGCTACAAACGTCCTTGAATCGCACCGCTCCCGATGACGGTCGCGCCACTTCCATGGCCGTGCCCGGGCAGCCCGGTGGCAAGACCCTTTCTGCGTATTCCGGAGATTGAGATTGATGATCGATACGAGTGGTGGACGCGCGGGGCGTCTCTGGCAGTGCCTGTTCATGACCGCAGCCTTGTTGACGGCAGAGATGACACTGGCGGCTCCTGCAACGACGCAGGACGGTGATGTGAATGCCGGCCAGGCCAGTGCCGCCGCGCCAGCTGTGGCGCCGGCCTTGCCAACGGCTGCCAAGGCCGGCAACAGCATCTATCGCTGCATGCTCGACGGTGTCCCCACCTGGCAGCAGCAGCCCTGTCATCAAGGGGATGCGCCGGTGGCGCTGGATGACTCCCTGACGGTGGTACCCGCTGCGCAAGACGGGCCGGCAGATCTGGAGGAAGACGCCACCGCGGAGCGTCTCGAGCGCGAAAAGCAGCGGACTCTGGCGGCCCGTCAGGAGAGCCAGCGCCAATACCGGATTCGCTCGGCCATCGATGATGGCTATCTGGTGGAAGGCATGAGTGAGTCTCAGGCGGTGTCCCTGCTGGGCAAGCCCAGTGATGTCAGCGAGACCATCGCCGACAACCAGTCATGCCGCCTGCTCAGCTGGTGGGGAGATGTTCGTGTCCAGTTCTGCAATGACGAGGCTGTCTCCATCACCGCGACGCAGCGGGACTGACGACCTGAACCCCTGCTGGAAGGGGGCCGAGCATGCCTGGCTGCTTGAGTCTTTCGAATCGAGGCCCGGATATTCAATTGTTTAGAATATTTGCATAATAGCGGCATCTTCTAGCGTCGATATGCCATTATCGGGCTGGTTGTTGCTTTCTTGAGACAGCCGGGTGGTGAAGTTGCCACATTACCGAGTTTATCGAACAGTGTTAGATTACTCTCCTAACGCAGCGGCACGCCCCTCAAGTGTTATCCAGGGGCATGGCTGACTGGCCGACGAGCCAGGCTGCAACACTATTCGGTGAGGAGAACACGCATGAACAAGTCCATCCTGATTGGCGCGATCGTTGCTGCACTGGGCATTGGTGGTGGAGTGGCGATCGGCAGCTATACGGCCAGCAACTCAGGCCCTGAATACGCCGATATCGTGGCGGTGGATGCGGTGACGGAAACCGTGACCACCCCGCGTCAGGTATGCCACAACGAGACCGTGACCCATCAGGCGCCCAGCAAGGATACCCACAATGTCGTCGGCACTGCCGTCGGTGCGATCGTCGGAGGCGTGGTGGGCAATCAATTCGGCGGTGGCAACGGCAAGAAGGTATTGACCGCCGCGGGTGCCGTGGGTGGCGGCTATGCCGGCAATCAGATCCAGGGACAGATGAAGAAGGGCGATACCTACACCACGACCGAGCAGCGCTGCGAGACAGTGCAGGATGCCAGCGACAAGGTGGTGGGTTATGACGTCAAGGTCGACATGGGCGACGAGACTCGCACCGTGCGTCTTGAAGACAAGCCGGACGTGAAGCGCTTCGAGATTCGTGACGGTGAGCTGGTACTGCCACAGCAGGGCTGAGGCCAGATAGCCGAGCGGTCAGGCGGAGACGAAGAACGTCGACAGGCGCGGCTCGATGAGTTCTCTCAAACGTTTCCCTCGATCGCTCTGCGCAATAGTCGCCAGACCAGAAGACCCCCGACGGAATCCGTCGGGGGTCTTCTGGTTTCTGGGCATCACATCGTGCCCTGTTCTGTCAGCCTGCCAGACCGTTAGCTGGCATCTGCCGTGGCCGGCAGTGCCTTGGCGATCTCACGTGCCAACTGCTCGCCGGTCACACGCCAGCCTTCGCCCAGGCTGTTGACCAGTGCCGGATAGCCGTCATCCGTCAGTGGAGTCAGCGTCTGGATGTCGCCTTCCTCCAGCACGCTGCCATCCACGCCGCGCAGGCGCCAGCGACCGGTGATGACGGACTGGCCATCATGGCGACCGATGAAGCGATCCAGGCTGACGCTCAGGCGGGCACCCTTCAATCCGCTCAGGCTGGTATCCGCGATACGGTACTGGCTCAGCGGCTGGGCGGGGCTGGCTTTCAGCTGGTTCAGCAGCTGGCGGGTCAGCATGTCCTGCAGGTCATCGGCCCACAGGTTCTGGCTGGCCTGTACCAGGGTGATGTCGTCCGTCTGATAGACCAGACTGCCGCCTTCCAGATAGCTGGCCAGTTGCACCGGCATCACTTCCAGCAGGGGCGCATCGGCGGCAACGCTGCGCTGGGCAGCGGTCTGTGTCGTCTGTGGCAGCAGGTAAGCGCCACCAGTGGCGGCGGTCGTGCAACCCGCCAGTGTGCCGAGCATCAACAAACCTGCCATCAGGCCGCCGAAGCGGCCCTTGCGCGACGTTGAAGTGCGCGGTGAGGCAGACGCGCTGCACGCTTGCGGCATGGCTGCCGTGCGGGTCGAGAGACTCATGGCTGTTGTCATCATTGGGCCCTCGGAATCGGATCACGGGTCGTCGGTTTGTCGAAGATCAGGCTTGAGGGATTCTTCTCCAGCGTGTCGAGCAGCGGCTCGGCCTTCTTGAGCACGCGGTCCAGGCGCTCGAGATCTCCCTCCAGCTTGCGATAGGCAGAAGACTCCGGTGTCAGGCCATCCAGGGTGCGATTGAGGTTGTCGAGGCTGGTGCTGATGTCGCTCGGCAGCTTCTGTACCTCATCGGAACCCAACAGGGAATCGACATGGCCGGCGGTCTTGTCGAGACGCTTCACCAGGCTCTCGGAGGCTGACAGGGTCTTGTTGAGATTGCCCAGTACCGGCTCGATGTCCAGGCCATTGAGCTTGTCGAGCAGCGCATTGAGCTTGGCTTCCATCTGCGCGAGGCCGCCTGACACGCTGGGCATGACCTCGATGTCATCGAAGGTATCGGTCTTGTACGGCGGTGGATTGTCATAGAAGTCCAGGTCGACGAACAAGGCACCGGTCAGCAGGTTGCCGGACTTGAGCGTCGCGCGCAGACCACGCTTGAACAGTCGCTCCAGTCGCTTCTCCCACTGCTTGACGCCTTCATCATCGACCTGACCCTCGAGGCGTTCCGGTTCGATGCGAATCAGCACGGGAATCTCGAAGCTGGAGAGCGTGCGTACCCGCTGATGGGTCAGGCGGTAGGGCACGCTGACCACCGTGCCCAGTCGCACGCCGCGGAATTCCACCGGTGCGCCACGCGACAGGCCGCGCACGGTGTCGTCGACCATGATCACGTAGTCGATGGCCTGATGGAAGCTGCCTTCACGGGCCTCTTCCTGATCGGAATACAGGGTGAAGGAGGTGTTCTCCACCACAGGGCGGCCACGCGGCAGGTCCTCGGGGATGCCGAAGGCGACCCCGCCGCTCAGTACGCTTTCCAGTGACCCCACGTCCACCTGAAGCCCCTGGGAGTCCAGGCGCAGGCTGACCCCGCTGGTGGACCAGAAGCGCGTGGTCGAGGTCACCAGCTCGTTGTAGGGCGAGTCGATGTACAGGGTGTAATGCATTTCCTTCTCGCTGGGGCGGAACTCGCTGGATTCCACGCGCCCCACGACGAAGCCCTCGTAGGTGACGGGGTCGCCATCGGACAGCACGCTGCCATCATTGCTGGTCAGGTCGATGCGCAGCCCCTTGGCGTCCTGGGTCGTGACCGGAGGTTGCTCCAGCGCCACGAAGTGGTCGGCTTCCTCGCGACTGTCGCCGGGCTGCAGCTGGATGTAGGCGCCTGACAGCACGGTATTCAGACCACTGATGCCTTCGCGTCCGATACGCGGCTTGACCACCCACAGACGCGTGTCCTCATTGAGCATGCGCTCGCTGTCCTTGGACATGCGTGCCGTGACGATGGTCTTGTCGAGGTTGTCCGACAGGCGTACGGATTCGACCTTGCCGACCTCGACGTTACGGGTCTTGATCAAGGTCTTGCCGGCCTCGATACCTTCTGCCGTCTCCATCTCGATGGTGATCTGCGGGCCACGGCTGGCGATGTTGTGCCACACCATCCAGGCACCGATCAGCAATGCCACGATCGGGACGATCCAGATCGGCGAAAGACGGCGTCGGCTTTCACGACGCGCACGAGAGTCATCACTCATAGGTCATCCTGTGACGGTGAATCGATAGGGGAGGAAGCGGGGGAGACCTCACGTTCCTTGCTTGCCTGGAGAAGGCCGCTGGTCGCGACTCGCGCCTCCTGTGGCGTATCCCAGACAAGACGTGGATCAAAGCTCTGGGCGGACAGCATCGTGAGCACCACCACGCTGGCAAAGGACAGCGCTGCCGGCCCCGGGTGCACGGACATCAGGGCGCCCAGCTGGATCAATGCCGCCAGCAGCGCCACCACGAAGACGTCGACCATCGACCAGCGGCCGATGTACTCGGTGATGCGATACAGCGTGACGCGCGCGCGGGCATGCTGGACCTGCGGGCGTTGCGCACTGAGACACAGCCAGGCGATGGCGATCATCTTGGAGGCCGGCACCAGGATGCTGGCAATGAAGATGACCATCGCGATGGGCCAGTCTCCGTGGGACCACAGCACCACGATACCGCCGGCGATGGTCTGCGGGTCGCTCTCGCCCAGACTCACGGTACTCATGATCGGGAAGAGGTTGGCCGGCAGATACAGTATCAGCGCCGCGATCAACCACGCCCAGGTACGTTGTAGACTATGTGTCTTGCGCTGATGGACCGGGTCGCCGCAGCGCCGGCAGTTGACGTGCTGGTCCTGCGTGCATTCATTGATCAACCCGCAGCTGTGACAGCTGCCCAGCCCCTGCAGCGCGGCCCCCAGCCCCGGTCTGGCTGTCTCCGGGGCCGGCGGCTCGCCCGCCAGAGCGAACCACATGCGATCACCGTCGATGCTGGCCAGGGTCTTGGTCATCAGCAGGGCGAAGGCACAGAAGGCCCAGAACGACGGGCCGAAGCTGATATCGGCCATGCCGGCGATCTTGACCAGACTCACCATCACGCCCACAAGGAAGACATCGGCCATCATCCAGGGGCGCAGATGGCTGAGCGTTCTGGCAATGCCGCGAATGCCGGGCAACGCCACCTTCAGGCCGATGGCCGTGTGGGTGTAGATCACCCCGATCAGGTAGAGCGCCGGCAGCAGCACGATGGTCAGAATTAGCAGCACCGCCAGCGAAGGATACGACTCTGCCGTCAGCGCCGCTGGCGTGTCCACCAGACTGAGGCTGGCGGAGATGCCGCGGGTGGCAAAGGCGATGAACTCGAAGGGCAGCGTCAGCCCCAGCATCACCAGGCACGCCGTCGCCAGTGCCAGGGTGCGCTGGACGGAATGGGCGTGGCGTTGGGCGAAGAGATGATCACAGCGTGGGCAGCGCGCCCGCTCGCCGGTCTTGAGCGCCGGAAGGGCCACGACCAGGTCACAGCATTCGCATGCGCGAAGTCGCCGCCGTGAGACGCTGCGCGTGACAGGCGCGAACAGTGTCGGCGGGTCACGTCTTTCCAGGGTATGGCGCGCAAGACGACGCAAGGCAGCTAGAGGACGAGGCATGTCTCTCCTGAATGAAGGGGCGCGTTGGCGCCATGCCGGACAAGGGCGAGTGGCGAGAATGACGGGGGCGAAGTCCGGGTGACTGGCGCCTGCCCCGGCGGCAGGCAAACACTGTTCGATACCTGCATGATGCCGCAAAACTCGCCTCGCACTCAATGCCCGCCAATGCGAAGCATCGCTCACGAGACATCACGGGCACCCGTGCCGTCATCGATCCACCAGACGCATGAACCGACACGCCGCCCGGAGAGGGCGGCATGCAGGGCCATCACGCGAGGTGACGGCAATGAGGAAGCGTGCGATCAATGCTCAGACAAGATCGTCTTCCTGGCTTGCGGCTTCATGGGCCCGCTTGAGCTCTTTCGGCTCCCCGAACACGCGGCGAACCACCACATAGCAGACCGGCACCAGGAAGATCGCCAGTACCGTGGCCGAGATCATCCCGCCGATCACGCCGTTGCCGATGGCATGACGGCTGGCCGCACCGGCACCGGTCGAGATGGCCAGTGGCACGGCCCCCAGGGTGAAGGCCATGGAGGTCATCAGGATCGGGCGCAGGCGCATGCGTACCGCTTCCATGGTGGCGTCGATCAGTGAGCGGCCCTGGACCTCGAGGTCCTTGGCGAATTCGACGATCAGGATCGCATTCTTCGCCGAGAGCCCGATGGTGGTCACCAGGCCGACCTGGAAGTAGACGTCATTGTCCAGGCCACGCAGCCAGGTGGCGAGCAGGGCGCCGAGGACCCCCAGCGGGACGACCAGCATGACGGAGAACGGAATGCTCCAGCTCTCGTAGAGCGCGGCCAGACACAGGAAGACGAAGACCAGCGAGATGGCATACAGATAAGGAGCCATGCCGCCACTCTGGGATTCCTGCAGTGAAATGCCCGTCCATTCCAGCGCGACGCCATTATCGAGCTGGCCGACCATGTCTTCCATGGCCTGCATGGCCTGACCGGTGGAGTAACCCGGTGCCGCCTGACCCAACAGTTCCATCGAGGAGACGCCATTGTAGCGTTCCAGCTGCGGAGACCCATAGGTCCACTCACCGTGGATGAAGGCGTTCAGTGGCACCATCTCACCAGAGGTGTTGCGGACGTACCACTTCTTGAGATCTTCTGGCTGCATGCGTGCGCTGGCTTCTGCCTGCACGTAGACCTTCTTGGTGCGGCCGTTGTCGAGGAAGTCATTGACATAGCTCGAGCCCCACGCCGTGGAGAGAGTCGAGTAGACCTCTGACAACGAGACGCCCATCGCTGTCGCCTTGAGCTCATCGATGTTGAGCGTGAACTGCGGACTGTCCTCCAGACCATTGGGACGCAGGCCGGTCACTGCTGGATTCTGAGCTGCCATTCCCAGCAGTTGATTGCGTGCATTGGTCAGCGCTTCATGGCCGATACCACCTCGGTCCACCAGCATCATGTCGAAACCGCTGGCGTTGCCCAGTTCCATGATCGGTGGCGGGTTGATGGCGAAGACCACGGCTTCCTTCAAGGTGTTGAAGTAGCTCTGAGCTTGTCCGACCACGCTGAAGGAGTCACGAGTACGTTCATCCCAGGGTTTGAGGTTGATGAACGCCAGGCCCATGTTCTGGCCTCGGCCAGCGAAACTGAAGCCGGCGACGTCGAACATTTCCTGAACGGCATCTTCCTGATCGACGAGGAAGTGATGCTCGACCTTTTCCAGCGTCTCGAGCGTCTGTTCCTGAGTGGAGCCCACCGGCAGGATGACCTGATTGAACAGATAGCCCTGGTCTTCATCGGGCAGGAAGCCCGTGGAGATGCGAGTGAACAGTACCCC
This sequence comes from Cobetia sp. BL01, assembly GCF_056493605.1. Lineage (NCBI taxonomy): Bacteria > Pseudomonadati > Pseudomonadota > Gammaproteobacteria > Oceanospirillales > Halomonadaceae > Cobetia > Cobetia sp. BL01. The sequence continues at coordinate 188,562 of NZ_JBVBEE010000002.1, read as the reverse complement.
GCAGCCGACCACGATCAAGGCGTAGACCAGCATGGAACGGCCAGTGCGCTTGAGCATGCCACTGACGCCTTTCTGGTAGCGCGCGTTGGAGCGGTCGAAGACCCGGTTGAACAGCCCGAAGAAGCCGGTGGTCTTCTCCTTGGTCGGCTTCAGCAACGTGGCGCACAGGGCCGGTGTCAGGATCAACGCCACCAGCACGGACAACGTCATGGCCGAGACGATGGTCACCGAGAATTGACGGAAGATTGCCCCTGTGGTGCCGGGGAAGAAGGCCATCGGGATGAACACGGAAGACAGCACGAGACCGATGCCGACCAGAGCGCCGGTGATCTGTCCCATTGACTTGCGCGTCGCCTCGAGCGGCGAGAGCTTTTCCTCATGCATCACGCGCTCGACGTTCTCCACCACCACGATCGCATCGTCGACCAGCAGCCCAATCGCCAACACCATGGCGAACATCGTCAGGGTATTGATGGAGAAGCCCATCACTTCCAGCACCCCGAAGGTGCCCAGCAGAACGACCGGGACGGCGATGGTGGGGATAAGCGTGGCACGGAAGTTCTGCAGGAACAGAAGCATTACCAGGAAGACCAGCGCCACGGCTTCCAGCAGCGTCATCACCACTTCTTCAATGGAAATCTTGACGAAGGGCGAGGTGTCGTAAGGTACCTTGAAGCTCATGCCCGGGGGGAAGTAGTCGGACAGCTCACCGAGACGATCCTTGACGGCTTGTACGGTGTCCAGTGCGTTGGCACCCGAGGCGAGCTTGATGCCCAGCCCTGCAGCAGGCTTGCCATTGTAGCGGCTGACGGTGCTGTAGCTTTCCGCCCCTTTCTCGACACGGCCGACATCTCGCAGATAGACCTGAGAGCCATCTTCCTGTGTCTTGAGCAGAATGTTGCCGAACTGTTCCGGTGTCTCGAAGAGTGTCTGAGCCACGATGGTAGCGTTGAGCTGCTGACCCTTCACTGCCGGCAGGTTGCCAAGCTGGCCCGAGGCGATCTGGTTGTTCTGCGTGCTGATGGCCGTGGTGACATCGCTGGTGGTCAGCTTGAAGTTGTTGAGCTTCTGCGGGTCAAGCCAGACGCGCATGGCCCCCGGTGCGCCGAACAGTTGAGTTTCGCCCACGCCCTGAACGCGAGCTACCTCGTCCTGAATATCGGAGGCGACATAGTCGGTCAATTGCTGTTTGGTCATGCTGCCATCGTCAGAGACGAAAGCTGCCACCATCAGAAAGCTGCCGGACGATTTGGTGACCGAGACACCCTGGTTCTGGACGGATTGCGGCAGGCGCGGGGTAGCCAGCTGCAGCTTGTTCTGCACCTGCACCTGAGCGATGTCGGGATCGGTCCCAGTGTCAAAGCTCAGCTCGATGCTGGCATTGCCCTGGGAGTCTGAACTCGAACTCATGTACAGCAGATTGTCGATGCCGTTCATCTGCTGCTCGATGACCTGAGTCACCGTATCTTCTACCGTCTGGGCTGAAGCGCCGGAGTAGGTGGCCTGAATGGTAATGCTGGTCGGGGCCAGCGAGGGATATTGCTCGATCGGCAGCTTGAGGATACTGAAGATACCCCCCAGCATCACGATGATGGCGAGCACCCAGGCGAAGATAGGGCGATCGATGAAGAATCTGACCATGACGTTTGAGGCTCCTGGAACGTCGTTCGGGACGTGCCGCCAGTCAGGCGTGATACGCATAGCTCAGTGACTGGCGACAGTGGCGCGAAAAGAGGCGGCAGGCTTACTGGCGATTGCCAGTCCCGGCCGGTTCACTTTCCGAGGAGTCGCTGGCCGCAGTCTCGGACTGAGCCGAGCCATTCTGGTCAGTGCTCGTCTCGTTGGCAGCGATCTCGACCGTGGCACCCGGCTTGATCTTCTGCAGTCCGCTGACAATGACCTTGTCATTGTTGTCGAGGCCATTGGTCACCAGCCACTGATTGTCGATGGCCTGACCGATCACTACCTGCTTGGCTTCGACCTTGTTGTCAGCATTGACCGTCATCACGCTCGCATTGCCTTTGCTGTCACGACTCACGGCTTTCTGCGGAACCAGAATGGCATCCCTGGCCACCGTCTCCGTCAGGCGGGCACGCACGAACATGCCGGGCAACAACAGCTCGTCCTCGTTGGGGAACAGAGCGCGCAGCGTGACCATGCCGGTACCTTCATCGACGGTGATATCCGCAAACTGCAACTTGCCCTGAGTGCCGTATACGCTGCCATCTTCCATTACCAGTTCCACCGATGCTTGAGCCGGTGCTGCGGCGGCATCGCGATTCTCGGCCAATTCACGCTTGAGGCGCAGAACTTCGGTAGCGGACTGGGTCACGTCAACATAGATGGGGTCGAGCCGCTGGACCGTTGCCAGGCTGGTGTCCTGGCTTGCCGTGACCAATGCGCCCTTGGTGACGCTCGACTTGCCGATACGACCGCTGATGGGGGCCTTCACCACGCTGTAATCCAGATTGATCTGGGCGCTGGTTAGGGCAGCCTTGGCAGAGGCGACATCGGCGCGATCCTCGCCGACGGTCGCCACGGCATCATCATAATCCTGTTGGCTGACCATCTTGCGTGCCACGAGGTTCTTGAAGCGCTTGGCCTTGAGGCTGGAGGTGTTGAGGCTCGCCTCGGCACGCGCCAGACTCGCCTTGGCGCTCTCGACATCGGCGCGATAGGTGCGTGAATCAATGTGATAAAGCGCCTGCCCCTCCTTGACGTCACTGCCTTCGGTGAAGTCACGCGATTCGATGATGCCTCCCACCTGCGGACGTACTTCAGCGATCTGATAGGCGCGCGTGCGGCCCGGCAGCTCGGTGGTGATAGGCACATCCTGCGTGGTGACGGTAATGACATCGACCTGAGCGGCCTGGCTTGCACCTGCGGAGGGGCCTTGGGCAGCCTCTTCCTTGTCGCCGCTACAACCGGCCAACAGGGCACCGATCAGCAGCAGGCTTGCCGGAAGCAAGCCAAGGCGGCGGGCATTGACGGCCAAGGGTTGTCTCTGCAGGCGGGGTAGACGGAGGGAAGTCGGGGCCATGGAGCGTCCTTTACGAAGTTCAGGGGCTGAGGTGCGTTTCAATCGTCACACCCTGGCCCGCCGCGGGTGCGGCACGCCAAGGCAATGGTGTCATGATGAGAAAAATATTTAGCCAGCTATTCTATCGGAATGGCGAGGCGGCTGTATGGTTGTTTTGTGCAGTTATTGCGCATCGTGCTGCAACAGATTGTTGCCAGGTGATCAGCACCTTATGTTCAGGCTTGCATGATCCTGGCAATACCTTTCTCTTGCCATCATGTGGATCGTTCTCATGCATTGCCCCACTCTAGCTTCGTGAGACATGAGGCGGTGACAGCCCATCCTATGCGTCAATGGTGCATAAGTTAGCAGATAGAGGTGTATGAATGCTGAACCACTGCGCACCGGGAAGAAATTTTGCCCGAAGGGCGTGGCGCGGTGATCGAGCATCTCATTCAGGGAGGCAGTGCCAGGAAGGTGTCGATGAGGAGTTGTGAGACCACGGGCGGAACGACGAGAGTGCCGTGATCAGGGGACCGAGGCTCTCCCTGTCTTCCGGCAGGCGTGACTGACGTGACAGGCGCAGGCAGGGGCGATCAGCGAAGGCGTCCTCCAGTCTGGCCGCCCACTGGTACTGCTGCTCACGCCAGCTCGTGATCCAGTCGGCCTGTGCTTCCCCGGAGGAGGGCGAGCTTGCGCCCGACACCTCTGACGGGGCATCCGGCAGGCATTGATTGATGATCAGGCCGCCGACGCAGAGCCCATGGCTTTCCAGTGCCTCGCGCGTACGGAGCGTCTCCAGACAGGGCAGCTTCTCTGGCGTACTGACCAGGATGACGCGCGCCCGGCTGGCATCCGTCAGGCACCGACGCAGCGCTTTGTAGCGGGTACGACGTTGCTCCAGCGCTTCGCTGATCGGGTCTTCGGGGGCAGAAGATCCGGTCTCGCTGGCGGTGGCTGTCTGCTGGCTGTCCAGCCACAGGCTGCGCTCCGCGACGGCTCGCCGGCGCTGGCCCAGCATGCCTTCCAGCCAGCCGCCCAGCACCTCCGGCAAGCTCAGCAGTCGGATGGTATGCCCGCTGGGAGCCGTATCGAACAGGATGTGTCGATACGATGAGCTGTCCGGTGCCAGTGGGGCCGGCGGGGTAAGGATGATCTCGACCAGCGCATCGAAGAGCGCCGCTTCACTGGTGCCCGGTGCATGGCGTGCGAGTGCCAGCTGGCGCATCACCGTGGCGCTGCGCTCTCCGCTGACCAGTGGCGCGATGCGTTGGCGTACCTCCTCGAGATAGCGCTCGCACTCCTGTTCGGGGTCCAGCTCCATCACATCCAGGCACGCCGCGATGGCGCGCGGTCTGCCTCCCAGATCTCCGAACAGATCGCCCAGATTGTGCGCCGGGTCCGTCGACACCAGCAGTGTCGGCTCGCCTTTCTCTGCCAGCGCCAATGCCTGCGCCGCCGCGCAGCTGGTCTTGCCGACACCGCCCTTGCCACCGAAGAACCAGATCTCGGGGCGGGGGGCGGCGCCTTCCTCTTGCGTATCACGCACCCTGCCGGGGTCGGAGCGGCCTTCGGCTGCATGCGTGCGTCGGGTCCCATCCTGTCGGCGACGCCGCCTGAGCCAGTTCAGCAGCATTTGATCCCTTCCAGCGGTGAATGCTCAAGCCCCTGGCGCAGGTGCCAGTCGTGCATGCGCTCCAGCATCAGCGGCAGCATTTCCAGTGAGACGGAGGGTGCCGGATTGGGGATTCCCATCAGCTCGGCGAAGCTCATCATCATGAAGATGTCTTCCTCCTCGCGGGCGAGCTGCGCCAGGTCACGTTGCTGATTGACGCGCAGCATGGCCTCCCAGCCATCCCGCAGCCCTGCGGCACCAGTCAACAGGCGCCTCGTCAGTCCGGGGTGTCGTGGCGAGCGCGCCATGCGGGAGTCGTCATCAGCTCTCATGGGCGCTCACCTGGGCGGGGGCTTTCAGGCTGCGGCTGGCCTCCAGCAGAATCCACAGCGCGAATACCATGATCAGGCTGCCGAAGGTGAACAGCAGCCATTGCGGGTCGTTGCTGCCCATGCCGGACCAGTCCAGGACTACCTGCTGCACCATCGCCCACAGGGTCATGATCATCAGGAAGACCATCGGAGCCAGGGTGTAGATCACCGGGCGTCCCTGACGCTTGAGCCAGACCGAGATCAGCATCAGCGAGATCCCTGCCAGCAGCTGGTTGCTGGTCCCGAACAGCGGCCACAGCAGATAGCCGCCGGAACCGAAGCCCTTGGGCCCCTGCGGCAGGATGACCAGCGCGGCGCTGGAGATGACCGCGATGCTGGTCGCGACGTGCTTGTGGCTGAGTGCCGGCATGCCGTACTCGCTGCCCAGCTCCGCGATGATGTAGCGCATCAGACGTACCGCGGAATCCAGTGTGGTGGCCGCGAAACTCACCACGATGACCGCCACCAGGGTACTGCCGATGCTGGCCGGCAGGCCAAGGTGCGAGATCAGCTGTCCTGCACCCTCCACGAAGCTGGAGAGCCCGTTGGCACCGGCGGCGGCGAAGCTTGAATAGGTGGCGGTGAAATCGGCCTGGGTCCCGAAGAGGGTCGCTACCGCGATGATGGAAATCAGCGCCAGCATGCCTTCGCCCAGTGCGCCGGTGTAGCCGATCATGCGTGCATCCGGCTCATGGGCAAGCTGCTTGGAGGTGGTCCCCGAGGCGACCAGTCCATGGAAGCCCGAGATCGCGCCGCAGGCGATGGTGATGAACAGCAGCGGATAGAAGGACATCTCGGCTTCGGTGTTGTAGGCCGGCGCCGTGAGATGTGGGCCGCCCACGGCGAGCCCCAGATACAGTAGCACCAGCCCGACCACCAGCTGATGGGAATTGATGGTGTCGCGCGGTTGCAGCAGCTTCCACACCGGCAGCACCGAGGCGATGTAGACATAGGCCATCAGCACGACGATCCACACCAGGAAGGCACTGGAGATCGGTGAGAGGCCGAACAGCAAGGTGCCATCCTCGCCGCCTGCCATGGCGGTGAAGGTGCCGGCCAGATCAATCTGCAAGAATTCGTACTGGCCGGCCAGCAGGGCAGCGGCATACATCACCAGCAGCGCCAGTATCGAGGGCAACAGCATCTTGCCGCCACGCCGATAGACACGATGGCCGATCCAGACCGCCAGCGGAATCTGGATGAGCACCGACAGCACGCTGGCCGGGAAGTTGATGAACAGGTTGGCGATCACCCAGGCGAACACCGCGTTCAGCATCAGCACCAGAATCAGGATGATGAACAGGAACAACAGCTTGGCGCGCTTGCCGATCAGCTTGTCCGCCAGCGTGCCGATGGACTGGCCACGATGACGCGCCGAGAGCGTCAAGGTACCGAAGTCATGGACTCCCGCGGCAAACAGGCTGCCCAGCACGACCCAAAGCACCGCCGGCAGCCAGCCCCAGTAGACGGCGATCGCCGGCCCGACGATGGGCGCTGCACCGGCGACCGAGGTGAAGTGGTGGCCCCAGAGTATCCAGCGATTGGTCGGCAGGTAGTCGGTGTCATCGCGCAGCGCATGGGCGGGAGTCACGTAATCGGGGTCGAGACGGAAGATGCGTTCCGCCAGAAAGCGCGAGTAGAAGCGATAACCGATGGCAAAGGCGAGACAGCCGAACAGGGCGAGCCAGATGGCGTTCATGGGGCGTTCCAGTAGGCGTGTGAGTGGGGCGACGGCAGTGCATGGCGTGTCATCGGCGTGACGCTAACATCTATATTTGCGCATATAACTTCGCCATTGGTCGCCCCGGGCTGACCCGACGTGGACCCTGTCTGCAAGCGCAGGCAAGCAGGTGGAATGCGCGCGGTGCGTGGAGACATCGCGGAAGTCGCCCGGGGCCCTGCCGGCGCTTGTCTGGTGGAACCGCGTAGCCGCTGTTGCACTTCCTCGCCTTGCGACCAAGGAGTATCAGTGGGTTGATCCACGCGACCTTGTGTTCCGCCCAGCTCTTCTATACTCCAAGCAAGTCGGAGCACAGGGAGTCGCTCATTGCCGTCATCCGGATGAGGCTCTCGATAACAATGACAAGGAGGCGCCGATGTCGTGGATCGCGGAATGCCTTTCCCGTGTCACCGCACTCCGGTGGCGGCGCTCGTGGCGCCCGATGACGGCGGTGTCACTGATGGGGCTCGTTCCCGCGGCATGGGGAGTCGAATACAACATGCCGGTCGGCGTCACGGCCGTCAGTCGCGAGATCCACTCCCTGCACATGATCATCTTCTGGATCTGTGTGGTCATCGGGATCGTGGTGTTCGGTGTGATGGGGTACGCGATGGTCAAGCATCGCAAGTCGCGTGGTGCAGTCGCGGCCAGCTTCCACGAGAACACCCGCATCGAGATTCTATGGACCGCCATCCCGTTGCTGATCCTGGTGGTGATGGCAGTCCCCGCCACCGCCACCCTCAAGGACATGTACGACGCCTCCGAATCGGCGCTTGACGTGAAGATCACCGGGCACCAATGGCGCTGGCAATATGAGTATCTGGGCGAGGATGTCGCCTTCACCTCAAGTCTCGCGACCCCGCGCGAGCAGATCAACAACACCGCCGCCAAGGGCGAGCATTACCTGCTGGAAGTCGACAATCCGCTGGTGCTGCCCATCAATCGCAAGGTGCGCTTCCTGACGACGTCCTCCGATGTCATCCACTCCTGGTGGGTGCCGGACTTCGGCGTCAAGAAGGACGCCATCCCCGGCTTCATCAACGAGGCCTGGACCCGCATCGAGACACCCGGCACCTATCGTGGCCAATGCACCGAGCTGTGCGGCAAGGACCACGGTTTCATGCCGGTGGTGGTCGAGGCGCTGCCGGAGGCCGAATTCGACGAGTGGCTGATCGCACGCAAGGCCGAGGCCGAAGCGTCACGCAATGATGCCGGACGCGACTGGAGTCTCGAGGAGTTGATGGAGAAGGGCGAGAAGACCTACGCCACCATCTGCTCCGCCTGTCACCAGCCGGACGGCCAGGGCATGCCCCCGGCATTCCCCTCATTGGTGGGGAGTGCCATCGTCACGCAGGACATGCAGGCGCACATCGATATCGTGGTGAACGGCAAGGCAGGCACGCCCATGGCGGCCTTCGCCGATGTGCTCAGTCCGGTCGAGCTTGCGGCTGTCATCACCTATGAGCGCAATGCCTGGGGCAACGATACCGGCGAGCTGGTACAGCCAGCCGTCATCAAGGAACAGCTGTCTCAATAGCGTGCAAGCGACGCATTCAGGAGGCGTGTCATGGCCAGTGAACAGCCACGCAAGGCGGTACTTCAGGCCAGCGAGAGCGAGGGGACAGCCGGTGGCTATTCCGCAGGCGGCTCCCATGCGGGAGGAGACCATGGCACCGCGCCGCGCGGCATGCTGCGCTGGCTATTGACCACCAACCACAAGGATATCGGCACGCTCTATCTGATCTTCTCGCTGAGCATGCTGTTCATCGGCGGCATCATGGCACTGGTGATCCGTACCGAGCTCTTTCAGCCCGGCCTGCAGATGGTGCAGCCGGAGTTCTTCAACCAGATGACCACCATGCATGGGCTGATCATGGTGTTCGGTGCCATCATGCCGGCCTTCACGGGACTGGCCAACTGGATGATTCCGCTGCAGATCGGCGCCCCTGACATGGCGCTTCCGCGTCTCAACAACTTCAGCTTCTGGCTGTTGCCGGTCGCCTTCCTGCTGCTGCTTTCCACCCTGTTGATGGAGGGCGGGGGGCCCAACTTCGGCTGGACCTTCTACGCACCGCTTTCCACCACCTATGCGCCGCCCTCGACCAGCTTCTTCATCTTCTCGCTGCACATCGCCGGCATCAGCTCGATTCTCGGCGCCATCAACATCATCGCCACCATCCTCAATCTGCGTGCGCCGGGCATGCGCCTGATGGACATGCCGCTGTTCGTCTGGACCTGGCTGATCACCGCTTTCCTGCTGATCGCGGTGATGCCGGTGCTGGCGGGTGCCATCACCATGATGCTGTTCGACATCAACTTCGGCACCAGCTACTTCAATGCCGCAGGCGGGGGAGACCCGGTGCTGTTCCAGCATCTGTTCTGGTTCTTCGGCCATCCCGAGGTCTACATCATGATCTTGCCGGCCTTTGGCATCGTGTCCGCCATCGTGCCGACCTTCTCGCGCAAGCGATTGTTCGGCTACGCCTCGATGGTCTACGCCACCGGTTCCATCGCCATCATGTCCTTCCTGGTCTGGGCGCATCACATGTTCGCCGTCGGCCTGCCATTGGTGGCGGAACTGTTCTTCATGTACACGACGATGCTGATCGCGGTGCCGACCGGCGTGAAGGTCTTCAACTGGATCGCCACCATGTTCCGCGGCTCCTTGAGCTTCGAGCCCCCGATGCTGTTTGCCATCGCCTTCATCGTCCAGTTCACCATCGGCGGCTTCTCGGGGTTGATGCTGGCCATCGCGCCAGCGGATTTCCAGTATCACGACACCTATTTCGTGGTGGCCCATTTCCATTACGTGCTGGTGCCCGGCGCGTTGTTCGCGATTCTCGCCGGGGCCTATTACTGGCTACCCAAGTGGACTGGCTTCTATCCCCACGAGGGGCTCTCGAAATGGCATTTCTGGATGTCGGTCATCGGCGTCAATCTCACCTTCTTCCCGATGCACTTCTCGGGGCTGGCCGGCATGCCACGGCGCATTCCGGATTACGCGCTGCAATTCGCCGACTTCAACATGCTGTCCAGTATCGGGGCCTTCCTGTTCGGTATCTCGCAGCTGCTGTTCCTGGTCGTGATCATCAAGTGCGCGCGCGGCGGTATCAGGGCGCCAGCCAAGGCCTGGGAAGGGGCGGTGGATCTTGAGTGGAGCGTGCCAAGCCCGGCACCGCTGCATACCTTCGAGATACCGCCTCAGACCCGCGATGGTCAGATCATCCGCTGAGCGATAGCCAGCGGCCAGGAGAGTGACATGTCCTCACGCGATCACGCAGCACAGCAACAGGCGGTGGCACGTACCGTGCGGCGCACGCTGCTGGCGCTGGTCGGGATGCTGGGCTTCGCCTTCGCGCTGGTGCCGCTCTATGACGTCTTCTGCAATCTCACGGGCCTCAATGGCAAGGCCGCCAGTCAGGCCAGGGCTGCGGTGGCCATGGAGATCGACGAGAGCCGTTGGGTCTCGGTGCGCTTCATCACCCAGCAGGGACAGGGTCTGCCCTGGACACTCGAGGCGCTGGATGAGCAGTTCCGCATTCATCCCGGCGGCCAGTACCGCGCGCGCTTCGTGTTCACCAATCACGCCGATCATCCGGTGCGTGGTCGTGCGGTCCCCAGCGTCAGTCCTGCCGAGGGCTCGCTGCATCTGCGCAAGATCATGTGTTTCTGCTTTCAGGAACAGACGCTGGCGGCGGGAGAGCGGCGTGAGTTGCCGCTGGTCTTCCAGGTGGACCCGGATCTCCCCGAGGGCATTCGCGACCTGACGCTGGCCTATACCCTTTACCCGGTCACGATGCCGTCGATGCCGGCGGGCGACCTGGCAGAGAACTCTGCAGGAGGTGAACGATGAGCGGTAGCAGCTATTACGTTCCGGCACATAGTGCCTGGCCCATCCTCGGTGTGCTGGCCGTGGGTGGGATGATGATCGGCACGGGAATCTGGATGGTGCATGGCAGCGCCGCCTGGTTGTCAGGCATCGGCATGCTGGCCGTGGTGCTGGTGATGGCAGGATGGTTTCGCGATGTCGTTCGCGAGTCGATGGGCGGCCTTTACGACGATCAGATGGACCGCTCGTTTCGTTGGGGCATGGCGTGGTTCATCTTCTCTGAACTGATGTTCTTCGCTGCCTTCTTCGGCGCGTTGTTCTACGTACGAACTTTCGCGTTGCCATGGCTGGATGGTGAGGGTGCCAAGGGCGTGACGGCGCTGTTGTGGCCTGATTTCACGGCCAGCTGGCCCTTGATGAATCCGCCGGATGCCAGCATTGCCGGACCGAAGGAAGTGCTGTCCCCCTGGCAGTTGCCGCTGGCCAATACGCTGCTGCTGGTCAGCTCCAGTGTCACCCTGACGGTGGCCCATGAGGCGCTGAAGATGGGATATCGCCGCACGGCGCGCAACTGGCTGGCGGGTACCGTGACGCTTGGGGTGTGCTTCCTGCTGTTGCAGGGGCTCGAATATTACGAGGCCTGGCATCACCTGGGGCTGACGCTTCAAGCCGGTGTCTATGGCGGTACCTTCTTCCTGCTGACCGGCTTTCATGGCCTGCATGTCACCATCGGCACCGTGATCCTGATCGTGATGCTGGTTCGGGTGATTCGCGGTCATTTTTCCCGCGAGCGCCATTTCGCCTTCGAGGCGGCTGCCTGGTATTGGCACTTCGTCGATGCGGTGTGGATCGGCCTGTTTCTGTTCGTCTACGTGTTCTGAGGCAGGCCGAAGAGCGTCGAGCGCGAGTCAGTTCAGCATTCCGGTGGAGAAGCCCATGACCAGCAGAATCACCAGACAGACCGCCAGGCCCACTCGCCACTTGAGAGACGTCAGCAGGCGCCGACTGCGGCTGCCGTCGTGCAACAGAAAGCCGGCTCCGGCGATGAGACTTGCCAGCATGCCGACGAAGACCAGCGCGATCAGCGATTTGAGCAGCATGTCACCTCCCGGGGCGCAGACGTTGCTAGGCGAGGGCAAGGCTCTCGCTCGCCCCGTATCTGACAGTCGAGCCCATCCGGCAGACAAGCGCAAGTCGGCGGTGACAGCGCTGGCGTCACCGGAGGCACCGCAGGAGCGATGTGTCGGGCGTGGCTGGTGGCTGTTCTGGGGATGCCTGATCGTGCTGGGCCTGTGTCTGTGCAGCTGGCAGGTGATGCGAGGCCAGGCGCGAGCCCAGCATCTGGAAGATACGGCCAGTGCGCCGGAACTGGTGATGCCGACGGCACCGCCAGCGAGTGCCAGCCTGATCGAGCTGCAGGGCGAGTGGCTCGCGGAGCACAGCCTGTTACTGGATAACCGGACGTTGGACAAGCGCCATGGCGTGGCGGTGCTCACGCCTTTCAGGTCCCGGGATGGCCGCTGGTGGCTGGTGGAGCGGGGCTTCGTGGCATCGCCAGCGCCACGTGCGGACCCGGAGTTCATCACCCCTGAAGGCTCTCTGGTGATCAGGGGTCGCTGGCAGTGGTTGAACGGCCAGGGGACCAGCGGTGGGCCACTGTTCGGCCCCAACCGGGAGGGGCAGCGGTTGCAGCAGGTGGATCTGAGTGCCTGGAAGACGCTTGGCGCTCCGGCGTTTGCCGGCATCGTGCACCAGGCCGGCGGTGCGGGAAGGTTCTTGCCCTGGTGGCAGCCGAGCAACATGACGCCTGAGCGCCATTACGCCTATGCCCTGCAGTGGCTGGGGCTCAGTCTCGGTGCGGCGGTGGTGATGATCGTGGGCGCGCGCCGCCAACGACAGGCCGCGCTGCGTCAGCGTCAGGTCTAGCGAGTCAAGGGACGTCTTGCTCTGGAGGAGGTGGTATGACACACGTGATGCGACAGCGTCTGAAACTCGTGGCATTGCTGGGGCTGCTGTCTGCCCCGTTGCCATTGGCGTGGGCCATGCTGAGTGTGCAGGTGGGGATACCCGAAGGGCGGGTGGCGAACGGTGCCTTGCTGCCGGACGTGATGCTGCTGCAGGACTGGTCACTGGAGTATCTCGTGAGTGCATCAGCCCCGCGACAGTCCGGGGATGACAGTGGCATGCCGCCCAGAGCCGCTCAGGGCGCGGATGAGCAGCGCTTCTGGCTCAGCTGGCCGGAGCCGGGGCGGTCGGAGCTGGCCACGGCGCAGGCCGAACGTTGGTGGCGTCTGCACCGCGCCCTAGGCAAGGAGGCGCCGCGGCTGGGGCGTCTAGTGGTGGCCGAGCAGTCCTTTCAGCATCCCCAAGTACCGGGGGAGCAGCGTGCGCTGGGCCATTGGCCCTCGGCGAATGGCGCCGGGGCCTCGCCACAGCCGTTGCGCTTGATCGACCCACAGGGGCGAGTCGTGGTGGCATACGGCCCCGAGATCACACCGCAGGCCGTCATGAAGGATGTGCGCCGATTGCTCAAGCGCAATCCGGCTGCGCCGCGCTGAGCTGAGCGTGTGATGCGTCGATCACTCGCTCGCCCCTAGCTCTCCAGCAGGGAGATACGCCATGTCTCGCCTTGTCTCGCACCCGCGCTACCCTCTACGTCCCCGTGTCAGCGCGCGCGCCCGTCAGCGCGGTGCCGCGCTGATACCCCCGCCGCCGTTCCTGCGTCCCTCAACCTCTGCCACTTCGCTGACAGGGCATCCTTTGTCTGGGAGTGTGCCGGGAATCACACCGCTGACCGCTGCTGATGACTCGATGGCCCGGCAGGCAGTCAGTCAGACAGACATCCTGCGTGTGTGGCGGATGGCTCGGCAGCTGGTCGCCGGCATGCTGGGACTGGTCATTCTCGTGATCGGTCTCGGGGCCTGGACGCGCCTGGTGGATGCCGGCCTGGGATGCCCCGATTGGCCTGGCTGTTATGGCGCTCTGGTGGTGCCGGATGCGCACACGGCAAGCTTGCATAGTCCTCACCACCCTCTGGAGGGTTACAAGGCATGGGCAGAGATGATTCACCGCTATGCGGCGAGCCTGCTCGGCCTGGCATCACTGGCTTTGCTCGTGCTGGGCTGGCGTGTCCGGCGGCGTGAGCGCCGCCTGCGGCTTACCCGGTCGGCGGCAGGCATGCGTCATCGGGCGCTGGACATGGCTACCTGTTTCCCGCTGGCAGGGTGCTGGCTGTTGCTGGCGGCATTGCTGATACAAGGTGCCTTCGGCGCCTTTACCGTCACGCTGAAGCTTTGGCCACAGGTGGTGACGTTGCATCTGTTGGGCGGCCTGGGCGTGGCGAGTCTGCTGCTGTTGCTGTGGTTGTCACTGACGCGACGACTGGCGGCGCGTGGCGCGAGAGCAACGCTGCCCAAGGCGGCGGACGATCACGGGCATCGTGTCTTGCGTCAGCCGTGGCTGGCCACGCTGGCAGCGGCACTGTTGCTTGGACAGCTGGCATTGGGAGGCTGGACCTCGAGCAATTACGCCGGACTCGCCTGCGAGGGTTTCCCCACCTGCAATGGCTCGCTGTGGCCGGCGATGGATTGGGGAGAGGGCTTCCATCTGTCTCAGGATGTCGGCCCGAGCTATCTGCACGGACAGCTGCATGGGGAGGCGCGTACCGCCATCCATCTGGCGCATCGCGGTGGAGCGGTGTTGCTGGGCGCAGTGCTGCTGATGCTCTACTGGCGCCAGCGGCGTCATGTGCAATCCGGGCATCCCGAGGCCGTCCTTTCAACGCGATCTTCCTCTTCACTGGCACGCCCGCTGGCGGGCGATAGGCGCTTCATGACCACGGGGACGCTCAATCCCTGGGGCTGGGCGCTGGCAGCCTGGGGGCTGCAGGCTGGGCTGGGGATCGCCAATGTGCTGTGGTGGCTGCCACTGGATCTGGCGCTGGCGCACACCCTGGGGGCCGTCATGCTGACATTGGCGATGGTGTGGGCGATGGATCGGATGAACCAGGCTCACCGGGCTAAGCGGACGGGAATGTGTCAGACGCTGGCCTGAACGGCATGCTGATGACTGTCCCGCTGACGCAACGACGCCGCTCATGAGAGCGGCGTCGTTTTGTTTGCCAAGGCGCACCGCGGGCGGTCTCGAGACTTGCGAGAGTCTCAGGCGGCGTGACCGAAGCGTTCCTGCAGATAGGCATTGATGGTGTCGGATTCGTACATCCATTCCTCGCGGCCATCGTCATGGGTGATCAGCAGGCACGGCACCTTGACGCGACCGCCACCCTGTTCGAGGGCCTGGCGGTGAGTGGCGTTGTGCTGGGTGTCGCGCTGCTCGATGTTCAGGTTCAGCTGATGCATGCGTTTGCGCACCTTGATGCAGAACGGGCAGGTCGAGAATTGATACAGCGCCAGCCTGGCGGTCTCGGCATCGACTTCAGCCTGCTGGGCAGGACTGCGCTCCAGTGCACTGCCACGGGTCAGCTTTTCGCTGATCAGCATGAAGGGGGCCAGTACCAGTCGCAGAGTGCGGAAGAACAGGCGGATGATGGGGCGCATGGAAATACCTCGTGTACAGGCGGATGGTGATATGAGGTGAGTGCTTGCGCGTCGGGCCAAGCCCTCGGTCAGCGCTCGCAAAAGCGGTGGGTTGCAGAGTGTGCGGCCATTCTAGTGTTCGTCGGCGGCTGCGTCTGCCCCATGGGCGTTGCGAATGTGGGTCATCAGCGATTGACGCAGCCAGCGATGGCCCGGGTCCTGCTCGTGGCTGGCATGCCAGATGAGGCGATAACTCAGGGCCGGCAGTTTCAGCGGCAGTTCGCGAATGACCAGTCCGTGTTGCTGGCGGCTGGCCTGGGCGAAGCTTCTGGGTGCGCAGAAGATGAGCTCACTGTGCGCGACGATGCTCAAGGCATCCCGGAAGTCCGGCACCAGTACCTTGATGCGACGCGGAGCACCATGCCGTTCGAGCCGCTCATCCAGCGACCAGCGAGAGCGGCCCTCGCAGGTGGCCTGGACATGATCGAGCGTGGCGAACTCCTCGAGAGTCAGCGGCACCGAACGCTCGAGCAGTGGATGGCCGTCGCGCAGCAACATCACGTGATCATCGCGCCACAGGGTGTGCGAGTGGAAGCCTCTCGGTAGCGCCGGAGGCTCGCTCGGCGTGTCGGTCGGA
The DNA here is from genome assembly GCF_056493605.1 of Cobetia sp. BL01. Taxonomy (NCBI): domain Bacteria; kingdom Pseudomonadati; phylum Pseudomonadota; class Gammaproteobacteria; order Oceanospirillales; family Halomonadaceae; genus Cobetia; species Cobetia sp. BL01. The sequence goes on along the minus strand of NZ_JBVBEE010000002.1, from coordinate 172,836 downwards.
TGGTCGTGTGCCCCGAGGCCGATATCCAGCAGGCCTCTTTCCATCAGATTGAGACAGTCGGCCTGCCAGCGACTGATCTCGAGACTGCCGAGCGGGAGGGCCTGGGTGAGGGCGCGGGTACAGGAGGGCATCAGCGTCGCCCAGGCGCTCTCCAGCACGGCCAGCTGGAAGCGTCGGCGACTGGTGGCGGGCGTGAAGGTCGGCGGTGCGCTGAGATGCTCGAGACGCGAGAGCAGCTCGGCAAGCTCACCCCTGAGCCCGAGCGCACGTGGCGTGGGTCGCAGGCCATGACGCTCTCGAATGAAGAGGGGGTCATCGAACATCGCTCTCAGGCGAGCCAGGCTCTTGCTGACGGCCGACTGGGAAAGGTGCAGACGGCCCGCGGCCCGCGTGACGCTGCATTCTTCCAGAAGCACCTGCAATACCTGCAGGAGATTGAGGTCCAGGCGCGGATTGAGGAGGCCGGGTGACCGGATGCCAGCATTGGAGGGAGCATGGCGGGAAGTCGAGGTCATGAATTTCGCCAGTGGAATATCAGGGCTGAAATAATATCATTTTGCAGCATAAGTCACAGGCGCTAGTCTCTGCAGCTTCCGACTCGCTCGCCACTCGCCGCTGAGCTGCCTTCCGACACCATGAGAGACTCCATGTCCGCGTCTTCCTCCGCTACCGCACGGCCCCTGCCGAGTGCCCGACAACTGCTGCTGCTATTGGTCGGCTGCGTGATGTTCTCGCCGCTGGCGATCGATATCTATCTCCCTTCGTTGCCGGCGATGGCGCGCGAGTTTGCGCAGCCCACCGACGTGATGCAGATGACGGTGACCCTGTTTCTCGGTGCGGTGGGGGTCGGCCAGATTCTGGTCGGGCCGCTGACGGACCTCTATGGTCGTCGTCCCGCCTTGCTGGGCGGCGCGCTGGTCTATCTGGCAGGTGCCGTGGTCGCGACGCTGGCCCAGGACATCGGCATGTTGTATGTCGGGCGCATCCTGCAGGGGCTGGGTGCCTGTGCCACCGTCACGGTGGCCTTCGCGGCGGTGCGTGACTGCTATACGCCGGAGCAGGGTGCCAGGATGTACAGCTACCTCAACGGCGCGTTGTGCATCATTCCGGCGTTGGCGCCGGTTCTGGGCGGCCTGCTGGCGGTGCAGTTCGGGTGGCGTTCCAACTTCCTGTTCATGGGGTTCTTCGCGCTATGCGTCGGGTCAGCCGCCTGGCGGCTGTTCGCCGAGACGCGCCCCGCCAACACGGTGGTGGAGCGTCCGCTCTACAATTGGGCGCGGTATCGTCCGGTGCTGACCAGCTGGCGCTTCCTGTATCAGGCGCTGGTGGCCATGTCGGCGATGAGTGCGATCCTGCTGTATGTCTCCTCCTCTTCCGAGTTGCTGGTGGAAACGCTCGGCCATTCCGAGCTTGCCTTCAGCGCGATGTTTGGGGGCAACGCCGTGATCAATATCCTGACGTTCTTCTTCGCACCGCGCGTGATCACCCGACTGGGACGCCAGCCGACGGTTCGGCTGGGACTGGCGATCATCCTGGTCTCCGGGCTGATGCAAGGGGCCGCCATGGCCTGGCTGCCGTTGTCGGCGGCAGCCTTCATGGTGCCGGTGGGAGTGCTGTCAGTCGGTTTCTCGCTGGCCCTGGGCGCCGCTTCCAGTCTGGCGCTGGAAGCCTTCGGTGAGCGTGCTGGTACGGCGGCGGCGCTGTTGGGCAGTATTCAGCTGGGGGGCTCGGCCATCGTGGCCACCGCGCTGCTCAGTACCCCGCTGGCGCCGCAACAGGGATTGCTCCTGATCAGCGTGGTGATGATTCTTCCCTTGCTGTTGCTGGGCGCGCGCCGTCAGCCGGGGCTTGGCGTCGATGAGACACCTCAGGGCAGCTAACCGATGTGGGCACGCGTGGGTGGTTCATTCCTGAGGCCTGACGGGAGTATGCTTGTCGCTCGATCCGCATGTCGCCAAGGAGACACCACATGGAATCAGCGGCGCGTGTGCGCGTGATACTCAACGGTGAGAAGGCACAGCAGCCTGAGCTGCGTGATGCCTTGTTCGCCCAGCGTGAGCGCACCCAGGGGTTGGAGATACGTCTGACCTTCGAAGCACAGGATGTCGCGAGGTTGGTGGATGAAGCGATCGCGGAAGGCGTCACACGCCTGATTGCCGGGGGCGGGGATGGCACGCTCAACCTGCTGGCCAATGCGCTGATGACGCATCCACGGGCTCAACGTCCGGAACTGGCCATTCTTCCGCTGGGGACGGCCAATGACCTGGCGACCTCGCTCGGGATACCGCCCGGTATCTCCGAGGCGCTGGCACTGGCCTGTGAAGGGCAATCACGAGCGGTGGATCTGGTGCAGCTCGATGATGCCTACTTCCTCAATGTCGCCTCGGCCGGTTTCGGGGCGGAGGTGACCCGCTCGACCCCGGCCGGACTCAAGAAGCTGTTCGGGGGTGGGGCCTATTCGCTGATGGGCGTGCTCAAGGCGTGGGATTTCCGTCCCTATCGAGGACGTCTCACGCTCGATGGGGTCGAGGAAGAGCTTGCGCTGTTCGTGCTGGCCATCGGCAATGGTCGGCAGGCCGGTGGCGGGCAGGAGCTGGCGCCACGGGCCTTGCTCGATGATGCCGGTTTCGATGTGCTGGTGATTCGTGATTTCCCCATCGCGCGCATCGGTGAGGTGGTGGAAGAGTTGGAATCCCTGCCTGAGAACGGTCATTTCGTGCGTTATGTGCGTACCGATACGCTGCGCTATCGAGGGGAGCCGCTGCCGGTCAATCTGGACGGCGAGAGTCATCTGATCGAGGACAGCGAGTTCAGTATCGCGCCACAGGCTCTGCAACTGGTGGTGCCGGCGGATACCGAGCTGTTGCAGGCGAAGCGCTAGCGCTCCTCTCATCATCGATGCCAGTCTGGTACACGAGCGCAGTCTGAGGTTTACTCGGGCTGCGCTCGTGGCATTTTCAGCACGAGATTTCTTCAGTCTCTTGGCCGCAATGGACGAGAGAAACGCTTGGGAGAACGATGGCATGACAGGTGTGGCAGCGTGGCATCTCTGGGTCATTCTCGGGTTGATTCTGGCGGGGCTTGAGTTGCTGGGAGCGCAATTCGTGCTGCTGGCGTTGGGGGTCAGTGCGCTGAGTGGCGCTCTGGCATCCGTTCTCGGGGCGGGGCTCAATGTCCAGCTGATCAGCGTGGCGATCACGGCGCTGGTGGTCGTGCCGTTGTTCGTCCGCAAGATCCATCCCTATCTGTTGCCCAAGACGCCCTACGGTACCCTGGGCAGTGGCGCGGAGACCGGCCAGCTGGCCAAGGTGATCATCGGCAACGGCGGCAAACTTGCCGTGCGCGTGTCAGGCAATGAGTATCCGCTACGCTGGGAGGGGGAGACGAAGCCGGCAGCGGGGGACACGGTCAGGATCCTCAGCGTCGAAGGCATCACGCTCTGCGTGGAGCGCGTCGAGTAATCTGTCTCAAGGTCCGCCTCGCCGTCCTGGCGGTCGGGCAAGTGGTGATATCACCATTCATTCGGGCGGCAGGAAGCTGCCCAGTTCAAGGGAGTTGAGCAACATGATCATCAGTCCGGGTCTCATCATCATTCTCTTCATCGTGGCGCTTGTCGTCATTCTGCTGGCCAAGGGATTGATGATCGTCCAGCAGTCCGAAGCCGTCGTGATAGAACGGCTCGGCAGCTACAGCCGTACTCTGGAATCCGGTATCAATCTGGTCGTGCCTTTCATCGACAAGCCGCGCTCGATTACCATTCGCCGCTATCGCCAGATCAAGGGCGACAATCTGCCGCTGGTGGTCGAGGAGACGCGCATCGACCGTCGTGAGACGGTGATGGACTTTCCGGGACAAAGCGTGGTGACGACGGACAACGTGACGGTGACCGTCAATGGCGCTCTCTATTTCCAGATCGTCGACCCCAAGCGCGCGGTCTATGAAGTGGAGAACTTCACCCAGGCCATCGAGGTGCTCGCCAAGACCAGTCTGCGTTCCGAGATCGGACGAATGGAGCTCGACAAGCTGTTCGAGAGTCGCAAGGAAGTGAATGATGCCTTGCAGGTCACCATGGATGAGGTCGGTGACAAGTGGGGCGTCAAGGTCACCCGAGTCGAGATCCAGGACATCAGCATGCCCGATGAAGTCGAGGATGCGATGCGTCTGCAGATGGCGGCCGAGCGCCGGCGTCGTGCCACCGTCACCGAGGCCAATGGTCAGCGCGAGGCGGCCATCGCCACGGCGGAAGGTGAGAAGCAGTCCGCGGTGTTGCGCGCCGAGGGCGACAAGCAGGCCTCCATCCTGCGTGCCGAAGGTGAGCGCCAGGCCATCTACCAGCTGCGTGATGCCATCGGGGCGGAAGATCCGCAGCTGGTGGTGGGCTACATGCTGGGACAGAAATACCTGCAGATGCTGCCGGACATGGCCCGTGACGGTGATCGAGTCTTCATCCCCTATGAAGCCTCGGCGCTGCTCGGTGCGATGGGCAGCTTCCGCGAGCTTGCCAATGAAGTCGGTGAGCCCACCAATGCCGGCAATGAAGGGCTGAGACGAGCCCGTCAGATGATGACAGGGGAAGCGGGACTCGGGTGATGCTCGCCGTTCACGCCAGGTTCGCTCACAGGGGCGTACCTGCAGGGTGGCCTCCCCATGTCGTCATCGCCGATGTTTCATGACTGAACCCCCTTACTGAATATTCAGGAGCAAGACCATGTCAGCGCAGACTCAGGATCACGAAGGTTTCCTGCAAGCGGCCATCGAGGAGGCCGAGAAGGGCCATGCCGCAGGTGGCGTACCGATCGGCTCGGTACTGGTCCACGATGGCAAGATCATCGGGCGTGGCCACAACCAGCGTCAGCAGAAGGGCAGCACGGTACTGCACGGTGAGATGGATGCGCTGGAGAATGCCGGACGTCTGCCGGCGAAGGTCTATCGCGAGTGCGTGCTCTACACTACCTTGTCACCGTGCCCGATGTGCAGTGGCGCCATCCAGCTCTACGGGATTCCCCATGTCGTCGTGGGTGAGAACAGGACCTTCATGGGCGCGGAAGACCATCTGCGCGCTCAAGGCGTCAAGGTGGACGTCGTGGACAATGCGCGTTGTCGGGAGCTGATGGAGACATTCATCCGCGAACAGCCGGAAGTATGGAACGAAGATATCGGAGAGTGATCAGAGAGTCGTCAGAGAAAAGAAATGGTGTTCGTTAACATTTTCATGCTACTGAAAGGGCGATTTGCTTGAAAAGCTGCCAAGCGAGCACCATGTTGAAGTCATCCAAGCGTTTGAACACGCTTTCGCTTGCATGAATACTCGACCTTTGTTGCAATGCTTTGCGCAGGAAACAAGGGGCTGATGACTCCCCACCTATCAAGGAGAAGACGATGAAGCTCAAGCAATGGATGATTCCCGCACTGGCCGCTGGCCTGTCCCTGGCCATCGCCGGTTGTGACAATGGCGATACCGACAAGGCCGCCCAGCAAGCCGAGACGTCTGCAGAGCAAAGCGCAGAGCAGGCTGAGCAGAGTGCCGATCAGGCTGCTGAAGCCGCTGCTGCCGAGATGGACCAGGCTGCAGATGAAGCTGCTGCTGAAATGGACGACGCGGCTGACAAGGCTGACAACATGGCCGATGACGCAGCGCAGTCCGCTGACGCCATGGGTGATGAAGCTGCCGCCGAGAGCGATGATGCCCTCGATGCGACCAAGAACGCCGCCAGCGAGACTTACGAGTCCGCCAAGCAGGGTGTGAACGATGCCGCTGACGCCACCGCCGATGCTGCCAAGAACGCCTACGACTCCACCAAGGAGCAGGCTGCTGAACTGACCAACTCCGCTGAACAGCAGGGTGATGACGCTGCGGCAGAAGCCAACGCCGAGATCAATGAAGCTCAGAAGGCGGCCAACGAATCCGTTGATGACGCTCAGCAGTGATCGTTTGAGGCAATGCCATCACTCACGTGAGTGAATGTCCTGCCTGCAACGCCGCGGCCCCGTGCTGCGGCGTTGTGCGTCTTGCTCTCATGCCGTCCTGAAGCGATGTAGAGCCATCGCTCTGGCGGAGGCAGCGGACACAGAAACGCCCGCCAATAGGCGGGCGTTTCTGTGTCTTGCCATCATCAGACCACCGATGAGGGTGGACTGACCGGAATGATCAGATGATCAGACCGGCTTGATGTTTGCGGCCTGAAGGCCTTTCTTGCCCTGGGTGACGTCGAAGGAAACCTTCTGGCCGTCCTGCAGGGACTTGAAGCCTTCTGCCTGAATTTCAGAGAAGTGCGCGAACAGGTCGTCGCCGCCGTCGTCCGGAGAAATGAAGCCGAAACCTTTGGTGTCGTTAAACCACTTGACTGTGCCAGTTGCCATGATTCTTTCCTTGCTTACGTGATGATGTTGGTGGTCTGCCCATCAGACCGGATTGCGTTGGTGCGGCTAGGGGGAATTCCACCAGAGAGACGCGTTACGTCCTGCGACGACATCCTTTCCTGCTTGACCTACGCCTGCAGTAGAAACTGCACATGTTCGCATCTTGACCGAATAGTCAGTCGTCGTATTGGCGACGTCTGCCTGCTCAAGTAGGATGCGTACACAGAGCCAACATAGATGGAAATGCCATGAAGGTCCAGAACGTAGATTACCGCTCGGCCGATGCTGCCGAAAAATTTGTCGAATCCCTGCGCACGACAGGCTTCGGCGTGATTCGCAATCATCCGATTTCTCATGAATTGGTCGAGAAGATCTACGCTGAATGGGCGGAATTCTTCGCGAGTGCCGACAAGCTGGAGTGGCGCTACGACCCGAAGACTCAGGATGGTCTCTTCCCGGCGGATGTCTCCGAGACCGCCAAGGGGCATACGGCGCGGGACCTCAAGGAGTACTACCACATCTATCCGTGGGGAAAGATTCCGGACAGCCTGCGCGAGAATGCCATGGAGTACTACCGTCAGGCAGAAGCCTTCGCCGCGGAGCTCCTGAGCTGGGTGGAAGCGCATTCGCCCGCTGAAGTGGCCGAGCTCTATCGTGAGCCGCTCTCCAACATGATCAAGGACAGTGGGCAGACGCTCTTGCGCGTCCTGCACTATCCGCCGATGACCGGTTCGGAAGAGCCGGGTGCCGTGCGTGCCGCTGCCCATGAGGACATCAACCTGCTGACCGTGCTGCCTGCCGCCAATGAGCCGGGGCTGCAGGTGATGGATGTCGATGGTGAATGGATGGACGTGCCCTGTGATCCGGGTCAGCTGGTCATCAATGTCGGCGACATGCTCCAGGAAGCCAGTGGCGGCTATTTCCCGTCCACCACGCATCGCGTGATCAATCCGACCGGGGAAGGGTGCAGTCAGTCGCGTCTGTCCCTGCCGCTTTTCCTGCATCCGCGTCCACAAGTGGTGCTGTCTGACAAGCACACCGCGGATTCCTATCTCAAGGAACGTCTGCGCGAACTGGGCGTGATCTAGGCTTCGGTGACGACACGACAGGCTTCAACGCCACCCGCGCGGCTGCGTGGGTGGCGTTGTCGCGTCTGGACGAGGCTTGCGGGCACGAGAGGCTTGATTCCCGCCCGCCAAGACCGCATTGACTGTATTCGCAATCATGATCTGCCGTTTCACGGCTAAGGCTGTACAGATGACCGCATCGCCCGTCGTACAGGACACGCACTCCAAGACCATGGGCTACCTGCTGTGGATCTTCGGTTTCCTCGGCGCCCATCGTTTCTACTATGGCAAACCGGTCACCGGCACCATCTGGCTGTTCACCTTCGGCCTGCTGGGGATCGGCTGGCTGATCGACCTGTTCCTGATTCCCGCCATGGACCGCGAGGCGGATTTCCGCTTTCGTGAAGGGCCAATCAACTACTCGCTGAGCTGGATTCTGCTCACCTTCCTGGGCGTATTCGGCGTCCATCGCATGTACATGGGCAAGTGGCTGACCGGGCTGATCTATCTGTGTACCGGTGGGCTGTTCTTCATCGGCGTGCTCTATGATTTCTGGACGCTCAACGAGCAGATCTCCCAGGAACAGGCCCGCTGATCCACCTTCGGCAAGCGTCAGTGCCGCATCGGTCCCGGGAGGTGGCTCCGGGACTGTCCGGACGCCGCCGACCTTCAGTGCAGGCGGCCTCAATCACAAGGATGTTCACATGATCTGGCTCAAGGCTTTCGTGGCGGCTTTTCTGGCGACCCTGATCTTCCATCAGGGGCTGTTCGGGCTCTTCTATCTGGCCGATATCCTGCCCAAGGCGCCCTACAACATGACCCCTGCCGGGCCGCTGGGCGTTCCGTCAGTGCTCTCGCTGGCCTTCTGGGGCGGGCTATGGGGACTGCCGCTATGGGCGCTGGTACGCCGCAGCACCGGCATGAGCCACTGGCTGATCAGTCTGGCTTTCGGTGCCGTCGGTCCGACGGCAGTGGCCATGCTGGTCGTCTTCCCGCTCAAGGGCATCGCCGTGGTGCCAATGATGATCATCGGCGGGCTGATTCTCAATGGTGCCTGGGGGCTCGGTACCAGCCTGCTGATGCGCGTGCTGGGTGAACGTCCGGCCCCTGGTGGCCGCCCGGCAGCATGATGGCAGACCTCCCCTGGGAAATGTTGGCGATGGCCTGGGCGGCCGGGTTGTGCATCCCGCTGGGTGGGGTGATCGCGCAACTGGAGCGTAGCCACGAAACCCACGTCAAGCGCAGCTGGTTGGCTGGCATCACGGCGCTGGGGGGAGGCATCCTGCTGGCAGCGGTCGCGTTGGTGCTGGTGCCTCGCGCCATGGAGTCCCTGTCCGTCCTACCTCTGCTCGGGCTGTTTCTGCTCGGGGCGCTCGTCTTCATGCAGCTGGATCGCTGGCTGGCCCGCAGCGGCGACGCCAGGGGACAGCTGCTGGCGATGTTGATGGACTTCATCCCCGAGGCGATCGCTCTCGGGGCCCTGGCATCCGCCTCACCTGCGGCGGCCATGCTGATGGCGCTGTTCATCGCCGCGCAGAACCTGCCAGAAGGTTTCAATGCCTATCGGGAGCTGGAAGGCGCTGGCCTCACCGCGCGACAGGGACTGGGCGCCTTCCTGCTGCTGTCATTGCTCGGTCCGCTGGCGGCCTTCTCCGGCCATCTGTGGCTGGCGGATGCTCCCCGGTTGCTGGGCGGGCTGATGGCCTTCGCGGCGGGAGGCATCCTGTATCTGATCTTTCAGGACATCGCCCCCCAGGCGCGGGTGGTGCATCACTGGTCTCCACCGCTGGGGGCCACGCTGGGATTCATGATCGGCATGCTCGGTGAACGTCTGGTCGGCTGATGGCAGGCGATCCGCTTGCCGACAGCAGGACTGACCGACATCGGTATTGCCATGTGTCTGCTCTTTCTTCCCTGTCACGTCTCACCACGGATATCTCATGAGCGAACACGCCAAGGACAGCGGTCTCACCGCATTGCTGGAAGAGCTGGACCGCGAGATAGAAGGCGACATCTCGCTGGGTGCCATACTGGAACATTTCAATTCACGCGGCTTCGGCCCCTTGCTGGTGTTGCCGGCGCTGCTGGTTCTGCTGCCGACCGGAGCCATTCCGGGCGTGCCGACCACCTGTGCGCTGTTCATCGGGCTGATCGCCTTCCAGCTGTTGCTGGGCCATCGCACTCCCTGGTTGCCCAGACGGCTGGCCAGCTTCAGTTTCGAGCATGAGCGCCTCACCCATGGCGTGCAGCGAGCGCGTCCCTGGACACGGCGCATCGACCGATTGCTCAAGCCGCGGCTCGGTTTCATGACACGTGGCATCGCCTATCGTCTGATCGCTGCACTGGCCATTCTGCTGGCGGCCACCATGGTGCCGCTGGAGCTGGTGCCGTTTGCCTCGGCACTGCCCGCCGCGACGCTGTTGCTGCTCGGGCTGGGGCTGATCGGTGAGGATGGCGTCGTCATTCTGCTGGCATTGGCGGTGCTGCTTGCCGATGTGGTGGCGGGATTGTGGCTGGTCGGTTGAAGGCGCTGCCCCTGCGGCGCCTCGGCGCCCGGGGCGGCTCCCCCGAAGGCATGAGTGATTCTCAGTGGAAGGGATCACGCCGAGATGGGGGCGAGGGCGGCAGTTGAGCGACGAGGATGGGCTGGCGGTCTGAAGGTTGTCAGCGATGACTTTTCAGGCTCGCATCCCTCGCTTAGACTGGACATCCGTTCATGCCGCAGGGCGTGGAGAAGTCCGTCACAAGGATATGCGGCATGTTTGACTTCATTCAGTTCGATACCGCGTTCTGGTCATTCGTGGTGGCCATCACGCTGCTCACCGTGACCCCCGGAGTGGACACCCTGCTGGTGATTCGCAACACCCTGCGTGGCGGCCTGCGCGACGGGGTGCTCACCAGTGTTGCCATCTGTGCCGGACTCTTCGTGCATGCCCTGGTGTCGTCGGCGGGGATCTCGCTGATTCTTCTGCAATCCGCCTGGGCCTTCTCGGCACTCAAGCTGGTCGGTGCTGCCTATCTCGTATGGCTGGGGATCAAGAGTCTGCTCAGTGCGCGCCGCACTCGCGGGCTGGATATCCAGGCCGATGTCGCGCGGCAGCGGGTCTCTCTCTGGCAACCGTTGCGCGAAGGCTTCCTCTCCAACGTGCTCAACCCCAAGACCGTCGTCTTCTACATGGCGTTCCTGCCGCAGTTCATCGCACCGACCGACCCGGCCATTCTCAAGTCGCTGTGGTTGGCAGGTGTCCACTTCGTGATCGCCAACCTGTGGCAGATCGGTGTGGCGGTGATGGTGGGCGGTGCCGGACGCTGGCTGGCCCGACCCCGTGTCGCCAGCTGGATGGAAGGCATCACCGGCACCGTGATGGTGGCACTCGGCGCGCGCCTGGCCCTGAGCCGCTGACGGCGGCGTCTGACATCTGCACGCGGCCCTTTGCGGGCACGAGAGCACTCACTGCGACGGAGAAGCCGGGGATGAACGCCTTATCCCTCACGCCACATGGATCCTGCTACGCTGACCCTTGCCTCCTTCCTCAAGATCGTGACCCATCTTGAGTCTCGTGATATCAGCGATGTCTACGATTCGCGTGTCCAGCAGGTACAGGTGCTCTATCACGGCTACACCGTCGACTTCCGTCATCAGTTGTGGCGTATCCAGGAGGAGTCGGTGTGTGCTCGGCTGAGCAAGACCGGCAGCGCGGCGGAGCAACGTGATTGCTCACGCATGGCCAGCCGTCTGTTCGTCGAGACCTGTCACGCCCTGCAGCAGAGGGGGCGTGCTGCCCATCTCGACACTCGCACCATGTATTGCAAGGCGGCCGCCACCTACAAGCCCCTGCGCGACCCCTATGCCGGGATGACACCTGCCCAGCGTGAGGCGCGCAAGGCGCTGGAAGCTGCCCAGAAACGTGCGGAACGCGCCTGCAATCGTTATGTGCTGGATGCGCTGTCGAGCAACTCACTTGAGGTGCTGCGTCTGCGTCAGCGCTACTGTCGTGAAAGTGAGCGTCTGTCCTCGCGACTCAAGGGCCCTTGAGTCCGGACGCTCACCGCTGTCGCGTGGCCGGCCGAGTGTGGAAAGGCCGCGTGAGTGGATGAGGTATGCTGTCGTGAAGATCACGATGGTTCGTGTCGTCATTACATCAAGACCGGCCGCACGTCAGGCTGGCAGAAGCAGGGAATGCTAACCAATGAGTCCTTCCTACACCTTGCGTCGCCGGCTGGCCGGGGCGGGTATCGTCGTCTTGCTGCTCGTGGGGCTGGCGGCCTGGCTGTTTGCCTTCGAAGAGGGACGCTGGGTGGGCCGCGTCACGTCCCGGCCTGAGACCTTGAACCTGGAAGCCGTCGAACAGGGCAATCTGCCGGTCAATCAGTTCGTGTCGCTACGCGATCACTGGGCGGTCTATCGCGAACATGCCGAGACCTTTCGTCTGGATGCGGCTGCCGAAGGTGGGCAGCGTATCGAGACGCTCTATTACCCGGTGATCTCGGACATGAACCCCTATCTGCTGGAGCTGGCAGGATTGTCACGCGCCTTCGGTGGCATCGATGGCATTCCCTCGGACGAGTGGCCGCGCATCGAGCGCATGGGCGTGCTGGTGCGTACCGATTCCGTCCAGAGTCTGAAGAACGTCCCGCCGCTCATCGAGTTCCCGGATGGCCTGTTCGGTACCGTGCTGCATGCCGAGACGGACCTCCCCGGAGACGAGCGCGCCCTGTTGAGTGAACGCTGGCCGGACATCGACCTGTCGCGGGTGATCATCATCAATGCGGGCCATCGTCCCGGCAATGTCTGGAGCATGATCGCCTACGGGCTGCTGGGGAGCGTCAGCTGGGCAGGGGGGCTGATACTGGCCTGGCGCCTGTGGCGCCGCCCTCGCGTCAGCCATTCGGCTCGTCACTCGGATGGGGCTCGCCAGACACCCCATGAGACCTCGCCCTCGACATTTCCCGCGAATCCCTCTCTCGCCCGCAAGGACGAGAACTGGAAGGGCAGTCAGCGCGACAGCGGTGATGGGCGTCCGCTGAGCTATGCCGAGGCGCTGAATCGCTACGCTCCCCAGCATGAGGAAGCTCCCCGACAGGGCGACGGCCAGACGCCACCGCTATCGGGAATCCATGCCCGACGCGATGATTGAGCCGTAGCGGAGACGCACGACGACAACGCCAGCCCTGAGGCTGGCGTTGTCGTGTGTGACGTCATGAGTGGTCTGTCAGCGCGTGCGCTGGACGTTCGGCATGATTCTCTTCAGCGGCGGTCCACCAGCGCGGTGGTGTAGGGCTGATTGACCTCGCGCTCACTGACCACTCTGACGCCGTCGCTCGTGCCCTTGGCCAGCGACTCGAAGATGACGCGATACGCCAGTACTGCCTTGACGTACTCACGGGTTTCCTTGAAGGGAATGCGCTCGACGAAGCGGTCATATTCGCGCGGGGTATCGGCCAGCCAGCGATCCACGCGGCCCGGGCCTGCGTTGTAGGCCGCCGCTGCCGCAAGGCGATTGCCGGAGTAGCGGTCCAGCATCTCGCGGATATAGGTGCTGCCGAGGCGGATGTTGGTGTCCGGGTCACCGAGCGCGGCATGGCTGGGCGTGGCAAGCCCCAGGTCACGACTGACCTTGGCCGCCGTGCCCGGCATCAGCTGCATCAGCCCACGGGCACCCACGGGCGAGGTGGCGGTAGGATTGAAGGCACTCTCGCGACGCGCCAGTGCCATCAGCATCCAGGGGTCCACGCCGGCGTTGGCCCCATAGCGCTGGAAGTCCTGCTGCCAGGCGGGCGGGAAGCGCCAGGACAGGCCATCCCACAGCTTGCCGCGAATGGTCGCGAACACGGTCAGGTCATACCACTGCTGCTTGAGGGCGTAAGCCGCCAGGCGACGCGCGCCGGCGTCATCGGCCTGGCTCACGGCATTGAACCATTCCGAACGCGCCAGACCGATCTCATCGATCTCCATCAGCGCCCTGACACGCCTGACGGCCGGGGTGCGGGCAATCTCTGCCAGTTGCGCATCATCGAAGGTCTGGTCATCGCGATTGAGCGAATAGGCCTTGCCGATCCGGTCCGAGGCGAGGAAACCATAGAAGTTGCGTTCGCCACTGGCGCGTGCCCAGGCGGCACGTGCCTCATCCCGGCGTCCCAGGCTGTCATCCGCACGGCCCAGCCAGTACTGATACCGGGCTTCGCCACTGAAGCGTTCCGGCATCTTGAGGACCCATTCGCGTACCTCGCCCCAGGCGCCATCGCGAATGGCATTGCGCATGCGCAGGTCGAACAGCTCCTCATCATCGAGCATGGCCAGGCGCTCATCCACCCAGCCCTGGTTGTTGGGAATGTCACGTACCAGGGAATACCAGGCCAGATCACGCTCGACCTCATGACGCTGCTCATCGCTCAGCGGCATGTGCGGGCTGACCTTGCGCCAGGCCTCCAGGGCTGCCTCGGTATCCGCGCGCACGAAGCCATGCATGGCAGCGACACTGAGCGCGGCAAAGGCATGCCCACCGTGACCCAGATCGGTCGGAATCCGGGTAATGGCGGCAAAGTTGCCATCCAGCTGCTCACGTGCGGCGATGGCCTGCTGCCAGTTGCCCGACAGCTGGCGTTCCAGGTAGCTGACCATGCTGCCCTGACCGGCGGCCCAGGCGAGCATCATGCGTTCCCAGACGGCCTGATCATCGATCACGCCACGTTCGCGCAGCGTCGAGAACAGCGGGTCACAGGCGGAATCCTGCGAGCCCGAGACATGCCAGAGTTTCAGGCCGCCTTGCGAGGCGCTGGCGAAATCATTGTTCAGCTGTGCCGTGTAGTAATGGCACTGACGGCTGGCGCCGGCCGGCACGCCATCGCTGACCTCTAGCAGAGCGTCATGGCGTCCGGTGCGCCCGTAGGCCGAGATGGCCTGGCCGCGCATCCACTCCGCCAGGGGGGAATCGGCGTGACGCTCCATGAAGGACAGGACTTCCGCCGGCGTTGCGTAGGGCAGGCGTGCCTTGAGCTGGTGATATTCGATATAGCCTTCCAGCACATGGCCGTTGACGGCGACCTGCTGGATATCCTGGAAGCGCTTGGCTCGGGCATCCTCCAGCGCAGCGCGGAAGCTCTGATCACTGGGAGTGGCCGCTTGCAGCGGCAGGCTGAGGCCCAGCAGCAGACCCAGGCTTGTCAAATGGCGCAACGATGTGAAGCGGCGCATGGCGCGGGCGCCGCGGCCCGATGGGGGAACGAACTTGCCTAGTGTCACCTGGAGACTCCTGCGATGAACGAGGTGAAGAGGGCTGAGGCGTCGCCCGCATCTTGCGTAGACGCCCCAGTGCCCCGATGTCGTGTATCAGGGGTTGCAGAGATAGCACCCATTGAGGGCTATCGTGGCAGCCGATGACGAGGAATGACAGTGTCGATGGATGCTGACAGTCACAATACATGCAATACCTGCGATACAGGCAATGTACGAGGAGTGTTCCCATGGGCAAGGCAATGTGGTTGACCCGCCTGTTTGGTCGCCGACACGTATTGGGCAAGGCCGGAGCGGCATTGCGTACACTCGTTCCGCTGTGCCGTGACGTGATCAGTGGACGTTATCGCCCGGTGCCGTGGAAGGCGCTGGGACTGGCCGCAGGTGCGTTGCTCTATCTGGTCTCGCCGCTGGACCTGATCCCCGACATGCTGGTGGGGCTGGGGATTCTGGATGATCTGGTGATCGTGACCTGGTTGCTCGGCAAGCTCGATGATGCGCTGGCCGACTATCGCCTGTGGCGCGGCGAGGTCCCCGACTCCGAGCCTTCCGATCCCTCGGCGCCCTGACGGCGCTGGCTGACCATGCGATGCCAAGGCACTGCCCATTGGCCGCATGGCGGCGATGAGGATCACCTGTCATGCTCGTGAGGGATCATCAAACACCAGTTTGAACCGCGTCGTGCCGGTGACATGCACACGCGCCCTGGCGGACGATGCCTTTCATGACGAGTCTCGAGGAAATCCTGCATGCTGATCTATGCCTGTCTGCTTTTCGCGGCGCTGATGCTGGTGCTGACCAAGGCGCCCGTCGCCTGGGCCCAGCAACGTACCGGACGCTATGACAACCATGACCCCCGCGCGCAGCAGCGCGAACTCACGGGCTTCGGGGCGCGTGCGCTCGCCGCGCATCAGAACAGCAACGAGGCGTTCCCGCTGTTTGCCGCCGGGGTGCTGGTGAGTGTCATCGTCGCGCCCGGCGCGCCGATCGCCACCACTCTGGCGGTGATCTTCGTGCTGGCGCGTCTGGGGTACTGGGGCTGCTATCTGGCGAATATCGCGCTCTTGCGCTCCCTGCTGTGGGGCGTCGGCTATCTGGTCTCCCTCGCGCTGATCGCGATGCCGCTATGGATGTGACGGCGTCGGAGGCGACGAAAGACGGGCCGCACAGTCTGCTGGGGCTGGCCGTCAATCGCGCTGACGTGCCGGCGGCGGGAGGAGGGCTGGATGACGCCAGCTGGGTGAGGGCGCTGACGGGGTTCGTGAGCTTCATTCCGCATACCGCGAGATTGCAGGTCAGTGTCGATGAGGTCGCCGCGCCGGCCGTGCGCATGACGTTACCCTGGCAGGCGGCACTGGTGGGGGACCCGCATCGCCACCTGGTGCACGGCGGTGTACTGACGATGTTCGCCGACACTCTGTGCGGCAGTGCCGTCCTGACGGGCCTTGAGCGTCCGGAAGTCTGCCCGACGCTGGATCTGCGTCTCGATCATTATCGTCCCGGGGTGGAAGGCATGGCGTTGATCGGCGAGGCACGCGTCCTGCGTGTCACCGAGTCGATGGTCTTCACCGAAGCGCAGATCTGGCAGCAACCGGGCAAGCTTCTGTGTCGCGCCATCGGCAACTTCGTTCGCCTGGGGGCGCGCAATACGCCTCCGGGATTTGGCGAGGCGCTGATGGCCGCCGCGCAGGGTCGCCCATCGGCCGGGGCGGCCGGCTCTGTCATCGATGGCCCGCAGAAGACCGCTGACGACGAGGCGCTCCCTGCCGTGTCGCAGCCGGTCGTCAGCCGTCCGGGGGACGGGCTGCAGCATGCCCGGCGTTTCGTCGAAGGCCAGCGCACCCGAGGGGATCTTGCCGACCTGCTGGCAAGCCTGCCCTACGCCAGAGCCATCGGACTGGGCCTGTGCTCCCTGGCGCCCTCCTCGTTGGCAGAGGATGACCCGCTGCCGACCACCCCGCTTCGCTATGCGATGGCCGCCATGCCCGAGAACGTCGGCAACCCCATGTTGCCCGCCGTGCATGGAGGCGTGCTGGCGGCCGCGATGGAGACGGCCGCCACGCTCGAGGTGCTGCGCTTGAATGGCCGTGGAGGGCGTCAGGCGCGTCTGCCCAAGTTGATCGATTTCTCCATCGATTATCTGGCCACGGCGCGGGGTGAGAGTGTCACGCGCATCGATTGTGAGGTGCTGCGCGAGGGGCGGCGCATGGCCAACGTGCGCGTCAGTGCTTGGCAGCACTCCAGTCAACGGCCGGTCGCCAGTGCGCGCATGCATTTCGTGCTGGAACCTCTGGCAAGAGAACAAGAGGCCTGATCCTCAGCCACCTTCGTCAGCGACACCTCAGGGCACCCCGCGCGGGTGCCCTGTCGTCTCACGCCTGGCCTGACGGAACCTGCTGAAGGAATCAGCGCGACGCCGAGCGCAATATGCTGCCTCTAGTGCCTTGAAATCGTTCATCCTTGCCCCATATCTGGTCCACGAGAGCGTGACTCGACCCGTCCCCGAGAATGACGGGCGAGCCTTCGCCACCACCTTGCAGCGGTGACGCAGGTTGCCGCCGGTTTCCACATCAGGCACAGACATAGAGGGGTCCTTCACGATGACCACCGCCACCCACACCGAAACGCATGGCTTCCAGACAGAAGTGAAGCAGCTGCTTCACCTCATGATCCACTCGCTGTACTCCAACCGCGAGATCTTCCTGCGCGAGCTGGTCTCCAATGCCGCGGATGCCTGCGACAAGCTGCGCTACCAGGCGCTGGACAACGATGCCCTTTACGGCAACGACAGCGAGCTGCGCATCGAGATCGAGCACGATGCCGACGCGAAGACCATCACCCTGCGTGACAACGGCATCGGCATGAGCCGCGATGACGTGGTGGCCAATCTGGGCACCATCGCGCGCTCCGGTACCGCCGAGTTCATGAAGAACCTGTCAGGTGACCAGCAGAAGGATTCGCGTCTGATCGGTCAGTTCGGTGTCGGCTTCTATTCCGGCTTCATCGTCGCCGACGAGATCACCGTGCGCACCCGTCGCGCCGACCTCGATGCCGACCAGGGTGTCGAGTGGAAGTCCCGTGGCGAGGGCGAGTTCAGCGTGGCGGACATCGAGCGCGCCGAGCGCGGTACCGAGATCGTGCTGCACCTCAAGGACGATGCCCTCGAGTTCGCCGATGAGCATCGCCTGCGCAATCTGGTCACCAAGTACTCCGATCACATCGAACTGCCGGTGCGCATGCAGCGTGTCGAGAAGGACGAGGAAGGCAACGAGCAGATCCACTGGGAAACCGCCAACTCCGCCACTGCGCTGTGGGTGCGCTCCAAGTCCGAGGTCAGCGACGAGGAGTACAAGAACTTCTACAAGCACGTCTCTCACGACTTCTCCGACCCGCTCAGCTGGAGCCACAACAAGGTCGAGGGCAAGCTCGAGTACACCAGCCTGCTGTTCGTGCCGGGTCGTGCGCCGTTCGACCTCTACCAGCGTGATGCCGCGCGTGGCCTGAAACTCTACGTGCAGCGCGTCTTCATCATGGATGACGCCGAACAGTTCCTGCCGCTGTACCTGCGCTTCATCAAGGGCGTGCTGGACACCAATGACCTGTCCTTGAACGTCTCGCGTGAGCTGCTGCAGCAGGACCCGCAGGTCGACAAGCTCAAGTCCGCGCTGACCAAGCGTGGCCTGGACATGCTCAAGAAGCTGGCCAAGGACCCCGAGCAGTACCAGACCTTCTGGAACCAGTTCGGCTCCGTGCTCAAGGAAGGCCCGGCGGAGGACTACGCCAACCGCGAGAAGATCGCCGAGCTGCTGCGCTTCTCCACCACGCATACTGACAGCGCCACTCAGGATCAGTCGCTGGCCCAGTACGTCGAGCGCATGAAGGAAGGTCAGAGCAAGATCTACTATCTGGTCGCCGACAGCTTCAACGCCGCCAAGTCCAGCCCGCATCTCGAGATCTTCCGCAAGAAGGGCATCGAGGTTCTGCTGCTGACCGACCGTATCGATGAGTGGCTGATGAGCCACCTCACCGAGTTCGACGGCAAGTCCTTCGCCGACGTCGCCAAGGGCGATCTCGATCTCGGCGATGTCGAGAACGAGGAAGAGAAGAAGGCCCAGGAAGAGACTGCCAAGGCCAAGGAAGATCTGGTCAAGCGTGTCAAGGAAGCGCTGTCTGATAGCGTTCAGGAAGTGCGTATCACGCACCGTCTGACCGATTCCCCGGCCTGCGTGGTGCTGCCGGAGCACGAGATGGGCTACCAGATGCGCAAGATGATGGAAGCCGCTGGCCAGCCGCTGCCGGAAGTGAAGCCGATTCTCGAGCTGAACCCGGAGCACGCCCTGGTCTCGCGTCTGGAAGGCGGCGAAGGCGACTACTTCACCGACCTCGCTCACGTGCTGCTCGATCAGGCCATCATCGCCGAAGGTGGCGCGCTGGAAGACCCGGCCGCCTACGTGCGTCGCCTGAACGGCATGCTCAGCGCCTGAGGCGACTGACCGAACACGTCACGTGGAGGCTCGAATGCCCGTCGTGACAGGTCGTTCGTGACCGGTCATGCTTGACGTGATGCCCCCGCAGCCTCGGCTGCGGGGGCATCGTGCGTTTCAGGCATCGTGCGTTTCAGGCATCGTGTGTTTCAGGCATCGTGTATTTCAGCAACCGTGCCTGTCAGCCTGTCAGTCTTTCGTGTCGCTGGCGATGAGATGGGCTTCTCCAGACGGCATTTTTGGGGTTTCATGCAGCCTCATGAGATACGCTGCCAGTGATTATGCGTCTTGGATGTGTCCATTCTCATCACATGTCTCATCACATGAGCGCCGCGCATGACCTACCTGCTTTCCTGTCGACTCCCGAACCGCCGTCAGTCCCTGCAGCCTCTCGCGATGGCTCGTGGCCTGCTGGCCGCCGGCGAGCGACTCCTGCGCCGTTTTGCCAGGTCACGCATGCAACGTCGATCCGGCCTCTGCCTTTTGATGGTGGTGATGGCCGTGTGCTCGGTCGCCGAGGCGGCACGCCTGGATGACGAGCTGCTGGTCAGGGACACCACCCATCAGATGCCGGACCTGCGTGTCCTTGCTGCCGGCAATCCACGCAAGGTCGCCTTCTTCGAGCTGATGATCCCGCTGGTGGTGGCCCAGAATCAGCGTCTTTCGGAACAACGTGACTGGCTGCAGGCGATGCGTCGGCGAGCAGGCGAGGCCGGCAGAGACTACAGCGAGCGTGAGCAGGAGCGATTGAATGCCCTGTGCGAACAGGCGCAGCAGCGCTGCAGCGTCAGCGCCGCGGACATCGGCATTCCCTGGGACGACCTGCTGGCGAGCATCGATACCCTGCCACTGGACATGGTAATGGTACAGGCCATCGAGGAGTCCGGCTGGGGGACGTCCGGTCACGCCCGCAACGCCAACAATCTGTTCGGCATGCGCTGCTTCACCTCCGGCTGCGGTACCGGCCGAGCAGGGCGTGAATATCAGCGCTTCGAGAGTCTGGAGGCGGGGCTGGCCGCCTATTACCAGAACCTCAATGCCAACCCGCGTTATGCCAGGATGCGCCAGCTGCGGGCCCGCCTGCGCAATGCCGGTGAACGGGTGCGCGCCGAGGATCTCATCCCGATGCTGGGCGCCTATTCGACCCGGGGCGAGGCCTACTTCGCGACGCTCAATGAGCTGTTGCGCTGGAATCGCGGCCTGATCCGTACCGTGCGTGAGCGCCTGGCGGCCAATGGTGTCTTGTCGTGAGCCCTGGTGCTGGATATCGTCCTGCGTGAATCGCTTGTCCCACGGTCTGACAGAAGGGATCATGCCCCGATGCATCTGAGCAATGATCAACGGCGGATTCTCGCCCACCCCTTTCCCTCGCGACTGCGCGATCGCACGCCGGCCACCAGTGCCGAGAACAGCGATTGCGTGGTGGTGCGAGCCTGTGCCGGCAGCGGCAAGACCGTCCTGATGGTGGAGCTGGCGCGGACCTATGCCGATGAGATCCTCATCTATACCTCACTCAACCCGGCGGTCGCGGGACGTACGGCCAGCCAGCTGCCGGCCAATGTCCAGTCCCTGTCGTTGCACCAGCTGGCGCGTCAGGCGCTGCAGGAAGAGTACGGCGACAAGCTCAAGCGGCAGCCGGACATCACGCGCAGACTGTCGCCCCAGAGCCTCAACTGGCTGGGCAGCCTGTCCAGTCAGTCGCGCAGCCTGATCGCCCAGGGACTCAATACCTTCTTCACGCTGAGTGATGCCGTGCCCATGCCGGAGCATCTGCCGGAGGGCTGCGCCGACCGCTTGAGCGCCAATGAGCTGCGCCAGCTGGTCGAGAGCATGCGACTGGTGTGGGAGTGCCTGCTGGACCCGGCGGACCATCAGCAGGCGCTGTCCTTCAATGCCTTGCTCAAGCTGTGGTCCCAGCATGGTCAGTCGCTCGATGCCGATCTGGTCATGCTGGATGAGGCCCAGGACGCCACGCCGGCGCTGCTGGCCATGCTGAGACGCCAGCGCTGTGATCTGCTGCTGATCGGCGACCCACACCAGAGCCTGGCACGCCAGGCCGAGGGACTGAGCTCGCTGGATTCGCCGCTGCTTGGCGATGCCACCGTCTACTCCCTGCCGGGGGCCTGGCGATTCGGGCCGTCATTGGCCGCGCTGGGAACGCGTCTGGCGGCCTGTTCCCCGACCTCGCGTGAGCAGGCCATGAGCGGTCTCGGGCCTGCCACGCGTCTGGCGGCACCGGGTGTGCGTGAGGCCTTGCTGACCGCCGGCGCGCGACATGCCGTGATCAGTGCCGGGCCCATCGCGGCGCTGGGTGAAGCGCTGGCACTGCATCAGCGTGGCATCGCGGTGGCATGGCTGGACGGCATCGAAGGCTATCCACTGGCGGGTCTGCTGGACCACTGGCGCCTGTGGCGCTGCCACCAGCTGGCGGAGCAGGGCGACAGGCACGAGCAGCAGCAATGGTGGCGTCAGTTGCCGCCAACACTGACGCGGCTTGGCCAGACCCCGGCACAGGTGCTGGGGGCTCTCGCGCGTCTCGATGATCATCAGGCGCGCAGCCTGCACGAGCTGGCTTCCTGGTACGCGCAGGCGCCGCTGGATCAATGGATCGGTGAGTTGCGCAGGCAGGATGGTGATCTGCAGGCCGCCATCCTGGCCGACCAGACCGTCACGCTGCCTTGCGTCATGCTCGGGACCGTCTTCCGCGCCAAGGGCCTGGAGTTCGATTGCGTCGTGCTGGCGGATGACCTGATGTTGCCCGGTGAACGACAGCAGCTTGCCAATCAGGTGCTGGTCACCAATCTGACCTACACCGCAGCCACGCGGGCACGACAGCTGCTGGTGCTCAACGAGCGGCTGAGCCACTGGTGGCAGGCGCAGGCCGAGAGTGAGCGCTTCCCTCTGATCCAGGAACTATCCGCCGAGATGCTGGCGATGTGGCGTCCGGCCGCGGGGGGGCAGGCGGCGGGGGCTGCCCATGGCAGCCGTGCCCCTCACCCCTGGTGGGGGCGTGCGCGGCTGGCCGAGCTGGCCCTGACGCCCCGCAAGCGTCTGATGCTCAAGCGGGCTCATCAGGCCGTCGACGAACCAGTGCGACCGACTCGGGCCGCCGCCGAGCACCGACAGACCGGTGCCGAGCTGGCCCCCGACGTGCAGACCCGGCCTCGTCACGACGACGGCCTCCAGGCGCTGGAGCGTCAGGCGCACAGGGACAGCACGGCGCGCAAGCTGTATGACATGGCCAGCCAGTTGCCGCCGGGGCGTCCGCCAGGGGGGCTGCGTAGCCTGTTGACCCCTGAAGCGCCTCCCGCGACAGCCCCTGGGGCTGGCCGTGACGAGGAGCGTGGCTCCCGTGAATCCCCGGATGGGGTCGTCACGCCCCCGCGTCTGCGCGACCCGCTTTCCGATGAATGAATCCAGCGAAGACAGCCTGGCTGTCGGAGATAACGTGCCTGATCTGATGTCATTGAGCTTCAACAACCGCTACGCCCGTCTGCCGGAGCACTTCTTCAGTCGTGTTGCGCCGCAGCCACGTCAAGGCACTCGCCTGGCCGATGTGAGTCCTGACTGCGCCCGGCTGCTGGGCCTGGACTCGCTGGTGGCGGAAATGGCGTCAAGCCGGGAGGATCGCGAGTCACTTCGCCTGCTGATGGCGGGGGAGCGCCTGCTGCCGGGCATGGACGCGCTGGCCCAGAAGTACACCGGGCACCAGTTCGGTCATTACAACCCGCAGCTGGGCGATGGGCGCGGCATGCTGCTCGGTGAGCTTCAGACCGAGAACGGCAGCGTCTTCGACCTGCATCTCAAGGGAGCCGGGCGTACGCCATATTCCCGCTTCGGTGATGGGCAGGCGGTGGTGCGCTCCAGCGTGCGCGAGTATCTGGCCAGTGAGTACATGGCGGCGCTGGGCATCCCGACCAGTCGCGCGCTGGCATTGGCGGTGAATGCCGAGCAGGTCCAGCGCGAGACGCTCGAGCCCGGTGCCACCGTGCTGCGGGTCTGCGAGAGTCATCTGCGCTTCGGACATTTCGAGTGGCTGGCGCACTCCGGCCGTCACGCCGACCTCAAGACGTTGATCGACCACGCCCTGCGGGAGCACTTCCCTGAGTGTCTGCCCGACACGGAGAAAGGGGCATCGCGCGCAGGTGAAGCGCCCAGCGCGCCGCTGGCGGATGAGACGCGCATCGCCGCCGCGCTTTTGATGTTCGAGACAGTGATCACTCGCACCGCGAAGCTGATCGCGGCCTGGCAGGCGTATGGCTTCGTGCATGCCGTGATGAACACCGACAACATGTCGCTGTTGGGGCTGACCTTCGATTATGGCCCCTATGCCTTCCTCGATGGCTACGAAGAGAATCTGATCCCCAACCATACCGACCAGGCCGGGCGCTATGGGTTTGCCCAGCAGCCGGGCATCGGGCTCTGGAACCTGGAGCGCCTCGGGATTGCGCTGTCCCCGCTGATCGATGTGGAAGCGCTCTCCGCCGCGCTGGGCGCCTATGAAGGCGAGTTGCAGCGCGAATATGCTCGCCTGATGCGCGCGCGTCTCGGGCTGCCGGATTCTCGGGATGAGGACATGACACTGGTGCAGCAATGGCGTGAGCTGCTGGCGGCCGGCAAGGTGGATCACACCCACGCCTATCGTCTGCTCAGCCATTGGGATGTCACGCAGGCCGCGCCGGAAGCGCTGGTCGTGCGCCTGGCGGGCGAGCGTGGGCCGCACGGCAATTCGGCACAGGCGCGCGATGAAGCCTCGGCCTGGCTTGCACGCTATCAGACACGTGTCATGGCCATCGGGCTCTCCGCCGATGATGAGCGCCAGCGGCGCCTCGCCATGCTGGGTGTGAACCCGCTCTACGTGCCGCGCACGCATCTGTTGCTGGAAGTGATCGCGCGGGTCGAGCAGGGCGATGACACGACGCTCGAAGCGTTCCGTGAGCGCCTGAGTGCTCCGTTCCATCGTCCTGAAGAGGGCAGTCTCGAGGCGGCGCAGGCACTCGGTCAGGCGCAGGGTGTCGAGGCGGAACTCGTCGATGACTGGACACGCCCGCCGGCGGCGAATGCCGCGCCGATCTGCATGAGCTGCTCTTCCTGAGCCGCGCCTGGCGAGAGGGCTGGACCGCTTTCTGACAGTGCAAGCGCTGGCCGAGCATCCGCTGGGCGCAATGCCGGGATCATGCACTGGTACTCACCTCGGCGCCATCACGAGGGGAGGCTGCTTCGGTGGCATCCCGTTTCCCGTGGCAATGGCGGCAACAGCCATAAGCTCGAGATTATGCGATGCATAACACAAAGCTGAGCTATTCTTGGAAGGGCCTGATTCACAAACTCATTGGAAATCAGTCGCTTGGCGAGATGTGGAGTGTCGTTCAGGCATAAGCTCACTGTTATGTCGCGCATAACGTTAGCTTTATGATTGATTTTATTGCCTTTTTTGCAATGCAGCGCTTGACCCTGATACACCGACGAGAAAAGACTGATACTGGACACTCATCGTGTCACAGGGGATGTCAGGCCTCTTGGCCGTGCGTGACCCGCGGCTTGCGATTCCGGCACGCCTCACCTGTGACAGACAATAACGTCGCTGAAAGCGCATCGGGCAGGCAGGGATGACGCGAATCAGCGCTCAACAGGAACGACGCCATGAACCTTTCAAGGCTGGCAGCCTCTGGCATGAACATGGATGTGAAACGAGGTGCGCGATGCTGAATATTCTTGTCGTGCGTGAAATGCGTGCGCCCGATACTGTCTCGCAGGCCGCAGACGGACAGCAGGGCAGCGCAGACCCCACCCTGGCGCGCGGAGAATGTCGTGTCGCGCTGGACCCGGTGACGGCCGGCAAGCTGGCGCGTCATCTGGACAGCGCCATCGCTGACTCCGGCGACGCCATCGTGCACGTGGAGAGCGGCGCCGGGCGCCATGCGCACTTCGATGATGTCGCCTATGCCGAGCAGGCCGGAGTCGCCATCGTCGCCGAGCAGGACATCCCGGCGGCACGTGCCGCGGCGGACCTCATCCTCTGCGTGCGTACGCCCAGCGAGTCCCAGATCAACGACTTCCGTGAGGGCGCGGTCATCGTGGCCCTGATGACGCCGTATCAGAATCCGCAATTGATCCAGACGCTTGCCCAGCGCGGGCTGACCAGCCTGTGCATGGAGTTCGTGCCGCGCATCTCGCGTGCCCAGAGCATGGATGCCCTGTCCTCCCAGGCCGCCGTGGCCGGCTATCATGCCGCACTGCTGGCGGCCAACGAGTCCTCGGTATTCTTCCCGATGCTGACCACCGCTGCCGGCACCGTGCGTCCGGCACGTGTCGTGGTGGTCGGGGCCGGTGTCGCGGGGCTGCAGGCCATCGCCACCGCCAAGCGTCTCGGCGCGCAGGTCTGGGCCTATGACATTCGCGCAGCCGCCCGTGAGCAGGTCGAGTCGCTGGGGGCCAAGATGATCGATACCGGTGTTGATGCCTCCGGTGAGGGCGGTTACGCCCGTGAGCTGACCGATGAGGAGCGCGCCCAGCAGGCCGAGGCACTGGCGCGTCACATGGGCGATGCCCATGTGGTGATCTCCACCGCGGCGATTCCGGGGCGTCCGTCGCCGCGCATCATCAGCCGCGAGATGGTCGAGGGCATGAAGCCCGGCGCCGTGCTGGTGGATCTGGCGGCGGAAGGGGGCGGCAACTGTGAGCTGACCCAGCCCGGTGCCCGGGTCGAACATGGCGGCGTCACGGTGCTCGGCCCGCTGGACATGGCCTCCAGCCTGTCGGTCAATGCCAGCGAGATGTACGCCAAGAATCTCTTCAACCTGCTGACACCCTTCATGAAGGATGGCGAACTGTCGCTGGACTTCGAGGATGCGGTACTCGGCCCGATGCGCCTGACCGAAGCGGGTCGCATCACCCACGATGACGTACGCGCTCGCGCGGAGGACGCCGCATGATCGAAGGACTCTCAGCCATATACATCCTGATGCTGGCGGCCTTCGTCGGCTACGAGGTCATCTCCCGGGTACCGGTGATCCTGCATACGCCGCTGATGTCCGGTTCCAACTTCATCCATGGCATCGTGCTGGTCGGGGCGATGATCGCCCTCGGCCAGGCCGAGACCGGCATGCAGCAGTTCATCGGCTTCATCGCCGTGCTGCTGGGTGCGGGGAATGCGGTGGGCGGCTACGTCGTCACCGAGCGGATGTTGGAAATGTTCAAGGCCAGTGATCGCAGCAAGGGCGCTGACGCGGCCAACGCCATCAACGACAAGGAGGCTCGCTGATGAACTGGCTGGTCGAAACAGGATATTTCGCCGCGGCGGTGGTCTTCATTCTGGGCCTCAAGCGCATGTCGCACCCCACCACGGCGCGCAGCGGCATCCACTGGGCCGGGATCGCGATGGTCGTGGCCACGCTGCTGACCTTCCTGCACCCGCAGATTGACGGGCGCTACGGGCTGATGCTGCTGGCCATCGTGATCGGTGGCGGCATTGCCTGGTACTCGGGCAAGAAGGTCGCGATGACCGACATGCCGCAGATGATCGCCATCTACAACGGCATGGGCGGCGGCGCGGCGGCGGCGATCGCCGCGGTCGAGCTGATGCGCATGAGCGACAACCCGGGACTGATCGAGCAGCACGGCTCGCTGGCCCTGTGGCTGGGCGTGCTCGGCGCCTTGATCGGTGCGGTGGCCTTCTCCGGTTCCATCATCGCCTGGGCTAAGCTGGACGGGCGCATCAAGAAGGCTGTCCATTTCCAGAATCAGCAGCTGATCAACATGATCGTGCTGGGCCTGGCGATCTATCTCGGGGTGGTGATCGCGGCGGTGGAGCCGTCAAGCTCGCTGGTGATCGTATTCTTCGTGCTGGCACTGCTGTTCGGCGCCATGCTGGCACTGCCCATCGGTGGCGCGGACATGCCGGTGATCATCTCGCTGTTCAATGCGCTGACGGGACTTGCGGTGGCAATGGAAGGTTTCGTGCTGGGCAATGCCGCGATGATCATCGCCGGTACCGTGGTCGGGGCGGCGGGTACGCTGCTGACCCAGCTGATGGCCAAGGCGATGAACCGACCGATCCGCAACGTGCTGTTCAAGCAGTTCGGTGGCGCAAGCGGCGCGGAGCAGGGCGAGATCGAAGGCAGCATGAAGGCTTCTGATCCGATGGACGCTGCCGTGCAGCTGGCCTTCGCCGAGCGCGTCATCATCGTGCCGGGCTATGGTCTGGCGGTGGCCCAGGCGCAGCACAAGGTCTGGGAGATGGTCGAGCTGCTGGGCGAGCGTGGAGTGGAAGTGCGCTTCGCGATCCACCCGGTCGCCGGTCGCATGCCGGGCCATATGAACGTGCTGCTGGCGGAAGCCGGGGTGCCCTACGACATGATCGCGGACCTGGACGAGATCAACAACGACTTCGAGAACACCGACGTGACGCTGGTCATCGGCGCCAATGACGTGGTCAATCCGGTCGCCAAGAACGATCCCTCTAGCCCGCTGTACGGCATGCCGATCCTCAATGCCGATCAGTCACGCAACGTGCTGGTGATCAAGCGTGGCCAGGGAGCAGGCTTCTCGGGTGTCGAGAATCACCTGTTCTATCTGGACCACACGCGCATGGTCTATGGCGATGGTCAGAAGGTGGTGGGCGACATGATCACGGCGCTCAAGACACTCTGAACTGACTGCCGGGCGGTGATCGCTGCCTGATGCAAGACGCGATGGCCATCGGCCTTCGTGACGACGCCGGCAACTTCCGGGGCTCCTGCCTTGAGAGTTGCCGGCGTTTTCGTGTTCGCCATCTCTCATCAAGGAGAGTTGAATATGACGTCATCGCCACCACTGTCAGGATGTCATCGCCCACGCAGGCTTTGGCTTGCGAGGGCAGCCCGACAGGTGCCGACGACAGGCACTGACTAGAGGTACAATGCGCGACAGTTGCCGAATCCGCGTTTCTTTCTCCTTCTTACGCCACTACCAGGAGTCTTCATGTCTGCCTCTTCACCCGCTCCTCGTCGCGCCATCCGTGATCGCGAGCTTTCGGAAAGTGCACCGCAGGCAGCCGGCTTGAATGTCTGTGTGCTGGGCGGCGGCAGCTTCGGCACCGCGATCGCCTCGATCGCCGCCGACAATGGTGCCAATGTCATCCAGTGGATGCGTGATGCAAGCCAGGCCGAAGAGGTCAACACCGAGCACCGCAATTCGGGCTATCTGCCGGATTTCGTCATCAACTCGGCCGTGCGGGCCACCACCGACATGGCAGAGGCCCTCAAGGAGGCGGAACTGGTGTGCGTGGCGATTCCCTCCAAGGCGTTTCGCAGTGTGGTGCGTCAAGCGCGGCCGCATCTGCGCGAGGAGCAGATTCTGGTCGCGACCACCAAGGGGATCGAGAGCGAAGGCTTCACCCTGATGAGCGAGGTGCTGGAAGAGGAAACCGGCTTCTCCCACATCGGCGTGCTCTCCGGCCCCAATCTGGCCAGTGAGATCGCTCAGCGTCAGCTGACCGCGACGGTGATCGCCTCGGATGACCCCTTCACCCGCGCACGCGTGCAGACGGCCTTCGGCTGTGATTACTTCCGGGTCTATGCCAGCAATGATCGCTACGGGGTGGAGCTGGGCGGGGCGCTGAAGAATATCTACGCCATCGCCGCGGGCATGGCGGCGGCCCTGGGCATGGGGGAGAACACCCGCGCCATGCTGATGACGCGGGCGCTGGCCGAGATGAGCCGTTTCGCCGTGGCCAAAGGTGCCAATCCGATGACCTTCCTCGGCCTGGCCGGCGTGGGGGATCTCATCGTCACCTGCTCGTCGCCATTGTCGCGCAACTACCGGGTCGGCTACGCCCTCGGGGAGGGGCGTACTCTGGATCAGGCCGTGGAGGTGCTGGGGCAGGTCGCGGAAGGTGTCAATACGGTGCGACTGGTGCAGGATGAGTCAGAGCGTCTGGAGATCTACATGCCGCTGGTGAATGGCATGGCCAAGGTGCTCTTCGAGGATGTCGATCCTCACCACATGGCCCGCGCCCTGATGGGCGGTGAGCAATCCACGGATGTGGAATTCGTGCTGTCGCGCGAGTCCGTCAAGCAGGCGCGTCAATTGGAACCTGATGGCTCCTGAAGACTCTCAATTCCATGGGGTGGCATCGGCTGAGTGGTGCCATCCCGTTCCTCGCTCGGCGCTCCGGCCGTGCGAGCACTGTCATCGACCGCCGGAGGCGGATCTTCGTCCCGCGCGGTAGTCACCCTTCAGGAGAAAGCCATGAGTGTATTGATCATGCGTCACGGGGAGGCAAGCTCCGGCTCGCCGGACGCCAGCAGGGAATTGAGCGCTCGAGGGCGTGAAGAAGCCCGCCGCATGGGGCAATGGCTGGCGCATCAGTTGCCCGCGGAACGCCGTGCCCGTCTGACCCTCGTCGTCAGCCCCTTCACCCGTGCCCAGCAGACGGCGCAGGAAGTCTCCTCGGCGCTCAAGCTTGCCGGTGAGCAACAGACGACTCTGGAAATCATCACCCCGGATGACCCGCTCACGCCGGTGCTGGATTGGCTGCAGACCCACGTCCCGCCCTGCAGCGAGGCGCGTGAGCCGCGTGACTGGCTGATCATCAGCCACAACCCGTTGGTGTCGAGCCTAGCCAGTGCGCTGGTGGATGGCCCCGGCAGCACTCAGCTGGCCTTTGCCACCGCGAGTCTGGCGTGGCTGGATGCCGATATCTGGGCGGCAGGTCTGGCGGACCTGCACCACTTCGTCAGCCCGGCGGAGCTTGACTGAACACGCGCAGGCGCGTGCCCGGGACCGGGACCGGGACATGAGCTTCAGACGCAAGCGCCCCCGTCAGCCATTCGCTGTCGGGGGCGCTTGCGTTGCGTCATCCGAAAGGTGCTAGACCAATCCGCTCAGCTTGAGGAGGAAGATGCCCAGGGTGATGGTGAGCGCGGCCATCAGGGTACTGATGGCGATGATGTTGGCGGCGAGGCGATCATTGCCGCCCATGGCCCGCACCATCACGAAGCTTGCCGCCGCCGTCGGTGAGGCGAAGAACAGGAACAGCACGCCAAGTTCCGTGCCGCGAAAGCCCAGCAGCACGGCGAAGGCCGTGGCCACCAGTGGCACGCTGACCATTTTCATCAGGCTGGCACTCAGCGCCAGCTGGCGGCCTTCACGCAGTGAGCGCATCGAGAGGGTGCCGCCGATGCAGATCAGCGCCAGCGGCAACGTCATGCGCGCGAAGTAGTCACCGGAGGTTTCCAGCCACTGGGGCAGCTGCCAGCTGAACGCCGCGAAGGGCAGCGCCGCCAGGACACCGAGAATCAGCGGGTTGGTGATGATGCCGCGCGCGATGGCACTCCAGCTGGTGCGGCCATCGCCCAGATAACTCGATAGCACCACCACTGACAGCATGTTGTAGGACAGGATGACGACGCCCATCAGGATGCCGCCCATCGACAGGCCGAGATCGCCATAGAGGTTGGCTGCCAGTGCCAGCCCGACGATGGCACAGTTGCCACGAAACGCCCCCTGGACGATCTCGCCGCGCTCCTTCAGCGGAATGCGCCAGATGGCCCAGCCCCACAGCAGCAGGAAGGTCCCAAGCGTGGCGCAGGCGAAGTAGAGCAGCATGCCGGGGCGCAGGGCGTGATCGAGGTCCGCTCGCACGATGGACAGAAACACCAGTGCGGGCATGGTGCCCTTGAAGACCAGGGAAGAGGCGGTGCCGATGAAGGTGTCATCGATCCAGCCGAGACGCTTGAGACCCAGTCCCAGAAATACCATCGCGAAGACCGGCACGGTGATGTTGAGTGTCGCGACGAACAGCGCCAGCATGTCGTTCATTCCAGTCTCTCGCTCATGTCAGTCTCTCGCTCATGTCAGTCCGCCCTCAGATCAGCCAGAAGCCGGTGATCAATGCTGCCGCCAGCAGTGCCCAGAACAGGCGATTGCGCAGGCGTGTGTCACGCTGCGGGCGCCTGGTCGAGCGCTTGTCCGTGGAAGACTCCAGCTCCTCGGGTGTCGGTGAGGCGTTCGAACGGGAGCCGGAAGAGGGCGAGTTGACGTGCGGATCGGGCATGGGAACTCCTGGAAGGGTGAGCGCGCGGTCCCGGCGCCTCACGGATATCCGGCGCCTCGCCTTGCGGCAGAATAGCGCCAGCATATCAGGATTTTGCAGCGCAGCAGACTGGAAGGCGCGCGCCCGGCTTGGCGAGCGCAGGCTGTCCGCTTACCCTGTGCTGCAATCTTTCGGGCGCAGGCCCCACATCATCACAAGGAGCGGGTAACTTGCAGGACCCATACGCGACCTCTGCCGCATCGTCTTCCGTGCCCTTGCCCCATCAGCCTGCGCCTGTGCCACTGCTGGCAAGCCGGGGGCTGGGGCGTCAATTCGGCCTTCACCAGGCCGTGTCCGGACTTTCCTTCAAGGCCTTTCGCGGCGAAGTGATCGGCCTGCTGGGACCCAATGGCGCCGGCAAGACCACCAGTCTGCGCATGCTGGCAGGCACCCTGGCGGCAACCGATGGCGAACTGTCGCTCGAGGGAGAGGCCTTCGATGGGCGAGCCGGTCAGCGTCAGCTCAATCGCCTGAAGCGACGGATCGGCTATCTGCCGGAAGGGGCACCACTGTGGCCGCAGCTTACCGTGCGCGAGACGCTCGAGTGCGTCGCGGGCCTGCATGGTCTGTCGCGCAGGACTCGCAAGGAGCGCCTGCCTGCCTTGATGGATCGCCTCGACATCACGCCGTTCGCCAATCAATTGTGCGCCGTGTTATCCAAAGGCTATCGCCGGCGCGTGGCACTGGCGATGGCGCTGACCCATGACCCTGACATCCTGCTGCTGGATGAGCCCACCGATGGATTGGACCCGCTGCAGAAGGACAGCGTGCGCGCCTTCATACGTGAGCTGGGGCGCGAGCGTCTGATCGTCGTCTCCACTCATCTGCTGGAAGAGGTGCCGCGCATCTGTGATCGCGTGCTGGTCATGGCCAACGGCCAGCTGGGCTTTGATGACACGCCGGCGGCGCTGGCGGCCCTGTCCGTCAGCGAGGCGGTGCCCAGTGCCTATCGTGAGCGACTCGGTGCCGCTCATGGCGGCACGTCGCCCCTGCCGGTGTGGCGGGTGATCCTGAGCCGTGAACTCAGCGAGCTGGAACTGGCCAGCGTCTCGCGGCTGCCCGGTGTCGCGGCCATCACCGCCGTGTCGCCCGAGGGCGCCGAGCGAGTGTCCCGCTCAGGGCGACGCCTGATGGCGGACCCGGCCTATCGACTGGTGGGCAGGCCCGGGCAGGACCCGCGCTCCGCGCTGGCGCGGTGGTGCAGCTACATGCAGATACGGCTCGATGAGTGCGTGCATGAGCGGGGGGACATCGAGGTGGCATTCCGTCAACTGGTGGCGCGCATGGCCGAGCAGCCCGCGCCATTGCCGCGCGTGAAGCGCCCCCTGGATGCGGATCAGGAGGTATCGTCATGAGGGCGATGATGGCGCTGGTGCGGCGTGACCTGCATCAGGCAATGACCCAGGGGGCCAGCTGGTCTCTGCTGGTGGTGATGGCGGTGCTGGCCCCGCTGGGGGCCTTCGAGGTCGGTGATCTTCTGGCACGTGATCGTGCGGACCTGGGAGCGCTGTGGCAGGTATTGCCATGGCTGCTGGTGCTATGGACACCGTTGCTGGCCCTGCGTGGCTGGCCGGAAGAGCGCGCCAATGGCCTGCTTGAATGGCTGTCAGGGCTCGGGCTTGGTCCATGGCGGCTGGCGGGCGCCCGCCTGGTAAGCGCCTGTGTGCTGGGCTGGCTGGGCCTGGCGATGACGGCACCGTTGCTGGTGCTGATCCACTGGCTGGGCGATCCCGATCTCGGCCTTGTGCTCAGCGGGTATCTTGGCATGGCGCTGTTGGTGATGGCACTGGCAAGTCTCGGTCAGGCGCTGGCGGTCCGTGCGCCCTCGGCGCTCTCGGCCTGGCTGGGGGCGCTGGTGCTGGGGCTGGCGTTGATGCTGCCGGGCACGCCGGCGGTGACTGCTCAGCTGGCGCGTCATCTGGCGCCACACTGGGTGCAGCTGCTGGATCTGATCAGTCTGCCGGCCCATCTCACGCCCTTCAGCGAAGGGCGCCCCGCGCTGCTGGATGTCGGCTACTTCCTGTCGTTGACCCTGGCCGGTCTGGTGCTGCAGGTGCGTGGCCTCAAGCAGGAGCGCAACACGCGTCGGCAGGCGCCCCAGTGGCTGGTCGCCCTGGCCGTGGCATCAAGTGTCACGGCCGTGCTGCTGGCCGCCCAGCGTCTGCCCGCCATGGTATCCCCGAACGCGTCCAATCCGCTGATCACGGCGCATGACCTCACCGATACCCGTCAGCACAGCCTGAGCCCTGCCAGCCGGGAGCTGCTGTCGCGGCTGACATCCCCCGTGACGCTGACCTTCGCCTACAGCGAGCGCTTTGCCGCGGACCTCCCGCAGCTGCGGGAGCTGGCGACACGTATCGAGACGCGTCTGGGCGCCTTCGCGCGTGAGCCTCAGGTGCGCCTGAAGCGGGTGGACCCGCAGCCGGACAGTGCCGATTTCACGGACCTCGAGGCCCAGGGACTCACGGCGCTTTCGCTGCCTGGCGGTGAAAGAATGCTGTTCGGTCTGATCATCGATGGCCCCTATTCCGAGCGCCGTGCGATCCCGATGCTCAAGGCCTCCGATCTCGGCGGACTGGAAGCGCAGGTCGCGCGTCAGATCCAGGAAGTCTCGCGCACCCAGCCACCCCGTCTGGGCGTGATCTCCAGCCTGCCGGTGATGGGTCAGCCGAGCATGGAGCAGGGCCGGGCACTGGGCAGCTGGGGGCTGATGGAACGTCTCAATGCCCGCCTGCGCATCGACTGGCTGTCCGGCGGGGATGACCCGGCGCGCCCTATCGGCGATCAGGATGCGCTGCTGGTGATCGCCCCGCGCCTGTTGCCGACTGAGACGCTGACGGCGATCCGTGACTATCTGGATCGTGGTGGGCGAGTGCTGATGATGCTGGACCCGCTCCCCGAGATGCTCGATCAGCCAGCCCCGGCTTCTGAGGCTCTGAGCGCCTTGCTGGACTATGCAGGACTTGAGTCACGTGCCGGCGAGGTGGTGGCGGACACCCGACTTGCCTTGCCGATCGGTCTGCTGGACGGCACGCGCGCCCTCAGTCCGACGCTGCTTGGCATCGGCCCGGACCGTCTGTCGGATGCCTTGCTGAACCAGAATGTCGATCAGCTGGTGATGTCCAGCGCCGGTTGGCTGGCCCCGCGTGAGGAGACGGCGGAGACACCGGCAGCGACCTCGCGGCAGTGGCTGATCCGAGGGGCCGACACCACGCGCCTGCTGCCGGCCGACAAGGTGTACGCCAACCGCATGGACCCGCGGCCGTTGTCCGGCCTGTCTGGCCAGGGCGTCGAGGAGGGGGGGCTGGCGGTGCTGACCCACTGGCCGGCGCCAGTGAGTCAGGGAGCGCGTGACGACGGGCATGAAGACGGGCGTGAGGGCCAGCTCCTGGTGGTCAGCGATGTCGACATGGCCAGTGATCGCCTGTGGCGGCGCAGCGCGGCGGACGGCAGTGAGCGCGAGCTGAATGCCAATGCCCGTTGGCTGGAGAACGCGGTGGATGTGCTGGCGGGCAGCCCGGAGCTGGTGGCGCTGCGTGCCGGTGCCCATCAGGTGCGCGAGTTGACGCGACTGCATCAGCTGGCGGATCGCCAGGCGGCCGAGGAAACCCGTCTGCGCAATGACTGGCAGTCGCGCCTGAGTGCACTGGGGGCTGCCCCGGTGGCCGACAAGGCGGAGGCGGCACGCCAGCGAACGGCACTGGATGACATGCAACAGGCGTTCGAGAGCGCACTCGCGCGCCAGCAGCGCGCGGCGAATGCCGAGCGTGATGACCTGCGTCGCAGGCTTCGTCTCTGGACCTTGCTGGCGCTGCCGGTGTTGCTGGGCCTGTTGGGTGAGCTGATCTGCTGGCGGCGCTATCACGCGAGCCGTCGAGCGGGCTATCGCCCTGCCGGGCGACTGTCCGGCCATCGTCAGCCCGGTCGTCATCGCCTCGGTGGCGGGGGACTGTCCGCGTCCACCAGCGCCGAGACGGCGTCGGCATCCGGCAGACCGGACTCATCCAGCACGTCTGACCGAGCCGCTGAGGATCATCGCGGCGAGCGCCGCAGGGGAGATGACGCATGAGTCGCTTCAATCGCGCCGGATGGGCGCTGACAGCACTGGCCTCGTTGCTGGCGATCGGGGCTCTGACGCTCGGCCCGCGTGAGTCGGGCTCGTTTCCGGATGCCGGGCCAGGCGCTCCGCTTCAGGAGGGCGAGGCCTCAAGCGCCATCCTGACACCGCTGCCGGCGTTGTCGCATGTCGCCGCGACGGCGCAGAGAATCGGCATTCGTCGCCATCCCGATGAGGCGCAGGACTGGCTGAGTCTGACGCGAGACCCGAAGGGGGATTGGCAGCTGGCATCACTGGGCAACTGGCCGGCGCGTCAGGACAAGGTGACCGGGCTGCTGCACCAGCTGAGCGGGGCACGCCTGCGCACGCGCAAGCCCGCGACTGACCAGGCGCTTCAGGCGCTGGGGCTGGCGGGGCAGTCTCCGGTAGTGAATGTCACCGGCAGTGATGGTGAGGTGAGTCTGCAACTGGGCGGCACGCCGTCGGCTGCCCGCAGTGGTGCTGATGCCTTGCCGGGGCGTTACGTGCGCTGGCTTTCGCTGCCGGATTCGCCGGTGCTGGAACTGTCTCGCGACATCGGCTTGCCGGACTGGCGGGGCGGCCTGGCGGCAAGCGAGGTGCTGGATCTGTCCGCATTGCTGCAGGAGACGCAGGGGCCGCCCGCGCTGAGCCGTGTGGAGGTGCGTCTGGCGCCTCATCCGCAGGCATCCCATACCCCGCACACGCGGGGGCTTGCCCCCGACAGCGCAGCGGCCGAGGCCCTCATGGCGGCGCTCTCGCCCCTGAACCAGAACGATCTGCGCCTGCGTGTCGCGCAGGCGGACTGGCAGCCGGCGGTCACGCTGACCCTGAACTGGTCCCACGCTGCGCGGCAGTATCGCCAGCCGCCATCGCGGGATGATCACCTGCAGCTGACGCTGTCCATCGCTTCCGGCAGCAAGCCCTGGGCGCGTTTGACCCTGGAGGGCACGCGCTGGCCGGCGGCTCTGGTACGGCGTCTCGCGGCAGTGGAGATCCAGGTCAACGGTGCGCTGCGCGAGCGCTTGATCGGTCTGGGCAAGGTCATCGAGACCCATACCGGGCCTCATCCTGGCGTGTCCGCTGGCTCGGCAGAGGCGGGCGGTAGCCTCGAGGCGGGCAGACTGTCGCCAACGGCGATTCAGGCCGCTCTGCAGGCGGCTACCCACGCGAACGAAGAGGTGGCTTCGACGGTGGATGACAGGCCTGCCGCGCAAGGTGAGACATTAGGCGAGTAGCGTGGTGGCGGTGGGGCTGGCATGCTGGGAGACTGGGTCAAACGACCGTTTGCTCTGTGGCATCCGGCGACACCGCCACGCAAGGTGAGGAGACTTCATGATGACAGTGCCATCCCGCAATGCCTCATCAGCATCCGCTGGGCAAGCCGCCGTGGCAGAGGCCGGGCAGGTCACGCCGCAAGCGGAGCCTCGGGAGGTGTCCGAGCCGCGAGAGTCACGGCCGCTGCTGGCGTTTGCCCATGCCAATGGCTTCACCGGCGCCTGTTACAACAGCCTGCTGGCCCCGTTGGCCGAGTCGTTCGATCTGCTGCCGGTGGACAGGTTGGCGCATGATCCCGCCTATCCGGTGGGGCGCAATCTGATCGCGCTGCGGGACGAATGGCTGGCCTGTCTGGACACGGCGCTGGGGCCGGTGGGTACGCCGGACAGTCGCAAGGTCATCGGGGTAGGGCATTCGCTGGGAGGCGTGGTCAACTACATGGCCGCGCTCAAGCAGCCGGCGCGTTTCCACTGCGTCATCCTGCTTGACCCGCCCTTGATGCTGGGACGTGATGCCATCGGCCTCAAGATCGCCAAGCGCTTCGGTTTCATCGACCGTGTCACGCCGGCAGGGCGCACGCGTGGCCGGCGTGCCCGCTGGGATTCGCCTCAGGCGATGCATGATTACCTGCGTCGCCGCTCGCTGTTCGCCAACTTCACGCCCCGCGCACTTGCGGACTACATCGAGCATGCCACGCATCGCCACGGCGATGGCAGCCTGTCGCTGAGCTTCGATACGCGTCACGAGGTGGAGATCTTCCGGCATCTGAGTGATCACCTCACGGGGTCCGTGGCCAGGCTCAAGGTGCCGGTGAAGATACTGGCAGGTGAGCAGTCGGACCTCTTGACGCCACTGCGCATCGCCAGGCTCCAACGGGCCGGGCTTGAGGTCGCCACGGTGCCGGGCGGACACATGTATCCTTTTGAGCACCCTGATCTGACGCGTGAGGCGCTGCTGGCGACCCTCACGCAATTGGCACCGGAGTTGATGGCATGAATTCCACGACGGGCACATCACGCCCATCCCCTCGTCCCTTGACGTTCACGCGTCGCTGCGGCGGCGAGATAGCGGCGCTGGAGTGGCGCTCCGAGCAGGTCAGCGCTGATGCCCCGGTATGGCTGGCGCTGCACGGCTGGCTCGACAATGCCGCCAGCTTCACGCGCCTGGCACCTCTGCTGTGTGAGCGACTGGGCATCCGGATCGTGGCCATCGACCTGGTCGGGCATGGTCGCTCGAGTCCCCAGGGGCCGGATGGCGACTATGCGGTGTGGGATTATTGTCACGATGTCATCGAAGCGCTGGAAGGGTTGCGAGGCGAGGGCATGTCGGAGGCACCGGTCACCTTGCTGGCGCACTCGCTTGGCGCTGCCGTCGCCGGACAAGTTGCAGCGGCCCTGCCGGAGCATGTCGCCCGACTGGTGCTGATCGACGGTATCGGGGCGCTGGCGACACCGGCTGACGAGGTGGTGGGGCAGTTGCGCCGTGGCCTGCTGGCGCGTCATGCGCGTCCGCTCTCGCGAGAGGCCTCGGGGA
This sequence comes from Cobetia sp. BL01, assembly GCF_056493605.1. NCBI lineage: Bacteria > Pseudomonadati > Pseudomonadota > Gammaproteobacteria > Oceanospirillales > Halomonadaceae > Cobetia > Cobetia sp. BL01. The sequence continues at coordinate 134,729 of NZ_JBVBEE010000002.1, read as the reverse complement.
GCCAGCCCTCGCGTCGTGCGCACTATCGTGGCATCGAGGAGGCGGTGGCGGCGCGTGTGGCCGGTGGCGTCACGCCCGTGGATGCCGAGACGATACGCCCGGTGGTCGAGCGCAACCTCGAACCCCTCGAAGAGGGCTGGCGGCTGTGCAGTGACCGTCGTCTGCTCAGACCCTCGGTGATGCGCTATACCCCGGAGCAGGTACTGGCGCTGCTGGCCGCCGTCAATCAGCCGGTGCTGCTGATCGAGGGGGAGCAGGGTATCCTGAGGGAGCGGCCCGAAGCGCAGCTGGCGCGAGCGGCCGTGCGCGGGCTGGAGCGTTGCGTCCTGCCCGGCGGCCATCACCTGCATCTGGAGCCGGGACATGTCGCGTCGGTCGCGGCACGGATCATCGACTGGACCGTCGCGGGGGAGTAGTCCGTCGCGCCAAGGTCATCCTTCATCATCGTCATCGGGAGACATGCCATGGCCAAGCGCAAGACCATCGCCCTGGCACTGGGGAGTGGCGGGGCACGCGGTTATGCCCATATCGGTGTCATCGAGGAAGTGCTGGCGCGGGGCTATGACATTCGCGCCATCTCCGGCTGCTCCATGGGCGCGCTGGTGGGCGGCATCTATGCGGCCGGTCAGCTCGACGCCTATCGGGACTGGGTGTGCAAGCTGGATTATTTCGATGTGCTGCGACTGGTGGACGTGACCTGGAGCCCGATGGGCGCCATTCGCGCCCGTCGCATCATGGAAGAGCTGGAGGCCCTGATCGGGGATACGCGTATCGAGGACCTGCCGATACCGCTCACCACCGTTGCCACGGACCTGATCGCGCAGAAGGAGGTCTGGTTCCAGAGCGGCAATCTGCTCGAGGCGATCCGGGCCTCCATCGCCGTGCCGGGGGTGATCACGCCGGTGCAGCGCGATCGCAAGATGCTGGTGGATGGTGGCTTGATGAATCCGTTGCCCATCACGCCGCTGGTGGCCGCGCATGTGGATCTGGTGCTGGCGGTGAATGCCACCGCGCACTCGCCGCGCAACCAGACGCTGGAGCAGATGCTGCCCCCGGCGGAGGCGGCCGAAGAGGAAGCACGCGAGGCCGCGCTGCAGGCGCAGGAGGGCGGATTCGGTGACTGGCTGCGTGGCGTGCGCCGCAGTGCCGAGCGCATGTTCTCGGCCGAGCGTGAGGCGACGCAGCCTCCTGAGCTCGCCGAGCCACCGCCATCCTCCACCTCGGCGGTGAGCCCCCTGGGCGGCGTGCCGCTGCCGCCGGGAGGCAGTCTCGCCCCGCCCTTCACGGCCTTGTCGGAGGCGCCGGAGACGGAGCCCGCCACCAGCGCGGGCGCGACCCTGAACGATGTGCTGAATCAGGCCGTGAAGGAGGGCCGGGACGACGCTGATCCGCGCGAGGCGCAGGGGCGTCAGAGCGAGAATCGGGAGTCGCGGCGGCTCGCGGAGATCGAGGAGGGAGTCGACGACGACAATTCGCCGGAGCAGGCCTGGGGCAAGCTCGACATGATGATGCGCTCCTTCGATATCACCCAGGCGACACTGGCCAAGTACAAGATCGCCGGGTATCCGCCGGACATTCTGGTCGAGATCCCCAAGACGGTGTGTGGCGCCTACGAATTCCATCGGGCCGAAGGCCTGATCAAGCTGGGCCGTCACCTGGCCGCCGAGGCGCTGGATCGTTACGAGAAGGGGCTGGATGGCTAGGAGGTCGATGATCACGCGGCAATGACGCAAGCCCCCGCCAAACGAGATTGGCGGGGGCTTTTGGCATGTGGCTCAGGCTGACGCTGACGCGCTGGTTCAGCCCTTGATCCATTTCTCGAAGATGGCGGCCTGCTCGCCGGTGCCCTGCATCTGGGTCAGCCACTGATCCACATAGGCTTTCCAGATGTTGTCACCCAGCGGCAGCAGATAGCCCTTCTGGGAAAAGGTGAATGGCGCATCAGGATGCACGCTGCACAGCGCCGGGTGACGGCTGGCCTGCAGCTGGGTCTCGATGGCATCCGTCACCATCACGTCGGCGCGGTCTTCGATGATGTTGTTGAAGATGGTGCGGTTGTCATCGTGTGCCACACGGGTGGCATCACCGAGAAACTCGTTGGCGAAGCGCTCGTTGGTGCCGCCCGGATTGACGGTGATGCGCACGCTCGGCTGATTGATCTGGGCGACGGTCTGGTACTTGTCGACATCTTCACAGCGCACGATGGGCGTCTTGCCGCCGGTCTGGTAGGGCAGGCTGAAGTAGGCCTGTGCCTGACGATCCAGCTTGATCGAGATACCGGACATGGCGATGTCGCACTTGCCGGAGGTGAAGTCCTCCATCAGCGTCGGCCAGCTGGTCGGAACCGTCTCGACGCTTGCGCCCAGGCTTGCGGCCAGCGAGGCGGCCATGTCGAGGTCGATGCCCTCGAACTCGCCGTCGTCTTCACGATGGCTGAAGGGGGCATAGTCACCGGTGGTGCAGACCTTCAGCACCTGAGTGTCCTTCACGCGGGAAAGCGTGCTGTCGGCCAGGGAATCGCTGGCGGCAGCGGGCATGGCAAGCGTCAGTGACAGGGTGGCTGCGGTCACGCCGCTGAAGATGGCGGTGGAGCGCGCGCGGCGTGAGGGCTGGCGTGTGGAGTGTTCAGCGTTGGGTGTCATCGGGGTGTTCCCTTGTCGTTATGGTGGCAGGCTCGGCGTGAGGCCTGCTTCAGATGTTCAGATCGTCAATTTGTCGGCGGCGTGACGACCGAGGGGGCGCTCAGTCCATCAACGGATCACGGCCCTTGCTGCGCAACAATACATAAACTGCGCCGCTGCCGCCGTCCAGCTCCAGCGCCGAGGTGAAGGCCAGCACGTCCGGCCACTGGCGCAGCCAGGCGTTGACGTGGCTCTTGATGATCGGGTGATCCGCCATGCCGGTCCACGCCTTGCCATGTACGACCAGCACACAGCGTGAGCGCCGCGCGATGGCGTCATCGATGAAGGATTCCAGCTCGCTGCGCGCCTGCTCCAGTGTGTAGCCGTGCAGATCGAGACCGGCTTCCCAAGCGATCTCGCCGCGCTTGAGGCGCTGGCGCTGGCGGTAGGGGAGGTCCGGTACCGCGAAGTCGAGCAGCTGGCTGGGCGTGACCGGTTCGACCTGGCCGTCCGTGGTGCGCGATGGCGTGCCGAGAGAGTCGGTCGAGGCTTCGCTGGCGGCAGCGCGACGCGCGGCCAGTCGGGCCTGCTCGTCACGGCTGAGCGGCTTGCGGCCGGGGTCTGCCCGGTTGCTGGTGATCTTGCGCACGCCGGCCTGTTTGAGGGCGGCGCGGAAGGCGTTGAAATCGTCGCCGTCATCCGAGCTGTCGTCGTGTCGGGGGGGCATGGCTGGGGGCTCCGCAAGCGGTGAATGGCAAGGGGCGCAGTATAGCGTGGCTGTCGGTGCTGTGAAGCACCGCGCCGTGCCGTGCAAGGTCAGTGGCGTCCCATGATGTCGCGCACGTCACGCGCGGTGACCATGGCGCGTGCAAGGGTCGCCGCCACGCCTCGTGAACGCTACAATGCCTGCGCGAGACGCCACCGACGCTTCATGACTGGCGGCGCTCGTTGTCCATCTGTCCGCTTACAGGAATCACCGTGTCCACTACTTCCGCGTCCGACCTGCGCCATCCTTCCAGCCTCAGTGAGCCGGATTCCCGTCTCGTCGAGGAGCTGGTGACTCTGCGCGACCTGATTCGCTGGGCGACCAGCGAGTTCCACGCGCACCGTCTGCACTTCGCCCACGGCACCGACTCTGCCTGGGACGAGGCGGTGGCGCTGGTGCTGGGTGCGCTGCATCTGCCGTGGGACACGGACCCCGCCGTGATCGACGCCCGTCTGCTGACCATGGAGCGTGCGCGCATCGTGGCGCTGGTGCGTGAACGCATCACCACCCGCAAGCCGCTGCCGTATCTGCTCGGTGAAGCCTTCTTCACCGGCGTGCCCTTCGATGTCGATGAGCGCGTGCTGATTCCGCGCTCGCCGATCGCCGAACTGATCGAGAGCGGCTTCTCGGCCTGGTTCCCGGAACTGCCGCCGACCCGGGTGCTGGACATGTGCACCGGTTCCGGCTGCATCGGGATCGCCACGGCGCTGGTGATGCCGACCGCCGAGGTGGATCTGGTCGATATCAGCAGCGAGGCGCTGGAAGTCGCGCGTCGCAACATCGAGCGTCACGATGTGGCAGGGCGGGTCATCGCCGTGCAGTCGGACCTGTTCGCGGGCGTGGCCGGCAAGCGCTATGACCTGATCGTCTCCAATCCGCCCTACGTGGACAGTTTCGATCTCTCCCACATGCCGCAGGAATTCGGCCACGAGCCGGCGCTGGCGCTGGGCGCCGGTGATGATGGCCTGGATATCGTGCGCCGTATCCTGCGCGAGGCGCGTGACTACCTGACCGACGACGGCGTCTTGATCGTCGAGGTCGGCAACTCCGAGCGCCACCTGATGGACGCGTTCCCGGACGTGCCCTTCATGTGGCTGGAGTTCGAGCGCGGCGGCAACGGCGTCTTCGCCATCGATGCCCAGACACTGGACGTCTGCGCCCCCGAATTCGCCTGAAGACAGGCTCGTCTGGTGCCTTCGCTTCAGCCCCAGACCTGAAAAGCTCACGACAACTATTATCAGAACGCCGTCGGCCATGACCGGCGGCATCGCCTGAGGACCCCCTGAATGTCCGGAAATACCTTCGGCAAGCTGTTCACTGTCACCACCTTCGGCGAAAGCCATGGCCCGGCGCTGGGCGCCATCATCGATGGTTGCCCGCCGGGCATCGAGATCAGCGAAGCGGATCTGCAGATCGATCTGGACCGCCGCCGTCCCGGCACCTCGCGCCACACCACCCAGCGGCGCGAGCCGGACCAGGTGCGCATTCTCTCGGGCGTGTTCGAGGGCCGCACCACCGGCACGGCCATCGGCCTGATGATCGAGAACACCGATCAGCGCTCCAAGGACTACGGCAAGATCAAGGACCAGTTCCGTCCGGCCCACGCCGACTACACCTATCACCACAAGTATGGTGAGCGTGACTACCGTGGCGGTGGCCGCAGCTCCGCGCGCGAGACGGCCATGCGCGTCGCCGCCGGTGCCATCGCCAAGAAGTATCTGGCGAGCCACGGCGTGCAGGTGCGCGGCTATCTGTCCCAGCTCGGTCCCATCGAGCTTGAGGTCAAGGACTGGTCGCTGGTCGACACCAATCCGTTCTTCTGTGGCGATGCGGACCGCCTCGAGGAGCTGGAGCAGTATATGGACGCCCTGCGCAAGGAAGGCGATTCCGTGGGCGCCAAGGTCACCGTCGAGGCGACTGGCGTGCCGGTGGGTCTCGGTGAGCCGATCTTCGATCGCATCGATGCCGAGCTGGCCCATGGCCTGATGAGCATCAACGCTGTTAAGGGCGTCGAGATCGGGGACGGGTTCGCCGTGGTCAGCCAGAAGGGTACCGAGCACCGTGACGAGATGACGCCGGAAGGTTTCCTCTCCAATCATGCCGGCGGCATCCTGGGCGGCATCACCAGCGGCCAGACCCTGCGTGCCAGCATCGCGCTCAAGCCGACCTCCAGCCTGCGCCTGCCGGGTCGCAGCATCGACGTCAACGGCGAGGCGGTCGAGGTGATCACCACCGGCCGTCATGATCCGTGTGTCGGCATCCGTGCCACGCCGATCGCCGAGGCGATGGTCGCGCTGACGTTGATGGACCACCTGCTGCGCCATCGTGGCCAGAATGCCGACGTCAAGGTCGACACACCGGTGCTGCGCGAGGTGTAAGCCGCTTGCGGCGCGGCTGAACTGCTGGCGCTGCCCAGCTGTTGAACTTGTAACGCTGCCAAGCTGCTGAACTTTTAGTGAGAAAGAGACGCCCCATCCGTGGAGTGATGCCCTGCATCCTTCGTGGCTGGGGCGTCTTGCGTGGTGGGTTGGCTTGCACAAAGTAAATAAGAAAAGGCGTAAGTAGCAGGCTGCCCCCGTGTCATTCTCGCTGCTAGACTCGAATGGCAAGCATGCCAGCGGACTCGCGCACCACGCCGTGCGCGGGCAGACAACACAAGGACACTGCCATGAAGATCAATGTCGAATTCGACCTGACGCCTCAGGAGTTTCGCCAGGCGATGGGCCTGCCGGATGTGGAAGCCTTTCAACAAGAATTGATGGAGCGCTTTCGTCGCCAGATGGAAGCGGGCGTCGAGGGCTATGATCCGATGAGCCTGCTCAAGCCGCTGATGACACCGGGGGCGGGCACGCCGTTTGCCCGGTTCATGCCGCCGGGGATGGCGGAAGGCATGGCGGGGATGGGTGGCGCGTCAGCGGCTGATTCCCCGGGGGCCTCATCCAACGAGATGGGCGACAGCATGGCCAAGGGCATGGCGGCTTTCCAGCAGTACCAGAAGATGATGCTGGATACCTTGCAGCAGTTCGGTCAGCAGGGCACGGGCAACGCCAGTGGTGGGGCCAGTGGTGGCGACAGTGAGCCCGCTGGGAATGACCCGCATGCGGGAGCTGCGCAGAAGGCGGCCGCTGAGGACAGACCCAAGGCCGCCAGCGCGCGCTCACGCAGTCAGCGTGACTGATGGATGACGAGGGAAGCTGAAGGCATTGCGGTGCAGGATTATCGTCATGGGATTGCAACCGCTTCGGGAGCAGACTAGTCTTTGTGCAGTGCAGCATAATGCTGCGCTCCAAAGATGGCGCAGAGTCTTCTGCGCGCTCTTCCGGTACGGAATCCATGGGAGGAACCGTCATGCAACAGGATCAGATGTTCAACGCCTTTGCCGAGCAGGCCCGCAGCTTCTATCAGCCGATGCGCAAGCTCAACAGCCTGGTGCTCGACCACATGAGCAAGGTGGCCGAGTTCCAGATGGATGCCGCCAAGCGCTATGCCGATACCGGTTTCGAGCGTGCCCGCGCCGCGACGGAAGTGAAGAGTGTCGAGCAGCTCAGCGAATTCGGCAATCGTCAGCTGGAAGTGGCCACCGAGCTGTCCCAGCAGATGATGGACGATTCCCTGAAACTGGCGGAAATGGGCAACGAGATGCGCAGCCAGATGGAACAGGCCTATTCCGATGCGGGCAAGGAAGCCACGGACAAGGCATCTTCCGCTGCCAGCAAGGCGTCTTCCGCCACGGCGGATGCCGCGAAAGACAGCACCAGCAAGCCGGCAAGTGCCACCAGCCGCGCCAAGCAGAGCTGAAGAATCATCGAGAGGGCTGGCGCACGCGCCAGCCCTTTTTTTGGCGAGGTCAGGCATTGCCCCCATCACGGCCCGGGTGCATGCTGAGAGTCGCCCCCCGAGGCGGCAAGACGACAGATGAGAGGTCTCAGCCGGCTTTCCGTCGTATTCGCGCCTCTGGCATGAATGCGACGGAAAGCGGACTGCAAGGCTCTGGCCTGCCAGAGTGACGCCAGAGTGAAGAGAGTCGGTGCAAGGTGCCAGTGACGGCGCCGCGAACGCCTTTCGAGGGCATTGCACTGCAGAGATACGGAAGGATTCGGTTCGATGAAATCGTGCATGTCGGCGTTCGTTCGACAGCCATGCTTCGACAGCCATGCTTCGATAGCCAATGACAAGGAGGACGGGCGATATGGTTTCAGCCCAGCAGCAGGCACTTTCTCAGGCATTCTCTCAGGCCTTTTCCCATCTGTTCCCCGATGGCGCCGACGGCGGCGAATGGGCCGGCGTGGTACAGGAAGCCAGCACCCAGTATCAGGCTCTGATGAGTGACATGCTGGAGCGCCTGTGGCCAAGTGCTGCTGCCTCCACCATCTACGACGAGATGGGACGTTGCTTCCAGGCAGGCGCGGAGGCACTGGCACGTGACCCCCAGTTGCTGATTTCCACGCAGACCCGCCTCTTCCAGGACCAGATGGCCCTGATGCAGGGCACGCTGCGCGAGATGAGCGGTGAGAGTGTCGAGCCCGTGATCAGCCCCGCACGCTCTGATCGTCGCTTCCGCGATGAGGCCTGGCAGAGCGAACCGTATTATCACTTCCTCGTGCAGCAATATCTGCTGTTCTCGCGCGCCGTGGATGAGATGCTGGCGGGCATCAAGGGATTGCCGGAGAGCCAAAAGCGCAATCTCGAGTTCTACGCGCGCCAGTACGTCAGTGCCTTCTCGCCCTCCAACTTCGCCTCCACCAACCCGGAAGTGCAGCGGGTGACCCGCGAAACCGGCGGCCAGAATCTGCTCGACGGCTTGAAGCGTCTGCGGGAAGACCTTGCCAACTCCGCCGAAGGCATCAATGTCGCGATGACCGACACCGAAGCCTTCCGTCTCGGCGACAACATCGCCGTCACGCCGGGGGATGTGGTGTTCGAGAATGAGCTGATCCAGCTGATCCAGTATCGCCCGGCGACGGAAAAGGCCTTCAGTACGCCGTTGCTGGTCGTGCCGCCGTGGATCAACAAGTACTACATTCTCGATCTGCGTCAGGACAATTCGATGATGCGCTGGCTGGTGGAGCAGGGGCACACCGTGTTCCTGATCTCCTGGCGCAATCCCGGGCCGGAGCAGAGCGATCTCACCTGGGCCGATTACATGCAGATGGGGCCGCTTGCCGCGATGGATGCCATCGAGCAGGCCACCGGCGAGAAGCAGGTCAATATCCTGTCCTACTGCATCGGCGGCACGCTGACGGCCAGCACCATGGCCTATCTCACGGCCAGGAAACAGGCGGATCGCGTGCGCTCGGTCAGTTACATGGCGACGTTGCAGGACTTCTCCGATCCCGGCGAGATCGGTGTCTTCCTCAACGAGCCGGTACTGCAGGGCCTTGAGAAGCAGATGGCGCAGGACGGCTACCTGGATGGCCGCGTGATGGCGTTCTCCTTCAACCTGCTGCGCGAGAATGACCTCTTCTGGTCGTTCTACGTCTCCAACTATCTCAAGGGCGAAGCGCCGACCGCGTTCGACCTGCTGTACTGGAATACCGACGGCACCAACCTGCCGGCCGGTACCCATGCCTGGTATCTGCGTCACATGTATCTGGAGAACCGCCTTGTGCAGCCCGGCGGTATCGAGCTGGACGGTGTCCCGATCGACCTCTCGCAGATCGAGATTCCCAGCTATTGGGTCTCCGCCCGCGAGGATCACATCGCCAAGTGGCAGACCACCTACAACGGCACCCAGCTGCCCAAGGCTTCCATCAAGCGCTTCGTGCTGGGTGGCTCAGGCCATATCGCGGGTATCGTCAATCCGCCGCACAAGAACAAGTACGGCTACGTCACCAATGACGAGCTGCCGGCGACACCGGATGCCTGGCTTGAAGGCACCGAGGCGCATGAAGGCTCCTGGTGGAATGACTGGCAGGCATGGATGTCCGGCAATGGTTTCGTCGAGCCGGAACCGGAAGTCTCTGCGCGCACGCCGGGTGAGGGCAAGCTCGACGTGATCGAAGCGGCGCCGGGGCGTTATGCGCGCCAGACCATCCCCGAAGTACTCGGCCAGACTGTGCCGGAAGAGATCACCTCAGCCGCACAGGCGCAGCTCAAGACCGTGCGTGATGTGCAGGAGACGGTCGAGAAGCGCATGAATGACGCGCTCAAGCAGGTCACGCTGCCACTGGAAGAGATGGTGTCGGCAATGACAGGGAGCGCGGCGGGCAAGGCGAGCAATGATGCCAGCGACGCGAAGGGCAGCAGCTCGTCCGGTGCCTCCAGGGCGCAAGGCGCCAGCACCGGGCCTGCCGCTTCCAAGGCAGCATCAGCGGCTACTGAGTCAGCAGCGCCGGCAAGCAAGCCCGCCGCGCGCAAACGTGCTGCACCCAAGAGCACGGCTTCCAAAAGCCCTGCTACCAAGAGCACTGCTTCCAAGAGCGCAACGCCCACCAGCAGCACGGCCAGCGACAGCACTGCAAAACAGAGCACGGCAAAACCGAGCACTGCGAGCACGGCTGCCAGCAGTACAGGTAGCTCAGCGGCGAAGACCTCCACGCCGCGCAAGACAGCTGCCAGCAAGACGACTGCCAACAAGACGACCGCGAACAAGACAACTGCGGCCAAGACGACGGCGAGCAAGTCAGCCTCTGACAGCAAGCCGTCAGCGGCCGGCACCTCAACCGGCGGCGCTGCTTCCACTGCCTCGGGCTCCAGCAGCACGGCGACATCGCCCGCTGCCAAGCAGCCTGCGACACAGAGCAAGGCGGCGGCCAGTGCTCCCAAGAGCACCGCGGCAAGCAAGCCGGCGGCCTCCAGCAAGACGACAGCCAGCACCACCAAGCGCGCCGCGGCCAGCAAGTCGGCCGCCAGTTCGACGGGGAGTGCGAGCACTGGAAGCACTGCCAAGACAGCCAGCAGCACAGGTGCTGGAAGCACAGCCAAGGCTGCTGGATCTGCCGCCAAGAGTGACACTGGCAGTGCGGCGGGTGCAGATGCCAAGAGTGATACCGGCAGTGCAGCGCCCAAGCCGCGCCGTGGCCGTCCCTCCAACGCCAGCAAGGCCGCCGCCGCCAAGGCAGCGGAAGAGGCCAAGAAGGACGAGGCCAAGCCTGCGGCCAGCAAGACGGATGGCTCAGCGGGCAATGACAAGGACACTGGCAAGCGCTGATCAGCGGCACCACCAGCAGGACGTTCTACAGCAACGCCAGCCCTCAGGGCTGGCGTTGTGCTTTCGAAATTCGTCAGCGGTGTCTCGAGGCCGCATCCCTTGCCCCTTCCAGCAGCTCGATCATGGCGCTGGCGGCATTCGAGAGGGTGCGGTTGTTGTGATAGAGGTAGCCGAGCTGGCGCTCGATGGGGCGGTGGTCGATGGGCAGGATCTCGATCTCGTCGTCGATCATGCTTTCCGGCAGCACGCTCCAGCCCAGGCCGATGGCGACCATCATCTTGAGGGTCTCGAGGTAGTTGGTGGACATCGAGACTTCCACCGAGAGGCCGTCACGCGCGAAGGTGTCGATGACGATGCCACGCGTGAAGGTCAGGTGGCCCGGCAGCACGGCGTCGTGCTGTGAAAGGGCGGCCAGCGGCAACGCCTTGTGTCCCGCCAGCGGGTGGTCTCGTCCGCACACGAAGCGCATCTCGTCCAGCCACACCGGCACCACCGTCAGATTGGGATCGCGATGCGGTGCCAGAGTGACGACGGCCAGTTCCAGCTCCCCATCCAGTACGCCCTGATAGGCCTGTTCCGAATCCAGGAAGCGCATGTCCATGCGTACCTCGGGATGGGACATGGTAAAGGCCTTGAGCAGTGGCGGCAGACGGTGCAGGCCCACATGGTGGCTGGTCGCCATCGTCAGGCTGCCTTTTACCTCGCCGGACAGATTGCGCAGCGCGCGCCGCGTGTCATCGTGCATCACCAGAATGGCACGGGCCCGCGGCAGCAGGATATTGCCGGCCTCCGTCAGGGTGACGCGCCGCCCGATGCGATCAAACAGCCGCGCGCCGTGGAGCTGTTCCAGCTGCGCGATGCGTTTGGAGACAGCGGGTTGTGTCAGGTGCAGCTGTTCGGCCGCCAGCGAGAAGGAGGCGGTTTCCGCGACGGCAACGAAGGCCTGAAGAGAGGGAGTGTCCATGTGAGGCAGCTATCCTGTCATGAGGGCGTTCAGAAGAATGATCTTCCGTGCGATCAGGGGGAATGTCGGCTGAGACAATGGTATTCCTTCTGGGAATCCAAAGCATGAAAAACATGAATTGCTTTTATTCATCGCCGCCGAGTACTCTTGATGACACAGGACGCGGCGGCGATGCTCGAGCCTCTGGTGGCAAGCCACCTGCGACATGGCTCGCACGACCGCCCCGCCATCAACACTGGACGACACACCTCATCAAGGGGCCGCCACGAGCCCCGAGGCAGCAAGCGCTCTTACCGTAGGGCGCCACGAGGAGACACGACATGGCCAGCCAGACCCTTTATGACAAGTTGTGGGACCAGCATCTGGTCAAGCAACGTGAAGACGGTACTGCACTCATCTACATCGACCGTCACCTGCTGCACGAAGTGACGTCGCCGCAGGCCTTCGAAGGGCTGCGTCTGGCCGGTCGCAAGCCGTGGCGTCTGGATGCCAACCTGGCAACGCCGGACCACAACGTGCCGACCTCTCTCAAGGAGCGCGCTGCCGGTATCGCGGGGATCGAGGATGAAACCTCTCGCATCCAGGTGCAGACCCTCGACGACAACTGCAACAGCTTCAACATCGAGCAGTTCACCATCAATGATGCGCGTCAGGGCATCGTGCACGTGGTCGGGCCGGAGCAGGGCGCGACCCTGCCGGGCATGACCGTGGTGTGTGGCGATTCCCACACCGCGACCCACGGTGCCTTCGCGGCACTCGCTCACGGTATCGGCACCTCCGAGGTCGAGCACGTGCTCGCCACCCAGTGTCTGATCCAGCGCAAGATGAAGAACATGCTGGTGCGCGTCGATGGTCGTCTCGGCACTGGCGTCACCGCCAAGGATGTCGTGCTCGCCATCATCGGTGAGATCGGCACCGCCGGCGGTACCGGCTATGCCATCGAATTCGGCGGCTCCGCCATCCAGGACATCTCCATGGAAGGCCGCATGACCATCTGCAACATGGCCATCGAAGCCGGTGCACGGGTCGGTCTGGTCGGGGTCGATGACATCACCATCGATTACCTGCGCGACCGTCCCTATGCGCCGAACGCCCAGCAGTGGGAAGCGGCCGTGGCCGACTGGCGCAATCTGGTCTCCGATGCAGACGCCGAATTCGACAAGGTCGTCGTGCTCAAGGCGGAAGACATCGCCCCGCAGGTCACCTGGGGCACCAGCCCGGAGCAGGTCACCAGCGTCAATGGCGTGGTGCCGGACCCGGCAGCCGCCAACGATGACACCGAAGCGCGTGGCATCACCCGTGCGCTCGAGTACATGGGCCTCAGCGCTCAGCAGAAGATCACCGACATCAAGCTGGACCGCGTGTTCATCGGCTCCTGCACCAACTCGCGTATCGAGGACTTGCGTGAAGCGGCGCGCGTGGCCGAAGGCCGTACGGTCGCCAAGAGCCTCAAGCAGGCGATGGTCGTGCCGGGCTCTGGCCTGGTGAAGGCACAGGCGGAAGCCGAAGGACTGCACGAGATCTTCCTCGCCGCGGGCTTTGAATGGCGCGAGCCGGGCTGCTCCATGTGTCTGGCGATGAACGCCGACAAGTTGGGCGCCGGCGAGCATTGTGCTTCCACCTCCAACCGCAACTTCGAAGGCCGTCAGGGCTTCGGTGGGCGTACGCACCTCGTCAGCCCGGCCATGGCCGCCGCTGCCGCGATTGCGGGTCACTTCGTTGATGTTCGTGACTTTGCCCCCATTCCTACTTCCGATACCCACGCAGCCTGAGGAGGCCCGACATGGAAAAGTTCATTCGCCAGCAGGGCCTCGTGGCACCGCTCGATCGCGCCAACGTCGATACCGACCTGATCATCCCGAAGCAGTTTCTGAAGTCGATCAAGCGTACCGGCTTCGGCCCGAACCTCTTCGATGAGCTGCGTTATCTCGATGAGGGCTATATCGGTCAGGACATCAGCAAGCGTCCGCTGAATCCGGATTTCGTGCTCAATCAGCCGCGTTACTCAGGCGCAAGCGTGCTGCTGGCGCGTCGCAACTTCGGTTGCGGCTCCTCGCGGGAGCACGCGCCCTGGGCACTGACCGACTTCGGCTTCCGTGTCGTCATCGCGCCGAGCTTCGCCGATATCTTCTACAACAACTCGTTCAAGAACGGCCTGTTGTTGATCACCCTCGACGAGGACACGGTGGATCGCCTGTTCAAGGAAGCCGAAGCGGTGGAAGGGTATCGTCTGGATATCGATCTCGAGGCGCAGGCCGTCATCACGCCGTCCGGTGAGTCGATCCCCTTCGAGGTGGACAGCTTCCGCAAGCATTGCCTCATGGAAGGCCTGGATGACATCGGTCTGACCCTCAAGGATCAGGACGCCATCGACAGCTTCGAGACGCGTCATCGCGCCGAGCGTCCTTGGCTGTTCCGCGATGGCAAGACGGCCTGATCTGTCCAGCGTCACGCCAGTCAGCGCCGCAGTCGCAACACATTCGTCATGGCTCGCCGTCCAGAGTGGCAGCGAGCCCAGTCTCAGCACCGGCGGTGAACCGTCGGTCTTGCCGGATGCTCTCCGGCCCAAGGAGTTCCAGATGAGCCGCAATATCCTGATTCTGCCCGGTGATGGCATTGGCCCGGAAATCACGGCCGAAGCCGTGAAGATCCTTGAAGCCGCACGCAGCGAAGGGCTGGACATCACGCTGAGCGAAGGCAAGGTCGGTGGTGCAGGGTATAACGCGGCGGGCCATCCGCTGCCGAAGGACACGCTGGACGCCGCCAAGGCGGCAGACGCCATCCTGCTCGGCGCGGTCGGTGGGCCGCAGTGGGACAAGCTGGAAGATATCTCCCTGCGTCCGGAACGCGGCCTGCTGGGGCTGCGCAAGGAGCTTGAACTCTTCGCCAACCTGCGCCCGGCAATTCTCTACCCGCAGCTGGCCGAGGCCTCCAGCCTCAAGCCGGAAGTGGTGTCCGGTCTGGACATCATGATCGTGCGTGAGCTGACCGGTGGCATCTACTTCGGCCAGCCGCGTGGCATCGAGACGCGCGACGGACAGCAGGTCGGCTACAACACCTACGTCTACTCAGAATCCGAGATCGAGCGTATCGGCCGCACCGCCTTCGAGATGGCCCAGAAGCGCAACAAGAAGCTGTGCAGTGTCGACAAGGCCAACGTGCTGGAAGTCACCATGCTGTGGCGTGACGTGATGGAGCGCATCTCCGCCGACTACCCGGATGTCGAGCTGTCGCACATGTACGTCGACAACGCCGCCATGCAGCTGGTGCGTGCACCGAAGCAGTTCGACGTGGTGGTCACCGGCAACATGTTTGGCGACATCCTCTCGGATGAAGCCGCGATGTTGACCGGTTCCATCGGCATGCTGCCGTCCGCCTCGCTGAATGCCAGCGGCCAGGGCATGTATGAGCCGTGCCACGGCAGCGCGCCGGACATCGCGGGTCAGGGCATCGCCAACCCGCTGGCGACCATCCTGTCAGTGGCGATGATGCTGCGCTACTCGCTGAATGAAGCGGCGTGGGCCGAGCGTATCGAGAAGGCGGTCGGTGTGGTGCTGGATGAAGGTCTGCGTACCGCCGATATCGCCTACGCTGGCACTCGCAAGGTCTCCACCTCTGAGATGGGCGATGCCGTGCTGGCCGCCTTCAAGGCCCAGGCGTAAGGCAAGACCCGCGTGAACGCCGCTCGTGAGTGGCGTTCACGCGAGATGATCATGAGGAAGCCTGGCGTGCGTCGCTGGGCTTTCGTGTCAGGACCTGCGGCTGGAGCGTTGGGCAAGGCTCGCCTCGTGTGAGTTGCCTGTGCTCGCTGCGGGTCATTCCTGTGCCGGGAGCTTCGGTGTCTTCCGTGTTCCCGGCCGTGCATGAACAAGGAGAACAAGCATGTTGAAAGTCGGATTTGTCGGTTGGCGTGGCATGGTCGGTTCCGTGCTGATGCAACGCATGCGTGATGACAACGATTTCGCCGGTATCGAGCCGGTATTCTTCTCCACCTCCCAGGTCGGTCAGGCCGGCCCGGACGTGGGCACGCCGGTGCCGGCGCTCAAGGATGCCAATGACATCAATGAGCTGAAGGCGCTGGACGTCATCGTTACCTGTCAGGGTGGCGACTACACCAAGCAGGTGTTCGGCCCGCTGCGTGAAGCCGGCTGGAAGGGCGACTGGATCGATGCGGCCTCCACCCTGCGCATGGAGAAGGATGCCGTGCTGGTGCTGGACCCGGTCAATCGTCACGTGATCGATGAGAAGATCGGTGCCGGTGCCAACACCTTCGTCGGCGGCAACTGCACCGTCAGCCTGATGCTGATGGGTCTGGGTGGCCTGTTCGAGGCCGGCATGGTCGAGTGGATGACTTCCATGAGCTACCAGGCGGCGTCCGGCAGCGGTGCGCGCCACATGCGTGAGCTGCTGACCCAGATGGGCCAGCTCAATGGCAGCGTGGCCTCGGAGCTTGCAGACCCGGCCAGCGCGATTCTGGATATCGACCGCAAGGTGACCGCCACCATGCGCGGCGATGATTTCGCGACCCAGCAGTTCGGTGCGCCGCTGGCCGGCTCGCTGCTGCCGTGGATCGATTCCCCGATGGAATCCGGTCAGACCCGCGAGGAGTGGAAGGCCGGTGTCGAGGCCAACAAGATTCTCGACAGCCAAGGCAACCCGATCATGATCGATGGGCTGTGCGTGCGGATCGGTGCGATGCGCTCCCACTCCCAGGCCTTCACCGTCAAGCTCAAGCAGGACGTGCCGCTGGACGAGATCGAAGACCGCCTGGCCAAGCACAACGACTGGGTCAAGGTCGTCGCCAACACCAAGGAAGACAGCCTCAAGCACCTGACACCGGCTGCTGCTACCGGCACCCTGACCGTTCCGGTCGGCCGTCTGCGCAAGCTGGCGATGGGTGGTGAATACCTGTCTGCCTTCAGTGTGGGTGACCAGCTGCTGTGGGGGGCCGCGGAGCCGCTCAAGCGCATGCTGACCATTCTGCGGGAACATCGCGCCGCCTGATCATCACGATGGCTGGCCCTCGCGGTTGAGTGCCATGGCGTGATGCAAGACGTCGCCCCCGACTCCTCGGAGCCGGGGGCGACTTTTTTGCGCTCGAAAATTCTGCAATCGAAAATCCTGCAATCGAATATCCATGCACTCGAACGTCCCTGACGAATGTCCTGGCGGACCATGTCCGGGTTCCCGGTCATGTCCCGAATGCCCAATGAAGGGTGATTGCGATGGTCGGTCGTGCCGATGATCGGCAGTGCCATGGGCAGCAGATGACCGGCATGTCATTCCAATGACTGACCGGCTTCATTCCGGCTTGCGCATTTTTTGCGAATTTGGCTGGCGATGTTGATGCATGATGGCATCTCGTATGCATATTTGAGTATCGTGTCAGCCGGATGAGGTGGAGCTGGTCACTCCTGTCATCCGGGGAGCAGGTGGGCTATCAGAGGGGACGACGCCCGCTAGCGTTGAAATTTTTCTGGCTGAGTCGCGCCTTGCCTGAATCATGAGGCGGACTCTCTGGTATCTTATATGTAAGAATACGTAACATAATGCGCCGGCCGGACACTGAATCGGTCGCATACGAAGGGACACTCAATGGGACGCAAGCTTCCTCTCGCACTGGCGATCTCCTTCGCCATCTATAGTGCTCAGGCCTTGGCGGTCGGCATGGAATCGCCGCGATTGCGCTCGAATCTGAATCAACCGCTGGATGCCCGCATCGGCCTGACAGATACCTCCGGGCTTGATAGCAGCCTGATCAAGGCGAACGTCTCCGATGCCGCCGCCTTTGCGCGTGCCGGTGTGGACCGCAGCTATGTCAGTGATGACGTCAAGGTGGCCATCAAGCAGCAGGGCAGCCGCTATTATCTTCAGCTGACCACCAACGGGGCGGTACGTGAGCCCTATGTGGATCTTCTGCTGGACGTCGAGTGGCCCAATGGCAAGCTGCAGCGTCAGGTCACGCTGCTGTTCGATCCGGCGGGCTATTCCAGTCAGCCGGCACTGGTGACGCCTTCTGGTGCGCGCTCACGTCCGTTGGCCGACACGGGGTCGACACCCTCGCGTTCCGTGGTCTTCCGTGACAGTGGTCAGTCGTCCTCGGCAAGCGCTGCGCCCGCGGCGGGCGAAACGCCGTCAAGCATCAAGGTACGCAGTGGCGATTCCCTGTGGACCATCGCACGACGCGTGCGGCCGGATGCCGGGGTCAGCATCCGTCAGACCATGCTGGCGATTCAGGAAGCCAATCCCAGTGCCTTCCCGGGCGGCAACATCAACAAGCTGAGGGCGGGGGTGGTCCTGAGCGTTCCCGATCGCGCCACCATGCTGGGCCGCTCGCGCACGGCGGCCGATCGCGAAGTGCGTGAGCAATATCAGCAGTGGGTCGCGGGGGCGCAAGGCAAGACCATTCCTGCTCCGGCCAGCAAGAAGACGACGTCCGCGTCTCCGAAGGATACCGCCACGGCCAGTGAGGCGCCCGCTGCAGCGCCCGCTCCCAGTGGCCCCGCCAGTGCGGGTGCTGACGGCAAGCCGCGCCTGACGCTGATCGATGAAGAGGCCACGCCAGCGAGCAAGGCGGTCGCCAGTACGCAGATTTCCGCGGGCAGTCAGCAGGCCATCGATGAGCTGTCGGATCGCCTCGAATCGCTGGAAGACCAGTTGCTGACCAACCAGCAGCGTCTGGATCAACTGGAGCAGGAGCGTGACGACCTGCGCAGTGAAGTCGCTTCATTGCGCAGTGAAGTCGGTGAACTGCGTGCTTCCCTGGCCGAGCGTACCGAGCAGCTGGAAACGGCCAAGGTATTGCTGGCTAAGCAGAACCGTCTGCTGGTCAACAGCGGCATCACTCCCTTGACGCTACCCGAGAGTCTGGTCGCTGCCGGGGTGGATCTGGGCCAGCCGCGTGATGGTGAAGGCAATCTCGTGTTGCCCAGCCAGCCCTGGCCGCAGGCGACGTGGAAGTGGGTACAGGACAATCTGATGATGGTGGGCGGCGCGGCGGGAGCATTGCTGTTGCTGCTGTTGCTGTTGCTGCGTCGTCGCTCGGGGCCGAAGGATGACTCCAGCATGAGCTTCGCGGATGCCGTGCGTCACAACGACCAGGATCTGCAGGACCCGTCACGGGGTGCCTTTGGTGCTGCAGCGGGTACCGCTGACAGACAGGTCCCGGAAGAGGCGTCTGCAGTGGCAAGTCGTGGCTCTCACACTCTTGAGCCTCTGGCCCAGCCTGAGGCCGCTGCCATCAGCGAGGCGGATATCTTCATCGCCTATGGACGCTTCGATCAGGCGCAAGCCCTGCTGGAAACCGGTCTTGCAGACGATGAGAGTCGTCAGGACCTGCGTCTCAAGCTGATGGGAGTGCATGGAGAACTTGGCAATCTCGAGGCGCTGAATCACGAAAGC
Organism: Cobetia sp. BL01; assembly: GCF_056493605.1. NCBI lineage: Bacteria > Pseudomonadati > Pseudomonadota > Gammaproteobacteria > Oceanospirillales > Halomonadaceae > Cobetia > Cobetia sp. BL01. The sequence continues at coordinate 115,827 of NZ_JBVBEE010000002.1, read as the reverse complement.
GAGAAGGTATTGGCGGCGGGCAATGCAGAAGAGCGTGAAGAGGCTCAGGCGCTGCTCAACCGTTACGCCGGAATGGGTAGCCCCATGCGTGCTGCCATGGGTGGCGCGGTGGCCGCAAGCAACGTGACGCATCTCTCCGGTGTCGTCAGTCAATATGCCCAGTCCCTGCGTGTGCCATCCTCGGCCAGCGCAGCCTCTGAAAGGCTGGCGGCAGGTGGCGCGAACCTGCAGGACGATGAGCGCGAGCCGGAGGGTGACGTGTCTGACTCTTCAGGCGAAGGGCAGGACAGTGGCTCGTTCGAGGATGACTTGCACGCTGATGCCGCCGTCACGAATGACACTCCGGCAGACGTAGGAGTCGCATTCGAGCCCGGCCTCAAGGGCAAGAGTCCCGAGCACGGAAAGGCGGCACCCGATACCAGTTTCTTCAGTGACAACGTGATCGATTACCAGGCGCCGGAACTGACGCTTGATGACGGTGTGGAGCCTGCGGCAGTGGCAAGTGCCGAGAAGGCGGACGAGGCGCTCAAGGGTGAGGCGGTCGAATTTACCTCCGCCTCCATCAATGAGGAAGGTGAATCTGCGAAATCCAGTGCACCTTCAGGCGACGAGGTGGCGCCTGCAAGCGCCTTTTCAGCAGCCGACGAGTTGCCGTCGCTGGATAGCATGACGCTGGAAGAGGTGGATGTCCCTCGTCGTGATATCTCGCAATTCGAGGTGGAGGAAGTGGCGTTCGAGTCCGGGGATCAGGATAATGCCTATCCCTCTGTCGGCATGGCAGGGGCAGGGGCTGGCGCCCAGGATAGCGTGGCCTTCCAGCAGCTCGAGGAAGCCCGCCAGTTGCTGGTGGATGGTGAGGATGATCAAGCGGCAGCGCTGCTTGAGCCGCTCGCCTCCGCCAGTGACGGGATGATCCGTGAAGAGGCGCTGGCGTTGATGGAGCGCTTTGGTCTGACCTGATGCCCTTTTTTACACCGCTTGATGATAATGAAAGACGCCCGGGGCGCATCGCTCTGGGCGTCGAGTATGATGGCAGCCGCTATTGCGGTTGGCAGCGCCTCAGCCACGCACCTTCCGTGCAGGAAACGCTTGAAAAGGCGCTTTCCAAGGTGGCTTCTACTCCCATCACCGTCCACTGCAGCGGGCGCACCGATTCAGGTGTGCACGCCGTGCGTCAGGTCGTGCACTTCGATACCCCCGTGGGCCGCAGCCGCAAGGCATGGCGCATGGGCGGCAACGTCAATCTTCCCCCGGATATCGGTATCCATTGGGCGGTCCCCGTTCCCGATGACTTCCATGCCCGATTCAGCGCCATCGCGCGTCGTTATCGCTACATGATCATCAATCAGCCTTTTCGGCCGGTGATGGAGCGTCACAACGCCACCTGGTGTCGTGAACCCCTGAATGTCGCCGACATGCAGGCGGCGGCCGCCCATCTGGTAGGGGAGCTGGACTTCTCGGCCTTCCGTGCGGCAGGTTGTCAGTCGCGCTCGCCACGACGCCACGTGCATTTCATCGAGGTGAGTCGTCACGGCCAGCTGGTCATGATCGACATCCAGGCGAATGCCTTCCTGCACCACATGGTGCGCAATATTGCCGGTACCTTGATGGCCATCGGACGTGGCGAGAAGCCTGTCGAGTGGATCGTCGAGCTGATGCGCGGGGGAGATCGCACGCGTTCGAGTGCCACGGCAGCAGCCACGGGACTTCACTTCGTCGACGTCATCTATCCGCCGCGCTATGAGCTGCCCAGGGAGCCGCTCGGGCCTGGTCTGGTGGCCCATCTCGGGGAGTGGACGGGAGAGCGTCCCTTGCCGGATTGCCCGATGGTACGCTCACGCCTGGCCCGTGCCGAGGCCGAGGGTGCCGAAGAGGCGCGCGCGGCGGGCAAGCTCAGTGAGCAGGAAGCCATCCGGCTAGGCAATGTGGCCCGTGAAGCCGAGCGCCTCAGTCGCGAGCATGAACAAGCGATTCCTGCGGCAGGCGACCCTGCAGCAGGCGCTGAGGATGACACGCTGACGGCTGCCACCCAGAATGAATCCTCACGTTGAACGGAGTGATCCCATGACCGAGATGAGCGCTCGTGCGAGCCAGCGTACCCGGATCAAGATCTGTGGCTTGGCGCGTGAGCAGGATATCCGCGACGCCGTGGCGGCAGGTGCCGATGCGCTGGGCTTCGTGCTGTGGCTGGGCAGCAAGCGTGCGGTCGATGTGGCGCGATTGGCCGAGCTTGCCGCATGCGTGCCGGCCTTCGTGACACGGGTCGGCCTGTTCGTGGATGCCAGCGCCGAAGAGATTGCCGCAGCGGCGCCACATCTCGATCTGCTCCAGTTGCATGGCAATGAGACGCCGGAACAGTGCCGGGCGGCAGGGCGGCCCTATATCAAGGCGTTGCGAATGCGTGACGGGATCGATCTCGCCGCAGAGGCGGCGCGCTACCACGACGCGCGTGGCTTGCTGCTGGATGCCTATCGCCCTGGCGTGCCCGGTGGCACCGGCGAGACCTTCGACTGGTCGCGCATCCCGGCTGATCTGCCGCTGCCGGTTATCCTCGCCGGTGGTCTTGAGTCAGGCAATGTCGCCGCGGCGGTGACGCAGGTCGCCCCTTACGCGGTCGATGTCTCCGGCGGTGTGGAAGCCGCGCCTGGCGAGAAGAGCGCCGAGCGCATGCAGGCATTCTGTCAGGCAGTCCGCTATCGGCGCTGATTTGCCGGCAAGCGCTGCGACCCTTGCGCTGCTTTCGTCATCAGCCGCGAGGGCCGCAACGCTCAATTGGCATCTCGCACTACCCGCAAGGGGGGCGAAGCCGCTACAATGACCCCCAGAATTCGGAAAAGTGGCCGTACGACCAATGGGTTGCACGGTCTTTTCCATTGGCACTGCCCTGTGATGGTAGCTGCCCGCCATATTGCCGGGGCGTGAGCGCCCTGGAATATGTGCCAACTCGCATGGCCGCCGACAGTCGTCGAGCGGTGCCCAGAACAGCAGCAAAACGGAAGCCTCCCCACCATGAGCTGGCTTGACAAGATTGTGCCGTCAATGAGCCGTATCCAACGCAAGGATCGGCGTACCTCCATTCCTGACGGCCTGTGGCGTAAATGCCCCAAGTGCGAAGCAGTCCTGTACCTTCCGGAGCTGACCAAGCACGACAACGTCTGCCCGAAGTGTGACCACCATCTGCGTCTCACTGCGCGTGCCCGTCTGTCCTGGTTCCTCGACAGCGAGGGTCGTGAGGAGATCGCGGCAGATCTGGAGCCGGTCGATCGCCTCAAGTTCCGCGATTCCAAGAAGTACAAGGATCGCCTGAGCGCCGCCCAGAAGCAGACGTCCGAAAAGGATGCGCTGGTCGCCATGCGCGGCACGCTTTCCGGACAGCCTGTCGTGGCCGTCGCCTTCGAATTCAGCTTCATGGGCGGCTCCATGGGGGCCATCGTCGGTGAGAAGTTCGTGCGTGCCGCCGAACTCGCGCTGGCGGAAGAAGTGCCTCTGGTATGCTTCGCGGCCTCCGGTGGCGCGCGCATGCAGGAAGCACTGTTCTCCCTGATGCAGATGGCCAAGACCTCCGCTGCGCTCGAGAAGCTCAAACAGGCAGGCGTACCGTACATCAGCGTGCTGACGGATCCGGTCTTCGGTGGCGTATCGGCATCGCTTGCCATGCTGGGCGACCTGAACGTTGCCGAGCCGAATGCCCTGATCGGCTTCGCTGGCCCGCGTGTCATCGAGCAGACCGTGCGCGAGAAACTGCCGGAAGGCTTCCAGCGTTCAGAGTTCCTGCTCGAGCATGGCGCGGTCGACATGATCATCCATCGTCGCGACATGCGTGAGCGTCTGTCCAGCATCCTGCTCAAGCTGCAGGGTCTGCCGGTCAAGGCTGACGTGCAGGCACCGGGGGTAGATGCCACGGAAGTCGTTGTCGAAGGTGAGGCTGTCGAGGCTGCACCGAGCGAGCCGCAGCCTGCAGAGCCGCGCTCCGCGGTTGACAGCGTGCTTGACGAGACATTCTCCGCCGACAAGCCGCAAGGCGTTCGTCGCGATGGCTGAGCAGGCCAATGCGCCGGGCCACTGCAGCACCCGAGAGGTGCTGCAGTCCCGTGAGCGGCCTCCGCTGAGCGTTGCTGCCCTGCATGAGGCCGTGCCACGCGAGCTGTCACTGCAAGACTGGCTTTCGCGTCTGGAGCGCCAGCATCCCGTCAGCATCGACATGGGGCTCGCCCGCGTGCAATGCGTGGCTGAGCGTCTGGGGCTTGTCGGCCCCGGGGCTCGTCGCATTGGCGAGCGGGTCATCACCGTGGCCGGTACCAACGGCAAGGGTTCCACGGTCGCCATGCTCGAGGCGCTCGGGCGTGCGCATGGTCTGACGACCGCGACTTACACCTCTCCGCACCTGCTGCATTACAACGAGCGCGTGACCCTCGATGGGCAGCACGCCAGTGACGACGAGCTGATCACTGCCTTCGAGCAGGTGGATTCGGCGCGTCATTCGGATGCGGGAGATGGGCAGGGCGTGATCAGCCTGACCTACTTCGAGGCCGGCACGCTCGCTGGCCTGTGGTTGATCGCTCAGCGACAGCCACGGTTGGCGATTCTGGAGGTCGGTCTCGGCGGGCGTCTGGATGCCGTCAACATTATCGACTGCGATGTGGCGATGATCACCACCGTGGCACAGGATCATGCTGCCTTCCTGGGCACGGACCTCGAGAACATCGGCTTCGAGAAGGCGGGTATCCTGCGTGCAGGGCGCCCGGCCATCTTCGGCTCCGATCACTTGCCGAGCAGCTGTGCCGAGCACGCCCGCTCGCTGGGTGTGACGCCTCAGGTGCTGTGGCAGGACTTTGTCTGGCAGGACGCCTGCGAGCAGGACCTCGCCTCCCCGGCAAGGTCGTCAGCGGATGGGCTCTGGCACTGGCAGCGACTGAGCGACCCCATCATGACCCTCGAGGCACTTCCGGACCCCGGCCTGCCACGCGACAACGCGGCCAGTGCGCTGAATGCGCTCGTCGCGGCCGGTGTGGCGCTTGAGGTGTCATGCGTGCGCCATGCCATGGCCAATGTCCAGCTCAAGGGGCGCATGCAATGGGTCCAGCGTCATGGGCGTGACTGGTGTCTGGATGTGGGGCACAACCCGCATGCGGCAGGTTATCTGGCCAGTCGTCTGGCGGCGCGTGAGCGTTCCGCTCGACCGCGTCTGGTGCTGCTGGCCATGCTGGGAGACAAGGACGCACGAGGCGTGATCGAGGCGCTGTCGCCCGTGGTGGATGGCTTCGTCGTGGCGACACTGGGCGGCGAGCGTGCTCGCCAGGCCAGTGAGCTGGCTGCCGTGGTGCGTGCCTGCCAGGGGACCGTGCTGGCGGAATGCGATTCGGTCGCTGAGGCGGCGAATTGGCTGGTGGAGCATGCCACCGCGGGGGAGGTGCTGGTCTGCGGCTCCTTCTTCACGGTCGGCGAAGCGCTGGCATGGCTTGACGACGAGGATGCCTGAGGTGAAGCAGGACCGCGGTCATTGGAATCCGGGTGCAAGGGAGATGGCACGATGAAATATGGCAAGCGAGAACGGATCAGCGGCGCAGTCATCCTGTTGGCCCTGGGCGTGATCTTCATCCCGATGTTGTTTGATGAGCCGCCGGCCCGTGATGAGCGTCCCAGTCCGGTGATGACATTGGGCAAACCGGTGGATATCGACCGTTCGACGGTGGATGCACCGCAGCCCCCCAGCGAGCTGAAGATTGGTACCGATGTCCCCATCACCTTCGTGGATGGCAATGGCAAGGTGCGTGACAGTGATCCCGGACCCGGCATCGAAAACGCCTCCGAGTCGCGAGCTCGCGTGGCGGAGGCGCAGCAGCTGTCGCCGACCAGATCCGTGTCCATCAGCGAGCCGAAGGCTGCGCCGACACCGCAGCCCAAGCCGGCCCCGACGCCCAAGCCAGAGCCCAAACCGGCGCCTGAGCCCAAGCCTGCCGTTGCCGCCAGCGCGCCATCTTCTTCCGCCGGTGGCTGGGCGGTGCAGGTCGGCAGCTTCGGCAAGCCGGCCAACGCCGAGCGACTCCAGAAGGACCTGCAGAGCAAGGGATTCGCGGCCTATCGCGTCGCGCGGGATGGCAATCTGACCGTGGTATTCGTCGGTCCCTACAAATCTTCCGAGATTGGTGAGTCCGCGCGCTCTCGCCTTCAGGAGCAGGTCAATATCAAGGGCCTTCTGGTACGCCGGAAGGAGGGTGAGTGAACGCGCTGGTCTGGATCGATTGGTTGTGTCTGGGGCTGCTGATCATCTCCGTGTTGCTGGGGTTGATGCGTGGTCTGCTCAGCGAGGCGCTGGGACTGGCAGGCTGGCTGGTGGCCCTGGTGGCGGCACGCCAGTTCGGGGCGGAAGCCGGGGCTCTGCTCGACGAGGTGATCCTGTCTCCGGGCATTCGCACCGCGGTCGGCTTCGTGCTGGTGGTACTGGGCACGGTGCTGGTCTGGGGATTGATGCTGCGTCTGCTCGAACGCCTGGTCCAGGCGGTCGGCATGGGGGGCTTCAATCGCCTGCTGGGGGGTGTCTTCGGCGCGCTTCGGGCGGCGGTGATCCTGGTGCTGGTGACGGCTGTCGTCGGCCTGACACCTCTGCGTGACAGTGCGGACTGGCAGGCGGCACAGCTGCGCCCGACGCTGGAGCAGCTGCGCGACTGGTCGCTGGCACGCTACCGTGAGTGGGACACGGGAGGGGATTGGCAGTTGCCGCAGGACGGGACGGCTCCATCCTCACAGACTGCCGGTTTCCAGCAGCAGGCGAGTGGCCTGCTCGAGCGTGCCCGCCACGAAGGCCGCACGCTGAGTGAAGGCGTCAGTCAGCAGGTCGCCGAGCAGTTCATGCGTCAGCAGCATCAGCAGCGTGATGGTGACACCGCAGCACCTTGAGACGACAAAAGCGCCGGGCATTCTTGCTCGGCGCTTTTGTTTTGTCTGCTCGACCCCCCGAGCAGGTCAGCGCGTCGAGGTGCAGCAAGCATCGTGGTATCGATTGACCCATCGGTCAGGTGTTGCCTGTGGTGTGGGCAGGCCTGACAATTGCGGCATGTGAGCACTCATATTGCCATGTGGAGGCGCGCTGATGATGGCTGGCGCCTCCCTCTCCTAGTGTGTATCAGTGAGGTAATGACGGGATGTGCGGGATTGTAGGTTTGATGGCCAACGCCTCGGTAAACCAGGCGCTGTATGACGCGCTGACCGTATTGCAGCATCGTGGGCAGGATGCCGCGGGGATGATGACCTGGCACGAGGGTCGTTTCCTGCTGCGCAAGAGCAATGGCCTGGTGCGTGATGTCTTCCGCACTCGTCACATGCAGCGACTCAAGGGCAACATGGGCATCGGCCATGTTCGCTATCCGACCGCTGGCTCTTCCAGCGAGGCGGAATCGCAGCCGTTCTACGTCAACTCGCCCTACGGCATCACCCTGGCGCACAACGGCAACCTGACCAACTCCGAGCAGCTCAAGCAGGAGCTCTTCTCCTCCGACCTGCGTCATATCAACACCAGCTCCGATTCCGAAGTGCTGCTCAATGTCTTCGCTCACGAGCTGGGCAAGCAGGGCATGCGTCTGGGCGCGGGTGATGTCTTTGATGCGGTACGTCGTGTGCACCGTCGCTGCAAGGGTGGCTATGCCGCCGTGTCGATCATCAACGGCACCGGCCTGGTCGCCTTCCGTGATCCGCACGGGATTCGTCCGGCCTGCTTCGGCAAGCGCGAGGCTGCTGAAGGTACCGAGTACATGATCGCTTCCGAATCCGTGGCGCTGGACGTCGCCGGTTTCGAGCTGATCCGTGACCTGGCACCGGGGGAAGCCGTCTTCATCGACATGGAGCGTCAGCTTCATACCCTGCAGTGCGCTGATGATCCGGTACTCAAGCCCTGCATCTTCGAGCACGTCTATCTGGCGCGTCCGGACTCCCTGCTGGACGGTGCCTATGTCTACGGCACTCGCATGCGCATGGGGGAGAAGCTGGCCGACAAGATCGTGCGGGAATGGCCGGAGCAGGACATCGATGTCGTCATCCCGATTCCGGATACCTCGCGCACGTCCGCTCTCGAGCTGGCTCAGCATCTGGGAGTGACTTACCGCGAAGGCTTCATGAAGAACCGTTACATCGGCCGTACCTTCATCATGCCGGGGCAGACGCTGCGCAAGAAGTCCGTGCGTCAGAAGCTCAACGCCATCGATATCGAGTTTGCCGGCAAGAACGTGCTGCTGGTGGATGATTCCATCGTGCGTGGCACTACCTGCAACGAGATCATCCAGATGGCCCGTGAGGCGGGCGCGAAGAATGTCTACTTCGCCTCGGCGGCGCCAGCGGTTCGCTATCCCAATGTGTACGGTATCGACATGCCGGCCGCGGAAGAGCTGATCGCCCATGGTCGTACCGAGAGGGAAATCGCGGATCTGATCGGCGCGGATCGTCTGTTCTATCAGGATCTCGATGACCTGAAGGACGCCTGTCGCGAGGTCAATCCTGCCCTCGACGAGTTCGACTGCTCCGTGTTCGATGGCATCTACGTGACCGGCGATATCGATGAGGCCTACCTCAACGACCTGCAGGCCTCACGCAACGACGGTGCCAAGAACGCAGGCGAGACCCACGCGGTCGTGGATCTGCACAACGATTCCGAAGACATCGACTGACCCCATGACCTGTCTCGCGTGACAGGTCATGGCAGGGTGAGTGATTCGCAACGGGCTCCGGAGAAATCCGGGGCCCGTTGCGCGTTCAAAACCGGTAACATTGACCGACAGCTTTCTGCTCTGTTTCCCGGCTCATGAAAGAAGCGCCCGCGGCGCGTAACCTGACAATCCCGTGAGCCACGTCATCCGGGACAGAGATCAGCGGATTCCATCAGTAGAGGTACTGGACACCATGCACGACGACAATCTTTCCCGCGCCGACCTTTCCCGCGATGAGCTGGGACTGGAGACGCTCGCCATCCGCGCCGGTCACTTGCGTGGCGGTGAGCAGGAGCACGGCGAGCCCATCTACACCACGTCCAGCTTCGTCTATGGCAGTGCGGCCGAGGCGGCAGCCAAGTTCGGTGGTGACGAAGCCGGCAACATCTACTCGCGCTTCACCAACCCGACGGTGCGCTTCTTCGAGGAGCGACTGGCGGCAATGGAGGGCGGTGAGCGCTGCGTGGCCACCAGCTCCGGCATGGCCGCGATCATGTCCACTGTGCTGGCCCTGCTGGAAGCCGGGGATGAGATCGTCGCCTCGCGTTCCATCTTCGGCTCCAGTGTGAGCCTGTTCACCAAGTACTTCGGCAAGCTGGGCATCACCACGCGCTTCGTCGAACTGGGGGATCTCGAGGCCTGGCGCGCGGCCATCACACCGTCCACCAAGCTGCTGTTCGCCGAGACACCCTCCAATCCGTTGTCCGAGATCGGTGACATCAAGGCGCTGGCAGCGCTGGCACATGAACATGATGCATGGCTTGCCATCGACAACTGCTTCTGTACCCCGGCATTGCAGCGTCCGCTGACCCTGGGCGCGGATATCGTCATCCACTCCGCCACCAAGTATCTGGATGGTCAGGGGCGTACCCTGGGCGGGGCAGTGGTCGGCAGCAGCGCGTTGATGGAAGAGGTCTTCGGCGTGGTGCGGACGTGCGGGCCCTGCCTGAGCCCCTTCAATGCCTGGGTCTTCCTCAAGGGACTGGAGACGCTCAACATTCGCATGGAGGCCCACTGTGCACGTGCGCTGGAGCTGGCGCACTGGCTGGAAGCGCATCCTGCGGTCGAGCGCGTCCACTATTCAGGCCTCGAGAGTCATCCGCAGCATGCACTCGCCAAGGCTCAGCAGAAGGCCTTCGGTGCCGTGCTGGGGGTGGTCATCAAGGGAGGCCGTGAAGGGGCCTGGTCGGTCATCGATGCCACGCGCATCCTGTCGATCACCGGCAACCTCGGTGATGTGAAGACCACCATCACGCATCCTGCCACCACCACGCATGGCCGCTTGAGTGATGAGCAGAAAGCGGCCGCCGGTATCGTGGACGGCATGGTGCGCATCGCGGTGGGTCTGGAAGATCTCGATGACATCAAGCGTGATCTGGCGCTTGGGTTGGATCGCCTGGCGTCTGCATGAGTCGACCAGCACTGTCGTGAGAGAACGCCCGGCCATGCCGGGCGTTTCTGCATCTGCTCGGCCGTGACGGTGGCCGGTGTCTCGGGAAGAGAGCGCTCAGCGCCGGCATGGTTGGCGCGGCATGATGAGAAAGGGGTGGGACTATCGCTTGGCGCGTGGCAGGCCAGTGGGTAAGCTGGCTGCCATGGGAAGGCATCATCACGATACGGTGTCGTATCGCGGTTCAGAGCGTCGATCACGGCAGGTGGGCTCACGCTCGGCGCGTTGGATGACAGGACAGGGAGACAAGCATGTGGCGCAATAGTCGTCGGGGGTGGGGCTGGCCCGTCATCGTGATGCACTGGCTGTCGGCGCTGGCCATCATCGGGCTCTTCGCCCTCGGGTGGTGGATGACATCACTGGGCTATTATGATCGCTGGTATCAGCTGGGTCCCTGGTGGCATCGCTCCGTGGGCGTGGTGCTGTTCGTGATCACGTTGCTGCGCCTTGTCTGGCGAGCCATGCAGCCGACGCCACAGGCGCATGGCTCCCGCATCGAGCAGCGGGCGGCGCGCATCGGGCATGCCTTGCTGTATGCATTGCTGTTGCTGGTGATGATCTCGGGGTATCTGATCTCGACGGCGGATGGACGAGCCATCAGCGTATTCGGGCTGTTTGACGTGCCTGCCTTGCTCAGCGGGATGAAGGATCAGGCGACGTTGGCAGGAGACGTTCACTGGTACGCGGCCTGGGCGCTCGTCATCCTGTCGCTTGGTCACGCCGCTGCCGCCTTCAAGCATCATCTGATGGAGGGCCAGGACACGTTGCGACGTATGCTCTGGCCGCTGCGCTGAAAGGAATTGCCGGCCACCACGGCGGCACCATGCATGACGAATCCTCAAGGAGCTAGGACATGAACGACACATCCCTGACACCCAAGGCCTTCTCGCTGGGCAAGACGTTCGCTGGCGGCCTTCTGGCAGCGGCACTCCCCTTGATGGCGGGCCAGGCTCAGGCCTCGGACTATGTCATTGACACCAAGGGCCAGCACGCCTTCATCCAGTTCAAGATCAGCCATCTCGGCTACTCCTACGTCCTGGGTGAGTTCAAGGACTTCACGGGGACCTTCCGCTATGACGAGGGTCAGCCCGAGGCGTCAAGCGTCAAGGTCGAAGTCGATGTCGACAGCCTGGACAGCGCCCACGCCGAGCGCGACAAGCACATCAAGTCCGCTGATTTCCTGGATGCTTCCGAGTACCCGACGGCGTCTTTCGTCTCCACCGGGTTCACCTCTTCCGGTGATGGTGCCGGCAAGCTGACGGGGGATCTGACACTGCATGGCGAGACGCAGCCGATCACCATCGATGTCGATCACATCGGCGGTGGCGAAGACCCCTGGGGCGGCTATCGTCAGGGCTTCGAGGGCACCACCACGCTCAAGCTCGCCGACTATGGCATCGACACCTCCAAGCTTGGGCCAGCGGCCGCGACGGTCGACATGTACCTGGTGGTGGAAGGTATCCGTCAGTAACGGTGCCATCCGTTGCATGACCTGAGCGAATTGCCTCAGTGATCGAAGAGAACGCCCCTGTCATGTGATTGACAGGGGCGTTCTCGTATCGGCGGCCAGACTGGCGCAGGAGGCCGGTGCTCAACCACGCAGTGCGAGGTAGCTGCCGGCACCGATCATCAGGCTGGCAGCGCTGCGGTTGAGGCGTCTGACGGCTCGCGTCGAGCGCAGATGGCGACGAATGCGGCCTGCGGCGTAACCGACAGGGACGACCCCGATCAGCAAGGCACTGAGATTGAGAGCGGCCGCGATCACGATATCGCCACCACTCAGGCGGGTGATGTCCATGAAGGTCGGCAGAAAGGCGATGTAGAACAGGATGACCTTGGGGTTGGAGGCCGAGATCAGGAAGCCTTGCAGGAAGCCACGCCACCAGCTTCCGCGTATGTCGGGAATTTCCGTGTCTTCCAGACTGGGTCGGCAGGTCCAGAGCTTGTACCCCAGGTAGATCAGATAGGCGGCCCCCAGCAGGCGGATGACCAGAAAGAGCTCGCTCCAATGGGTCGCCAGTGCCGAGAGACCGAAGACGGCCGCCAGCATGTAGCAGACGTCACTGAGGCTCATGCCGACGGCCATCGGGACACAGGCATTGCCTCCCTGGCTCATGCCACGCGCCATCAGGGCGAGGATTCCGGGGCCGGGAGTGATCCCGAAGAGGAAGATGGCAAGGAAGAAGGTCAGTCCTGATTCAAGCGTCATGAGGATTTCCTGTCGTGGAAGGCGCATCGTGGGCAACGCCTCTGTCATGAGTCGAGTATATCGCCAGTACATGGCGCGCGGACAATGAAACCGATGCGCTTGGCATGCAGGCGGAAGCCGTTGGCGGGGCTGTTGCAGGAGGGGGGCGGTCGCGATCAGGCTGAGGCCTTCGGGCCAGTCAGGAGTGGCACGCCAGGCCAGCCGGTTGCCCGGCTGGTTCCTCGTGTCGTGCTCAGGTAGCGTGCTGCGACGCTTGAGTGCAGGTCAGGTGGGGAGGCCTCGGAAGCTACCGATCCCCCAGGATGAGATGAGGAAAGCTGTCGTCGAGGCAGTTGTGCGGGCGATGCCCGGACACCGGGTTGCCAGTCTGCTCAGTGAATTCGAATGGCTTCACTCGCAGTCGTTCAGGACTGCCCCCGGGAAGTGACGACGCAGCATGCGGTTCTGGAACTCATCGATGAATGAGCAGTTGATGATGATGATGAAGCGCTCGAAGTGCTGGCCCGCGTTATCCTGAGTGATGGAGCTGACGCTGTGGAACAGCTGGTCATCATGGATGTGCAGAACCTCTCCCGGTGCCAGCTCGGTGGTCGCCAGCAACTCGCTGCCGGCCTTGTCGCGGTAGAGGGTATTGATGGCACCACTGACGTTCTCGCGATTGAGTACCAGAATGCTCAAGTACTTGCAGCCGTCGGCGTGAATGCCTTGTCCCTGGAGAGGGTCGATGGTGCCGTCGCCGCGGACACCCGTGATCTGCATCAGGATCGGCTCACGCGGCCCGATGCCCCACATGTCGGCCCAGGCCTTGACGAAGGCGCGCACGTCGTCGCGCTCAGTGAACGCCGCTTCCAGCGGATCGTAGTATCTCAGGCGGTCCGCCATGCTGGCAGCATCATTGAAGCGTCCACCCTGCGCCATCGGGCACTCGCCAAGGGTTTCGACTTCCATCTGGTCATTCAGGTGCAGCCAAGACATGCGCTTCCATCGTGTGTTGACGTAAGGGTCACGGGGAAGGTTGTCCAGGAAACCCTGCCAGGCGTTCAAGTCAATGTGTGGAGTGATCGTTGCCTTGCTCCAGTGCTGACGAGCCAGCTCCTCATGCACGCTTGTCGGCCAGTACTCAGAGATCCTGGGCAGCGAGAGAGCGCTATCCTCTGATGACGTTGCCGGGTAGCGATCGTTGAGAGCGCTCTGGTCCAGAGTGAGTTTACGGGAAGCATCGGCCAGCTGACGTACACCACGGTTTACGATGTTCATGCAAGAATTCCTCGATGTTTCGGCATTTAGCGCCTGTTGGAAGGTGTTGCGTTCGCAACGTCGAGGAGAATGGGAAGATGCATGAGAGAGAGTCAAACCTAGCGCGCGGCTTAGAGCGTTAATCTTGCGTAAGTATCATCAATATGGGCGTCTGGGCGATGGAGGGGTATTAGAGGTCTGATCTCCTGGCATCATGTCAGTCATGAGCGGTATTCTTTGTCGCCTTTCGGCGAAAAACGGCATGGGCAATGCGTGACGCAGGTGCTGGTAGCGTTGAGAGGAGGCGTGTGTCACGGCGGGTTTGGCACTGTGTTTATGCGAGGCAGACACTTAGACTGCTATTGGCTCCAGTGATGTATATCGCGATAACTCAGCGGATTCAGGCAACGTGCGTGTCCCCGCCGAGCACCGGTCGGTAGACAAGATGGTAGGGGAGGTATCCTGGATCATGGCAGATGGGTCTCGTCAGACCGGAAGAGCGACTGGGATTGCGCTCTTTGGAACAGTGGTCGCTGCCATCGCGATCGGCCTGCTGGTGGGGGTCGTGGCAGTGCAGGACATCATCGGCCGCTGGCCTTCAGCGCTGCTGATGGTGATTATTGGCGCAACTGCGGGCATCATGCTGATTCGTCATCGTCAGATGGCATATCAACAGCACACGCAGGAGGCGGTCATGCAGACTAGTGTTGTTGGCCCCTCGGCCAGCATGGGACTCCCCGCCAGTGACCAGCGCTTTCGCGAATTGCTGGAAAGCCTGCCACGCGTGGCAGTGCAGGGGTACGACAGCCAGCGCCGAGTGATCTATTGGAATGAGGCCAGCGAGCGACTGTATGGTTTCAGCGAGCAGGAAGCTCGAGGGCGTTGTCTTGAAGCCTTGCTGATACCGGATGAAATGGCGGACATCGTGGTGGATGCCCACCACGCGTGGGTCAATCACGGCACCCAGATCCCGGCGAGCGAGCTTGAGCTGAAGCACAAGTCAGGCGCACCGGTGCCGGTGTTCTCTCACCACGTCATGTTGGGTGAGCGGTCGGACAATCCATTGATGTTCTGCATCGACATCGATCTGGCGGGCGAGCGCAAGGTTCAGCGTGAGCTGGACTACATGACGCGATTCGATCCGCTGACCGAACTGCCCAATCGGCAGACGTTCGAGACTGAGCTCGAGAACATGCTCGGGGAGTGTCAGCGTCACGGCGATACCTTGATGGTGCTGTTCCTGGATATCGACCACTTCACCGAGATCAACGATACCCAGGGCTATGAGATGGGGGACCTCGTGATTCGCAGCGTCGCGTCGCGCTTGCAGGGGTTCCAGCGGAGTCAGGATCTACTGTCACGCTTCGGCGGCGATGAATTCGTCATGGCGATGCCGCGCCTGGATTATGAAAGTGATGCCTTGTCGGTCGTGCAGCGGATCCGCGAAGATTTCCAGCGCCCCTTCCAGATAGAAGGGCGTGAGTTGTTGCTGCGTCTGAGCATCGGCGTCAGCCTCTATCCCGAGAATGGCAATGATGCGCCGGAACTGGTGCGCAATGCAGACGTCGCCAAGCACCGAGCGAAGCAGGCCGGGCGTGATGGATATCAGTTCTTCAACCAGGAAGTGCGCGATGCCATGCTGCATCAGCATCATCTGGCGGGGCGCCTTCAGACGCTGTTGAGCGAGGATGGGGGTGGCGAGCTGTTCCTCCACTTCCAGCCTCAGGTCGCGGCGCGCAGTGAGCGTATCGAGTCGGTAGAGGCGCTGATGCGCTGGCATGCGCCCGAGGGGCCCATTCCCCCGACTGACTTCATCAAGGTGGCAGAGCGCACCAATCTGATCGAGCGCCTGGGTGACTGGGTGATTCGTCAGGCATGTCGCCAGCAGGCCGAGTGGCATGCCATGGGGATCAAGGGCTATCGGATCGATATCAATATCTCCGGGCGTCAGGCGATCAACAGCGACGTCTTCCAGCGTCTTGAGGCATGCGTGGCGGAATATGGCCTGACGCCACGGGACATCGGCATCGAGCTGACCGAGAACGTGTTGATCGATGCTGACGTCAAGGTGCGCGATAGCCTGCGTGCCCTGCACGACAGAGGCTACAAGATCGCGATCGATGATTTCGGGACCGGCTACTCCTCGATGAGCTACCTCAAGATGCTGCCGGTGACGGCGCTCAAGATCGATCGCTCCTTCGTGATCGAATGTGCTCAGGAACCCAAGGATCGCGCCATCATGGAAGCGACGGTCTTCCTCGGGCATCGACTGGGGCTGGAGGTGGTGGCCGAGGGGGTGGAGAATATCCAGCAACTCGAGCTGTTGCGTGAAATGCGCTGTGATCTCATTCAGGGATACTACTTCTACAAGCCCATGGCGGCGGCGGACATCCAGCGGCTGCTGTCCGGGGGCAACAACCCGCCTCATCCTGGCGCCCATCGCCCGTCCAGTGATCCAACCAGTGCATCCAACGGTTGCCATTGAGTCAGCGTTGATCCGGTGCCGTTGTGGCATGGGACTGTTGCTGTGGATCGGCTTTTTAGTTTGCGGGCTAAAAGATATGATGCTGACAGTTGAAGCGGATGGACTGTCATCATCATCGATGAATCTGGGCATTCCTTCCTGACACCTGCGGGTCGAGCATCTCATGCTC
The DNA here is from genome assembly GCF_056493605.1 of Cobetia sp. BL01. Taxonomy (NCBI): domain Bacteria; kingdom Pseudomonadati; phylum Pseudomonadota; class Gammaproteobacteria; order Oceanospirillales; family Halomonadaceae; genus Cobetia; species Cobetia sp. BL01. The sequence continues at coordinate 99,582 of NZ_JBVBEE010000002.1, read as the reverse complement.
CCCGCAGGCGTTTGCCGAGAGTGGCTGCGTCGTTCAATGCGCAGAGCTGTTCGCCCACTCTCGTTTCCTGCCTGCATTGCAGGTTGCGATGGTTCCTTGAGCGGGTTTCACGACCCTTCCGGCGATACCCTTGGGGTATCGATGACCGGACAAGCCAGTCCTTGTGACTGGCTTTTTTTATGCCTGTCATCCGTCCGTCAAGTTTGCCAGTCAAGCGCGGCACCCTCTCAGAACAGCCCCAGCTGTTGCGTCTCTTCGTGGGCCTTGAGTCGGACACCGACTCCCAGCAGGCGCACCGGTCGATGGCCACGTTGCCAGGCTTGCTCCATCAGCAGTGCGAAACTCCTGGCGTCCGGCAATGAGAGGGTGGAGGCGGGGAGGAGGCTTTCCAGCGTGGTGCTGGTGAAGTCGTTGAAGCGTACTTTGACGAACTGCTTGGCCAGCACCGGCTGTTCCTGGCGTGCGTGACGCTCCCCGAGGCGCCCCATCAGCATGGGAAGCTTGGCGAGGCAGGCGGAGAGATCCGGAAGATCCTGATCGAAAGTGCGTTCGACACTGATGGACTTTCGCTCTCTCTCGACCTTGACGGGGCGGTCATCAATGCCATGAGAGAGTTCATGCAGGCGATGTCCGAATTTGCCGAAGTGTTCGACCAGTGTGGTCAGTGGTGTCGTGCGGATGTCATCGCAGGTGCTAATCTCCAGCCGATTGAGGCGGGCCAGCGTGGCCGGGCCGACGCCATGCAGCTTGCCGACGGGCAGCTTACGAATGAAGGCGTCGCTGGACTCTGGCGTGATCACCGTCAGGCCATCGGGTTTCTCCCAATCACTCGCGATCTTGGCCAGGAACTTGTTGGCGGCCACGCCGATCGACAGCGTGATCCCGGTGCGCTTCAGGGCTTCTTCCTTCAGCCAGCGCGCCATCCAGGTCGCGCTTCCCTGAAATTCCTCGATGTCGCTGACGTCCAGGTAGGCTTCGTCCAGCGATAGAGGTTCCACCAGTGGTGTCAGTTCGTGAAACAGTGCCTGGATCTCCTGCGAGACGGCACGGTAGCGCTCGAAGTCGGGGGGGACGAGTATCAGTTGCGGACACAGGCGCAGGGCGCGCGCTGTGGACATCGCAGAGCGGACGCCGAAGGCGCGAGCCGGATAATTGCAGGTGGCGATCACGCCACGTTGCTCGGTGCGGCCACCGATGGCGATGGGCACCTCGCGCCACTCTGGGTGACGAAGCATCTCGACGGCGGCGTAGAAACAATCGCAGTCAGCATGAAGGATCTTGCGCATTCGCGCATCATCCTAAAAGACTGGATGGCTGTCCAGTATCAGGCGGCGTGTCGCCTCATTCTTCGCCCAGAGACGACAACGCCCGGCAGACGTGATGCCTGCCGGGCGTTGTCGTATTTCCTGTTGCCGTTGCCAGGCTACCCTGGCCGGCGGATTACAGCGTCATCGCCGCCACCCAGCCGAAGACGATCAGCGGGATGTTGTAGTGGATGAAGGTCGGCACCACGCTGTCCCAGATATGATCATGCTGTTGATCGACATTCAGGCCTGCCGTCGGGCCGAGCGTGGAGTCAGAGGCGGGGGAGCCAGCATCGCCCAGTGCGGCCGCGGTGCCGATCAAGGCGACGGTCGCCAGAGGGGAAAATCCGAACTGCAGGGCCAGCGGGACATAGATCGCCGCGATGATCGGGATGGTGGAAAAGCTGGAGCCGATGCCCAGCGTGATGAACAGACCGACCATCAGCATGACGAGCGCGGCCAACGGCTTGTTGTCTCCGATGATGTGGAAGGAGGCATCCACCAGGGTCTGGATATCACCCGTGGCTTTCATGACGGAGGCGAAGCCGGCTGCCGAGATCATGATGAAGCCGATCAGTGCCATCATGCGCATGCCGGAGGTGAACAGGTCGTCGGCTTCGTTCCACTTGAACAGGCCACCCAGGGAAAGAATGGCGAAGCCGACCAGGCCGCCCAGGATCATCGAGCCGGAATAGAGCTGGATGCCCAGGGCGGCGATGATGGCGACCCCAGCCATGATCAGGCCGCTGCGGGATGGTGCGTGCACTGGAGTATGGTGCGGGACATTGGTCGACTTGATCTCGCGATTGGCGTAGTCACGCGGCTTGCGATAGGAGACGAAGACCGCAGTCAGCAGTCCCAGGAACATGCCGCCTACCGGAATGGCCATCGCCATCGGCACCATGCCGCGGGTGACTTCCAGCCCCATTGCCTGGCCCGCTTCATTGATGTTGGCCAGCAGGATGTCATTGAGGAAGATGGAACCGAAGCCCACCGGCAGCAGCATGTAGGGAGCCGTCAGACCAAAGGTCAGGGCACAGGCGACAGCGCGGCGATCCAGGCGCAGGCGGTTCATGGCCACCAGCAGTGGCGGAATCAGGATCGGAATGAAGGCGATGTGGACAGGGATCAGGTTCTGGGACGAGATCGCCACCAATGTCACGCTGCCCAGCAAGCCGTACTTGATGGCGGTCTGACGGCGAGGGGTGCTCTCCCCATTGAGCATGCCGATCAGGCGTGCGGCAAGAAGATCCGGCAGGCCGGAGCGAGACAGGGCCACGGCAAAGGCACCGAGCGTGGCATAGGCCAGGGCGACCTTGGCACCACCGCCGACGCCGTCGTTGAAAGCGCCGAGAGTGTCAGTCAGAGACAGGCCACTGAACAGGCCGCCGACCAAGGCGCCGGCCACCAGAGCGAAGACGACCGAGACTCGGGCCAGTGACAGGCCGACCATGACCAGAACGGCCAGTATTACCGCATTCATGCGAGTACCTCATTAAGGGAGATGTGCCAATGGAGCGGGGGGTTGCAGGTGTGCGCGGCCACCCGATCCCGGGCAATACCTCGCAAGTCGTGCTGATCGCTTACGTCAGGCGGTTTCGTCCTGAAACTGCCAGAAAATGGCGCGTTATCATACCAGAGCGAGGTCCCAAGCTGAATGGCCGATGAATGACCTCATGGAACGCGGCCGCCGGCGGCACGGTTGGCGCAAGGGAAGGGCTTTTTGTAGAATGCCACGCTGCCCGGCGGCTGCAGTCGCAGGCGTTATTCAACAGGAGAGCGCATGCTGGAGCTTGAAAATGCCCGTGTCATCGGCATGGGCAATGATCGCCGTGTCTATCAGGACCCCCGTGATCCTCGGCGCTGCATCAAGGTACCGCGCTATCCCGACAAAGGAAGCCGCCAGAATCAGCGCGAGCAGCGCTACTTCGAAGGGCTCGTGAGGCGAGGTGTGCACGACTGGTCCTACGTGCCTGCCTATCATGGCAGCGTGGCGACCCGAGAGGGCCTCGGGCTGGTCTTCGATCTGATACTCGACGATGACGGCACGACCTCGCGCCGTCTGCGAGAGGTCTGTCATGAAACTCCCGAGCGGGTGGGGGAGGAGGCATTGATGGATGAGCTGGCCAACCTCTATCGCTATCTCGACAAGCGTTGGCTGATACCGTCCGACCTCAATGATCGCAACATCGTGGTCCAGTTTCGCGAGCATCAATCCCCGCGCCTGTGGTTGATCGATGGCATCTCCAATCCGGACTTCATCCCCCTCGCCACCGGTATCGCCTGGTTGGCGCGCCGCAAGATCGCCCGCCGCTATCGTCATTTTCTCAAGAAACTGATGAAGGGCGGGATGCTGACGGCAGATGCACATGCGCGCCTCGAGCGGCGTCTCTGGGGAGATTGAGCGCTTCCGACCGCATTCCCCTGCCGGGAGATGGGCCTCGAATCTCGGCGTTGAGAGAAGAGTGAAGGAAGAAGAGGGGAGTGATGAGGGCGATCGTCACTCTCAGTCACTCCCCGTCAGCCGACAGGCAGCCGAGCAGATCCCTGTCCTGATGTCTTGCCTCAGAGATTGTCGGTAAAGTGGCTCTTCATGGTATGCGTGATCTTGCGCAAGTCGTCGTGTGAGGTGATATAAGCCGGCATGGTATAGAGCCAGCGGCCGAAGGGTCGCAACCAGACCCCTTGCTGACGAGCGTGAGCCTGAGCCCCTTCAAGACTTGCTGCATCGTGAACTTCTATCACGGCAGTGGCTCCCAATACGCGTATGTCGCCAATGGCGGGATGTGAGAAATCCGCGAGTTCCTCTCGTAGTACCTGATTGAGGCTGGCGATCTTGCCGAGATAATCGTCTTCCTCGAAAACCTTGAGGCTTTCCAGTGCCACTCGGCAAGCCAATGGGTTGCCCATGAACGTCGGGCCATGCATGAAGGCAGTATTGGCATCCTTGCCATCGAAGGCATTAAAGATATGGCTCTGGGCGAGGGTGGCAGCATGTCCCAGATACCCTCCCGTCAGTCCTTTTGACAGCACCATGATATCGGGCGTCACATCTGCATGCTCACAGGCAAACAGTTTTCCAGTACGTCCGAATCCTGTCGCGACCTCATCGAAGATCAACACCACACCGAACTCGTCACATAAATCACGTGCCGCTTTCAGGTAGTGAGGCGAGTACATGTTGAGGCCGCCGGCTGCCTGGAGCAGCGGCTCCATCAGCAGGGCGGCGATGTCATCATGCGTCTCGAGCTCTCTGCGCAGAGCTGCGATGTCACCGAGGACCTCTTCATATGGCGCCGTGAATCCCGCCGTCGGTGCCGGCGCGAAATGATGTCTGGGCAGGAAGTCGGCAAACAGTGAGTGCATGCCCTCTTCCGGGTCGCAGACCGCCATGCAGCCTGCCGTGTCCCCGTGGTAGGCCTTCATCAACGACAGCATTCGCGTCCGCCCGCGAGTGTCATCACGATCCTGACGCTGTTGCTGGTATTGCACTGCCATCTTCATGGCGACTTCCATGCCGACGGAGCCACTGTCCGAGAAGAACACGTGGTTCAGCCCCTCCGGGGTGATGCGCACCAGTGCCTCGGCCAGCGCCACTGCCGGTTGGTGCCGAATACCCCCGAGCATCACATGACACAATTGAGCCGCTTGCTGCTGAATCGCGGAGACAAGTCGAGGATGGCCATAGCCATGGATCATGCACCACCAGGAGCAGGTTGCGTCCAGCAGGGTCTCGCCGTCACTCAGTGTCATGCGCGGCCCGACTCCGCCCACGACCTCAAGCGGGGCAGGCATCGCGTGCATCTGCGTATACGGATGCCAAAGCGCTTGTGGCTGATCGGCATGTGAGGCGGTCTGGGGGTAGGACATGATGTTCTCCATCGACGCTGACGGCAATTGAACCTCTTTGTTAACCTTGACCACTTTATCAGGTTGACATGATTTGTGAAGTGTCACTTTCTGGAGGGGGTGATGTCTCTAATATTGCCGGCGGAAATAGTGCTGGGGGATTGGTGGAGCTGAAGCGAAGGTTTACTTTCCTCTGTGTCTGCATGCTTTTGAGGATACGCTCAAGAACAAGAGGGACTCGGAGTGATGATGTGTGATGAAAGAGCTACTGAAAAAGTCACAATATGAATACTTCATGAAAGCTGCGGCTTGCCAGCGAGAGAATTTACCTGCCTGTGATGTCGATGTGATTCTACAATACCGCCTGACGGCCGCTGACGCCCGCCATATAGGGACTCTAGGCTCATGTCGATTCTAATTAACGATATTTGCAGGCAGAGACTATTTTGAATTCACATATCTTTTCGAGTGCCAGCTATTGCATTCCAGAGAGCGCTTGATTAACTTGTCGTTAGTTGATTAGTGCTTCACGGCGTGGACATGCTTGGTCTATAATCCCTTCAGCTTCTGTAGGGTCTTACTGTCCCAAGTCCCTGCGTGAGCCAAATCCAGGAAGCAGCTGTTATTTGTTGATCGGCGATTTCTTTCGCAGCACCTGTTTCCGGAAGTGAATTCCTGACTGTCCCGATACCCTTGGAGAACCCCATGTCCCTGTTGACCGATTTCATGCAGAAAGAACAAGAGCTCAAGAAACTTCAAGAGCAACTGGAAAGCCTGCGCAACGATGATCGCCTGAAGAATGAGCTGGAATTCAAGGACAAGCTTGATTCCCTGATGAGTGAATACGGCAAGTCCACTCGCGACGTGATTGGCCTGCTGGATCCGAAAGCCAGCCAGACGCCGGCAGCTGCCGCGAGCGCGGAAACCAAGGCTGGCGGCGTTCGCCGCAAGCGCAAGCTGAAGGTCTACAAGAACCCGAATACCGGTGAAGTGATCGAGACCCGTGGTGGCAATCACAAGCAGCTGAAAGAGTGGAAGGAAGAGCACGGTGCCGAAACCGTCGAATCCTGGCTCGAGCGTACCGAGAGCTGAGTTGACACTTTCCTTGAGCATCTGCTGAAGAGACGGTTGACCAGACACGAAGAAGCCCCGCCATGGCGGGGCTTCTTCGTGTCTGGCGTTCGTGTCTGGCGTTCGTGTCTGGCGTTCGTGTCTGGCGCTGATGTTGCCATTGCGCTGACCTTGCTCCCCTTGGCCTGGAGGGCCTCCGAGAGCATGGCGCCTCCCGCCCTGCACGGCGAGCCTCTGATGAGAAGGCATGGCGTGGCAGGGCGGGCGGGCCTGGGCAGAGAGTGCTCCCGTCAGCTGTCGATCTGTCCCAGGTTGACCAGGCGGCCGATGGCCAGCACCTTGCCGGTCGGTTTGCCGGTCGGCGAACCACCGCTGGGCTCCAGTGTCATCTCGAGCAACTGGCCCGGACTCATGCGGCCGATCTGTTCGGCGCTCAACTCGATACCTGCCACCGGGTCCACCAGACCCAGCGAACGCGGGCCCTCCGCTGGATCGGTCAGGGTCCAGAGTTCGATGGCGCGATCCGTCGGACGCTCGATAGTGACCTTGGGTGTCAACTGAAGTCCGCCACCGGCCGTGACACTGGCGACCCAGGTCGGCGTGGCAGGGTCCTCGAGAGTCTGCAGCACCGCGACCATGCGCTGCGCGGATGACTCGGGCACTTCGGTCGCCACTGGCGGGGTGCCATCTTGTGGTGATTGAGGCGCGAAGGGCCCCACCTGCATCGCCAGAGCAAGAGCGAGTCCGGCGCCCAGCCCCAGACCCAGCCCGCCTCCCAGCCAGCGCCACAGCCAGGGGGCTTGCGGAGCAGGAGCGCCACCCGTGTCATGGGCTGGCGTCGGAGTCTGCTTGAGGCGCGTCAGGCTGGCATCGATGCGTTTCCACAGCGAATCGGAGGCCGGTTCCGGCGGCAGGCGATCACTGACGCTCAGCCAGTGCTGCTGCCAGCGAAGTGCCATGCGGGCGGCCTCATCGTCGCGCTCTATCCAGGCGCGCACCTCGGCTTCACGTTCGGGGTCCAGCAGGCCCAGGGTGTGTTCACCCAGCAACAGATTCTGCTCTTGTGGAGATTCGGGGATCGGGAAATGGTTCATCGTGACAGGCACTCCTGCAGTCGCTTGAGTCCGGCACGGATGCGACCCTTGATGGTGCCGAGCGGGGCGCTGAGTTTTTCGGCGATCTGCTCGTGGGTCAGGCCCTTGAAGAACGCCAGCAGAATGGGTTCGCGTCGTGGGGCTTCCAGCTCACCCAGACAATCGCTCAGCTGATGGGCTGTCTGACTGTCGTGTGCTGCCGCTTCCGGGTTGGCGAGCAAGTCGGCGAGGCTGTCGAGCGCCTCGCTGTCACCGCGGGGCGTCCGTCCCTGGGCCCGCAGCTGATCGAGTGCACGATAGCGCAGGATGGTGAACAGCCAGGCGCGGCCATTGCCGAGTTCACGGCGATATTGGCCGGCATTGGACCACAGCTTGATGAAGGCATCGTGGACGGCGTCCTCGGCCTGATCCCGGCTGCCGAGCAGGCGCATGGCAAGTGCCAGCATGCGGCCGGACTCAAGGTCATAGAGGCGACGAAAGGCGGTTTCATCACCGAGCGCACAGGCCTCTATGGCACTGGCGTGGTCAAAGTCGTCCGGGTCTTGCGAACTGACGGGTGTCGTGTGTGCTGGCATCGGGGGCCCGACTCCATTGGCTGGGAATCCATCGTTCAGCTGACGGTAGTCGCCCCATGAGAGGTTGGCAAGTGACATGGAGAGAGCTCCAGAGTCGTGTGAACCCCTCGGCTGTGACATTGATGGAGCACGTCGAGGAGGCATGAAGGTGATTTGATGGCGAGACATGCAGAGCATGGCGTGCTGGTCCGGTCCCGTTGAGTCGCTGTCTGTCACACGCGGGCGTGGACCGGGACAATGTCTTGCGATATGCCTGAACTAACGCGCCATTCAGGCAATTGGATGTGCTGATATCGCCAAGGGTGGGTAGTGGCTTGATGCTGCAACGGAAAATGCAGGTGCATTGCCGCTGGTGAAGGGAGTCCGCATAATGTTCTGCATGACAGCCCGGGAGGCGTGATGAAGCAGCAATTCAATACGATCGGCGTGATTGGTCGACTGGGCAGTGCTCAGGTAGTGGACACGCTCAAGCGCTTGATTCGCTTTCTTGAGGCTCGCCAGCTGGCGATGATCATCGAGGAGCGCACGGCGACGCTGTTGCTTGACCATGGCCTTGAGGTGGCGAGCCGTCGTCAGATGGGCGAGCGCTGTGATCTGGTGATCGTGGTGGGCGGTGATGGGAGTCTGCTGGGCGCGGCGCGTGCATTGTGTCGCAGTGGCACGCCGGTACTGGGCGTCAATCGCGGCCGTCTGGGCTTTCTCACCGACATCCGTCCAGATGAGCTGGAGGAAAAGGTCGCCGAGGTGCTCGAGGGTGACTACCTCAGTGAGCAGCGGTTCCTGCTGGAGGCGGAAGTCTTTCGGGACGGCGAGAAGATAGGCGCGGCGGACGGCCTCAACGATGTCGTGCTACACCCTGGCAAGGCGGCGCGGATGATCGAGTTCGAGCTGTTCATCGATGGCCAGTTCGTCTATTCCCAGCGCTCCGATGGCTTGATCGTGGCCACTCCGACCGGCTCGACTGCCTATGCGCTCTCCGGCGGCGGGCCGATCGTCCACCCGCGCCTGGAGGCCATCACGCTGGTGCCGATGTTCCCGCATACGCTGTCCAGTCGTCCGATCGTGATCGACGCGGCCAGCGAGATACTCCTGCACATCAGCGCCAGCAACACGACCTATCCCCACATCAGCTGCGATGGCCAGACTCAGGTCGTGGCCAAGCCCGGCGATGTGCTCAAGATTCGTCGCAAGCGCGAACGTCTGACGCTGATCCATCCGCTGGAGCACAACTATTTCGAGATCTGTCGCACCAAGCTCGGCTGGAGCAACCGCCTCGGCGAATGACATCAAGGCAAGCAGCATGAACGCATTCGTGGCGCCACGGGATGGCTATGATCTGATCGGTGATGTGCACGGCTGTGGCGCCACGCTGGCGGCGCTGCTGGAGAAGCTCGGCTATCACCTGAAGGATGGCGTGTATCGTCATGCCTCGCGCAAGGTGATCTTTCTTGGTGACATCATCGATCGTGGGCCTCGTATCCGACTGGCCGTCCAGTTGGCCAGCCGGATGGTGGAAGCCGGTGAGGCGTTGATCGTGATGGGCAACCATGAATACAACGCGCTGGCCTATTGTCGGCGTGCACGCCTGCGGGAGAGTGGCGATCACCGTGATTTTCTGCGCCCGCATACCTCGCGGCACAATCGCATCATTCGCGAGACGCTCGATCAGTATCAGCATCATCCCGATGAGTGGGATGACGCATTGAGCTGGTTCATGCGCATGCCGCTGTGTCTTGAACTGCCGTCGCTGGGAGAGGGCAAGAGTGGTCTGCGCGTGGTCCACGCCTGTTGGGATGAAGCGCTGGTGCGTCCGTTTCTGGCGCGCTTTCCGGATGGCTGCATCGATGAAGCCTTCCTGCAGGACTCCGTCGACCCCTCGAGCTTTGCCTATCGGGTGCTGGATCGCCTGACTCGGGGGACCAGTCTGCGCTTGCCGGAGGGCGTCGAGATCCACTCGGGGGATGGCTTCACGCGCCGCAGTTTCCGGGCGCATTTCTGGGCGCGCGAGCCTCGCACCTATGGCGATGTGGTGTTCCAGCCCGACAATCTGCCGGGAGAGCTGGAGTCGCGCTGGTTGAGCGAGGGCGAGCTCGAGAAATTGCCGTATTACGGACCAGAGCAATTGCCATTGTTCCTGGGGCATTACTGGTGTGAAGGGGTGCCTGCGCTCCCGGCGACCAATATCGCCTGTCTCGATTACAGCGCCGTCAAATGCGGTCGCCTGGTCGCCTATCGCTTCAGTGGCGAAGCGACGCTGGATGCCGCCAATTTCGTCTGGGTGCCGGTGCCGCGCGAACCCTCGAGTCGTCCACTGCCGGAAGAGTTGCCGGCCGAGGAGTTGTCGGGGCGCGGTGAGATGAGGGGATAGCGTGCTGGGCCATAGTCATACCTGCCGGACTTTTCTCATCGCCATTGTTTTTTTCAATAAGCAACCAGTGAACCAAAGCACCATCCCGGACTCAGAGTAAGTGTTCCCTTGAATGATCCCTTGCTCAGTCCGGTGCCCCCCACCGGACTTTTTTTATGCCTGTCAGTTTGTCATCGCCGCCATCGCGGCTCTCCAGACAAGTCCCTATCCAGAGTGGCATCAGCTGGATCTGCCACCGACCGCCCATCGGCGCTCTCGACGTCGGGCTACTGTCGAGAGATGCCATCACGCTGACTTGTCACTGCAAGGACACTGCATGTTCCAGGTTCTGACTCTAGACGACTCCTTCGATACGCTCGCACTGCGTCAGGCGCTGTGGGCGGAGAAGATCGGCCACCAGATCACCTCCGAGCGCGTCTCGACCCCTGACGGGGAGGCGGTGCGTCAGATGTTGTGGCTGGCGGACCCCGAGCAGCTCCCCCGCGTGATCGCGATGCTGGAGCGCCACTCACGCGGAGAGCCGCTGCGCGATGAGGCTACGGAGGCGTCGGGTTTCTCAAGCGGTTCATCGGGCGGTCTCTGGCAGCTCGTCAGACAGACTCCGCTGACATGGCTGGTCGGGCTCGCCTGTTGCCTCACCGTACTCTGTCAGTACGTGCTGGGTCAGGCGGCGGTGTTCGAATGGCTGGCCATCGTGCCCTTTGAGCTGGTGGGCAGTCAGCACATTGCACCGGCGCCGTTGTCCACGACACTGGCGGGGGAGTGGTGGCGGCTGTGGTCACCCTCCTTGATGCATTTCGGCATTCTGCATCTGGTCTTCAATCTGCTGTGGCTATGGGTGTTCGGGCGCCAGATCGAGGCCATCGATGGCGCCTGGCGCTTCGCGCTGGTGGTGCTGGTGAGCGGGGTGGCTGCCAACCTGGCGCAGTACGCCACCGGCAGTGTGCTGTTCGGTGGGCTCTCGGGAATCGATTTCGCCGTGATCGGCTATGTCTTCATCGCGGCTCGTCGACGGCCGATGCTGGGCTATCAGATGCAGCGCTCGCTGATGATCTTCATGTTGATCTATCTGGTGCTGTGCATGACACCGCTATCGAGTGCCATCGGCCTTGGGGCCATCGCCAATGAGGCGCATCTCGGTGGACTGCTGGCAGGACTGGTGCTGGGATTCGTGCTGCCGCGCCGCGCACCGGGCACCACGTCATGACAGCCAGGCGGATGACAATGATAGAATGGACGCATTTTGCACGGCGTGGCGTCACGTTGCCCGCGTGGCGCTGCCCCCGCGCCGTGCTCCAGCATCAGGAGAACCCCCATGAGTGACATGACTTTCGACGGGATGGTCGAACAGATGACCCCGGCCATCTACGAGAGCCTCAAGCAGTCCATGCAGCTGCGCAAATGGCCGGACGGCCGGGTGCTGACCTCGGAGCAGGTCGAGCTGTGCATGGAAGCCGTCATCAAGTACGAGGTCCACAACAACGTGCCTGCCGAGTCACGTGTCGGCTTCATCGACAACGGTACTTGCGGTCCGCGTGACGGTGACGACACTGCTTCACGCGATGAGCCGGAGCAGATCAAGTGGGTCAACTGACACTGGATGATGCACTGGACGTCGATGGCGCACCTCAGCCCGCTGTGGAGTCGGTGACCCTGAGAGGGGACATCCGCAAGATGTCCATCGTGCCTGCCGGTGAGGCGCTTGCGATCGATACCTCGGCGGATGCGCAGTCAGGCTCGCGTGAGCCGCTGGCGGCCAGCTATGGCCTGCGACTGGGCGAGATCACCCAGCCGCTGAACGCCTATATTGGCCATAAGGTACGCCTGGACTTCACCGGTCAGATCCACTGCAGCCATTGCGGGCGCAAGACCAAGAAGAGCTTCGCGCAGGGGCATTGCTATCCCTGCTTTCGCAAGCTGCCACAGTGTGATGGCTGCATCATGAAGCCGGAGACCTGCCACTTCGCGGAAGGCACCTGTCGTGATCCTCAGTGGGGTGAGGAGCATTGCTTCCAGCCGCATATCGTCTACCTGGCCAACTCCTCCGGCCTCAAGGTCGGTATCACCCGCAAGACCCAGATGCCGACGCGCTGGTTCGATCAGGGTGCCATCCAGGCCTTGCCCATCGTCGAGGTCTCCAATCGTCTGCAGTCAGGGCTGGTCGAGGTGCTGTTCAAGCAGGCACTCAATGACCGCACCAACTGGCGCGCGATGCTCAAGGGCGATGTGGCCGAGCTTGATCTGGAAGCCGAGCGTGATGCACTGCTCGAGCAGATGGCCGAGGGTCTGGCGGCGCTGCAGGCGCATTGCGGTGAAGACGCCATCCGGGTACTGGATACCACGGCATTGGCCTTCGAGTTTCCGGTGCGTACCGCGCCGACCAAGGTCACCTCGTTCAACTTCGACAAGACACCCGTGGTGGAAGGCGTGCTCGAAGGGCTCAAGGGTCAGTATCTGATCCTCGACAGCGGGGTGATCAATCTGCGCAAGTTCACGGGGTATGAGGTCGAGGTCCAGCTCGGCGAATGACAGCGCCCCGTGTTGCGAAATAAACTCAAGGCTAATGAGAATGACAACGCCCGCGCTCCCTTCCAGGAGTGCGGGCGTTGTCGTATGGCCTGGGGATATCGAAGAGAGATGCCGGCCCGACTGGTTCAGCCAGCGGATTCAGCCGGGGGATTCAGCCGGGGGATTCAGCCGAGCACGGGCTGGCGGCGCGCCTGCATGCGCTCCAGGAAAACCTGCATCACTCGGTGGTAGAGCTCGCGTCCCAGCACGACATCCTCGACCCCCGCATCCAGATTGGGGTTGTCATTGACCTCGATGACCACCACGCGATCCTCGAGCTGCTTGAGGTCAACTCCATAGAGCCCATCACCGATCAGACGTGTCGCCTTGAGAGCCGCCTTGATCACGGCGGGGGGCACGTCACTCGGGTCAACGGTGGCAAAGCCGCCGGAGCGGGTGCGGGCGCCGCTGTGGTCATAGATCTGCCAATGGCCACGCGCCATGTAGTAACGGCTGGCGAACAGCACCTTGCCGTCGAGCACGCCGATACGCCAGTCGAACTCGGTTGGGAGCCATTCCTGCAGCAGCAGCAGAGCGGAGTCATGGAACAGTCGCTCGGCTTCACGCACCAGTGTCTCCGGCCCGTCAATCTTGACGATGCCGCGCGAGAAGGCACCATCCGGCACCTTCATCACCAGCGGATAGCGCATGTGCTGTCCGCGTTCGGCCAGCTGGCGCAGTTCGCCGCGATGAATCAGGCGCCCCTGTGGGGCGCTGAGGCCGCGAGCCTTCAGGAGCTCATGCAGGAAGACCTTGTTGGTACAGCGCAGAATCGACTGACTGTCGTCGATCACCACCAGCCCTTCGTGTTCGGCTCGCTTGGCCATGCGGTAGGTATGGTGGTCCAGGCTTGTGGTCTCGCGGATGAACAGCCCATCGAATTCGGCCAGACGTCCCTCGTCACGCTTGGTGATCAGACTGACGTCGATGCCCAGGCGGCGTCCCTCGCGGATGAAGTGCTTGAGCGCCGTACGATTGGACGGTGGCAGTGCCTCATTCGGGTCCACCAGCATCGCCAGGTCGAAACGATAGTGGCGGCGAGCCTTCGGGGTGCGCCAGACCTTGCGGGAATGGCGGTTGAGCGCCTGGGCAAAGCGATCCTCGTCCGTTTCCGCCAGATGGTTCAAGGATTGCGGGCGCACTCGCCTGAGGGTCCAGCGCTCGCCACGCGCCTCGAGTCGCACCTCGAGCAACGGGCAGGGCAGTCGCTCGAACAGCTTGCGACCGAGACGTGCCAGTGCGGGGTCATCGCTCTCACCGAAGGTCAGCAGCAGGTCGAGATGCGCATGCTTGCCGGTCTCGTGGGGGACTGTCTGCGGGGCGGGCAGGGCGCTCTTGCGCGTCAGCTCCTCAAGCAGCACACGGATGCTGCCCAGTTCCATGTCGATCAGTGACTTGCGCGACAGCTGGTTGAGCGTTTCCACCGACGGCAGGGCTTTCTGTCCGCGCGCCTGTGCCAGCAGCGAGACGTAATAGCCGATCCCGAGGTAATCGAGCCCGCCGCAGAGATTGATGACGTGGGTCGCGGGCTGCGGAGCGTCCTGGTCTGCCCGGTCCGTGGGCACGGAGCTGTCGTGGGAGAGCTCGGACAGAAAGTCGTGGGCGCTGATGACATCATCACTGGGATAGAAGGCGCGCCAGTCACTGACACGGTCAACCACGATACGCAGGCGGGACATTGAGTAGCCTCGAAGGGCGGGCACCGAAGCGGTGCCGAATGCAGCGCATCATGAAAAACAATCTCCGTCATCGCAATAGACAACAAGATGAAATAATTTCATGCAAATAGGTCGAGACAAGACGTGCCTGCATGCCCAGAATGCAGCGGATTGCTACCGCCCCACGACACCTTGATTTCAGGGCTGCCTCAGGGCGCTGACAGGCGGGAGAGCCTGCATCATGACCCCCATTCTGCGTCCGGCGATCCGGGCCGATCTCGATGCTCTGGTAGAGCTCGAGGAAGTCAGTTTCGATAGCGACTGGTTCAGTCGTCGTCAGCTGTCCCATCTGATTCTGCGTGCCAATGCACGCACCCTCGTCATCATCCAGCCAGAAGGCGATGGCTCGGACGCCCTGCCGGCGGCAGGCAATGCGATGGCCGCACTGTGGCCGGCGGGCAGCGTGGCGCAGGATGACGCCACCCCGCTGCGCAGCGTGCTGGGCTATGGCACCGTGCTGTTCCGACGCAATTCACGCCGGGCACGACTCTATTCCTTCTGTCTGCATCCCGAGGCGCGCGGACGCGGTCTCGCCCAGCGTCTGCTCATCGCGCTCGAGCAGCTGGCCATCGAGCAGGGCTGTGAGCAGTTCGATCTGGAAGTGCATACCGGCAACGGTGCAGCGATCACCCTCTATGAGCGCCACGGCTTTGCCAGGAATGGTCGCCTGCGCGATTACTACGCCGACGGCGCGGCGGCCTGGAAGATGCGCAAGTCACTGGTGATTCCCTCATCAAACCCGCCCGCCAGCAGCAGCGACATCAGGGCTGAGGGGATCTCGACGTGGGGAGATGCGGGCGCTGCCTGACGGCCGGGCATGGCGCGCGTCGCCCCCATGGGCTAGGATGCGCTGTTTATTCTTCATGGCTTCAAAGGAATCGCTCCCATGCCGTCATTCGATATTGTCTCCGAACTCGACAAGCACGAAGTTCAGAACGCCGTCGATCAGGCCAATCGCGAACTTGCGACACGCTTTGATTTCAAGGGCGTGACTGCCGGCTTCGAACTCGAGAAGGAAGAGACCGTCAATCTGGAAGCCGACGCCGATTTCCAGCTGCGTCAGATGATCGAGCTGCTCAAGGGTCGCCTGATCGCGCGTGGCATCGACGTGCGTTGCCTGGAAGAGAAGGACGCTGACACCGGCGGTGTGCGTGCCCGCCAGCAGCTGGTGCTGCGGCAGGGGCTGGATCAGCCGACCGCCAAGAAGATCGTCAAGGCGCTCAAGGATGCCAAGCTCAAGGTCCAGGCCCAGATCCAGGGTGAGAAGGTGCGCGTCACTGGCAAGAAGCGTGATGATCTCCAAGGTGCCATGGCCTTGCTGAAAGGTGACGAGAGCATCGAGCTGCCGCTGCAGTTCAACAACTTCCGCGACTGATCTTCCTCGCGCGCCTGGCGCTCATGTCACGGCTGACCGCTGTCAGCGGCAAATGTCGTCGACAAGTGTCAGGGGCGCCACTCTCAGCACCGTTCGCTCTCGGCGAGCGGTGCTGTGTTCGTTTGAATCGCTTTGAAAGCGTCACGTACCCGTTTCAGGCGCTGCGCTCTCAAAGCGTTTCACCATCTTCGTTCGTCATATTCGCGTGACGCTCGCCCCGGGTGGGTCGGGCTGCGCAAAGAGAGGTTACATGTCTGCTCCGCTCGCTATCGGCCAGCGCAATACCCTGACCATCACCAAGCGGGTCGGCTTCGGCGTCTTCCTCGACGGCGGTGACCGCGGTGAAATCCTGCTGCCGACTCCCTTCATTCCTGCCGGTGCCGATATCGGTGACGCGGTGGAAGTCTTCGTGAGTCTTGATGATGAAGACCGCCTGCTGGCCACCACGCGCTATCCGCGCGCCATGGTCGGTGAGTTCGCCGCCCTCAAGGTGGTCGAGGTCAATGACATCGGCACCTTCCTCGACAATGGCCTTGGCAAGGACCTGCTGCTGCCCTACGGCGAGCGCAAGCGTGAGCTCAAGGCGGGCCAGTTCGCCATGGTGCACGTGGGGCTCGACAAGCACAGCGATCGCATGGTCGCGTCGATGCGCCTGGATCGCTGGCTGGACAAGACTCCGGCCGAGTACACCGTCGGTCAGGAAATCTCCGGCCTGGTGGCGGCGAAGACCGAATTGGGCATGAAGATCATCATCGACAATGCCCATTGGGGGCTGGTGCACCATGATCGCATCTTCACCCGCCTGCATATCGGCAATCGTCTGCGTCTGTGGGTGCTCAAGAATGATGGCAACGGCAACATCGACCTGACCCCGCAGGCACCGGGCCCTGCAGGCCATCAACAGCTGGCGGACCGCATCCTTGCACGTCTGGAAGCCAACGCCGGGGTACTGCCGCTGGGTGACAAGAGCGACCCCCAGGCCATCAGCGACGCCTTCGGCGCCAGCAAGGCCAACTTCAAGCGTGCCATCGGCCACCTGAAGCGCGAGGGCAAGGTGACACTGGCCCCCACCGAGACGCGCCTGGTCAAGTGAGGTGCCGGTGATGCGTCGCGCATCGCCCGAGCGGCTTCTGCCGCGCCAGCATCACAAGCTTCCCGTCGGCAATTTCGCTGCCACTCGTCGGTTCTCCGGTGGGTGGCAGTTGCGTTTGTGGGCAGCGCATGGCACCAATGAGCGTCAGGATCCTGCGGACCATGAGTCGCCCTGCGTGTCCATGACGCGCCGAGCGTGCCGTGGCGTCATCCAGCGCATGCCTGATCACGCAGGAGCACCTGAGATCATCCCCACCATTGACAACAAGGATCGTCAGCCCATGTCTCCCGTTACCACTTCCTCCTCTCGTTCGGCGTTGCGTATCCTGCTGGCCCCTGACAGCTACAAGGAGGCGCTGCCTGCGCTGGAGGCTGCCGAGGCAATGGCGAGCGGCATCCGGCGCGTATTGCCCGAGGCCGAGCTCGACCTGTGCCCGTTGGGAGATGGCGGAGAGGGCACCCTGGTGGCACTGTTGGCCGCTGCAAGCGAGGCAGATCCCATCGAGGCGCGCAGCGCTCAGGTACGTGATCCGCTGGGGCGTGAGGTCACTGCGCAATGGGGCTGGCAAGCGGGTAGCCGCACGGCCATCGTCGAGCTCGCCGAGGCCAGTGGTCTGCACCTGCTCAGCCCCGATGAGCGTGATGCGCGCATCGCCAGTACCTACGGCGTCGGACAGCTGGTGCTTGCCGCGCTGGAGGCCGGTGCCGAGCGCCTGATCGTCACGCTGGGCGGCAGCGCGACCAACGATGGCGGCAGCGGCATGTTGCGTGCACTTGGTCTGCGCCTGCTGGATGAGGCGGGTGACGAACTGCCGGACGGAGGCGCGGCGCTGGCACGACTGGCGCGGTTGGATGCCAGTGGCCTGGACCCGCGGCTGGCGACTCTCAAGGTGTCCGCGGCGGTGGACGTCGACAACCCGCTGTGTGGCCCGCGTGGCGCGACGGCCGTGTTCGGGCCGCAGAAGGGCGCGGATGAGGCGGTGGTCGAGGAGCTGGACGTCGCGCTGGGGCGTTTCGCGCGGATGAGTGCCGAGGTGCTGGGGGAGGACCACCAGCAGCTGCCGGGCACTGGTGCCGCAGGTGGCATGGGCTACGCAGTGGCGGCCTGGCTCACGGGGGAGCTGCGCCCGGGCATCGAGCTTGTGATGGAACGACTGAACGTGGCGCAGCGCCTGGAAGGGTGTGACCTGCTGATCACCGGCGAGGGCGGGCTGGATGGGCAAAGCCTGGGAGGCAAGACGCCCATCGGCGCGGCGCGTGCCGCCCGAGCGGCCGGAGTGCCGGCCATCGTGCTGGCAGGGCGTCTCGCGGATGGCTGGCAGGCTGCGCATGACGAAGGCGTCAGCGCCGTCTTCACCCTGTGTGACGCTGCCATGCCGCTGGAGCAGGCCCTGACGCGCACCGCTGAACTGCTGGCGGACCGCTGTGAAGCCATCATGCGCCTCTGGCAGGTGGCGCACAGCGACTGAATGTCGCCTGTACCGCAATCCCGTTCGCCTTTCGTGTCACGGGCAAGCCCGTTACCATGCACGCAGCAGCTATGGGAAAGATAGCCAGAATGCACTTCCCTCGGGAGGCATCTGGCGCTTGACTGGTAGCAGGTGGCACGCGGTGTGCGCCCGATGGTTGAGGGGACCTTGAGATGATGATTTTTCGGCGCATGAAGCGGATCTGCTGGCTGGGGCTGGCCTGGCTGTTCTTCGCGATCGGGTTTGCCGGCATGTTCCTGCCCCTGTTGCCGACGACCGTCTTCATGCTACTGGCGCTGGCCTGTGCCAGTCGCGGCTCCCCTCGCTTCGCGCGCTACATTCGCGAACACCCCCAGATCGGGCCTCCCCTGATCTCCTGGGAGCGCGAGCGTGCCATCCCGCTGCGTGCACGCATCCTGGCGGTCGGCATGCTGGTGGTCTCGATGCTGATCATTCTCTTCACCGTTTCCGTGATGGCGGTCAAGGTCTCGTTGCTGGTCTTCCTTTCCCTGTTGGCCATCTGGCTGGGCACGCGCCCCGAGCCGCGCGGGGGATACGAGGAACTCGCGCCTGCGCCTTCCCCGGCCGAGCCCTTCGATGAGCCCTCCCGACCCGTCAGCGGCGAACGCCTGCAGAACGACTAGTCATTCGCGTGTCCTGCCCCTCCCGTGAGGGGCCATTCATCGCGGGCGCGGTGGCAGGCTGCCATCGCTGCCCGATGTTTTCCTGCCGTGTGGCATCGTCCGCGCGGCGTTGATCGTGGAGTCCTTCATGTCACAACCTGCCGCCATTCATCTTGATGATTATCAAGCGCCGGCCTGGCGCATTCTCAGCACTCGGTTGACGTTCGATCTGGCGCCGTCCGCGACCCGCGTGACGGCCGTGCTGACCCTCGAGGCCAATCCCGATGCCGCCGTGGGCAGTGACGCGACGCCGCCGCTGGTGCTCAATGGCGAGCACCTGACGCTGGAATCCGTGCGTGTCGATGGGCGAGCGCTCGCCAGTGATGAATACAAGGTCGACGAGACGCATCTCACCCTCGCGGCGCTGCCGGCCAGCTGTGAGCTCGAGACGGTCGTGCTGATCGACCCGGCGGCCAACACGGCACTGGAAGGGCTCTATGTGTCCTCCGGCATGTTCTGCACTCAGTGCGAGGCCGAGGGCTTCCGCCGTATCACCTATTACCCGGATCGTCCGGACGTGATGTCGGTATTCACGACGACCGTCATCGCGGACAAGGCGAACTACCCGATCCTGCTCTCCAACGGCAATCCCGTCGAGCGTGGCGAGCTGGAAGGCGGCCGTCATTTCGTCACCTGGCAGGACCCGCACCTCAAGCCGTGCTACCTGTTCGCGCTGGTGGCGGGGGATCTGGTCAAGCACGCCGACAGCTTCACCACCATGAGCGGGCGTGATGTCGCCCTGGAGATCTGGGTCGAGCCGGAGAATCTCGACAAGACCCAGCACGCCATGAACTCTCTCAAGGCCTCCATGAAGTGGGATGAGGAGGTCTATGGGCGCGAGTATGACCTCGATATCTTCATGATCGTCGCGGTCAATGACTTCAACATGGGCGCGATGGAGAACAAGGGTCTCAACATCTTCAACAGCGCCTGTGTGCTGGCCAATCCCGACACCACCACCGACGCTGCCTTCCAGCGCGTCGAAGGGGTGGTGGCACACGAGTACTTCCACAACTGGTCCGGCAATCGCGTCACCTGCCGTGACTGGTTCCAGCTGTCCCTGAAGGAAGGCTTCACCGTCTATCGTGACCAGACCTTCTCCGCCGACATGAATTCGGCGCCGGTCAAGCGCATCGAAGACGTCGCCATGCTGCGCACCGCGCAGTTCGCGGAAGATGCCGGTCCCACCGCGCATCCGGTGCGCCCGGCGTCCTATATCGAGATTTCCAACTTCTACACCCTGACCATCTACGAGAAGGGGTCCGAAGTGGTGCGCATGGTCGCCAACCTGCTGGGCGAAGAGGCCTTCCGCCGCGGCAGTGACCTCTACTTCGCGCGCAACGATGGCAGCGCCGCCACCATCGAGGATTTCATCAGTGCGATGAGCGAAGCCTCCGGGCGAGACTTCACCCAGTTCATGCGCTGGTACTCTCAGGCGGGGACGCCGGAAATCAGCGCCCGCGGCAACTTCGATGCCGAGTCGGGCCGCTATTCCCTGACGCTGCATCAGTCCACCCCAGCGACACCGGGGCAGGCTGAGAAGCTGCCGCTGGTGATCCCGGTACGCATGGGCCTGGTGGGTGCGGATGGCAGTGATCTGGCGCTCACGCTCGACGGCGAGGCGCTGGGCACGGAAACGGTGCTGGAGCTGACCGAGGCCGAGCAGACCTTCGTCTTCACTGGCCTCGAGGCCGGTGCCGACCCCGTGCCGTCGCTGCTGCGCGGCTTCTCGGCGCCGGTCAAGCTGTCCTTCGCCTACAGCCGTGAGCAGCTGGCCTTCCTGATGCAGCATGACAGCGATGGCTTCAACCGCTGGGATGCCGGTCAGCGTCTGGCGCTGGCAGCGCTCGAGGATCTGATGGCCGCCTGGCAGCAGGGCGACACCCAGGCATCACTCGATGCGCGTCTGCTGGCCGCCTATCGCTTCCTGCTCCAGAGCGAGGCGTCCGATCGTGCCGTGCTGGCCGAGATGCTGACCCTGCCGTCGGAGGCCTATATCGCCGAGCAGCAGACTGTCGTCGATGTCGATGCCATCCACTGGGCGCGCAAGACCGCCAAGGCGCAACTGGCCACGGCACTGCGCGATGATTTCGTCGCGCTCTATCATGCCAATGAGCAGCAGGGCGACTACGCGCCGACCTTCGAGCAGATGGCGCGCCGCAGCCTCAAGAATGCCGCGCTCAGCTATCTGATGAGCATCGAGGACGAGGAGGGCGTGCGTCTGGCCCAGGCTCAGCTGGCAGCGGCGCACAACATGACCGACGTACGCGCGGCATTGACGTTGCTGGTGCACTCCTCGCGCACGGAGCTGGGCGATCCGGCCCTCAAGGCCTTCGCCGAGCGCTGGTCGCATGATCCGCTGGTGATGGATCAGTGGTTCTCGATCCAGGTCACGCGTCCGCAGGCTGACGTGCTGGATCGCGTGCGCTTCTTGATGGAGCATCCGGCGTTCTCGCTGACCAACCCCAACAAGGTGCGCGCCTTGATCGGTGCCTTCGCCGGTCAGAACCGCGTCAACTTCCATCGCCTCGATGGCGAAGGCTATCGCCTGCTGGCGGATGTGGTCATCGAACTCAATCGCCTGAATCCGGAAATCGCGGCGCGCATCATCACGCCGCTGACGCGCTACAAGCGTTTCGATGCCAAGCGTCAGGCGCTGATGAAGGCTGAGCTCGAGCGTATCCGGGCCGAGAAGCTGTCGCGCAATCTCTACGAGGTCGTGGAGAAGGCGCTGGCCTGATCCGCCGGATCACGTCCTCGCCCCGTCAGTTCGACTGACATGAAAAACCCCCACTCGTCACAGACGGGTGGGGGTTTTTCGTGGTGCTTGCGAACCAGACCTTGAAGAGAGGCGTCAGTCGCGCACGTTCAGCTCTCGGTCAGTGACAGCAGGATCTTCTTGTAGCTGTCAAAGCGCACGCGGCCTATCTCGCCGCTGTCGACTGCCTGGAGCAGGGCGCAGCCCGGCTCCTTCTCGTGCTTGCAGTCACGGAAGCGGCATAGCCCCAGGTAGTCGTGGAATTCACGGAAGCCATCGGTGACCTGCTCCGGCGTCAGGTGCACCAGGCCGAATTCACGGATACCGGGTGAGTCGATCAGATCACCGCCGTCCGGCATGTGATAGAGCCAGGCCGTGGTGGTAGTGTGCATGCCCTGGCGTGATTCGGTGGAGAGCGGGCCGACACGTATCTCTTCTCGGGGCAGCAGCATGCCGACCAGTGACGACTTGCCGACGCCACTCTGACCGACGAACACCGAGGTGCGATCGCTCAGCTGTGCCTTCAGGGCGTCCAGGCCTGCCTCGCCGCGCGTGGTACAGGCGACGACGTCGTAGCCGAGTGCCTCGTAGCGTGCCAGCAGGTCACGCAGCACACCACCGCTCTCGGGCAGGAGGTCAACCTTGTTGAGCACCAGCACCGGCGTGATGCCGGTGGCTTCCGCAGCGATCAGGTAGCGGTCGATCAGATTGGGTTGTGGCGCGGGTTCGGCGGCGAACACGATCATGATCTGGTCGATGTTGGCGGCCACCGGCTTGAGCACCCCCCGCATGTCCGGGCGTTCAAGCTCGGTAGTGCGGGCACCGCGTGCCACCACCACACCCGTGGCGTCGCTGGCTTCACGCCAGATCACGCGGTCACCGGTGACCAGCGTTTCCAGGTTGGCGCGCAGGTGGCAGCGATGCAGGCTGCCGGATTCACTTTCGACTTCCAGGCTGCGCCCGTAGTGGGCAATGACACGGCCGTGCTGTTCCGGGCCGTATTCGCCGGCGTCGAGCTTGTCGCGGTCCTGCGTCTCGCGCTTTTCTGCGCGCTTGGTACGCTCGGCCTGGACCTTCTCGATGCGCCATTGTTGCTGGCGGCTTAGCTTGCGTTTGCTCATGCTTGGCTGGTGACTCCGGTCGCCGTTCGTTCGCCAGGGATGGGAGCGTCTTCCCCCCTCTGCGGCGCGATTGTACCCTTTGCGCCCTCGGGTGTCGTGCGACACCCCGGGATGGCGTGTGATACTGCCGTCACAGGCGGATCCTCAGCGTCTTCCCATTCCCCGTTCAGCAAGGAGTGACCCATGGCAAATCCCACCGCGCAGGCCGACCGCCTCATCTGGATCGACCTGGAAATGACCGGTCTCGACCCCGCGCGTGAGCGCATCATCGAGGTGGCCACGCTGGTCACCGACGGAGATCTCAACCTGATTGCCGAAGGGCCGGTGCTGGCCGTGCATCAGCCGGACAGCCTGCTGGAGGCGATGGATGAATGGAACACGCGCACCCACGGCGAATCTGGGCTGGTGACGCGCGTCAAGGAAAGTCAGATCGATACCGCCGAAGCCGAACGTCAGACTCTCGAGTTCCTGGCCCGCCACGTGGCGGCAGGCGCCTCGCCGATGTGCGGCAACAGCGTGCATCAGGATCGCCGTTTCCTGCAGCATGAGATGCCGTTGCTGGAAGCGTTCTTCCACTACCGCAACATCGATGTCTCGACCCTCAAGGAACTCGCCAAGCGCTGGAATCCGGCCGCGCTGGACGGTTTCAAGAAGCGCGCGACTCACCAGGCGATGGATGATATCCGCGAGTCACTGGCGGAGCTTGCGCATTACCGCAAGACCTTCCTCAAGCTGACCCAGCAGGGCATCGTCTGAACGACGCAGGGTGAGAGTGTCAGAGCGCGGTGGCCAGACGGGCACCGCGCTTGATGGCTTGCTCCTTCAGCGCCCAGCGCACGTGCTCGCGCAGTGGCTCGCTGGGATAGGGCAGGCGGGCACGCAGGACATGCTCGACCTGCTCCGACCAGGGCGCATTGCCCAGCCCGATGGCGATGTTGGAGAGCCACTTCTCATAGCCGATACGCCGGATGGGACTGCCTTGCGTCTTGTCGAGGAACTCCTGCTCCCCCCAGCAGAACAGCCGGATCAGCTCGATGCGATCCAGATCATGGCGTGGCGAGAAATCCGCCTCCTGGGTCGCCTTGGCAAAGCGCGTGAAGGGGCAGAACAGCTGGCAGTCGTCGCAGCCATAGATGCGGTTGCCCATGGCACGGCGGAATTCTTCGGGGATGGCGCCATCCAGCTCGATGGTCAGGTAGGAGATGCAGCGGCGTGCATCGATGACCTTGTCCTCGACGATGGCATCCGTCGGGCAGGCGACCTTGCAGGCGTTGCAGCTGCCACAGTGCTCCTTCTCGAAGGGGGCATCCACCGGCAGAGGCAGGTCGGTGTAGAGTTCGCCCAGGAAGAACAGGCAGCCAGCCTGCTGGTTCATCAGCATGGCGTTCTTGCCGAACCAGCCGATACCGGCCTTCTGGGCCAGCGCGCGCTCCATGACCGGAGCGGAGTCGACGAAGGCGCGGTAGCCGAACGTGCCGACTTCCTTCTCTATCTGCTTGGCCAGGTTGGCCAGCCGCTTGCGCATCAGCTTGTGGTAATCGCGTCCCAGCGCGTAGCGTGAGACGTAGGCGCGCTCGGGCTGGCTGAGTACCTGGGTGGTCTCGACCTCGGGCGGCAGGTAGTCGAGGCGCACGCTGATGACGCGCAGCGTGCCGGGCACTAGCTCCTCCGGGCGCGTGCGCTTGGTGCCGTGCTTGGCCATGAAGTTCATCTCGCCGTGATGACCATTGGCCAGCCAACGTTCCAGGTAGGCCTCGTGTTCCGAGAGGTCGACATCGGTGATCCCGACCTGCTGAAACCCCAGTTCGCGCCCCCATGTCTTGATGCGGGCTGCCAGTTCCGCCATGGCCTGAGGGTCGGCGACGCGCGAGTCATCACCGGATGTCTCGTCGGGAGAGCTTCCGGCTGCGTCGGCGGGCAGGGGCATGGTGGCGGATGAAGCAGGCATGGGCATTCCAGCTGGACAGGATGTTCAGGAGCATGGTGCACGCTGGCGTCTCACGGCGAGGAGTCGGCGGTGCGTGCGAAAGGGCGCCACCTTAGCGTAACTTGCCGATCAGCCCAAGCGGCATGTGAGGTGTGCGCTACCCAGTATTTCAGGGCGTGCGGCGCCGCTTTTCCAGGGCGCGGGCACGACTCAGTTTATCAGACATGGAGTGTGGGCATGGCCGTGAGCGATTCCTCTAACCCCTGCGATGTGACGCCGGTCTCATCCGCCACTCAAGCCTTGTGGCGTTCGGTCAATTGCCTGTGGCCCATCGCGGCGCTGCGTGACCTCGAGCATTGGCTGCTGGCGGAAGAGACCGTCTCGATGACCAACAGCTTGCCTGAAGCGTCGGTGGACAAGCGTCTGATGGGGCGGGCGGCGCAGTCAGCCTTCGACCTGCTGCGGCAGCGATGGCCCGAGACGCGCAGATTGTGTGTCCTGTGTGGTGGCGGCAACAATGCGGGCGACGGCTACCTGGTGGCGCGTCTTGCCCAGCTGGCGGGGTTCGAGGTGCGCATCATCGCTTTGAAGGATGAGGCGCAATTGACAGGCGATGCCCAACTGGCCGCGATTGCCGCGCGGGAAGCCGGGGTCGAGCGTCACCCCTGGCCACAAGATACCGCCACGGCAGAATCATTGGTGAAGGGCTGGCCATTGCTGCTGGACGCCCTGACCGGTATCGGTCTGCGCGAGGCGCCCCGCGGCGCGGTCGCCCACGCCATCGAGCTGATCAACCAACGTCACCGGGAGGGCGCGCATGTCATGGCGCTGGATGTGCCCTCGGGGCTTGATGCCGCCACGGGGGCGGTGGCCGGTGTCGCCGTGGAGGCGGATGTCACGCTGACATTTCTGGTCGACAAGCCGGGTCTGCACACCGGGCGCGCCGAGCTGCATGCCGGACACGTCAGTCTGGCGCGGCTTGGTGCGGCTCGGGTGCTGCCGGAGGTGGTCAAGCAGACCCGAACGGCAGCGCTGCTGGCGTGCGAGTCCGTGCAGCGCCTCACGCCGCGCTGGCTGGAGACCGAGCTGGTGCCGCGCTCTCCGCTGGCGCACAAGGGAGATGCCGGCAGCGTGCTCGTCTTTGGCGGCGGGCCGGGGCTTGGCGGCTCCGTTCTGCTGGCCAGTGAAGCCGCCGCGCGTGCCGGTGCCGGCAAGGTGGCGCTGCTTACCGCGCCGGCGCATGTCAGCGCCAGCCTGACACGCTGCCCGGAAGTCATGGTGCGTGGTCTCAAGAGCGGGCCGGAGGGCAGCAGTCATGACGGGTTTGCCGTACTGGAAGCCCAGATGGCACAGGCCAGCGTGACACTGGTCGGCCCCGGCATGGGGACGGAGCCGCTGGAGAGCCTGTTGTGGGGTTGGGGAGGACTGTCTCGCGTGCTCGCGGCCGACCAGCCGCTGGTGGTGGATGCCGACGCCCTGAGCCTGCTGGCCTGGCGAGCCGGTGAAGGTGAGGTGATCCGACGCGACGATTGGGTGTTGACGCCGCATCCCGGAGAGGCGGCGCGCCTGCTGGGCTGCTCGGTGGCACAGGTCGAGCAGGACCGGCCCGGCGCCGTGCGCGCCCTGCAGCAAAGATATGGCGGCAGTGTAGTGCTCAAGGGGGCCGGCAGTCTGATTGCCAGTCCCGCCGGCGTACTGGAAGGGCCAGACGTGGCGCTGTGTCCCTATGGCAATCCCGGCATGGCCAGTGGCGGCATGGGGGACGTGCTGGGCGGCATCATCGCGGGGCTGGCGGCCCAGGCGCTCAATGGTGGCTTCGATGCACGCCAGTCACGCACCCATGAGCAGGGCACGGCACAGGCGGCGCATGTCACGTGTTGCATGGCGCAGGCGGCACGGGTCGGCGTGCTGGTGCACGCCCTGGCCGCCGACCGTGCGGTGCAGGAGCGCGGCGAGCGTGGCCTGCTCGCGGGTGATCTGGCATCCTATATGCATTTATTGCTCAATCCACGGGCCCGAAATGCGCATACTCCTGTCTGATGAAAATGCCCAGGTTGCCTTTGGCAGCCAGCTGGGCGACGTCCTTGCCGGCCGCGGGCTGGTGTTCCTGGAAGGTGAGCTGGGGGCCGGCAAGACGACTCTCACGCGTGGCGTGCTGCGTGCCTACGGGCATGAGGGGGCGGTGAAGAGTCCGACCTATACCCTGGTGGAGCCCTATGTGCTGCCACGTCCCGAGGGCGGCGAATGGCACATCAATCATTTCGATCTCTACCGGCTGGCTGACCCGGAGGAGCTTGAGTTCATCGGCGGGCGAGACCTGCTTGCCGATGACAGCCTGGCGCTGATCGAGTGGCCAAGCTGTGGTCAGGGCTTCCTGCCGGTGCCGGACCTGCGCGTGACGTTGTCCGTCGCCGAGCAGGGCCGCGAGGCCGAGTTGCATGCCCTCACACCGCGAGGAGAGGGTTGGCTTGAGGCACTGGCCGAGCGACGCGCCTCTCAGGCATGATGGCGCCTGACGTGCCGTATCATCTTCGTGGCTGCGTCTGGTCATCCTTCGCTATATTCATCCATGTTCCTTCTGTTCGAGTCACCCTTTCCGATGCCTGAAACTGCGCCCCAATCCTCTCGCCTGCGCATGATGCGCGGTCTACGTCGCTGCCTGGCGGGGGGGGTGATGTGCTCGCTGGCAAGTCTCGCGCTCGCTCCCCAGGCGCTGGCCGCCAAGGTCGAGAATCTGCGGCTGTGGACCGCGCCGGACCACACGCGGCTGGTGTTCGATCTCGATAGCGCAGCCAGTGCCAACATCTTCAGCCTCGACAATCCTCGGCGTCTGGTGATCGACCTCGCGGCAAGCGAGGTGGCCAGCAACGCGGTGAAGCGCAAGCTCGATGCGCTGGATCTGGAAGGCAGTGCCATCAAGGCGATCCGTACCGGACGACAGGACGATGCCCTGCGGGTCGTGCTGGATCTGACGCGCCAGGTCAATCCCAAGGACTTCACGCTGGCGCCGAACGACAAGTACGGCAACCGTCTGGTGGTGGATCTCGAGTTCCCGGGCGAGTCCGCGGTCGAGAATCCCATTGACCCGATCGAAGCCCGTATCCGCGAGCAGGAGCAGGCGGCAGCCAAGCGCAAGCTGAAGGGCGAGCCTGCCGCGCCGCTGCCGAGCAGCAAGGCGGCGACGCATCCCAAGCGCGATATCATCATCGCCATTGACCCCGGTCATGGCGGTGAGGACCCGGGCGCCAGCGGCCCGAGCGGTACCAAGGAGAAGGATGTGGTGCTCAAGATCGGCAAGCGCCTCAAGCGCATGTTCGACGAGCAGCCCGGCTTCAAGGCCATCCTGACCCGCAACAGCGATTACTACATCCCGCTGCGCAAGCGTACCGAGATCGCGCGTGAGCAGAAGGCAGACTTCTTCGTCTCGGTGCACGCCGACGCCTTCAACAGTCCGCGGCCGCATGGCAGCTCGGTCTTTGCGCTGTCCAGCCGTGGCGCCACCTCAGAGACCGCCCGCTGGCTGGCGGCCACCGAGAACCGTGCTGACCTGATCGGCGGCGTGGATGGCAACCTCAGCCTGAATGACAAGGATGAGATGCTGCGCGGCGTGCTGCTGGATCTGACCATGACCGCCACGCTCAATGATTCATTGGCGGCAGGCAGCGGCGTGCTGGCCAATCTGGGCCGCATCAACTCGCTGCACAAGCGTCAGGTGGAGCAGGCCGGGTTCGTGGTGCTCAAGTCGCCGGACATCCCGTCTCTGCTGGTGGAAACGGGCTTCATCTCCAATCCCCAGGAAGAGCGCAACCTCAACAGTGGCGCCTATCAGGAAAAGCTGGCGCGCTCGATCTTCTCGGGTATCCAGAGCCACTTCGAGCGCAATCCGCCGCCTGCCAGTCTGCTGGCATGGCGACGCAGCCAGGCACGAGGCGGCAACGGTGGCGAGTATCGCGTCAAGAGTGGCGATACGCTGTCGGAAGTCGCACAGCGTCACAACGTGAGCATGGCCGCGCTGAAGCAGGCCAATGGCATGAGCGGGGACACGGTCCGCGTCGGTCAGGTGCTCAAGATTCCACGCGGCTGAGTGTCAGGCCGCCTGCTCCTTCGATGTGGCGGCAGGCGGGCGTGGCAGCCCGAGCACGCTATCCATCGGGCATGAAGCCCGTCGACTGTCCGCTGACTCGGCTCTTGCGTGCTCGCCGCACGGAGAGGCCGGGTCGGCGGGCAGTGTCGTTTTCAGAGAGACGCCCTCTACGCATGCATAATCAGGAGTTCTTCCATGTCCGTCGAGCCATCTGATACGGATGTCGCTGAAACACGTGAGCGGCGTATCCGCATTCTCAATCCGCGTCTTGCCAACCAGATCGCGGCGGGCGAGGTGGTGGAGCGACCGGCCTCCGTGGTCAAGGAACTGATCGAGAACGCCATCGATGCCGGCAGTACGCGCATCGAACTGGAACTGGAAGGCGGCGGTGCGCGGCTGATTCGCGTGCGTGACAACGGCTGCGGCATCACCGAGGAGGATCTGCCGCTGGCCCTGTCACGTCACGCGACCAGCAAGATCGAGAGCCTTGATGACCTGGAAGGTGTGGCGAGTCTCGGCTTTCGGGGGGAGGCATTGGCCTCGATCAGCTCGGTCTCGCGCCTGGAGCTGTTCTCGAACGTCTCGGATGAGCCCGCCAATGGCTGGCGGGTGGTGGCGGAAGGCCGTGAGATGTCGCCGCGCGTCTCGCCGGCGCCCCATCCGCGTGGCACCAGCGTGGCCGTGCGTGACCTGTTCTTCAATACGCCGGCGCGTCGCAAGTTCATGCGTACCGAGAAGACCGAATTCGGCCATGTCGAGGAAAGCTTCCGGCGTCTCGCGCTGTCGCGTCACGACATCGGCTGGACGTTGCGCCACAACCAGAAGGTGGTACATCAGCTGCGTGCCGGCGAGGACACGCTGACGGTGGAGCGCCGGATCGGCGCACTGCTGGGCCGCAACTTCCTCGAGCATGCGCTGCATCTGGATATCGAGGCCTCCGGCTTGCGTCTCTCCGGCTGGGTCGGCTTGCCGACGCATTCGCGTGCCCAGGCGGACCAGCAGTATTTCTTCGTCAATGGCCGCGTGGTGCGTGACCGTCTGGTCGCGCATGCCGTGCGTCAGGCCTATCGCGACGTGCTGTTCCACGGCCGGCATCCGGTGTTCGTGCTCTATCTGGAGCTGGACCCCACGGTGGTGGATGTCAACGTTCACCCCACCAAGCACGAAGTGCGCTTCCGCGACGGACGCCTGGTGCACGACTTCCTGTTCTCCAGCCTGCACAAGGCACTGGCCGAGGTGCGCCCCGGTGACAACAGCGCCGCGCCCACCGGTATCGAGGGCCAGGAGAAGGAGGAGGATCCCGGCTGGCAGCAGCAGGGCATGCGTCTCGGGCGTCAGGAGCAGGATGCGCAGGAGCATGGTGCGTCAGCGCAGTCATCCCCTGGTGGTGGTGCGTCGGCCGGGAAGGATCAGTCAGCCGCTGCAGGTGAGCCGTCAGGCGCTGCAGCGCCCTGGAAGCCATCGTCACAGCTGCCGCCGGCCGGAGATGGCCGCTCCAGCGAGCGCCTGAGTGCTGAGCGGGTGCGTCAGTTCATGGCCGGCTATCGTGCGTTGCATCCCAGCGAAGACCATCTGCTGACGCCGGGTGGCGGGCCAGCGGGCACAACGCCTGAGCATGGCGCTGCTCGCGACCCTGCCGCCATCGCCAGTGCCGAGCGCGAGGCGCGACGCGCCCCGCGTGTCACCCTGGGCGAAGGGATGCGCCAAGGTGAGGATGACGCACCGGCCGGTATCAGCGAATCTGCCGCCGGTTGGCAGGTCTCGGCACCGTCAGCGGAGCCATCGTCGGGAGTCCCGGCGGAGAATGTGTCCGCTGACGGGCCCACGCCTGTCGCCTCTGACATCGTGATGCGTGGCCTGCCAGCCCAGAGCGCCGAGGATGATACGCCACCGCTGGGCTACGCCATCGCGCAGCTGCACGGGGTCTACATCCTGTCGCAGACCTCGCGTGGACTGGTGATGGTCGACATGCACGCCGCCCATGAGCGCATCACCTACGAGCGCATGAAGCGCCATGTGCATGGCGGCGGTCATCTGGAGGCCCAGCCGCTGCTGGTGCCGGTGTCACTTGCCGTCAGTTCGCGCGAGATGGGTACCTTCGAGCGCGAATCCGAGGCATTCACGCGTCTGGGTGTCGAGCTGGACGCCGCCGGACCGGAAACCCTGCTGGTGCGACAGGTGCCGGTGGTGCTCGGCAATGCCGATGTCGAGCCACTGGTGCGCGGCATGCTGGAGGATCTCGAGCGTTACGGCCGCAGCGATCGTATGGAAGCTCACATGAATGAGCTGCTCGCGGACATGGCCTGTCGGGGCAGCGTGCGGGCCAATCGTCGTCTGACGGTCCCCGAGATGAATGCCCTGCTGCGAGACATGGAGCGCACCGAGCGCTCCGGTCAGTGCAATCATGGCCGTCCTACCTGGACCGAACTTTCCATGAATGAACTCGACAAGCTGTTCCTGCGTGGGCAGTAAGCCTGCCCGGTATCGACAGTGGTTCACCCTTGATTCACCTCCTAGCCCAGACAATAGGTCATGACCCAGACGCAATCCCCCGACATTTCCCCCCGTGCCGCGCATGAGATGGCTGACAAACCGCCTGTCATGCTGTTGATGGGACCGACAGCCTCCGGCAAGACGGACCTGGCCATCCGCTGGCACGAGGAGCAGGGGGCGGAGCTGGTGAGCGTCGATTCCGCGCTGATCTATCGTGGCATGGACATCGGGACCGCCAAGCCCAGCGCCGAAGAGCTGGCGCGGGCGCCGCACCGGTTGATTGACTTCCTGGACCCGCTGGAGAGCTATTCGGCAGCGGAGTTTCGTCGCGATGCACTGGCGCATATCGCCGAGATCCAGTCCCGCGGCAAGATGCCGCTGCTGGTCGGTGGCACCATGATGTACTTCAAGCGGCTGCTGGAAGGTGTGGCGGAGCTGCCGGCGGCGGATCCCGCGCTGCGTGAACAGCTGGAAGCACGCGCCAGAGACGAAGGGCTGCCGGCGCTGCATGCGCAGCTTGCCAGGCTGGATCCGGCGAGCGCCGAGAGGATCCGGCCCTCGGACCCGCAGCGTCTGACACGTGCGCTGGAAGTCTGTCTGTTGAGCGGGCGCTCGATGACGGAGCTGCTCGCGGAGCAGCCGGAAGCCGAGCTTCCGTTCCGGCCGATCCCGATCGCACTGGCGCCCCATGACAGAGCCGTGTTACATGAACGTATCGAGACGCGTTTTGACCAGATGCTGGAACAGGGCCTGATTGGCGAGGTCGAAGCGCTGAAGGCTCGCCCGGAGCTGCACCCCGGGCTGCCCTCGATACGCTGTGTCGGCTATCGTCAGGTGTGGGATTATCTGGAGGGGCATCTGACGCGTGACGAGATGCGTGAGCGTGGCATCATTGCCACCCGCCAGCTCGCCAAGCGTCAATTGACCTGGCTGCGTAGCTGGAAGGGGATTCACCACGTGGATTCCATGGGTGTAAATCCTTACAGTGAAACCTTGAAAATCGTGCGCCAGACCAGCACTTAGCGTAACATGAGCTGTCACGACCCGCGCCCGTGAAGCCCCCCAAAGAGGGCAACCCGGAGCGCTGGCGAACATAACCATACTTGCCTCGAACGAGACATTTTTTACGGAGAGTCACATGTCCAAAGGTCAATCACTCCAGGACCCGTACCTGAACATCCTGCGCAAGGAACGTATTCCGGTCTCGATCTTCCTGGTCAACGGCATCAAGCTGCAGGGCCAGATCGAATCCTTCGATCAATTCGTCATCCTGCTGCGCAATACCGTCTCCCAGATGGTTTACAAGCACGCTATCTCAACCGTGGTGCCCTCGCGCAATGTGCGCCTGCCGGCCCAGGATGCGACCGTGCCCTCCACAGAAAGCTGAAATCCGAGGCGCTGATTGTTCTTCGAACGACCCGAAGCCGGTGAAACGGCCGTCCTGGTCCATGTCAATTTCCGGGACGAAAAAGAACGCGAGGATGCCGGTGAGCTCCTCGAACTCGTACGTTCGGCAGGCGCCGTGCCGGCCACCCTCATCGAGGGTAGCCGGCCCCGCCCTGACTCCCGTACGTTCATCGGAGAAGGCAAGCTTGAGGAAGTGCGTGAGGCCCTGGCCGAGCACCAAGCCGAGCTTGTGATCTTCAACCATTCATTGAGCCCTTCCCAGCAGCGCAACCTTGAAGGTTCGCTCCAGTGTCGCGTGATCGACCGCACCGGTCTGATCCTCGACATCTTTGCCCAGCGCGCGCGTACCCACGAGGGCAAGCTGCAGGTGGAGCTCGCTCAGCTCGAGTACATGTCCACCCGCCTGGTGCGTGGCTGGACCCACCTTGAGCGTCAGAAGGGCGGTATCGGTCTGCGTGGCCCGGGGGAAACCCAGCTCGAGACCGACCGTCGTCTGCTGCGTGCCCGGATCAAGTCGATCCACAAGCGGCTCGAGAAGGTGCACAAGCAGCGCGATCAGAACCGCCGTGCTCGGGCACGTGCCGAGATCCCCAGCCTGTCACTGGTCGGCTATACCAACGCCGGCAAGTCGACGCTGTTCAATGCGCTGACCACCTCTGAGGTCTATGCGGCGGATCAGCTGTTCGCCACGCTCGACCCGACGCTGCGCCGTCTGGAGCTGGAAGACGTGGGCCCTGCGGTGCTTGCGGATACCGTCGGCTTCATTCGGCACCTGCCGCACAAGCTGGTGGAAGCGTTCCAGGCCACCCTGCAGGAAGCCGCCGAGGCGGACCTGCTGGTGCACGTCATCGATGCGGCTGATCCGGAAAATGATCGCAATACCGAGCAGGTCAACGAGGTGCTCAACGAGATTGAGGCCGGTGACGTGCCACGCCTGCTGGTCATGAACAAGGTCGATCGCCTCGACATGGCGCCGCGCATCGAGCGCGACGGCTTCGGACGTCCGCTGGTCGTATGGTTGTCGGCGCGTGACGGCAAGGGGCTGGATCTGCTGATGCAGGCCTTCTCCGAGCTGCTGTCAGACAATGTCATCTCGACCCGTCTGACGCTGGGGCCGGAGAAGTCACGCCTGCGTGCCGGTCTGCATGAGCTGGATGCCGTCAAGAGTGAAGCGTATGACGAGCAGGGCAATGCGTTGATGGACATTCGTCTCGAGAAGCGCGACTTTCTCCAGCTGTTGTCGCATCTTGGGGAATCTCCCGAGGCCTACCTCGGGGGCGAGCATGACGATCGTGAGGCCTGGCAGCGTGAGCTGTCTGCCGAGCGCGCCGAGAAGCATCGCCTCTCGGTGACGCACAAGTCCTGACGCAGTGATTGCGTCATCTGGCATCTGCAGGTACCTGATGCAGATGCCCTTGCACGGATAGTGACGTGCAGCGAGCAACAGGCATTCGACGTGAAGGGATTGTCGGATGCCGCCTGGCAGAGGATGGTTGTCAGGCAGGGCCATGGCCTTCTCCCGCAAGGGGCGCGCCGCCGTGTCATAGCAAAGAACCGGTCATCAATTGCCGGGGACGATTCCCGGCAACGAAAGCCGGCATGGGCGGCGTCATCATAATGACGAGCGGAACATCGACTGAGTGGAGACGACGTATGGCTTGGAATGAGCCGGGTGGCGGCAACCAGCATGACCCCTGGAGTGGCGGTGGCCGCAACGGGGACAAGAAAGGGGGTGGAGGCAACGGCGGTGGCAACGGTGGACCGCCCGACCTCGACGAAGCGCTGAAGAAGTTCCAGGACAAGCTCAACGGCATGCTGGGCAACGGCCGCAAGCGTCGTGGCGGCAGCGGGGGCGGCAACGGCGGCAGTGGTGGCAGCACCAATGCCTTTGCCCTGCCGGGCATCATCGGGGTGGTGCTGGTCGCCATCTGGGCGGCTTCCGGTTTCTATCTGGTCGATCAGTCCGAACGTGGCGTGGTGCTTCGCTTCGGCAAGTACAACGACATCGTCGGCCCGGGTCTGCACTGGAATCCGCCGATCATCGATGACGTGCGCGAGATCAACGTCACCAAGGTGCGCTCGCTCTCCCAGACCAAGTCGATGCTGACGCAGGACGAGAACATCGTCGAAGTGCAGATGTCCGTCCAGTATCAGGTATCCAACCCGCGTGACTTCCTGCTCAACGTGCGTGCTCCCGAGGTCAGCCTCGAGAACGCCATGGATTCTGCATTGCGTCACGAAGTCGGCAGCGCCGACATGAACGACATCCTGACCTCCGGGCGTGAGCTGCTGGCCAGCAACGTCAAGTCGCGTCTGCAGTCCTACCTGGACAACTATGGCGTGGGTCTGACATTGCAGACCATCAACGTCGAGTCCACGTCGGCGCCGGCAGCGGTCCAGGATTCCTTCGATGACGTCATCAAGGCTCGTGAGGATCGTCAGCGCACGATCAACCAGGCATTGGCCTACGAGAACTCGATTCTCCCGGCGGCTCAAGGTCAGGCGCAGCGCATCATCGAGGAAGCCGAAGGGTACAAGGAGTCGGTGGTGGCCAAGTCCCAGGGTGAGGCCAATCGCTTCACTTCCCTGCTGACCGAGTACCAGAAGGCACCGGAGATCATCCGCGAGCGCATGTACCTCGAGACCATGGGGGAAGTGCTCGGCAAGACCAACAAGGTGCTGGTGGATGTCGAGAACGGCAACTCCCTCATGTACCTGCCGTTGGACAAGCTGGCTGGCAAGTCCAATGCCACGTCCGAGGATGCCAGTGGCATGAGTCGCAGTGAGTTGGATCGCGTGTCCCGACAGGCGAGCGACGCTCTCGGCCGCAGCAGCCAGAGCAGCAATGACAGCAGCAACAGCATTCGTCGGGAGGGTCGTCAATGATCAACAATCGCTCACTGATGGCCGTGGCGGGTCTGGCCGTCGTTGCCTGGTTCGCCAGCAACAGCCTCTACACGATCGATGAGACCCAGCGCGCCATCAAGCTCAAGTTTGGTGAGGTGGTGGAAGACAACATCCAGCCGGGCCTGCATTTCAAGTTGCCGGTCTACAACACGATTCGTACCTTCGATACGCGCGTGTTGACACTGGATGCCCAGGCGAGTCGTTATCTGACCCGCGAGAAGAAGGCGGTCATCGTCGACTCCTTCGTCAAGTGGAAGATCATCGACCCGAAGCGCTACTACGAGGCGACGTCCGGTGATGAGCAGATGGCAGAGCGTCTGATCGCGCCGCGTGTCGACGAGAGTCTGCGTAACGAGTTCGGCAAGCTCGAGCTGGTGCAGATCATCTCCGAACAGCGTGATGCGCTGATGAAGAAGCCCACCGAAGAGCTCGACGCGGTGATGCGCAAGGAGCTGGGGGTGTCGATTCTCGATATCCGCGTCAAGCGCATCGACCTGCCGGACGAAGTCTCTCAGGCGGTCTATGAGCGCATGAAGACCGAGCGTCAGCGTGAGGCACGTGAATATCGTGCCCAGGGTCAGGAGCAGGCCGAGAAGATCCAGGCCAATGCGGACCGCCGTCGTTCGGTACTGCTTGCGCAGGCTGAAGAGCAGGCGCAGACCCTGCGTGGTGAGGGGGACGCATCAGCGGCCGCCATCTACGCTGCGGCTTACGGGGCGGATCTGGAGTTCTTCCGCTTCTATCGCTCGCTGCAGGCCTATCGCGACAGCTTCAAGGGTGATGGCAACATGATGGTCATCCAGCCGGATAGCGAATTCTTCCGCTTCTTCAAGGATTCGAAGGGCGGCTCTCAGTAACGGCTGACCGTCCGCATCGTCATCAGGCGAACAGATGACGATGCCGCGGATGAACCCCGCACGAAGTCTCGTGTGGGGTTCATCCCGAAAGGATTCATGCTAGACTCCTGCAACCGGGCACCGCCCGGTTTTTTTGTGGCCGTTTTTCCTCTATCGACGACGTTCCCACGAAGTCCCGATGGGCCCCGGACAGGCGCTGTCAGCGTGGCAGTCCTTGCTCGCGAAGCCGCCTCAAGGCGCGGCTCGAGCCTGTCTCACGCCGTGTTTCAAGGGCGTTGCCGTCGAGTGTCCAGCGTGTTGCGCGGGTGTTTCGTCACTGAGTTGCAGCGGCATGTCCCTGCACTGACGGCACGCGCGATACGCGCCACTCCTTGTCAAAAATTTCTCGCAGGATAGCGCAATGACCATCGCAGATCGCTGGCTCCTCCCGGATGGCATGGATGAGGTACTGCCGCCTCAGGCAACCCGTATGGAGGCGCTGCGCCGCGCGCTGCTCGACCTCTATCATCGCTTCGGCTATGACCTGGTGCTGCCGCCTCCCGTCGAATTCCTTGATTCCCTGCTGACCGGCACCGGTACCGAGCTTGACCTTCAGACCTTCAAGCTGACAGATCAGATGACCGGGCGCATGATGGGAGCCAGTGCCGATGTCACCCCGCAGGTGGCACGCATGGATGCCCACTCCCTGCATCGTGAAGGGCCGGTGCGTCTGTGCTACTGCGCCAACGTGCTGCGTACCAAGGCGGACAAGCATCAGGGCGGACGCAGCCCGGTGCAGGTCGGTGCCGAGCTGTTCGGTCATGCTGGCCTTGAGGCCGACCACGAGATCCTGCACCTGGCACTGACCAGCCTCGAGCAGGCCGGTGCTGGCGAGCTGCACCTGGCGCTGGGGCACATCGGCATCTATCGTGCCTTGATCGCCGAAGCCGGCATGAGCGACGAGCACGAGCGCGAGCTGTTCGCCGCCATCGAACGCAAGCAGTATTCCGCTCTCGATGCATTGATCGATCGCGTGGTGGGTGACAAGGTGGTGGCGGGCATGCTCAAGACCCTGCCGCACCTGCACGGGGATGAAGAGATTCTTGCCCAGGCCCGGACCGCCTTTGCCGGCGCGCCCGCTGCCGTCGCCGGCGCACTGGATCAGCTTGCCGCCCTCAGTCAGGTCGTGCGTGAGCGTCACCCGCAGGTCACGTTGTACTTCGATCTCGCCGAACTGCGCGGTTATGAATATCACACCGGCATGGTGTTCGCGGCCTATGTGCCGGGCTACGGTCAGGCGCTGGCCAAGGGCGGGCGCTACGACGATACTGGGCGTGCCTTCGGACGTGCGCGTCCGGCCACCGGCTTCTCGATGGACCTGAAGCAGCTGGCGTCGCTCGCCGTGCAGCCTCCGGCCTGCGATGGCATCTGGGCACCGGCGCTCAATGACAGCGCGCTGCGAGAGTGTGTCGATCAGCTGCGCGCCGACGGCGAGCGTGTCATCGCCGCGCTGCCGGGCCAGACCACCGGTGCCGATGCGCACCGTTGCAACCGCGAGCTTGTCCAGGTCGATGGCACCTGGCAGGTCGTGATGCTGCAGTCGTGATCCGCTGACGGCCATGCGTGCCAGCCAGCAGAACAGCAGGGGCCACCAGGTCCCGAGGTGCAGCTGCCCTTGAGGTGGCTGCACTTGTGAGTGGGTTTTCACCGACGGTTATTCACCGAAAGAGACTAGGAATCATGGGCAAGAATGTAGTCGTGCTCGGCACCCAATGGGGTGATGAAGGCAAGGGCAAGGTCGTTGACCTGCTGACCGAATCCGCCAGCGCCGTCGTGCGCTTCCAGGGTGGCCACAACGCCGGCCATACACTGGTGCTGGATGGCAAGAAGACCGTTCTTCACCTGATCCCGTCCGGTATCCTGCACCCGGGCAAGACCTGCGTCATCGGCAACGGCGTCGTGCTGTCTCCGGAAGCGCTGATCAAGGAGATCCGTGAGCTGGAAGCCAACGACGTGCCGGTACGTGACCGTCTGCGTCTGTCGCCGGCTTGCCCGCTGATCCTGTCCTATCACGTGCGCCTGGATCAGGCGCGCGAGAAGGCGCGTGGTGTCGCCAAGATCGGCACCACGGGTCGTGGCATCGGGCCGGCCTACGAAGACAAGGTCGCGCGTCGTGGCCTGCGTCTGGGTGACATGCTCCACCGTGAGCGTTTCGCCTCCAAGCTGGGCGAAGTGCTGGACTACCACAACTTCGTGCTGCAGCACTATCACGGTGAAGCGCCGGTCGACTTCCAGCAGGTGCTGGACGAAGCCATGGAAATGGCCGAAGAGCTGCGCCCGATGGTCTGCGACACCGTGGATCTGGTCCACTCCGTGCGCAAGGCCAACGAGAACATCCTCTTCGAGGGTGCTCAGGGCTCACTGCTCGACATCGACCACGGTACCTACCCGTACGTCACCAGCTCCAACACCACTGCCGGCGGCACCGCCACCGGTTCCGGCGTCGGCCCGCTGTATCTCGACTACGTACTGGGCATCACCAAGGCCTACACCACGCGTGTCGGTTCCGGCCCGTTCCCGACCGAGCTGTTCGATGAGTTCGGCCGTCACCTGGCCGAGCGTGGCCACGAATTCGGTGCCACCACCGGTCGTGCGCGGCGTTGTGGCTGGTTCGATGCCGTCGCCCTGCGTCACGCCGTGCAGATCAACTCGGTCAGCGGCATCTGCCTGACCAAGCTGGACGTGCTGGATGGTCTCGAGAACATCCGGGTCTGCATCGGCTATCGCAGCAAGGATGGCGACGTGCTGGACAACCCGGTGGATTCCGAAGGCTATGAAGCCATCGAGCCGCTCTACCAGGACCTGCCGGGCTGGAGCGACTCCACCATCGGCGTGCGTGAAGTCGAGAAGCTGCCGGCCAATGCCCGTGCCTACATCAGCTTCCTGGAAGAGCAGGTCGGCGTGCCGATCGACATCATCTCCACCGGCCCGGATCGCAACGAGACCATCGTGCTGCGCAATCCGTTCCACGACTGATCATGACCACGTCGCTCTCCTGAGCGGCGCGTGATGTCGAGATGATGCAAGACCAAGACACCCCGTCGGGATTTCCCGGCGGGGTGTCTTGCGTTCCAAGGCTGGCAGCAGAAGGGTTTGTACAGGCTCGAGAGTGGCAGGGTGGGGTGGTCAGTAGGAATTTTAAATGGGAATGATTGTTATTTTTGTTGTGATCGGCGGCTATCTTGTCGGCAAACTGGTTGCCCAGGCCGCAATTTGGCGTTTTCGCAGGGTGCTTGGCTTCACATCGTTCTGATACAGGACTAAAATGGTCCCCAATTGATAACCCCGCAGTGGAGGCAAGATGCTGAAGCTTTCCAGAATGACCGATTATGCCGCCGTGGTGATGGCGCGCATCGCTCGCGAGCCGGAGTCGGCCCATGCAGCGATCGATCTCGCGGAAAGCGTTCAGTTGCCGCATCCCACCGTCAGCAAGACCTTGAAGGCGCTGGTACGCGCCGGATTGCTGGAGTCACGTCGTGGGGCGCAGGGGGGCTACCGTCTGGCGCGACCCGCCAGTGACATCACGGCCAGTGACATCATCAGTGCCATCGAAGGTCCAGTGGCCGTCACGGAATGCAGCCACGCCGATGGCGATTGCGAGCTGGTCAACACCTGTGGCGTGGCCGACAACTGGCAGAGAGTCTCGCGCGCCATCGGTGAACTGCTGGGCAGCGTGACGCTGGCACATCTGGCATCCACCGCACCGCTGCGGATGCCGATCCAGTTGCCCATACAGGCCGTCAGTCTCTACAGCGATGAAGAGGCTGACGGGGGAGCCCCCGACAAGGACAGCAGTGCAGGAAGCGTCGTCAACGGCATGTCCGGGCGCTGAATGCTCAGCCCCACGGTAGCGGGACAGGCATCAGAAATATTCGAATATTCGAGCTTCGCCGCAGTTGAGGCGGGGTGATCAGGAATCTGAACAGACCCGGAGCTTCTCCGGGAGAGGAGACCAGCATGGCGAGCCAGGAGATGGAGCAGCTTGTACAGCGAGAGTACAAGCAGGGCTTCGTGACCGACATCGAGAGCGACACCATTCCGCCGGGACTTGATGAGAGCGTGATTCGCTTCATCTCGGCCAAGAAGGGTGAGCCGGAGTGGATGCTGGAGTGGCGTCTGGATGCCTATCATCAGTGGCTGAAGATGAAGGCGCCGTCCTGGGCACACCTGGATTACCCCGAGATCGACTACCAGGCGATTTCCTATTTCAGCGCCCCGAAGAAGCCGGAAGATCGTCCGCAGAGTCTGGATGAGGTGGACCCCAAACTGCTGGAGACCTACGAGAAGCTGGGTATCCCGCTGCACGAGCGCGCCGCGCTGGCTGGCGTGGCGGTGGATGCGGTATTCGACTCCGTATCGGTGACCACCACCTTCAAGAAGGAACTGTCCGAGGCGGGCGTGATCTTCTGCTCCATCTCGGAAGCCATCCAGGACTACCCGGAGCTGATCAAGCAGTATCTGGGGACCGTCGTGCCCAAGGCAGACAACTACTTCACCGCGCTGAACGCGGCCGTCTTCACCGATGGCTCCTTCGTGTTCGTGCCGGAAGGCGTGACCTGCCCGATGGAGCTTTCCACCTACTTCCGCATCAACGCCGCCAACACCGGCCAGTTCGAGCGCACCCTGATCATCTGCGAGAAGCAGGCTCAGGTCTCGTATCTGGAAGGCTGCACCGCACCGCAGCGTGATGAGAACCAGCTGCACGCCGCCGTGGTCGAGCTTGTCGCGCTGGAAGATGCCTACATCAAGTACTCCACCGTCCAGAACTGGTATCCGGGCGATGAAGACGGCAAGGGTGGCATCTACAACTTCGTCACCAAGCGCGCCGATTGCCGCGGTGATCGTTCCAAGGTGTCCTGGACCCAGGTCGAGACCGGCTCCGCGATCACCTGGAAGTACCCGTCATGCATCCTGCGTGGCAAGGACAGTGTCGGGGAGTTCTACTCCGTCGCCGTCACCAATGGTCGCCAGCAGGCGGACACCGGTACCAAGATGATCCACATCGGTGAGGGCACCAAGTCCACCATCGTCTCCAAGGGCATCTCGGCCGGCAACTCCGAGCAGTCCTATCGTGGCCTGGTCAAGATCGGTCCACGGGCCAAGGGCGCGCGCAATTTCACCCAGTGTGACTCGCTGTTGATCGGCGATCGCTGTGGTGCGCACACCTTCCCGTATCAGGAGATCGGCAACGCCACCGCTACCGTCGAGCACGAGGCGACGACGTCCAAGATCGGCGAGGATCAGCTGTTCTACTGCCGTCAGCGCGGCATCAGCGAGGAAGATGCGGTCAACATGATCGTCAACGGTTTCTGCAAGGACGTCTTCCAGGAGCTGCCGATGGAGTTCGCCGTCGAGGCCGAGGCGCTGCTCAACGTCACCCTCGAAGGCGCCGTCGGCTAACGCCACAGCCTGTTTCGCATTCATCCCCATTCTTGAGGGCCGCTTGCGGGCGGCCTGTCAGCCAAAGGTATCATCATGCTCGTAGTCAAAGATCTGCACGTCTCGGTGGAAGGCAAGGAAATCCTCAAGGGGCTCGACCTGACCATCAACAAGGGTGAAGTCCACGCCATCATGGGGCCGAACGGTGCGGGCAAGTCCACGCTGTCTTCCGTGATCGCCGGCAAGGACGGTTATGAAGTGACCTCGGGCACCATCACCTATGAAGGCGAGGACGTGCTGGAGATGGAAGTCGAGGAGCGCGCGCGTGCCGGCCTGCTGCTGGGCTTCCAGTACCCGGTGGAGATCCCGGGGGTCAAGAATGTCTACCTGCTCAAGGCGGCGCTGAACGCCAAGCGTGAAGCCGAAGGCCTGGGCGAGATTCCGGCCCCGGAATTCATGAAGCTGATCCGCGAGAAGCTTGCCTTCATGCAGATGGATGCCAGCTTCCTGCAGCGTGCGGTGAACGAGGGCTTCTCCGGTGGCGAGAAGAAGCGCAACGAGATCCTGCAGATGCTGGTGCTGGAACCGAAGCTCGCCATGCTCGACGAGATCGACTCCGGTCTCGACATCGATGCGTTGAAGATCGTCGCCAAGGGCGTCAATTCCCTGCGCAACGAGAACCGCGCCGTACTGATGGTCACGCACTACCAGCGTCTGCTCGAGCACATCGTGCCGGACCACATCCACGTGCTGATGGATGGCCGCATCGTCAAGTCCGGCGACAAGTCGCTGGCCCTCGAACTCGAAGCCCAGGGCTATGACTGGCTGCAGGAGGAAACCGCGTAATGACAGCACTTGCTACCGCGTCCGTCCCCGGCAGCGAAGCCTTCGCCAGCGAATTCGCCGCGCGCAAGGCTCGCTTCGCGGCTGACCCGAGCTGGATGGCGGCGCGCCGTCAGGCCGGCATTGCCCGCTTTGAAGCGCTGGGTCTGCCGACTCGCAAGGTCGAGGCCTGGAAGTACACCGACACCCAGGCGCTGGGTCGCCAGCAATACCGTCTCGCCGACGATGCCAATCTCTCGGCGGCGGTGAAGGACGAGCTGGCGCTCGCCGTCGATGCTTACCGCCTGGTGTTCGTCGATGGTCTCTACAACGCCGAGCTCTCCGATGTCGCGGGCCTGCCGGACACCGTGCGTGTCGTGCCGCTGTCCCAGGCCATCATCGATCAGCCGGAAGTGATCGGCGGCTCGCTGAATCGCCTGACCGGTATCGACTTCACGCCCTTCGTGGCGCTGAACTCTGCCTTCACCGAAGAGGGTGCGGTGATTCAGGTCGGCCCGCGGACGGTGCTCGACAAGCCGGTCTATGCGCTGTTCCTGTCGCGCGCCGCCGTCGAAGGCGAGCCCGTGACCATGAGCCATCCGCGCCTGCTGGTGCAGCTGGGCAGCCGTGCCGAAGCCAGCGTGATCGAGCATCACATCGGCGAGACCGGCGCGACCAACTTCACCAACATGGTCAGCGAAGTGATGCTGGAGCGCGGCGCCGTGCTCAATCACTACAAGCTGGGTGAGGCCGCCACCGGCGAGACGCATATCGCCTCACTGCAGGTCGAGCAGCCGCGTGACAGCCAGTACCGCTCCATCAACCTGAATACCGGTGGTGGTCTGGTGCGCAATGACATCGTCTGCGATCTCAACGGCAGCAATGCCCATGCGCGCCTCGATGGCCTGTTCTTCGGTCGTGATCGTCAGCACGTGGATACCCACTCGCTGGTCAATCACAACGAGGCTCTGACCTTCTCGGATGAGAACTACAAGGGCATCCTGGCCGACCGCGCACGTGGCGTCTTCAATGGCCGCGTGCTGGTCAAGCGTGACAGTCAGAAGATCGAGGCGCATCAGAACAACGCCAACCTGCTGCTGTCGGACCGCGCCGAGATCAATACCAAGCCGGAACTCGAGATCTATGCCGACGACGTCAAGTGCTCCCACGGCACCACGACCGGCCAGCTCGACGAGACGGCTGTCTTCGCACTGCGTGCGCGTGGCATCGATGAGCAGACGGCACGCGGCCTGCTGACCCTGGCCTTCGCCAATGAGGTCATGTCCGGTCTGGGCATCGACGCCATCGCCGAGCGTATCGAGCGCAGCGTCGCGGGTCGCCTGCCGTCACGCTTCCACCTCGATGAGCTGGTGGATCTGAGTGTCGAGCTGGGCGGCGGGGTCGTGGCGGTGGCGCGTGATGAGGACTTCGCATGAGCGCACTCGACAATCTGATGCTCGATGTCGTGCGGGTCCGCGAGGATTTCCCGATCCTCGAGCGTCGCGTGCATGGTGACGTGCCGCTGATCTATCTCGACAGCGCCGCCACCAGCCAGACGCCG
This sequence comes from Cobetia sp. BL01, assembly GCF_056493605.1. Taxonomy (NCBI): domain Bacteria; kingdom Pseudomonadati; phylum Pseudomonadota; class Gammaproteobacteria; order Oceanospirillales; family Halomonadaceae; genus Cobetia; species Cobetia sp. BL01. The sequence continues at coordinate 55,061 of NZ_JBVBEE010000002.1, read as the reverse complement.
ACTGCCGTCATCGACGCGATGAGCGATTATTACCGCAACACCAATGCCAATATCCACCGTGGCCTGCACAGCCTGGCGGACGAGGCGACGGCCGCTTACGAAGGGACGCGCGAGAAGGTACGTGCCTTCATCAATGCGCGCCTGACGCGTGAAGTCATCTTCACGCGCGGCACCACCGAGGCGATCAACCTGGTCGCCAACAGCTGGGGTGCCAACTGGCTGAATGCTGGTGATGAAGTGCTGATCTCGGTAATGGAGCATCACGCCAACATCGTGCCCTGGCAGATGCTGGCGGAACGCCTGGATATCGTCATCAAGGTGATACCGTGCGACGACGATGGCGTGCTCGACATGGCGGCCTACCGTGACCTGCTGGGCGAGAAGACGCGCCTGGTCTGCGTCAATCAGGTCTCCAACGCCCTGGGCAGCATCAACCCGGTGGCCGAGATGGCCAGGCTGGCGCATGCTCACGACGCGTTGATTCTGGTCGATGGTGCCCAGGCGGTGCCGCATCAGCAGGTCGATGTACGCGAGATCGACGCCGACTTCTATGTCTTCTCGGGCCACAAGATGTATGGCCCGACCGGCATCGGCGTGCTCTACGGCAAGGAAGCGCTGCTCGATGCCATGCCACCGTGGCAGGGCGGCGGCGAGATGATCCGCACGGTCTCGTTCGAGAACGGCACCCTGTTCGCGGATCTGCCGCACAAGTTCGAGGCTGGCACGCCGCCCATCGCCGAGGTCATTGGGCTGGGCAAGGCCATCGACTGGCTGGACTGCACCCACATGGCGCTGATCACGCGCTGGGAGCAGCAGCTGATGCGCCATGCCACCGAGCGCATGCGCGAAGTGGACGGGCTGCGCATCATCGGCAACTCGCCCGACAAGGCCGGCGCGATCTCCTTCGTGGTCGACGGTGCCCACGCCCAGGACATCGGTCTGCTGATCGATCAGCTGGGGGTCGCCATCCGGACCGGTCATCACTGCGCTCAGCCGGTGCTGCGACGTTTCGGTGTCGATGCCACCTGTCGCGCCTCCTTCGCGGCCTACAATACGCCGGAGGAGATCGACCTGTTCGTCGAGGCTCTGCAGCGCGTGCTGACCATGGTGCGCTGAGCATCCCCTGCGGTGGCCCTGACGGGCGCTGATCAATGAGGCTCGCGCATGGCGGGCCTCATTGCTATCGGCGCTTGCCAGGGGATGTTGTGACCCGCACATCCTGAGTGAACCCACAGTATTCTTGATCCGCATGGCTGTCATGCGGTTCGGCAAGGAGAGGGCATGAGCCACACTGAAGACCAGCTGGCCAGCCTCGGCAAGGGCCAGAAGATGCCGTTGCAGCGTGACGTGGAAGGTATCTCGGTACCCTTCGGCAAGTCGGTGACCCTGCATGAGGACTCGGTGGTCGAAGTCATGCAGGCCAAGGGCGGCACCGTCAGCGTGGCGTACGAGGGCCGCATGTACCTGATCGAGAGCTTCAGCCTCGATGCACTGGGACTGGACGCCGTGCCGCGCCCGCATCTGCCGGCCGGGCAGAGCGACGCCGAGATAGAGGCCTTCGTCTGGGCGCAGCTGCGCACCTGTTTCGACCCCGAGATCCCGGTGGACATCGTCGAGCTCGGGCTGGTCTATGGCTGTCGTATCGACACCCTGATCAGCGGCGAGAAGATGGTCAATCTGAAGATGACGCTGACGGCGCCGGGCTGCGGCATGGGCAACGTGATCGCCGAGGATGCCAAGCGCAAGATCCTGGGCGCGGAGGATGTCTCCAAGGTTCACGTCGAGATCGTGTTCTCGCCCCCCTGGTCGCGGGAGATGATGAGTGAAGAGGCGCGCCTGGAACTTGGCATGTTCTGATGCTGCGTGTCGCTCGGGCGCAATCGCGCAACGGGCGGCACGGCCGTCTTGACGGAACCTCTCGCGCCAACCGCTTTCCAAGCCGTGCCAAGGACTGCACCATGGCGCCGTCGTTGCGTCATGTGGCGTCGAAGGTCGTGATTCTCTGCCAGCAAGGAATATCCCAATGCGCTACCCGACAGCCTTACGTGTCCTGACCGCCAGCCTGATCATGAGTACTGCCGTCAGTGCACAGGCGTCATGGACACTGGACAGCGATGCCTCGCAACTGAATTTCCAGTCCACCAAGATGAGCAAGAACGGTGCCAGCACCGTCGAGCAGCACGCCTTCGATTCCTGGCGTGCTCGCGTCAATGATGCGGGCCAGTTGTCGGTCGAGATCGACCTGGACTCCGCCGATACCGGTATCGAGATCCGTGATCAGCGTGTCAGCGAGAAACTCTTCGAGGCCGGTGACTATCCCCTGGCCGTGCTGACTGCGTCACTGGACATGCCGACGCTCAAGGTCATGGAGCCGGGCGATACCCAGCAAGTCAGCCTGGAAGGGCAGCTGACGCTGCATGACAGCACCCAGACCCTGCCGGTGAGCCTGCAGGTGACACGTCTGCAGGGAGAGCGCTGGCTGGTGCAGACGGACGCGCCGGTGATGGTCGATGCCAGCCAGTTCTCGCTGGTGGATGGCATCCGTACCCTGCGTGACCTGGCGGGTCTGGGCAACATCGCGACCCAGGTGCCGGTCAGCGTCAAGGCGATCATGACGCAGGAAGAGTGAGCCGACAGGCGTCTGCCCTGACCCCGTGGCCCTCGAGCCTGCAGGCGTCATCCCGCTGGTGTCGTGTGCATGGCTTGGGTAGGCTGGGCGCTCATGCTTGCATGATGCAGTGAATGGCGATATTCGGTAGTGACAGGCAAGGATGGGTGCGGGGAGCAGATGCGACGAGTGATCAAGCGGGCCGTGATGGCCATGATTGGCCTGTTGGTCGTGAGCCTGATGATAGTGGTCGGGCTCAATCTCTGGGTCGTGATGTCGACCCGTGATCGCATCGCGTCTTCCCCGCTGACCTGCGAAAGCCGTGAAGTGGGAATCGTCTTCGGGACCTCCCATGGCCTGGTGGGCGGAGGACGCAACCCGCACTATCAGGCTCGTCTCGACACCGCAGCCCAGCTCTACCGGCTGCATCGAGTGAGCAACCTGCTGCTGTCAGGGGACAATCGTACGCGTTATTACAATGAGCCGATGACCATGTGGCGTGACCTGCGTGATCGCAATGTGCCACAGCAGTTCATGACGCTGGATTACGCCGGATTCTCGACCTTCGATACGCTGGTGCGTGCGCACAAGGTCTTCGGTGTCGATCAGGCGGTGCTGGTCACTCAGCCCTGGCATCTGCCACGGGCACTGTTCATCGCTGACGTGCTGGGGTTGGATGCCGTCGGCTGTCCGGCGGTTTCCGAGCGTCGGCCTGCGGGGCTGCGGCTGATGCTGCGCGAATGGCTGGCGCGTGCCGCCACGGTGGGGGATCTTTACCTGTGGGGCCGCAAGCCGCGTTTCCTGGGGCCGGCGGAGCGACTGCCGACACCGGTATTGCCAGCCGTACCGGCTGTGTCAGGCAGTTGACGACAGCGGCTCAGCGTACCGGCCGGCCAACACGAAAAGCCCCCGTCTTCCGATAGGAAGCGGGGGCTTTTCGTGTCTGCTCGAGGCTTTTTCCGCTGAGCGGGCCCGAGGTCAGCCGGCGCGGCGGCGTGCCGCGATGCCGGTCTGGTGACGATAGAGCTCGCGAATCAATTGGCGGCAGTTGTGGAAGCACGCTTCCAGCACCTTCTCCATGCTGTCCGGGAGAGGATGCGTGAAGGCCGTCGAGCAGGCCTGCATCAGCACGCGCTCCTGTTCGAGCAGTTCGTTGATCAGAACCTGATTGTCGTTGCTGACGATGCTCTTCAGGCGACTCCACAGCCACATGTAGTCATCACGCTCGACATCAGCGTCTCGCGGCATCAGGCTCAGATGCTTGCGCGTCTCGACTTCCAGCGCCTGCTTGAGCTCCACGCGCCGGGCATAGAAGGGTTCAAAGGCCTTCAGCAGCCCGGGACGCAGCCGTTCGGCGTTGTCCTCGAAATAATCAAGACTGTCTGCCAGGGCTTCCTGGACGCTATCCATCGCCACCTGGCGATTGTCGAGAAACATGGGCGGTCACCTCCTCCGTCAGGAGAGATTGTGCGGGTGAAAACAGTGTTTTTCTACCCCTGATGTGCAGAAAGTCCTGATATTTCTTCCCGTAGCGTCAATCCACTCATTTTACGACAGTTCGATGACGTTATCGTGACGTCCGACAGTGTCACGGCTGTCCGTGATCAGCGTCATGTCTCCCAGAATGCTCTGGCAAGCCGGCGGCATTTCACCCCTTGGGCTTGGGCGGGATCTTCCTGGCGGGTGCGGCGGACTTGGCGATGTGGTCGATGATCATCCCTGCGATGTCCTTGCCGGTTGCCGTTTCAATGCCCTGCAGACCCGGTGAGGAGTTCACTTCCATGATCACCGGACCATGGTTGGCGCGCAGCAGGTCGACACCGGCGACGGCCAGGCCCATGGCCTTGGCGGCGCGGATGGCGGTGGAGCGCTCTTCCGGCGTGATGCGAATCTCGCTCGCGGTGCCGCCACGATGCAGGTTGGAGCGGAACTCGCCATCAGCCGCCTGACGTTTCATTGACGCTACCACCTTGTCACCCACCACCAGGCAGCGGATGTCGGCGCCGCGCGCTTCCTTGATGTATTCCTGCACCATGATGTTGGCTTTCATGCCCATGAAGGCCTGGATCACGCTCTCGGCGGCCTGATTGGTCTCGGCGAGCACCACGCCGATGCCCTGGGTGCCTTCCAGCAGCTTGATGACCAGCGGCGCGCCCTTGACCATGGTGATCAGGTCGGGGATGTCATCGGGGGAGTGAGCGAAGCCGGTGACCGGCAGGCCCAGTCCCTTGCGCGACAGCAGCTGCAGCGAGCGCAGCTTGTCACGCGAGCGCGCGATGGCCACGGAGTCGTTGACCACGTAGGTACCCATCATCTCGAACTGGCGCAGTACCGCACAGCCATAGAAGGTGACGGAGGCGCCGATGCGCGGCACCACGGCGTCGAAATGCTCGATCTCGGCGCCCTTGTAATGGATGGAGGGGCGGTGCGAGGCGATGTTCATGTAGCAGCGCAGAGTGTCCACAACGCGTGCGGTATGCCCGCGGGCTTCGGCTGCCTCGATCAGGCGGCGAGTGGAGTAGAGGCGGGAATTGCGCGACAGGATACCGATATGCATGAAATCCTCCAGAGCCGAAAGGGCCGTCAGGAATGAGAAGGTGGCGAAAGGATGAAAGAGGTGCGTCAGGAGGCGTCTTGCGCGAGCGCCGCGAAGGCGGCGTGCCCGTTCGAGTCATGCCGGGGGCGAGTCTTGCGCAATGTGAAGGTCATCAGGGCTCGCCATGCAGATAGGCGGCACCCGGTGCCACCAGCAGGCGACGCAGTGCACGGCGCCCCAGCAGGATGGGGTGGCGCATCTGGGAGCGATCGACCAGTGTCATGTCGATGTCGTAGTCGAGCCCGGCGAGCTGCATGCGGGAGCGAATCACGTAGCGCCACTGTGCCTGACCATTGGAAGACCTGACCCGACGCCGGTCGTGGACCCGTGTCTCGACATCATGGGGCGGAGAATCACTGCCGCCACTGCGCGTAATGAAGCGTACCCACAGGTCTTCATCCTTCTCGAAGACCTCGATGTTCTCTGCGTGCAGTGCGCTCGAGTGCGCGCCAGTGTCGATCTTGGCGTTGAGGTGCAGATGCAGCTCCGGCAGCTCGATCAGTTCACGCCGTCCGACGACGGCTCGCGGCCGAAAGCCGAGCAGATCGTGGTTCAGGGATCTGAGATCCAGAGGCGGTGCCTTGTGAGCATGATGACGAGCAGGGGTCTTGGAATGCGGCATGTTTCATCCTGAATCAGAGGGCATGACCTGGCCTGGAGGTCGGGTCACGGCATGAAAGGCACCGTGGTGATCGCAATGGCGCGTGGCAGACAGCGGGATTGCGACCAGACGGGCGCGCAGCATAGTCACTTACCGTATCAGCAGCAATCCTTGTTGGCATATCTTTGGCTGCGAGCAGCGCCGCTCCCGTGCCTGGCGCCTTGCAGAGCGCTTTCACCGGGCAGTTCTCGCGCACGATGATCAGGCCTGTCCCAAGTGTCGTGGGTTATGCGCATGATCTCAAGGACTGTGATGCTCACCTGTCGCTTGCGCTGTCGTCCACCGGGCAAGGTGCTGGGCCTAGAGCTAGGCATAGGGCTGGGCCTGGGGCCGAACGAGGTACGTGGCGCAGTGCCGGGCACGAGCCGAGAGGAGAGATTGGCCAGGACGGGCCGGCAGGGGATTGGCCATCAGGACCGGCGAGGGCGGCGGGTCCTGATGGCAGGGCTGGCTCAGTGGCTCAGTAATTCAGAGGCTCAGAGGCTTCAGTGGCGTTGCGTCGGCGCCACCGTCCGGCCGGTGAGCGACGCCAGGGCGAGCCCCAGGGCGCTGTCGGGTTCGGCGTTGCGCAGCGTCATCAGTACCGGCAGACGCAGACGCGGAATCAGCGCCAGATCACGGGCGAGAGCCTGGAAGCTGGCTTGCGGGCAGTTAGCCAGTCGCACGAGGAAGGTCGGCAGGCGCTCGGCATCTTCCAGATGGGCATAACCGCGTGCGGCGATCGCGACCAGCACATCCACGCTGGCGGCGCTCTCGTCCGCCAATAGCATATCCAGCCATTCGGCGGCCGCTGGCAGGGGGCTGGCAGCCGCTGCACGCAGGCAGGCGCACAGGGTTTCCAGATCTCCCAGCTCCCGTGCCGTCTGACCGCGGCGAATCAGACTGTCGAGCAGCTCCGCCTCCAGACTGTCCGTCAGCGGACTGGCCAGCTGCGGATGGGCCGGGGGAGCCTGCTCCAGGCACAGGGCGAGCGCGCGCAGCGGCGTGTCGGGAAGATAGCCGATCCGTTCGATCATCGCCTCGGCAAGTTCATTGGTGAACTCACCGCGACGCGTCAGTCCATCGGCGATGCCCTGCAGGCCAACGCTGGGCCAGTCATCAAGGGGCAGTTGCGCAGCGAGATAGCGTTCCGCCTGTTCATAGTACTGGCTGGCAGGGCGATCACAGTCGATGCTGGCGCGGGCATGCAGCATGGCGCGCAGGCTGTCATCTGGAGTGAAGGCCAGGGGATTGTCCTGCATCAGGTTGTCGATCTTGCCTGCCTCGGCCTGCAACAGGTCAGAACGACCGACGCTCAGTGCCGTCTGGCCGAGTGTGGTCAGCAGGCGTTCGAGGAATGCATCTCGTTGTGGCGGAGAAAGCCGGCCTTCTTCATCCAGCGGCAGGGCCAGAAACCATACCAGCGGATCGTCGATGCCAGCGGGTCGGAAGACGCACGCCAGTCGGGCCTGTCCCTTGAAAGGTTGCGACCACGGCTGTTGCTGGGTCTCGAAGGCTTCCAGCTCTTCAAGGCTCAAGGGGGACAGGGTGCGCCCCAGATGATAAAGGTGCACGTCAGCGCCGGTGCGCTGGAAGAAGTTGCTCAGGGAGGAGAGTGGAGTCATGAGGCTCACCGCTGCGGTTGGGCTCCCCGGACGCAGTACGCGTCCGGGACGACCTGAGATTGGGCGTGATATCGGCAAGGATACGCCATGAATGGCTGAGACTTTAGCGATTCGCCTCTTGGCATGCCACCCGCGAAGGCTGTCGCGCATTGTCGCAACACCTTGATTGCAGAAGGATTGCCGGCTATGGGGCCTTTGGGAGACGTCCTGGTGACTCGCTGATGAAAATTTGATCAATTTTCTCCTGCCCAGGTCTGGCGCGGCTTGCAGCGAGGAAGCACAAGGTTATCCACAGTATCGTCCACGGAAGACGTGAATAACTGTCATCCTGATGACCTCAGCCTGTCATCGTTAGCCGCTACCCGGTGGCGTGCTCTTGAGAGGGCACACTCAATCCGAGTGGCAGCGGCCGTTGCGCCCGCCGGGACGCCTCGGCGCATGGCTGGTCAGCAGGGGCAGGCATGCTAGAATCTCATCATTGCTCGCGCATGTAGCGTTATTCCTTTTCGTTCTTACCAAAGTGGAGGAAATGTTTGGGAATGCGCGACAGGCTCGTTATTCTATAAAACTAAATCACATATAAATGCTGGCGCTTATGCCTGATTCGTTGCTGTCATGTGCTCGCTGCGTGTGGGACGGTGGATGACGTCTGCACTTCGACACATGCCCTGCCCGCATAAGTCTGCCACCATCGAGGATTTCCGATGCGCCATTCACGTTCACTTGCTGCCGTCTTCTCTGCCACTGCTCTCAAGGGCACCGTGATGGCGGCGGCATTGGGGGCTGCTGCCATGGGCAGCCTGGCCGCTCACGCCGACACCCTGAAGGTCGGCATGTCCGGGGGCTACTTCCCGTTCACCTTCGTCAAGCAGGACAAGCTGCAGGGCTTTGAGGTGGATGTCCTGAATGCCGTGGGCGAGATCACCGGCGACGATGTCGAATTCGTCACCATGAGCTTCTCCGGTCTGATCGGTGCACTGGAAGCGGGTCGTATCGATACCGTGGCCAACCAGATCACCATCACCGATGCGCGCAAGGCCAAGTTCGCCTTCACCCAGCCGTACGTCTATGACGGGGCGCAGGTGGTCAAGCGTCGTGGCAATGACGAGATCACCGGCGTCGAGTCCCTCAAGGGGCACAGCGTGGCGGTCAATCTGGGGTCCAACTACGAAGCGCTGATGAAGGAGCTGCCGTACGCCGACCAGATCGATATCAAGACCTATGAATCCAACATCGAGCAGGACACCGCCCTGGGCCGTGTCGATGCCTTCGTGATGGACCGCGTCAGCGCAAGCCAGGTGATCCAGAAGACACCGTTGCCGCTGGAGCTGGCAGGCACGCCGTTCTCACGTCTCGAGAACGCGCTGCCGTTCCGCAAGGATGCCGAAGGCGAAGCCAAGCGTGACGCGGTGGATGCCGCGCTGACCGAGCTCAAGGAAAATGGTCGTCTGGCCGAGATTTCCAACAAGTGGTTCGGCAATGACATCACCACGCCTTGAACATTGACGGGCGCGCCCTGATACAGGGGGCACCCGTGGACGAGCCTGACGCATGACGGTGTCATGTGCAGGCGCGTCAATCGATGTCGTGAGCAAACGGGGTGACGGCACAACCGTCACCCCGTTGCCGTGATGATGCTCCACGTGTCGCCGGGATACTGCCGTCATCACGTCGATGGGCGTCTTCCGTGAGACTCTCAGCCAAGCCCTCAGCCTGTCCGGATAACGAATGGATACTCTCAATATCGATTACATGCTTGGCCTGCTGCCGGTCATGCTCAAATACCTGCCACTGACACTCAAGATGGCCTGTATCGGCATGGTGGCCGCGCTGGTACTGGCCTCGCTGTTGGCGGTAGTGCGGGTGCTGAAGGTGCCGGTGCTCAATGCGCTGACCGTGGTGTTCATCTCCTTTTTCCGCGGTACGCCGCTGCTGGTGCAGCTGTTCCTGTTCTACTACGGCCTGCCGCAGGTGATGTCGTTCCTCACCCAGATCGATGGCGTGACTGCGACGATTCTGGGCCTGACGCTGCACTTCTCTGCCTACATGGCCGAGTCGATCCGTGCGGCCATCGTCGGCGTCGATCGCAGCCAGACCGAGGCGGCGCTGTCCATCGGCATGACCAATGTCCAGTTGATGCGTCGCATCGTGCTGCCACAGGCAGCCCGTGTGGCGGCTCCCACGCTGATGAACTACTTCGTGGACATGATCAAGTCCACGTCGCTGGCCTTCACGCTGGGGGTGACCGAACTGATGGGCGCGACCCAGAAGGAAGCGGCCAGCAGCTTCCTGTACTTTGAATCCTTCATCATGGTGGCCATCGTCTACTGGGTGATGGTGGAAGGGCTGTCCTTCGTGCAGCGCTGGATGGAGAAACGTCTCAACAAGGCCTATCAGCGATGATTGCAGTCAGAAATCTGATCAAGAAATTCGGCGGGCAGGCCGTACTCGATGGCATCACGCTGGAAGTGAAGCAGGGCGAGATCATCGTCGTCATCGGCCCGTCGGGTACCGGCAAGTCCACCTTGCTGCGTTGCATCAACTTCCTGGAACAACCCGATGACGGGGAAATCCAGATCGGCGAGCACAAGGTCGCAGCCACACGCGCCAGTCGCCATGACATTCTTGCCCTGCGCCGCAACAGCGCCTTCGTGTTCCAGAACTATGCGCTGTTCGCCAACAAGACGGCGCTTGAGAACATTGCCGAGGGCCTGATCGTCGTCAATGGCTGGCCCAAGGCCAAGGCGCATCAACGCGCCCGCGAGATTCTCGAGCGCATCGGCATGAGCGAGAAGGCGGATGCCTTCCCGGCGGCGCTTTCCGGTGGACAGCAGCAGCGGATCGGCATCGGGCGTGCCATGGCGGCCCAGGCCGAGGTCATCCTGTTCGATGAGCCGACCTCGGCGCTCGACCCGGAGTGGGTCGACGAAGTGCTGGAGCTGATGAAGCAGCTGGCGGTCGAGCGTCAGACCATGATCGTGGTCACCCACGAGATGCAGTTTGCGCGGGAAGTCGCTGACCGCGTCATCTTCATGGAAGGCGGGCGTATCGTCGAGCAGGGGCCACCGAGTCAGCTGTTCAGCGCGCCGAAGGATGACCGCACCCGCGCCTTCCTGCGCAAGGTGCTCGATGAAGTCCCGCCGCAGGGAGCGGCAGGTATCTGAGCGGCTGCCATCTCAAGGGCAACCCTCATCACGACGGCCCACCTGCCTGCGCAGGTGGGCCGTCGTGGTTGGTGAGGCTCGTCGTGGTTGGTGAGGCCCGTCGTGATTGATGGCGAGCATCGTGATTGCCCGGGCGCATCCCCGCGATGCGCCCGGGGCAGAAGAGGGCGGCGACTAGCTGCGTCGCGGCATGCTGTGCACCCTGGCCACCGCATCATCGAGAGCCAGGGCCACACGCTCTTCCAGCAGCTCCTGTTCGGCAGGGGTCATGTAGAAGGCCATGTCCACATCATGTCGGATGTAGCGCGGTGCCAGCTGATTGAGCGCGATGCAGGCGACATCCTCGCGGCTGTCGCCATCCATGCCGCTGGCCGTGGCATGCAGGCGTATGCCATCGAACACCAGCTGCTCCATGTAATTGTGGACGCCCATCGACTGTGGGCTCCCCTGGGTCGAGCAAGACGTTGCGTGCTGTCCGTGCATGATGAGTCTCCCTTGTGACGTGACGAAGGCGGTCATTGCCTGCTGTCGAAAGGCCGGTCTCCTGTGCCCGTCCGGCGGACAGAGCCTCAGCCCGACAACAGACGCGCTTCTGCCTCTTCAATATGATCAGCCAGCCCGGACAATACCAGCGTATCGCCACACGCGAGACGAAGATCACCCGTGGGCTCCTCGATGCAGTCCCCGTTGGCGCGCACGATGCGGGAGATCAGGATACCGCTGCGCTCCGGCAGGGAGATCTCGTCCAGTCGGCGCTCACAGGCCCAGGTGCTCTCGGTCAGGGTCACGGGATGGCGTCTCAGCAGCGGGTTGCCACGCTTGTCGGTCAGCTGGGACTGCTGGCCGTGGAAGTAGCCATGCAGCAGACTGTAGCGGGCCTCGCGGGCCTTCTGGATCGAGCGCGCCACACGGCGAAATGGCACCTCGAGATTGACCAGCACATGCGAGACCAGCATCAATGAGCCTTCCAGTACCTCCGGGATCACCTCGGTCGCGCCGGCGGCCTTGTAGGTGTCCAGGTCGGCATCATCCTGGGTGCGTACCAGCACCTTGAGCTCGGGGAGCTGCAACGGCTGGATGGCATGCAGGATGGCCAGTGCATGCGGCAGCTGGTTGACGGTGATCACCACCTGGCGGGCGCGCTCGATGCCCAGTGCGCGCAGAATGTCCTGACGCTGGGCATCACCGAAGACCACCGGTTCACCCGCGCTGGCGGCTTCATGCACGCGGATGGGGTCGGCATCGATGGCGATCCACTGGAGCTTCTCCTGGGTCAGGAAGCGCCCGACGGTCTGACCGACACGCCCGAAGCCGCACACGATGACGTGGTCGTGCAGCGGGGCCGTGGCCTCGCTCAACTGCGCCGTGGTGTGCGGATTTTCCTGGGTGGGGGTATGTGAGCGGCAGGCACGTTGCGACAGATGCTGGTTGTGACGAATGAGCGAGGGCGTGACGACCAGCGAGCCGATGATGATCGCCACCACCAGTCCCACGGTATCGGTGTCCATCAGCTGCTGTTGACTGGCCAGTGCCAGCAGGGCAAACCCGAACTCTCCGCCCTGTGACAGCACCAGGCCGGTGCGCATGGCCGAATCCAGTGGTCGTCCGGAGAGTCTGGCAAGCCCCGTGATCAACAGTGCCTTGGTGGTCAGCAGACAGATCACGCCGATCACCACCCAGTACCATTGTGCCAGCAGGACATGCGGGTCGAGCAGCATGCCCACCGAGACGAAGAACAGGCCCAGCAGGATGTCCCGGAACGGGCGAATGTCCGCCTCAATCTGATGCCGGTAATGGCTTTCACCGAGCATCATGCCCGCCAGGAAGGCGCCGAGCGCCATCGAAAGGTGCAGGCTATGGGTCAGCCAGGCCGAGAACAGGGCCACCAGCAACACGGTGAGCACGAACAGCTCTTCTGAGCGTGAGCGTGCGACTTCCTGAAAGACCAGTGGCAGCACCCATTTGCCGATGGCCATCATCACCACCACCAGGCCGATGCCCTTGGCCAGCATCACGCCCAGATCGCTGAGCAGCTGGCTGCCATCTCCCGCCATGGCCGGAATCAGGATCAGGAACAGCAGGGCGGCAAGGTCCTGAAACAGCAACACTCCCACCGCGGCATGGCCGTGGGGGCTGTCCAGCTCGTTCCAGCGCGCCAGCTCCCGCGTCACGATGGCCGTGGAAGAAAGTCCCAGTGCGCCGGCCGCGACCAGCGCCGCGGCAGGGGTCAGCCCCAGTGCGCAGCCCAGCGCCCAGAAGAGTCCGCTGCAGACCACCACCTGGGAGGCTCCCAGTCCGAAGACGGTGGTCTTGAGGGCTCGCATGCGGGGCATCGAGAATTCCAATCCCAGCGAGAACAACAGAAAGACCAGGCCGAACTCCGACAGAAAGGCCAGCTCTTCCGGACGGCCTATCCAGCCTGCCAGATGCGGGCCGACCAGAAAGCCCACCGCCAGATAGGCCAGTACCGGTGGCAGGTGCAGGCGTCGGAACAGCGCCGCCGCGACCACCGAGGCCCCCAGCAGGATCATCACGTCATTGAACAGGCTATCTGCCATCTGGCCCTCCTGGCCTTCCAAGCGTATGAACGGGATAATACCGTGAACGCATCATGCATGAATTGACGGAGGTGTCATGAACCCGACCGAAATACCCCAGGACGGCGAACTCGCCGGCAACGCGCATGACGAATTGCGTGACCTGCTGGCACGCCTGGAAGCGACGATGAAGGCGGCGGATCTGTGGCGCATGGAGACACCGACCCCAGAGGCCTTCATGAGCGTGGAGCCCTTTTGCGTGGACCGCATGGATATGGGGCAGTGGCTGCGTTTCGTGTTCATCGCGCGTCTCGAGGCACTGTGTGACGCGCGTGGCAGCTTCCCGGTGAAGTGTGACGTGGCGCCTGCCATCGAGGCCTGGTTGAAGGATGCGCGTCCGGAGCGCCGCGTGGCGATGACGGAAGTCGTGCGCGAGATCGATACGCTGATCACCGACAACTGAGTCGTCGCGGTTCACACGGGAGACGGGTATGCCGTACTACTTCGCCTACGGAAGCAACATGAATCCGGCGCGTGTCGCGGCACGCATCGGTGATACGCGTCGTGCCCTGCATGGCTGGCTGGAGGAGCATCGGCTGAGTTTCGACAAGGCGTCGCGTGTTCCGGGGATCGCACATGCCAATGTGCAACCGGCGCGGGGCGAGCGTGTCGAAGGGGTGCTCTACGAGCTGCGCGACCCTGAGCAGATCACCCTGATGGACCCCTACGAGGGGCGCCCACATGAATATGAGCGCTTTCGTCATGCCATCGTGACACGTGACGGTGTCATCGAGGCCTGGGTGTACATCGCCTTGCCGGAGCGCACTAGTCAGGGACTCAAGCCGGCCCGTGAGTATCTCGAGCACCTGCTGGGCGGACGTGACTTCCTGACCCCGGACTATTTCACGGCATTGGCAGACGTGGAAGCGGTGCACTTGCTGGATGATGACACGCTCGCACGGCTGGGGCTGTCGCGCAGCACGCCGCGCTGAGACGCCAGAGACGACAGCCGTGACGAAAAAAGCCCGCCCCTCATCACGAGGGGCGGGCTTTTTCATGGCAACGCCGTGGCAACATCATGCCACCAGGGGAAGGCCGAGGGGCGCTCAGCGTTGCTCGGTCAGTACCGGGTCCAGATTCGTCTGGTCACGACGGCTGGTCAGCATGCCGATGATCAGGCCCGCCAGTGCAGGTGCCAGCCAGCCCAGATTCATGGAGGCCAGCGGCAGCAGCGGCTCGATGCGGTGCGAGATGGCCATCAGGGAATCGATGCCACTGGCTTCGAAGCCATCGAGCAGGCTGACCAGCAGGGTCAGGCCCAGGCTCCAGGCGAACACGCGCGGTGCATCATGCAGGCGCGGGCGCAGGTAGGAGAGCAGCGTCAGCACCAGCACCAGTGGGTAGAGCGTGACCAGCACCGGAATCGAGACGCTGATCAGGGTCGAGAGGCCCAGGTTGGCGATCAACGCCGAGGCCACGGCCATCACGATCACCAGCAGACGGTAGGGCACGCTCGGCAGCAGGCGATGGAAGAACTCGCCGCAGGAGGTCAGCAGGCCCACCGCGGTGGTCAGACACGCCAGAGTGATGACCAGCGCCAGGATCAGCTTGCCGGCATCCCCGAACAAGGCCTCGACGTAGACCGGAATCAGTTCGCCCTTGGCGGCTTCCGTCACCAGAGCATGGCTGGTGGCGCCCATGTAGGTCAGCGGCAGATAGACGGCGGCCAGACAGATCGCGGCGATCGCGCCGGCCCACAGGGTGTAGCGCGTCACGTCAGCGGTGGCGGTGATGCCACGCGCCTTGATCGCCGAGACGATCAGGATGCCGAACACCATCGAGGCCAGCGCATCCATGGTCAGGTAGCCCTGCTGGAAGCCGGTCATGAAGGGCGCTTCGGCCCACTCGGGGCTCACCGGGCCCAGCGGCCCCTGCGGGTCGATGATGGTGAACAGCGCGATCAGTGCCAGCAGCGCGATCAACAGCGGGGTCAGCCACTTGCCGACCACGTCCATCAGCTTGCCGGGGCTCAGGGCGATCAGGGTGGCAATGCCGAAGAACACCACCGAGTGCAATGCCAGGCCTGACTCGGGCGTCATGTCGATGAACGGACGCATGCCCATCTCGAAGGCGACGGTACCGGTACGCGGGATGGCGAACATCGGCCCGATGGACAGGTAGATGGCGACGCCGAAGGCCGCTGCCGCCCACTTGGGCAGCGGGGAGGTGATCTTGTCGAGCCCGCCGCCGATCACGGCGACCGCAACGATTCCGGCCAGCGGCATGCCGACACCGGTGGTCAGAAAGCCGAGTGCGGCTGGCCAGAACTCGGTCCCTGCGCCCTGACCTACCTGAGGCGGGAAGATGATGTTGCCAGCGCCAAGGAAGAGCGCAAATGTCATGAAGCCCAGCGCCACGATATCGAGGCTGGAAAGTCGTGTTTTCAAGATGACGTCCTACGGATTCAGCGGATGCGTTGCGGCAGCAGGATGTCGGAGTCGACACGCTGCCGGGAAGCCGTTGGCCAGCGACAGGGGTGAGGTCACCAGCAGACTCGGGCTCGCGGGGTAGTGCGAAGCCCGCGTCTCATGGCGAGAAACAGGCCAACCTGTGAGTCGCCTGAATCTGACGCGGCGCATTATCGTTGATTTCACGCATCAAGACAAAGTGAGTACTCCCTCCCGAGCAGTCCGCTTGCCGGTCTGATCGCGACGTGAACCGTCAGGTGGGGGAAGCCGGGGGCAGCGGGATGAAGTGAGGCCATCCATCCGGCACCACGAATACCCGCCATTGAGAGGAGGCCTCGTGTCGCGAGTCCAAGGGCTGGTGCGGCGCGCGTTCCAGCCATAGCTGACGCGGATGCTGAGGCGGCGCCTGCCGGGGAGTGCCCGTTGGCGGGTTCGCTTCCCCGTCAGAGGGCGCGAAATAGTCCTCGAGCCAGAGTTGCAGCTCGCGCCACCCGGTCAGTGATTGCACTGGGGGAGGGGCCAGCCAGGCGGGCTTTTCCCTGAGACACCCTAGCAGCGGCGCGGTATCCATCGCGGTACTGTCGAGGCTCTGGCAGAAGGCGGCAAACTGGCTCACGGGGACCCACCAGCCAGCCTGCGTCGCGCTTGAAGGATGGCAGTGACGCGGTGGCGGCAGCTGCTCATCGGCAGGTGTCTCCGGCTGCCAGGGGCGAAACAGACCGCCGGGCATGGCCAGGCATTGGCCCGCGAGCCACCCGGGGGCCGAGTCTCCCGTCGCCTCGGCGGCGTCGCTCACGGGTAGACCAAGCGCCTGACGAATCGTCTGCTGCCCCCGCTCGCTGAGCGCCAGTGGCAGCTGGTGCGCAAGACTGCGTCGCGTCTTGATGGCGAGACTGTCGGCGCCGCCCGGGCCGATCCAGCGCTCCAGGCCATCCGCCGGCCCCGGACCTTGTGGCAATCCCAGATAGAACTTGATCGCGACTTCCAGGTGGGTGGGGGTCGTATCGCCTGCCGCCAGATACAGCATGTCCAGCTCGCCCAGCGTGATCTTGCCTTCCATGATCCTGAGATTGTGGGCCAACAGTCGGCTGCCCGGGGCGTGGGCCAGTACGAACCGCCACAGCAGCTCGTGATAGAGACCGAGCCGATGGTGGCGACGCTCATCCACCGCGGATTCCAGTGCCTCGGGGGCCTGCTCAAGCTCGCTCAGCCAGCGATGGCGAGTGATGTCGTCGCCCAGTCCCAACGCCTCGAGAGTCGGGCGCTGATAGGGGAGCAGTGTCAGCAGGTCCGGGGCACTCAACAGCCAGGCGATATCCCTGACGCGCGGATGCGTATAGCGCTCGCATTCGCCACGCAGGGTCTGCCCGGCAGTCTTCGGCCAGCGGGTGGGAGGGGCCTGCAAAGGCGCGTCATTGTCAGGAATGGGTGGCGGGTTGGGCATGTCGCCAGTGTAACGCTCACTCACCCACGCGGCCATTCGTGCCAGAGGGACCCGCGACCTCTGCTGACGGTGTTGGCGAGGGCATCGTCGTTGAGGATTGATTCCTCATGAGAACCAACCCGTGATGGTCAGGCCGGTACTCCACGCGCTGCACGTCTCTCGGCGTGTTCAACGAAGGTTAGATGCAACATGCAGACAATATGCAGGCAATGTGCGCGTGTCTCTTGAGGTCTGAATGCCCCCTTGTCACCTGACCAGGACGGAGCCGTCATCTGACGAGCGCGCCCAGGCAGCGTGCTTGAGCCAGGGCCCCCGGCGATGGTGGAAGCGACCTTCGGCGTACTCGGTGGGTGAGGAACAATTCGGGCGACCGGGGTGAACAATCCTCTGCTCTGCAAGGGAGTTATCCGGCTTCCTGTCGCTGGCCGACAGAAAAATAAACGCATTATTTCTCTTTCTGCTGCATCCAGTCTCAAGGCCTTGGCGTATGTCTCATCAGAACATGACGACACACTTCACCGCTGGCGACATGTTTTCCCGAGGGGAGTCTCGAGACAGGGATTTCTCTCGAACACCGAAGGATTCTGCCAGGGCAAGGCGTCAGTCAGATGGCTGACTCGGCACGGAATCAGGAAGTTTCTGCACCATCATAGTTATACAAGAGTTGTCCGTGAATCTGACATGAATTGTCGATCTCGAGGGGCGCGCGGAAGATGCTGGCCCCGGAATCGACAGCCTACCGCGAATTTGTTGCTCAAGACGAAACAGTGAGCTTCCAATGGCACGGCTAGTTAGAAAGCGGAATAAAGATTAGTCTGTTAATTATCGAAGCGCAGCACGACCCACAGCCAATGGAGGACGGAGCCCGGACAGGGGCTACCCGCCAGATCCTTCACTCGCTGACAACGACTTCACGCGGAATCATCCGCTACCCAGGACCAGGAGATAGACCATGAAGAACACCACACTGAAGACATTGATCGCCGCCGCCGTCATCGCCACTGCCAGCACGTCCGCCCTTGCCGCTGATGACAGCCCTGCCGCTCTGCGCGTCCAGAATGCGCTGAACAGCCAGCAGATCATCGGCCAGTCCCAGCCGGCAGCCACCAGCCAGCAGAGCTTCGCGGAGACTGGAATGAGCGTTGCCGCCGGACGTGTCGAGCAATCACTCAATGCCGAGCACATTCGTGGCCAGCAGGCCGCTGCCGTATCCCGGGCCAATGACACCGTTTCCGAGCAGGGCAAGAGTGTCGCAGCCAGCCGAGTCCAGCAGAGCATCAGCGACAACGTGTGAGTCGACGCAACGCTGAGTCGTCAACGGGTCTCAAGACACGGCCTCTCGGCGCGTCGCTCTCAAGCACTCTGTCTTTCCCTACCTCTTTCGTCAGTGTCATTTCCAGGAGTCATATCATGAAGACCTTCAACGCCCTCATCGCCGCCGCCGTTCTCTCCGTGACCACCGCAGGCGTTGCCAACGCTGATAGCGTTGCCGACCAGCAGGTTCGCGCCACCATCAGCGAATCCGTGATCCACGGTCAGGCCCAGCAGGCAGCGTCTCAGCCGCTGCACCTCAACGACGCCGGCAAGAGTGTTGCGGCCAGTCGTGTCGAGCAGGCGCTGAACAGCCAGAGCGTCAATGGTCAGCAGGCGCAGATCACTCGTGATTCCCGCCAGTACGTCAATGATGCCGGCAAGAGCGTTTCCGCCACCCGCGTCCAGCATGCCCTGAGCGAAAGCGTCTGAGGACAGGGGGGCGCATTGGTGGATGGTCTTGGCTGCCGCCACCGGGTGGGTCGTCTCTGCGCATGGTATGTGCTGGATGTCGACAAGGTGTTAGAGGATTTTCTTGAGTCTTCGTGAGGCATTCTTGCCAAAATTTACGCCGGTTGGATGCTGATATCTGCGATGTATCATTGGACAGGTTTGAGACGATTTCTGGGGCGCAAGGCGTGATAGGCGCTCGAGAATGACAAGCCAGTCAGCCCTCGCAAGGAAGGATGATTCATCTGGATCATTGCAGATATTTCCCGCGTTTTTCATGAAGATTCATCGCCAGTTCATGGTGAGGGTGTCATGGTGGGTCACGGTGATTAAACGTTGTTGATTGCCGAGCGGCATACCGGAAATGTCGAGGCCGGATGCCATGATATCGATCAAGTGGAGACCCATGATGGTGCGCGGAAAACTCAAGAAGGTGGCAGGTTCAGTGTTGTTGGGTATCGGCCTGATGTCGGGGAATGCGATGGCGGATGATGTCGTCGATAAGCCCAAGGTGCTCATCTTCGATGTCAATGAAACGCTGTTGGACCTGACCTCGATGCGCAGTTCGGTCGGTGAGGCACTGGGGGGAAGAGAAGACCTGCTACCCCTGTGGTTCTCGACCATGCTGCATTACTCCCTGGTGTCTACCGTGACCCGGGACTATCACGACTTCGGGCAGATCGGTGTCGCCTCGTTGCTGGTGGTCGCGCAGAACAACGGTGTCGAACTGACGGATGAGCAGGCGAAGGAGGCCATCATCACACCGTTGCTGACACTCCCGCCTCACCCTGATGTCAAGGAAGGTCTGGCCAGGCTCAAGGCCGAAGGCTACAAGATCGTCAGTCTGACCAACTCGTCCAACAAGGGCGTCAAGGCCCAGTTCGAGAACGCGGGACTGCTGCCGTATTTCGATGCTCGCTACAGCATTGAAGATATCCAGATCTACAAGCCGGACCTGCGTTCCTATGAGTGGGTGCTGGACAAGCTCGATGTCGAACCTGAAGAAGCCATGATGGTCGCTGCACATGGTTGGGATGTCGCGGGTGCCAAGGAAGCGGGCTTGCAGACCACCTTCATCGCCCGCCCGGGCAAGGCACTCTTCCCGCTGTCAAAGGCGCCGGATCATGTCGTGAAGGATGTGAACGAACTGGCCGACATTCTGGAGTAATTTCCTTTATTGGCGGGGGCTATCGAGATCCTGTCACCCTGAAGTCCGCGGTATCGGTGGGGCTGGCGAATCTCCTTTGACAGAAATCATATCCTGTCAATCGGGAGGCTGCCGGTCCCATCGCCTGGCAGATTCATCGTGAATAATCCGCAAGTATTCTGGCGATATTGTCGAGATTTCGTGATGGTGGTTCGCTGTCATGCGCTGTATTTCGTTGATGTTGATCGATGGTGCGTGATGATGGAATGGCGCGCTGACAGGTCGCATCGAGGTGGCGTGACAGTCCTCAGGCGATCTCGAGAAGGATGCTTCTCAGAAAGACCCAGAGTGCTTGAGAAAGCCCCCCGCAGGCACGGTTTCTCAAGCGCTTTCCTGTCCTGGGTGTCGCTGTCCCGACATTCATTGCCCGCCCGATTGGCGGGTTTTTTTATGTCTCGCGTCCAGAGGCAGTGTCATGGTGAGAGCGCGCCAGAAGAGGGGGAGCGCAGGCCGAGCAGGCGTGCTGCATCGCGCGGTCGGGGTCTGAGCGAGGGGAGCGCAGGTGGCAGAAACCAATGTCAATGGTAGGCTGGGCGGCATTCCCCTTTTCCAGACAGGAGCGCAGAGATGAACGACGCATCACCCCAGCATGGCCACCGTAGTCCGCAGATCATCGAGCCTCAGGGCCAGGCGGATGCCTGTGTCATCTGGTTGCATGGGCTGGGGGCGGACGGCAGTGATTTCGTGCCCGTGGTGCCGGCGCTGGGATTGCCGGCGGATCACGGCGTGCGTTTCGTCTTCCCGCACGCGCGTGAGCTGGCCGTGACCGTCAATGGCGGCATGCGCATGCCGGCCTGGTACGACATTCTCGAGATGAATCTTGGGCGGCGTGTCGATGAAGTGCAGCTGCGCGAGTCCGCGGCTTACGTGCATGCCTTGATCGAGGAGCAGGTCGCGCAGGGGATCGCCAGTGAGCGCATCCTGCTGGCAGGCTTTTCTCAGGGCGGTGCCGTGGTCTACGAGGCGGCGTTGAGCTGTGAGCGGCCGTTGGGTGGGTTGCTGGCGCTCTCCACCTATTTCGCCACCAGCGCGACCATCACGCCGTCAGCCGCCAATCAGGGGCTGGCCATCAGTGTCCATCACGGCACCCAGGATGACATCGTGCCGCTGGCACTGGGGGAGGCTGGCGCCGAGAGTGCTCGCGCCCTCGGGCATCCGCTTGAATGGCAGACCTGGCCGATGGCGCACGCCGTGTGTCTCGAGGAGATCGAGGCGATCGGCGAATGGTTCACGGCACGCCTGCTGGCTTGATCGGCCGCCAGTCCCACAACGCCGCTGACGGAGTGATTCGTCAGCGGCGTTTTCATGTGCCGGCAGCGCGGGTCACGTTCAGCAGCGATAGCGATAGGCGAGATGTTCATCCTTGCGCGGGCCGGTGATGCGCCAGTCGAGGTCGAAGCCGCAGGGCTTGTCATCCGCATCGCGCACGATGACGAGGGTGGCGGAATAGAGGTCATCGATGCACAGGTGTGCCTCGCGGCTGATGAAGTGGTCACCATCGCCTGCGGGAGCCTCGATCAGGTCGAACAGGAAGACCGCCGCATCGCGGCCGCGGCGCTCATGGCTCAGTGACAGGGCCGTGCCATCGGGGCTCAGTCGCCAGCGATAGCGATTGCTGAACGTGACACTGCTGGCCTGGCCCTCCAGTCGGAACTGCCCCTGTTCATTGAAGAGGATGTCCCACGAGTCTTCCGCCCCAGTCCTGCCGGCCCCATCAGGCATCTCCTTCTCAAGGCGCACTTCACCGCTGCCATGGCCGGACCAGGCGTTGCGTGAGGCAGGCCCTGAGCGTGACGAAAATTCCAGGTGGCGTATCTGCTCAAGCAGCGCGTGGAGGGTTACAATGCCTGTCAACTTTCTCTGCCTAACGGGTTTACTCGTCATGTCCTACCTGATCGGTGTCACGGCCCTGTGGGCCTTCTCGTTTTCCCTGATCGGCGTCTACCTGTCCGGTCAGGTCGATAGCTATCTGGCCGTGCTGACACGCATCGTGCTGGCCAGCCTGATCTTTGCTCCCTTTCTGCGCCCACGGGCGATCAGTGGCCGCATCCGCTGGCAGCTGATGGCCATCGGTGCGGTGCAGCTGGGGCTGATGTACATCTTCTTCTACCGCTCCTTCCTGCTGTTGCCCGTCCCGGAAGTGCTGCTGTTCACGATCTTCACGCCCATCTACATCACCCTCCTGGATGACATGATGAAACGTCGGCTGTCGCCATTCTACCTGCTCACGGCGATGGTGGCGGTCATCGGTGCGGCGATCATTCGCTACGACGGGGTCACCGAGGGCTTCTGGCTCGGCTTTGCCGTCGTTCAGGGGGCCAATCTGTGCTTTGCCATCGGCCAGGTCGCCTATCGTCATCTCTCGCCCCAGCTGCCTGAAGGTGTCGCGCACCGTCATGTGTTCGGCTGGTTCTATCTTGGCGCCCTGGCGCTGGTGGTCGTGATGTTCCTGCTGTTCGGCAATACCGACAAGCTGCCTTCGCAGCCGGTGCACTTCGTGGTGCTGGGCTGGTTGGGCATCGTGGCGTCCGGGATGGGCTACTTCCTGTGGAACAAGGGAGCGACGCGCGTCGATGCCGGTACCCTGGCGATCATGAACAATGCGCTGGTACCGGCGGGACTGCTGGTCAATCTGCTGATCTGGAATCGCGACGCGGACCTGCCGCGTCTCGCGCTGGGCGGGGCGGTCATCGTGCTGGCGCTGTTGATCAATCAGTTCTGGGCGCGCCAGCGTGAGCAGCGCGCGCGTGAGGCGCAGAGCGTTCGCTAGGCATCGGCTCCGTGCAGCGCATTGCGCAGGGTCGTGGTCAATCGTGCGAGGGTCTCATCGTCCTGCAGTTGGGCCGCATTGAGGCGCAGGCCGGGGCTGACCGCCTTGAACAGGTAGCCGGGCAGAGTGGCGATGCCAGCCTCGAGCAGCTCGCGGTGCAGGCGGGAAAGGGCCGCGCCATCCAGTCCCGGCAGGCCGCACCACTGCAGATAGCCACCACTGACACCGGGCAGCCAGACGCCATCGCCGAGAGCAGAGGCAAGCGTCTCGCGCAGCAGTTGCAGGCGCTTCGCGTAGCAGCGGCGCATGCGGTGGACATGGCGCCCGTAATCGCCGCTGGCGATCAGCTCCGCGAGGGCGGCGTGCATCCATGGCATGTCGCCCATGCCATCGGCCCAGCGTGCGCGAATCAGCCCCTGCATGCCCAGCTCGGCGTCAGGCGTCACGCTTTCGGGCCGTGGGAGCCACACCCAGCCACAGCGTGCTCGCGGGTCGAGCGTCTTGGACAGCGAGCCCACCGTGATCACGCCGGGTGCCTGTTCCGGTGATATTGTCTGTCCCAGTGGCGTTGTCTGCGCCGGTGACGGTGCCTGGCGCTGATGGAGGTCCATCAGCCAGGGCAGACGGGTGTCGAAGCTCAGTTCCGCGAAGGTGGCATTCTCGATGATCTGTACCCCGTGGCGTTGGGCCAGCTTGAGCAGGCGATCTCGATCCGTCAGGCTCAGCTGGCCACCCAGCGGGTTGTGGCAATCCGGTGAGACGATCAGCGCGTCGAGGGCGGCCTTGCCGTGTCGGTGCCCGGCCGTGGGCGGCATCTCTGGCCGCGTCTTGCCTGCACACGTCTGCCGCCTGTCCATCTGCCTTGCCTCTCCTTCCTCCAGCAGTCTGGCCAATGCCTCGATATCCAGTCCGCTTCCGGCATGTGTCGGCAGGGCAATGGCTTCGTGACCATTGGCTTCCACCGCCGCAAGCACACCGAAATAGCCGGGGGCCTCGATGCCGATGCGACAGCGTCCCCGGCTTGCGCGCCATTGTCGGAGAATCAGCGACATGCCTTGCTGAGCCCCCTGACACAGCAACAGGGTGTCACCGTGACAGTGATGGCCATGGTGGCTGAGGTGAGAGGCAATGGCCTCGCGCAGGGCGGGGGAGCCCGGGGGCAGCGCGTAAGCGCTGGGGGATTCGGCGTGATGCTTGAGCTTCTGGCGCACCAGCCGATAGAGGCGCCGCACGGCGGGCGCATCCAGCTCGGGATGCGCCGCGCCCAGCGGGGCCAGCGCCGGGTCGCTGGCATGAGCCATGGCCTGCCAGGCCGGGTCATCGATGGCCAGTGACGGAGTGGCAAGAGGGGTGCAGCGTGACGGGGCGGCGTCGTGATCGCGGCTGGCGGAAGAGGGAGGCGCCGCTGCGGCCGCGACCTGAAATCCCCGGCGCGGGACAGCCACGAGGAAGCCGGCGGATTCCAGCTCGCCATAGGCGCGGATCACGCTGTTGAGTCCCAGCCCTGACAGGGCCGCCTGGCGGCGCAATGAGGGCAGCCGTTGTCCGGGGACGAGTTGCCCCGTCGCCATCTCGGCTTTCAAGCGCGTCGCCAGTTGTTGGTAGCGCGGCGCTGATGGGAGGTCTTGAGTGCCACTCATGCGGACTGTATCCCCTGAAAAAGCCATTCTCTGTATCTTGTATCCCCTGATGCCTTCGCGGCAAGCTCATGTCACATCACGCTGGCGATGCCTGACGCGCTCGGTGTGAGCGCTCCTCGGGACAGTGAGGTCCCGTCTCTCGTGCTCTGGAGTCAATCTGATGTGGATGCCGCTGACCTTCGTCTTCCTGTTCGCCACCGGGTTCATCGCCGCACGTTTCGGCACCCTGGATGCTGAGCCTTTCACGCTGCTGCTGGTGCGTAGCCTGCTGGTACTGCCGGTGCTGGGGCTGATCCTGTGGATACGCCGCAAGCCGCGCCAATGGGGGCAGCGCCATGACAAGCTGGCTCAGATGGGCATCGGCATGCTGTTGCACGGCGCCTATCTGGGTGGCGTGTTCGCGGCGGTCAAGGCCGGGCTGCCTGCGGGGCTGACGGCCTTGCTGGTCAGCCTGCACCCTCTGGTGACGGCGGCGCTGTCACTGCCGCTGTTCGGTATCCGTCTGGGCGCCAGGCAGTGGCTGGGACTGGGGTGTGGCGCGATTGGCGTCAGTCTGGTGCTGGGGGCGGGCGTGCTTCAGGGGGCAGGCGCCGCAAGCGCTACGCTCGAGTGGCCGATGATCGGCCTGCTGTGGTGTCTGGTGGCGCTCATCGGCGTGTCCAGCTCGACGCTGTGGCAGAAGCGTGTCGGTGGTCGGATGGGGTTGGTGGAGGGGCTGGTATTCCAGTATCTGGGAGCGGGCTGTGTCTTCCTCATCGCAGCCAGCAGCGTAGGTAGCTTCGCCTTCGACCCGACGCCTCGTCTACTGCTGACCCTCGCCTGGCTGGTGATCGCCATCTCGGTGGGTGCTATCTGGTTGCTGATGCTGATGCTCGAACGTGGCGAGGCCCACCAGGTCGCACGTACCTTCTTCCTGGTGCCACCGTGTGCCGCGCTGATGGCCTGGTGGCTGTTCGATGAGCAGTGGACCGCCTTGATGGTGATGGGAGCGGCGCTGGTCGTGCTGGGACTGGTGCTGGATCGCCCCCGTCCGGGCAAGGTAGCCAGGGCGCCGGCTGACGACACGTCGCCGTCAGTGCCCGAGACGTCGGCACCGAGCAGCGGGCAGGCCGCCTCGCGTTGATTCGTCCTGAACGCACAACGCCCCGCCGGCCCGTGATGGGCTGGCGGGGCGTTGTCGTCTGTGGCCAGTCAGATGCGCGATTCAGAAGCGATAGCTGATACCGGCCATGGTCACGATCGGGTCGATCTCGACCTTGTCGTTGACGCTGCCCGCCACGGTGACATCGGAATCGATATCCAGATACCAGGCAGCGACGTTGGCCGCCCAATGCTCATTGATGACCAGGTCGACACCGATCTGTGCGGCCGCGCCCCAGCTGTCATCCATCTCGAGCTTGGTGCCGTCATCGAGGGTTTCATCGGAGAAGTGGGTGTAATTGACGCCTGCACCGATGTACGGCTGGATGCGGGAGTCGCGTCCACCGAGGGGGTAGTACTGCAGTGTCAGGGTCGGTGGCAGATGATCGACGGAGCCGGCCTTCTGGCCATTCAGCGAGATGTCATGCTCGAAATTCTGCGCGGCCAGCAGCTCGATCCCCAGGGTATCGGTGAAGCGATACCCCAGAGTGAAGGCGAAGGCGCTGTCATCATCGACGTCCACGTCGGCACCGATGGCATCGATGCGACCGTTGTCGCTCTTAGGCGAGACCTTGGCGACACCCGCACGCGTCCAGAACTGGCCGGCACCATAATCGAGGTTCTCGAGGCCTGAGTCAGTCGACGAGAACGGCGCAGCGACAGCCGACGTGGCAGTCAGCGTGAGTGCGGCCGTGATCGCCGCCATGCGCAGCGGGCGTGAAGAGGACCGGCAGAAGGAGAAGGGCAAGAAGGACTGTGCGGCTGACATGTTCGCTCCCGAAGTGACAGGGGGTGAGAAAGGAGATGTCAGTCTAGGAGCTCATGTCGACGAAAAATTGATCCATGACAAGGGTTTGCCGTCATGTCCGACAAGGGTCCGTCACACTTGATTCAAATCAAGTTCCGTCTGTCTCGCCGACTGTCCGCGCATGCAAGAACGCCGCAGGCCCTGAGGCCTGCGGCGTTCTTGTGCGTCGTCAATGAGGCAAGGGGATCACCCCTGATGCGTCATGGCTCGGCGCGGCTCGTCAGTGCGTGTTTCAGCACTTAGAAGCGGTAGGTGACACCGGCACCGACGGTGACCGGGTCCAGCTCGGTGTCGTTCACGTCCTGGCCGTTGATCTTGGTGTCGGCCTTGACGTCAGCGTAACGAGCGAAGCCATTGACGGCCCAGGATTCGTTGATGTTGAGGTCAACACCCAGCTCGGCAGCAGCGCCGTAGCTGTCGTCGATGTCCATGCTCTGGCCACCGGCAGACTCACCGGAGAAGTGGGTGTAGTTCAGGCCGACGCCAGCGTAAGGCTGAACGCGAGCTTCGGTACCGCCCAGCGGGTAGTACTGCAGCATCAGGTTGATCGGCATCTGATCGAAGCCACCGTCGCTGTTTTTCCAGTCGGTGCTGAATGCTTCAGTGGACTGCAGAGCAACTGCCAGGTTGTCGTGGAACATGTAGCCCACGGAGCCGGCGAAACCGGATTCATCCTTGGCGATCAGGCCATTGCCGTTGTTGCTCTTGCCGTCGACCTTGGCAACGCCGCCGCGCAGGAAGATATCGCCCTTGCCGTAGGCCAGTGCAGATTGTGCACCCATTGCCATGGTGCCGGCGATGACGGTAGCAGTCAGGATCTTGATGGTTTTCATGTGATGTTCTCCTTGAAGCTTGTGGCCTCGGGGGCTTCCTGTCGGCGGTGCCTGGCGAACTCGGGGGATGTACCGAGTGTGGCAAGGCTGCCTTGTTCAGGTGACGAGATGAACTATAAAAAACACTGTTCTTTTTGGCAAGCATTTTTTTAGAACAATGTTTGAAAACATATTTGACGTCTTGTTAGCGGATGTTACCGATTATTTCAGAAAAGGTGCATGTCTCGAGGATGAGACTGGAGGTGGCGCAGGACAGCGACAGGGCCGTTCATTTTCACGACAGATTCATGAGACGTTGGTCGTAGGCGGCTCGTGAGGTGAGCGCATGCTACGCAATGCGTGATGCGCCCACCAGTGTGGGAATTCAGCGACGCTTGCGCTGGGCACGTGCTTCAAGCTCGTTGAGCCATCGACTGACCTCGTCACTCTGCGCGGGACAGTCAAGGTAGACGGCCAGAAACTCTCGCCACTCCGCTGCCTGCCAGGCCTTGAGGCGGCGCCACAACACGTAGAGGTCGCGCTGGCACTCGTGACGGCGCAGCACGAAGCGTCGGGTCTTCTCCAGATCGATGATGACGGCATCCATCTGTTCCTGCATGGCGCTGGTACCGTCGGCGGCGGGCTGTGGGCGGCTGAGGAACAGATGCTTGGGGAACAGGCAGCCGTGCATCATGCCGGCCTGATGAATCTGTCGCACGAGACGTGCGCTGGCAGTGATGACTTGCGTGCGTCGGGTATCGTCCAGCGCCGGCCAGCGTGCATGCCAGTGGTCCAGATCATCGCGGCCGTCGAGATCGAAGGTGATCAGGATGGCGCGCCACTCCTTGCCGGTGCGGCGCTCGCCATACCAGCCGGCATCCACCGAAGGAATGCCCAGCGCGTGATAGTGGCGGATGGCACGCCACTCGCGCGAGAAGGTCGGCTCGCCCAGTGGGCGTGACAGGCTGCGGCCCAGATGGTTGGTCTGGCGCTTGAGGTAGAGGCGATGTGTCTGGCCCTGCTCGTCCTCGAGAGTGAGCAGCGAGACCGTCGAGATGCCTCCGCGCTCACGGTTAGGGGCATCAACGTCCTGGGCGGCCACGTGCCACAGGGCCTCGAACCGGTTCAGGCCGTGGTAATCCAGCAGATTCCCCAGGGCGGGGTCACAGTAGTCGGCATGGCCACGGGGCGCCGTGGCACGTGGGCCCCGAGAGGCGCTGGACAGGGAGTGGCGGGAAAAGGAGGTCATGGCAAGTTCACGAGCTAAAGAGGGGAGGTGAGTCACGGGCAATCCCTGCCGCAGGACCCAGCGATGGATCGCCCTATGATAGTTAGCCTGCTGGTGAAGTGATAGTCGCTGATCGGCAACTCCTGTGTCTGCGCATTCAGCACGCGTCGCAGGATTGTCCGAGCCGTGCATGACCTCTGTCGTGCAGGCCCGTGCGCTGTGGCGTGTGGTGGAAGGTCGCAGGTGTCGTGCAGGTGCGCAGGAAGAGCGTTGAGAGGCCGCTGGCGGCCCACTGCGCGCCAGCCCAGCAATGATGCGGGCCATGGACGTTTCCGCTGTCAGCTCATGGGCTTGCGATCCCCGCAGGCGGCGCTTGCCGGAGTGCGGCTGCGACAACCTGTCATCTGGAGCCTGTCGCGAGAGGGCAGAGAATGTCCGACCAAGGTCTTGGTACCACGGTGCCATTGCCTGTGCGCTTTCCGGCGGGAGTCGGGGGGGAGACTGCCCCCGACGTCGGTGGCAAGCGCATGCAGAGACGGCAGTCTGGCCGTTCGTCTTATCGCAAAGGGGTTAGACATGATCTCCGATACCGTAGTGGAGCTGTCGCGGTTCCAGTTTGGCATGACCGCGCTCTATCACTTCCTGTTCGTCCCGTTGACCATCGGCATGGCCTTCCTGCTGGCCATCATGGAATCCCTGTATGTGATGACCGGCAAGCAGGTCTACCAAGACATGACCAAGTTCTGGGGCAAGCTGTTCGGCATCAACTTCGCGCTCGGTGTCGCCACCGGCCTGACGATGGAGTTCCAGTTCGGCACCAACTGGGCCTATTACTCGCATTACGTCGGGGATATCTTCGGTGCGCCGCTGGCCATCGAGGGCCTGGTGGCCTTCTTCCTCGAATCCACCTTCGTCGGGCTGTTCTTCTTCGGCTGGGACCGCCTGAGCAAGCGTCAGCACCTGATGGTGACCTGGCTTGTCGCCTTCGGCTCCAACTTCTCGGCGCTGTGGATCCTGATCGCCAATGGCTGGATGCAGAATCCGGTCGGGGCGGCCTTCAATTTCGAGACCATGCGCATGGAGCTGACCAGCTTCGCGGATGTCATCTTCAATCCGGTCGCCCAGGCCAAGTTCGTGCATACCGTGTCGGCAGGTTACGTGACCGGCGCCATGTTCGTGCTCGGCATCAGCGCCTTCTACCTGCTCAAGGGGCGGGATCTGGGCTTCGCCAAGCGCAGCTTCGCCATCGCCGCGGCCTTCGGACTGTTCTCAGTGGCCTCGGTCATCGTGCTGGGCGATGAGTCCGGTTATGAGGTGGGCGACGTGCAGAAGGCCAAGATGGCCGCCATCGAGGCGATGTGGGAGACCGAGCCGGCGCCGGCGTCCTTCACGCTGATCGGTCTGCCCAACGAGGAGACCCAGCACACCGATTACGGCATCCACATTCCCTATGTGATGGGGCTGATCGGTACGCGCTCGCTGGATACCGAGATTCCGGGCATCAAGGAGCTGACCGAGGAGCACCGCGGACGCATCGTCAATGGCATGCAGGCCTATGATCTGCTCCAGCAGCTGCGTGAGGGTCAGGACGATATCGCGACCCGCAAGGCCTTCGATGCCGTCAAGCAGGATCTCGGTTACGGCATGCTGCTCAAGCGCTATGTCGAGACGCCCTCCGATGCCACGCCGGAGATGATCGACAAGGCCGCGGCCGACTCGATCCCCCCGGTGGCGCCGATGTTCTTCTCGTTCCGCATCATGGTCGCCTGTGGCATGGCGATGCTCGCGATCTTCATCGTCGCGGTATGGATGAGTGCCAAGCATCGCTTCGATGTGCGTCCGTTCCTGTGGATCTGCCTGCTGTCGATCCCGCTGCCGTTCATCGCGGTGGAGACCGGCTGGTTCGTGGCCGAATTCGGGCGTCAGCCCTGGGCGGTGGGGGAGATCCTGCCGACCTTCATGGCGGCCTCGAGCCTGGATGAGTCGGATCTGTGGTGGTCCATCGGTGGCTTCCTGGCCTTCTACAGCCTGTTCTTCGTGATCGAGATGTGGCTGATGTTCCACTTCGCGCGCAAGGGACCCTCTTCCCTGCATACCGGCCGCTATCACTTCGAGCGCGGCGCCCTGCGAGACGACGAGGGCATGTCGCTCAATCCTTCGCTGTCATTCAAGGAGTAATGGATCATGTGGGATTACGAGATCCTCAAGCTGTTCTGGTGGGTGGCGGTGGGTCTGCTGCTGATCGGCTTCGTCATCACCGATGGCATGGACATGGGCGCGGCGATGCTGATGCCGCTGGTCAGTCGCAGTGACAGCGAACGGCGCGTGGTGATCAACACGCTGGCGCCGCACTGGGATGGCAATCAGGTATGGCTGGTCACCGCCATCGGTGCCGTCTTCGCGGTGTGGCCGGTGGTCTATGGCGCGGCGTTCTCCAGCTTCTATTTCGCGATGCTGACCATCCTGTTCTCGCTGTTCTTCCGTCCGCTGGGCTTTGACTATCGCTCCAAGCTCGAGAGCCCCCAATGGCGGGGCTGGTGGGACCGTGGCATCGTCGCCGGCAGCCTGATTCCCACTGCCTTCTTCGGCCTCATCTTCGGCAATCTGCTGCAGGGCGTGCCGCTGGAAGTCGATCAGTACATGCGTGCCAGCTACGACGGCAGCTATCTCGGGCTGTTCAATCCCTTCGCGTTGCTGTGTGCGGCGCTGTCCGTCGTGATGGTGATGCTGCATGGCGGTACCTGGCTGGTGGCGCGTGCCGATGACGCCGTGGCGGCGCGCAGTGCGCGTCTGGTGCAGCCGCTGGGACTGCTTTCGCTCGGGCTGTTTGGCTTGGGCGGACTGTGGGTGTGGTTGTCCGGCATGGGCTACAGCATCGACCAGATGGGCGATACCGGCACGGCGCTAAAGCTGCTGGACAAGCAGGTCGGTCCCGGCAGCTGGATGGATGTCTACGCGCGTGAGCCGCTGACGTTGCTCGCGCCCTTGGGCGCCGTGGCGGGTATCGTCACCGCGATGTGGCTCTCGGCCAGACGTCAGGGCGGGGCAGCCTTCACGGCCAGTTCCGTCGGGGTCGGCGGTGTGGTCGCCACCGCAGGCATCAGCATGTTCCCGTTCATCGTGCCGTCCTCGCGCATGGGCGAGGCCAGCCTGACGCTGTGGGATTCGGTCTCCAGCGAGCTGACACTGTCCATCGTCACCGTGGCGGGGCTGGTGATGGTGCCGACCATCATCCTCTACACCACCTGGTGCTACGTGAAGATGTGGCGGCGCGTCACGGTGAGTCACGTCGAGCAGGACGGACACAGTCTGTACTGAGGCAGGCAGCCGACGCTGCAACCGCTTTTCCCGTACGCTTCATAACTGCATCATTGGGCGAGGGTGCCGCCCTCGCCGGGAGACGACTTCATGTGGTATTTCGCCTGGATTCTCGGTGTACTGCTGGCCTGCTTCGCGGGCATCATCAATGCATTGTGGCTTGAGCAGACTCACACCTTTGACGATGATTGAGGCAGGCGGCCTCAACGATGCTTCTGCGCCGCCGACCGTTCTGATCAAGGAGAGCTCGATGTCACGACCCTGGTACGCCTCACGACCACCGGCCTGGTGCCGAACTCGCCCTGCCCATCTGGCCTCGCTGCTGCTGTCTGCCATGGTGGCCATCTGGATGCTGCTGGGGCCGGATGCCATCGCCTCGATGGCCACCGGGCCGCGCTATCTGATGCTGCTGATCGCGCTGTGGGGGCTGGGGGCCGGCTTCACGCATGGGGTCGGTCTGGTGCCGCGTCATGCCACGCGCGCCTGGCTGCTGGGCGCACCGCTGAGCTGGTGTCTGCTGCTGATCACCCTGATCGTCCTGAGCATGAGCTAGCCACTGCGATGCCTTGAAAGTCCCGAGAGGGGTCACTCCATGAGTGGCCCCTCTTGCGTTGGGGGGATGCTGGCGCGAGAAGTGTCACCGAGGAGGCAAGCGAGCCCTTCTTGAGCGGCAGTGACATGCGATATCGCTTTACATCCCGCCAGTCCGCGCCCTATAACGCCAGTGCAACCGCGTGAGAGGGGGCCTGGAGGTCACCGCGATTCGCTCATGCCCTTGGCCCATGCCCTGGGCTTGTGCATCCGGGCGTGGTGGGCCAGGCGTCATTGCAATCCCTCCTGCGAGCCCCACCTAACACAAGAGACCCCCTGTGCGCCCGAGCGTGCTGTCGTGGGGGTATGGCTGGGCGACCGATATCAACAACAATGGTTCACGAGCGATATCCAGACCGCTCTTCGAGGAGGAAGGCATGCGATCATCCGTTGACTCTGCCCGCGGTTCGACCCGCGGACCCGAGGGAAGCAGGCCGTCCACGGCGTCTGCTGGTTATATCCCGCGCGACATGACACGGCGCCAATCAGGCGACTGGGTGCTGTCGCTGGTGGTGCCGGTGATGAATGAAGAGGAGACGATCGCGCCGTTTCTTGCCGCCATCGATGCCACCTTGGCAGCGCAGGTACCGCACCTGGAAATCCTGTTCGTCGACGATGGCTCCAGCGATGCCACCCTGGCGCGCCTGGACGCTGCCGCGGCCGATGATTCACGTATTCGTTATCTGAGCCTGACACGCAACTTCGGCAAGGAAGCGGCCATGAGCGCCGGCATCGAGCAGGCGCGAGGCGATGCCATCGTGCCGATGGATGTCGATCTCCAGGACCCGCCCGAGGTGATACTCGAATTCATCACCCAGTGGCAGGCCGGCTACGACATGGTCTATGGCGTCCGCGCCGCGCGTGATGAAGACACCGCCACCAAGCGCAAGACGGCAGGATGGTTCTATCGCATCTTCAATCGCCTGACCTTTACCGAGATTCCACGGGACGCCGGGGATTTCCGACTGCTGGATCGTCGGGTCGTCGAGGCGTTGCGCCGCATGCCGGAGCGCAACCGTTTCATGAAGGGACTGTTCTCCTGGCCCGGTTATCGCTCGGTTGGCGTCACCTATCAGCGCCCGGCAAGGACCGCCGGCACGACCAAGTTCAACTACTGGAAGCTGTGGAACTTCGCCCTGGACGGCGTGGTGAGCTTCTCGACCTGGCCGCTGCGGGTCTGGACCTACCTCGGCGCGTGCATCGCGGGGCTGTCCTTCCTCTACATTCTCGTCATCATCAGCAAGACGGTGCTGTTCGGCATTGATGCCCCGGGGTATGCGTCCCTGATGATCGCGGTGCTGTTCTTCGGCGGCATGCAGCTGATTTCCATCGGCGTGCTGGGCGAATATCTCGGGCGCCTGTTCATGGAGACCAAGCAGCGGCCGCTGTATCTGATCGATCACGACAGCCTGCAGGATGGCCCCGGTGGCGCTACCTCGCCGGACAGCGGGCTGGACAGCGGCCTCAGCACGGCGCGGGTCTTGCGCGGACAGCGTGACCGTGAGGCCAGTCGCCGCCGTGAATCCTGTCAGAGTGCCGAGCCTGACATGACGCGAGGAGATTCGCGTGAGGGATGATGCCACGTCACGCCAGACGTCCAGCACCGCAGAGCGGGCACGACAGGAAGCCGGCACCGCCACCCGTTTCGGTCTGGTGGGGCTGGCCGCCACGGGGGTGCACCTCGCGGTCGCCGCGTTGATGCTGTTTCTCTGGCCACCGCTCAATGAATTCATCGCCAATATCGTGGCCTTCTGTGTGGCCTTCCAGGTCTCGCTGGTGGGGCATCGACGTCTGACCTTCAAGCGACAGGGCAGCGCCTGGCGGTTCGCGCTGGTGGCGGCCAGCGGCTTCGCGCTCAACAACGGGCTGCTGGCCGTGCTGATCCAGGGGCTCGGCATGAGCGGCTTCGTGGCCATCGCGATCGCGACGCTCTCGGTACCCGTCGTGACCTATCTGGCATCACGACTCTGGGCCTTCAAGGAATGAGCCTCATGAACGACAGCACTGCCGTGAAGGCCGAGCGGATGGGCAAGGGACGGCTGGCGGCCCTGGGGGCCGCGCTGGTCGCCGAGACGCCATCGCCGAGCGAGGCGCTGGTGCGCGCACGCACCGCCAGCATTCCCTGGGCACATATCCTGCTGGCACTGGTGATCACGCGGCTTGCGTGGCTGGCCATCGCCGCCCATGGCGATCAAAGCTACCTGCATGCCATGGCCCAGTTCGATGGCAGCTGGTTCAAGGGCATCATGACCCGTGGCTACGATGTCGAAGCCCGGGGCATGAGCGACGGTGATGCCGCCAACTGGGCCTTCTTTCCGCTCTATCCTGCCCTGTTGTGGCTGGTGACGCTGGGCGGCCAGCTCGACCCGGAGCTGATGGGCGTACTGCTGAGCAATGTGCTGCTGGCGGCGGCCCTGGGGTTGGGGTGTCGCTATCTTGCCATCACGCGCCCTGATGCCTCGCCGCTGCTGTTCGTGTGGTTGGTCGCCAGCATGCCGTACAGCTTCTATTTCAGTGCGCTGTACTCGGAATCGCTGTTCTGGCTGTTGTGTCTCGCATCCCTGATCGACTGGCGCTGTCAGCGCACCGGACGGGTGATGCTGTGGACATTGCTGCTGTCGATGACACGAGCCACCGGGGTGTTCTGGGTCATCGCCATGGGCATCGAGCTGCTGGCGCGCCTGCGTCTGGCGGCCTTCGCCGAGTTGTGGCGCCGCCCCGACTGGCTGTTGATCGGCGTGATGGGGCCGCTGGGGCTGTTTCTGTTCATGGCGGTGCTCTACCACCAGACGGGCGATGCGCTGGCCTTCAGTCACGTGCAGATCTCCTGGGGCCGCGAGATGGGCAATCCCATCGTCAATCTGGTGCAGGGGCTGGGGTACTGGTTCACGGCGCCGGAAACGCTCCGGCCCGCCTGGCAGGCCAGCATGGCGCTGATCGGCATCGCGTTGATCGGCTGGCTGGGCCTGCAGCGGCGCTGGCTGGAAATGGGCCTGGCGGCGTTCACCCTGTTCATTCCGCTGGCCACGGGGCTGGATGCCATCCCGCGTTACCTGATCGGCATGCCGGTGTTCGTGCTGGCGCTGCTGGATCTGCTCACGCGCCTCCCGAGCCGACTTGCCTGGGGGCTGGTCGCCCTGGGCGCGCTTTTCAACCTCTGGCTGGTGGAGAACTGGTATGACGCCGCATTCTGGCTCGTCTGATGTGAGTGCGGACCTCTCCGCCACTTCGGGAGGGCGTGCCGACGCGCGTTACGGCGTGCCGACCCGCTTGAGCCGGCGGCGTCTCTGGCTATTGCTGGCAACGGCCACCGTGCTGGCCTTCGAACTCTGCATGCTGTGGCTGGCACGTACCCCTCAGGTGGATGACCACTACCGACGCTACTTCATCGAACACGCCACCACCTGCTATCGCCCGATGGGCGAGGTACCGGTTCTCGTCTTGGGCGAGCGCTATCCCGTGCGCAAGGGGGAGCCGCTTGGCAACTGCGGCGTGCTGTGGGAAGGGTTCTATTCGCCCAAGGAGGATCGGCCGGTCAGTGCACGCCAGGCGCAGGTGGGTCTGCGTCTGAAGGTCACGCCGGGCCTCAGGCAGCCGGTCGTGGTGGCACTCGCGCTGTCACGCTATCCCGATGACGCCGAACCCCGCCCGGTGGAGGTGTGGGGGGAAGGCGAGCTGTTGGCCCGCTGGCCGGTGGGCGGTCGTCAGGCCAGCCACGAGGTGGAGGTGCCGGAGCGGTTGATCCAGCCGGACGGCAGCCTGCATCTGACGCTCAAGGGGCCGCCGCCCATTGCCCCGCGGGATGTCGGGATCGATGGCAACAAGTTTCCCGTCGGCCTGCGCCTGGATAGCGTGATGTTGCGCTCGACCCTGGGGCT
This sequence comes from Cobetia sp. BL01, assembly GCF_056493605.1. Taxonomy (NCBI): domain Bacteria; kingdom Pseudomonadati; phylum Pseudomonadota; class Gammaproteobacteria; order Oceanospirillales; family Halomonadaceae; genus Cobetia; species Cobetia sp. BL01. The sequence goes on along the minus strand of NZ_JBVBEE010000002.1, from coordinate 18,826 downwards.
GACGCCGCCCGACAGTGCTCCATGACCCTGACCGGCGGCGCGCGATGGCACTGACGCGGCGACGATAGTCAGGTAAATTGTGCGCGCGGCAACGTGAATGATCCGTCCGATCGAGCGGCAGTTCGCCTGATGGTGAACGGCTCGTGTCCTATCAAGAGAAAGCGCCCGGTAGTCAGTGACTGTCATCGCAAGGGGCTTACAAGGAGTTAGTGTGGATTTTCTGAATGCCATTCCCATGGAAACCGACCAGTTGTTCGAGCTGGCGTTGTGGTGGGGCGGAACCCTGTTGTCAGCACTGGCCGTGCTGGTGTTCGGGATGTGGGTGGCCAAGCGTCTGACCCGCTGGGTCACCTCGCTGTTGCAACGCAAGAGCATGGACGAGGCGGCGGCAGGCTTCGTCGGTCAGATCGCCTACGCGATTCTGGTGGTCATGGTGCTGCTGACCGCGCTGGATCAGGTGGGGGTCGATACCACGTCGATGATCGCGGCGCTGGGTGCGGCGGGTCTGGCCATCGGCCTGGCACTGCAGAGCTCACTGTCCAATCTGGCCTCGGGCTTCCTGCTGGTGACGCTGCGTCCGTTCAAGAAGGGCGATTACATCGAGGCCGCCGGGACGTCCGGCAGCGTCGACCAGATCACCATGCTGCAGACTCGTCTGGTGACGCCGGACAATCGCAAGGTCACCGTGCCCAACTCCAGCGTGATGTCCCAGACCATCACCAATTATTCGGCACTGCCGACACGTCGTCTGGATCTGGTGGTCGGGGTCAGCTATGACGACGACATCCGTCAGGTCAAGGCGGTGCTCGAGGAGCTGGTCAACAGCGACGAGCGCATCATGAAGGAGCCGTCCTACCTGATCGCCGTGGCGGAACTGGCCGACAGCTCGGTCAACTTCAACTTCCGCATGTGGTGCCAGGCCTCCGACTACTGGGCACTGAAGTGGGACATGACCGAGCGCATCAAGCTGACCTTCGACGAGCGCGGCATCAGCATCCCCTATCCGCAGCGCGATGTGCATATCCATCAGCCGGGCAGGGCGGCCGAGTAAGCCACCTGTCCTCGCGTGATGGCATGCCATGCCATGACATGCCGTGATATGACACAAAAGAACGCCACCTTCGGGTGGCGTTCTTTTGTGGCGCGAGTCAGCTACTCTCGAGTGTGGCAGTGGTTCATCCTCCAGGACCGGGAGTGTCGTCTCTTGTACATGATCATGGATCTGACTCGTCGCCAACGTCGCCAGGCGTGGCACCTTCTGCTTGCCAGCCTGGCCGTGCTCGGCATCGGGCTCGTGCCGCTGTTAAGCCAGCAGGCCCTCTATCTGGATGACATGAGTCGTACCCTGGATGGCTACTTCGGATGGGGGCTGAATGCCCGCCCGGCCGCGGAAGGCGTGATGCGCCTGCTGGGCTTCGGGGGAGAGCTTGTCAATGTCGCGCCCTTGCCGCAGCTGGCGGCCTGGGGCATCGCGGCCGGTATGGCGCTGGTCTGGTGGCGTCGGGTGCCGGGACTCTCGCCGGGCGTCTGCGTGCTGGGCAATGCGCTCATCTGGCTGACACCCTTCACGCTGCAGAACTTCAGCTATGCCTATGACAGTCTGCCGATGAGTCTCGGGCTTGCCAGCGCGATGCTGGCCAGCCTGATCCTGCGCCCGGGTGTCCACGGGCCGGGGCAACGTTCGCAGCGCCGCTGGCAACCTTCATTGATGGCGCTGGGATTGCTGCTGCTGGCCCTGTGCTGCTACCAGCCGGCGCTGAACGCCTTTCTGGTACTGAGCCTGCTGGACGCCCTGATGGGGTCGCGCCCGCGCGGGGTCGAAAGGAGAGAGGCTGAAGAGAGAAATACCGAAGAGAGGAAGTTCGAAGAGGGAAAGACCGAACAGAGTGAATCGGTATGGCGCGCCTGGCTTGCGCTGCTGCAGCGCGGCGGACTGGTGCTGGCTGCCTTGCTGCTCTACCTGCCGCTGTCACGACTGCTGGTGGCGGGCGACTACAGCCAGCAGCACGGCGAGATGCTGTCGCTGGAGGATCTGCCGGCGCTGCTGGCCGCCTTGGAGCAGCATCTCGTACAGGCACTTGCCGCCCTGCGTGGCGGACTGGATCTCGTCAGCGGGGCACTGAGTGGCAGCCTGCTGGTGGTAGCGCTGGGGGCGGCGCTGATGACAGCAGGCCGGCGGCATGGCGCACGCCAGGTGTCCTCGCGCCAGCTGACGCTGGAGCGTCTGAGTCGTCTGCTGTGGGCGCTGCTGCTGATACCTGCACTGTGGGGGCCGATGCTGATGCTGGCGGAGCCGGTCTTTCACTCGCGCACCCTGGTGGGCTGGGGGGCACTGCTGGGCGGTGCCCTGATGCTGAGCCTGGCGGGCCGGCAGGCGAGAGCCTCCGAGCGCTTCACGCTGCGGCGCTGTCTGCTGGCGGTGGCGGCACTGCTGTTGCTGCGTCACTGGTTGATCTTCGCGGCCTGGAGCAATGCGCTGGCCGCCCAGCAGGCCCATGAGACCCAGCTGGCGCGTGAGATCGTCACCCAGGCACGTGAGCTGGGACTGCCGATCACCTCACCACGTGACCGCGACACCTATCGGCCCCATGACGAGCTGGCGGTGCAGGTGCTGGGGAAGGCGCCGCTGGCACCGCTGGTGCGAGTCGCTGAGCGTCAGGTGCCCGCCGTGCGCCAGAACCTGATCGCCGCCTTCACGCCTGACAACTATTGGGCTGTGGTGAGATTGCGCATGGCCGGTGCCAGTGCGGCGACCCTGCTGCGCGATGATGAGCGCAAGGCCAGTATCAAGGAGCCGCCTGTCTGTGACGAGCGCGCGTCAGTGGATGCCCCGGGAGATGAGGGGGGATCGCCGAGAATCTTCACCCAGACCTTGCGGGAGGGTGTCTGGGTGATCGACTTTCGCACCGCCGAGAACTGTCGCCGAGCAGACGTGAGACCCTGACGTGCGTCCAGGCGCTTGCCCAGACGCTTATCCAGACACGACAACGCCGCCCCGAGGGGCGGCGTTGTCGTGTCTCACGGCAGATCATGCTGCCGAGTTTGATCAGGCGTGGTTCTCGACCTGTTCGAATTCGTCGGTGATCTCATCGCTCGGCGCTGCGGTCATGATGCTGACCACGTAGATGGCGATGTAGGCGAAGATGACGCCCGGCACGATCTCGTAGAGGTCGAAGATGCCACCGGACAGCTGCTTCCAGACCACCACGGTCACGCCACCGACGATGATGCCGGCCAGAGCGCCGAAGCGGTTCATGCGACGCCAGTACAGCGACATGATCAGCGCCGGACCGAAGGCCGCGCCGAAGCCGGCCCAGGCGTAGGACACCAGGCCCAGTACGCTGGAGTTCGGGTCCAGTGCCAGCACCCACGCGATGATGGCGATGCCGATCACGGCGAAGCGACCGACCCACACCAGCTCGGACTGGGTCGCGTCCTTCTTGAACAGCGCCTTGTAGAAGTCATCGGCCAGCGCAGAGGATGACACCAGCAGCTGGGAGTCGGCGGTGGACATCACGGCAGCCAGGATGGCGGCCAGCAGCACGCCGGCGACCGCCGGGTGGAAGATGAAGTTCACCATGACCATGAAGATCTTCTCGCTGTCGGCCAGATCCTTCGGCACGTAGACGAGACCCAGCAGGCCGATGCAGATGGCGGCGAACAGCCCCAGTGCCGACCAGATGACGGCGATGGTGCGTGCGGTGCCGACATCCTTCTCGCTGCGGATGGCCGCGAAGCGCGCCAGGATGTGCGGCTGACCGAAGTAGCCCAGGCCCCAGGCCAGTGACGAGATGATGCCGACCAGTGTCAGGGCTTCACCGGTGGAGGCGTCACGGAACCATTCCAGCAGCAGCGGGTTCTCGGCGGTGATGCGCGAGCTCGCTTCTGCCACGCCACCCATGTCGGTGAGCGCGACGATGGGCACCACGATCAGCGCGGCGGCCATCATCAGACCCTGGATGAGGTCGGTCCACGACACGGCGAGGAAGCCGCCGAAGAAGGTGTAGGACACGATGGCGATGGTGCCGACGGTCACGGCGATGGTGTAGTCGAGGCCGAAGACGGTCTCGAACAGCTTGCCGCCCGCCACCAGACCGGAGCTGGTGTAGAAGAGGAAGAACAGCAGGATGAAGACGGCCGAGATGACACGCAGCATCTTGGAGTTGTCACGGAAGCGCTTCTCGAAGTAATCCGGCAGCGTCAGGGAGTCGCTGGCGACGAAGCTGTAGATACGCAGGCGCTTGGCGACGATCAGCCAGTTGAGCCAGGTACCGGCCAGCAGGCCGATGCCGATCCAGGCAGCGGACAGACCACTGAGGTAGGCCGCGCCCGGCAGGCCCAGCAGCAGCCAGCCGGACATGTCAGAGGCGCCGGCGGAAATCGCGGAGGTCCAGGGGCCCAGTGAGCGGCCGCCCAGGATGTAGTCCGACATGTTGGAGGTGCGCTTGTAGGCCAGCAGGCCGATGCCAAGCATCACCGCCAGATAGACGGCAAACGTGATGAGAATTGTGGGGCTATTTTCGACCATCGTGGAGTAAATCCTTTGCATTTATTGTTGTCGGACGTCGAGCGTTCCGATAATCCCGGAGGAGATGGCACCGCCTGGTGCATCACCGCCATGGCCCTGAGCACCTACCGAATGTCACCGTCCTGCAAGGGCTGGTGCCATTCTGTATATGTTCAGACTAGCGCATAAACGAATCATCTGAAGCCTCTCCGTCCCCGCATGTCGCCGTCGAATCAAGCAGGAGAACGGCAACGGACACCGCAGGGCACTTGGCGGGCAGGCCAGTCAATCGGCCTGTCTGCCAAGTGGCATCCCTGTCGGTGTCCGAAGCACACCCCTCGTGCTGCAGAGAGGGTGTGCCAGGCATCGTCCTGATGCCCATTGCCTGACTACTTCATGCACGTCCGGCATGCAGTCCTCTGTCAGGCGGGACCGATGCTACTCGTCGTGCAGGCCCGTCATGCCGAGCCCGTCACCGGCGATAGCGCCGATCATTCGTCGCCCATGGCCAGAAGAGACGCGTTGCCGCCGAGTGCCGTGGTGTTGATGGTACGGGTCTTCTCGGTGGCGAAACGGTGCAGGTAGTGGGGGCCGCCGGCTTTCGGACCGGTACCGGAGAAGCCCTGACCACCAAACGGCTGTACACCCACCACTGCGCCGATGATATTCCTGTTGACGTAGACATTACCAACACGAATTTTCTGTGCAACTGCATTAGCAAAACTTTCGTTTCGGGAATGCACACCGAAGGTCAGGCCATAGCCCAGGCCATTGATGGTATCGATGACCTTGTCGATATCGCCGCCTTTCCAGGTGGCGATGTGCAGGATCGGCCCGAACTGCTCGCTTTCCAGGCTGTCGATGCCGTCGATGCGCAGCGCGATCGGCGCGACGAAGGTGCCTTCGGCGGTGTGCGCCGGGTCCATGCGGGCTTCCGCCACCACGCGGCCCTGGGCACGATATTCCTCGATGTGCTTGAGCAGACCGGCGCGTGCCTCTTCATCGATGACCGGGCCGACATCAGTGCCCAGGTCGCGTGGATCGCCGATCTTCAGCTCATCCATCGCGCCCTTGAGCAGGCCGATGACGCGCTCGGCGACATCTTCCTGGACGTAGAGCACACGCAGGGCGGAACAGCGCTGCCCGGCGCTCTGGAAGGCGGACTGCACCACGTCATTGACGACCTGCTCCGGCAGGGCGGTGGAGTCGACGATCATGGCGTTGAGGCCACCGGTCTCGGCGATCAGGCTCGGCAGCGGGGCATTCTCACGAGCCGCCAGAGAGCGGTTGATGATCTGGGCCGTCTGGGTGGAGCCGGTGAAGCAGACGCCGGTGATGCGCGGGTCGCTGGAGAGCACGCTGCCCACGGTCGGGCCATCGCCTGGCAGCAGCTGCACGACATCCCGCGGCATGCCGGCTTCACGCAGTAGCTCGACGACACGGTGCGCGACCAGCGAGGTCTGCTCGGCCGGTTTGGCGACCACGGTGTTGCCGGTGACGGCCGCGGCGACCATCTGACCGCAGAAGATCGCGACCGGGAAGTTCCACGGGCTGATGCAGGCGAACACGCCCTTGCCGCCCAGCACGATCTCGTTGTGCTCGCCGGTCGGGCCACGCAGGACGGTGGGGGCACCGAAGTCGGCACGCGCACGGTTGGCGTAGTAGCGGCAGAAGTCGACGGCTTCGCGAATCTCGGCGATGCCATCGGTCAGAAGCTTGCCGCCCTCGCGGGAGCACAGGGTCATCAGCTCCGCGGTATGGGCTTCCATCAGATCGCCAAAGCGCTCGAGGATGGCAGCACGCTCCTCGACCGGGGTCATCTCCCAGCGCGGGAAGGCGGCCCAGGCGGCGTCGATGGCGCGGGAGGCTTCATCGGCGCTGGTCCATTGCACGTGGCCCACGGTGACGCGGCGATCGAACGGGCAGGTCACGGCCTGACGTCGTTCGGCATTGGCGTCGACATCGAAGGCCAGCTGCGGACGCACGTCGTAGGTGCTGTCCATGAACCTGGCCATCTCGTCCATCAGCGGCTGGTACTGGCTGTTGATGTTCAGATTGATGCCGCGTGAGTTGCGACGGCCCTCGCCATAGATATGCGGCGGCAGGGCGATACGCGGATTGTGGTAGGTCTTGAACTGGGACAGCGTGGTGACCGGGTGAACGCACAGGCTCTCGACCGGCACGCGCGGGTCGACCAGCTGGTGGACGAACGAGGAGTTGGCGCCGTTCTCCAGCAGGCGACGCACCAGGTAGGGGAGCAGGTCCTTGTGGGCACCGACCGGCGCATAGATACGGCACCAGGTCCCTTCGGGAGCGCGCTTGAGGGCGGCGTCGTACAGCGCCTCGCCCATGCCGTGCAGACGCTGGAATTCGAACTGGCGCGTCTCGCCTGAGTTGGCCACGTCCAGAATGGTGCTGATGGTGTGAGCGTTGTGGGTCGCGAACTGCGGATAGATGCGGCCACGGGTGTTCTCGGACAGCAGGAAGCGCACGCAGGCCAGATAGCTGACATCGGTGGAGGCCTTGCGAGTGAAGACCGGATAGCCGTCGACCCCCAGCTCCTGGGATTCCTTGATCTCGCTGTCCCAGTAGGCGCCCTTGACCAGGCGCAGCGGGATCTCGTCACCCTGCAGGTCGGCGATGCGGTTCAGATACTGAAGCGTCGGCAGAGCGCGGGTGGAGTAGGCCTGCACCACCAGACCGAACTTGCCCCAGCCGCGGCAGGTGTCGCTCTCGTAGACGGCGCGGAAGACTTCCAGCGACAGCTCGAGGCGATCGACCTCTTCGGCATCGATGGTGATGGCGACTTCCAGCTCGCGCGCGATGCTGACCAGTTCGCGCACGCTGGCGACCAGCTCTTCCAGAATCTGCTCGCGACGGCCGAATTCATAACGCGGGTGCAGGGCGGACAGCTTGATGGAGACCGACGGTGACGGCGTCGCGGCCTTCAGCTTGCGAGAGGTCTCGCCCACGGTGCGAATGGCGCGCGCGTAGTCATCGAAGTAGCCCTTGGCATCGGCACGCGTGCAGGCGGCTTCGCCGAGCATGTCGTAGGAGTAGGTGTAACCCTTCTCGAACTGCGGCTGGGAGCGCTTGAGCGCTTCCTTGATGTCACGGCCCAGCACGAACTGCTTGCCCATGATCTTCATGGCCTGATACATGGCGCGACGGATGACCGGCTCGCCCATGCGGTTGACCATGCGATTGATGAAGGTCGCCGGCTTGCCGTCATTCTTGGGCAGATCCATCTTGATGACGTTGCCGGTCATCAGAAGGCCCCAGGTGGAGGCATTGACGAACCAGGACTCGCTCTGGCCGAGGTGGGATTTCCAGTCGGCCACGCCCAGCTTGTCCTCGATCAGCGCATCGGCGGTGTCCTTGTCCGGAATGCGCAGCAGCGCCTCGGCCAGGCACATCAGCAGCACGCCTTCCTGGGTGTCGAGGCTGTATTGCTGCAGCAGCTCGTCGATGGAATCGACGGCGGTGTCCATGGTGCGAATCTCGCGGACAAGCTCCGCGGCCTTGTCACCGACACGCTTGATGTCGGCATCGTTGACGTCCAGCAGCTTGACCAGCTCAGCCACGAAACCATCTTCGTCGACCAGATAGTGGTCGCTGACCCGTGAGAACAGCTTGCTCGGATCGCGTTGCCAGGTATTCGGCGCCAGAATCTCGTCGGCACGCAGCACCGTCTCGCCCAGCGGGCAAGCGGTACGCGGCGTTTCCTTGAGGGAATCGGACGGCTGGGTAGTGGCCGGAACGGCCGGAGTGACGGTGGTCATTGAGCAAACCCCCTGCTGCTGGGTGGCATTACGCCAGATAGGATTGCCGGGCACGATGCGCGAAGGTGATGCGAGGCGCATCCGGGCGGGACATCGGCACGTCTTGTTGGATACCGGTGAATGTAGGGTGGTGCAGGGGGGCGGGTCTTTCCAATTTCTCGGCTGCGCGTGTCAAATCCACGGGCGTGGCGTGAAACCTGCCGCCATCTGCGACCTTCGTCGAAAAGCATGACGTCAATTGCTGTGAACTTGTTAGACCAAGGTCGGAGTGTCCTGTGTCAGATCCCTGCCGGTCACGCTCTAAGGACAGCGCCCCTGGCCGGGGCTTGCGTTCAGGGCTTGTGATCAGCGCTGGCGTTCAGCGCTTGTGGTCAGAGCTTGCGATCGGGAGACGCTGGGTGGGGGCGTTCAGGACTTGCGCAGTGCGGAAGGCGGGAAACCGAGGTGCTTGCGGAAGGCGTGCGAGAGTGCGCTCTGATTCGCGAATCCGCAGCGCTCGGCAATCTGCGACAGGGAGAGGTCGCTGCTGTCCAGCAGATGGCGCGCTTCGTCCAGGCGGCGGCGCAGCAGGTACTGATAGGGCGAAAGCCCCGTCAACACGCGAAAGCGCTCACTGAAATGCTGTTCGGACAGGTGGGACTGACGTGCCAGATCCGCCACGCTCAGTCGGCGATGCAGGTTGGCATCGATGAAGCGGTTCAGGGCGACCAGATCCAGCTGGCGGCCGGTGCCGTTCAGGGCGCTCATCGGCTCGGCGATACGCGAGTTGAGGCAGGCGAGGAAGGTGGCAGCCAGCAGGTCGCCGGGGGCCTGCTGATAATCATTGACCTCGGCGAGCATGAATTCCAGATAGCCGCGCAGCCGGGTATCCAGCGTGAAGAAGCGCGGGCGCTCGAACAGACGCTTCAGGTCACGATGCTGACCGGTCAGATAGGGCGCGTCATCCGGCAGGTCCAGAATCAACTGGCGATTCTCGCCGATGCCCGCGTAATAGTGCACGTGGTCTGCTGGCACGATACAGCCGGTCAGGGGGCGAATCTCGCCGCCCTGGCCCTCGATCTCGAATTCGGCCAGCCCATCCAGCCCGATCACCAGCTGGTGGTAGCTGTGATCATGGTGTTCCCGCAGGTTGGAAAGCGGGATCAGGCGCATCTCGCTGTTGACCATCAGGCGCGGGTCTCCGCCACGCCCGTGCGGGCGCGCAGGTGTCCCAGCAGGACGTTGAGTTCCTCACGGCCCTCGCGGGAGAACAGCGCGCCGCCCTGCGCCAGTTGCCAGGGTCTGGCGTGCTTGTCGAAGATGCCCTGACAGCGGCGGCGCAGGCTTTCCAGATATTCATCATGACGAATCGGGTAGCCGATCACGCTATGCCACTCGTTCTCGTTGATCTCGCCGCTGACCGCCTGATCCAGCACGCGGGCGATATCACTGAAATCGGTACGAAATCGCGGTGTGCGCGACATCATGAGCAGAGCGACAGTGCCGACGCTGACGATCAGGCAGACCACGAAGGTAATGATGAAGATGGTCATGAGCGAACCTTGTGCGGGCAGAGCCGAGGGAATGATGGGGCATTCTACCACGCCTGTCCGGCGCCATCGTCAGTCCGGCGTGTCGGGTGATGTTCTGTCTGGCAGAACGATATGGCATGATTCTCGCGACATCCGCAGGGTCATGAGTGACCCGTCCATCCAAGGGGAATGCCGAATCATGGCCAATCAACGCGTGGAAGCGGTCGAGCGTGCCTTGACCCTGCTGGAAGCCTTCACCCCCGAGACGCCTCGTCTGACGCTCAACGAGCTGGCCCAGGCCAGCGGTTTCTACAAGAGCACGATTCTGCGTCTGATGGGCTCGCTCGAGCATTTCGGCTACGTGACGCGTGACAGCCATGGAATCTATGCCATCGGCGCGGCGCTTGGGCGCTTCGCCGAGCTGGCACCCGGACTCGATGCCCGCGAGACCCTGCAGCGTGGCTGGCTGGCACGCCTGCATGCGGCCAGTGGTGAGACGGCCAGCCTGCTGCTGGTCGAGCATGGCCCGGCTGCGCAGGCGCGTCCCGTCGAGGGACTGACCCGCCCCCGTCAGGCGATCTGTCGCTATGTTCGCGTCAGTGAGGCGCCGCTGCGCCATCAGCTGGAGGAGGGGGAATGGATCGAGGAGGCGCTATCCGCCTTGCTGCATCACTGCATCGACAGTGGCGAGATCGAGGTCGGTGAGGCCGCAGGACTGACGGTGGCAGCCCTGGCCGTGAGCGTCGCCCCGCATCACGATGAAGGCTTGGGCCCGGCGGAAGTCATCATGCTCAGCGGCCCATCGGCTCGCCTGACGCCCGGCCAGGCACGGCAGCTGATGCAGGAGTGGCAGCAGAGCGCCAGGTGAAGAGGAGGGCTGAATGACACGACGCCCCCGCCGGGTAACCGGCGGGGGCGTCGTGTGGTTGGCCGTCTTCCCTTTGCAGGAAGCGCTTGCCTCAGGCGTCGGTGGCGGCCTTGGCGGCCCCCATGCGGCGACGCAGGATGGGGCCGACGATCACCGGCAGCAGCAGGCCGGCGATGGCGATGCACCACAGGGTCACGGCCAGCGGGCTGCCGATCAGGATGGTCCAGTTGCCGTCGGACAGCTGCATGGCGTGACGCAGGTTCTTCTCCATCTCCGGGCCCAGCAGCATGCCCAGGATGACCGGTACCAGCGGGATGTCCAGCTTGCGCAGGAAGTAGCCGGCGACCCCGAAGGCGACCATGAAGTACAGGTCGAAGGCGGAGTGGCTGATGGAGTAGATGCCGACGAAGGCGACCATCGTCACCACCGGCAGCAGGTACTTGGGCGGCACGGACAGCAGCTTGACGAAGATGCCGACCATCGGAATGTTCATCAGCAGCAGGATGACGTTGCCGATCAGCAGTGCCGCGATCACGCCCCACACGATGTCACCGTGCTGGGAGAACATCAGCGGTCCCGGGGTGATGTTGAGCGAGATCAGCATCGCCAGCAGTACCGCAGTGGTACCGGAACCGGGCACGCCCAGTGTCAGCATCGGCACCAGGGCACCGGAGGCCGCCCCGTTGTTGCCGGCTTCCGGCGCGGCGACCCCACGCGGGTCCCCTTCACCGAAGTGACCTTTCTTGCCGATGATCTTCTTTTCCAGGGTGTAGCTGATGAAGCTGCCCAGCGAGGCCCCGGCGCCCGGCAGCACGCCGGAAATGAAGCCCAGCACCCCGCCACGGAAGGCGGTCGGCAGGATGGCCACGATGTCCTTGAGCTTCAGGGTCATCTTGTTCATCGCGATCATCGCCTTGCCTTCCCCGGCGTGCTGCTCGATGAAGAACAGCAGTTCCGAGATGGCGAACAGACCGACGATGGCGATGATGAAGTCGATGCCTTCATACAGCTCGAGAATGTCGTAGGTGTAGCGCTGGGTGCCGGTGGAGGCATCGATGCCGACGGTGGCGATCATCAGGCCGATGGCCGCCGCCATCAGGGTCTTGACCGGGTTCTTGCCGGTGATGCCACCCAGGGTGGCGAAGGCCAGCACGAACAGCGCGAAGTACTCCGCCGGGCCGAAGGTCAGCGCGAAGCTGGCCAGCCACGGTGCCATCACGATCAGGCCGATGGTGGCGATCAGGCTGCCGATGAAGGAGGCGATCGCCGAGATGGCCATCGCTTCGGCGGCCTTGCCCTTCTGGGCCATCGGATAGCCATCGAGACAGGTCATCATCGCCGGCTCATCGCCCGGGATGTTGAGCAGGATCGAGGAGATGCGCCCGCCGTACATGGCACCGGCGTAGACCGAGGTCAGCAGGATCAGCGACGTCTCCGGGCTCAGGCCCAGGGTGAAGGCCAGCGGAATCAGGATGGCCACGCCATTGGCCGGGCCCAGACCCGGCAGGGCGCCGATCAAGGTACCGAGGAAGGCACCCAGCACGGCAAACATCAGATTTTCTGGCTGCAGGGCGATGCCGAAGCCCTGCATCAAGAAGCCAAGACTTTCCATTACGCCACCTCCAGAATGCCCAGCGGCAGTGGTAGCTCAAGCACGAAATTGAACAGGGCGAAGACGACGATGCCGCCGACCAGCCCCGTGGCATAGGCCTTGAGCGGCGTGGCCCCCATGCGCCAGCACAGGGTGCCGACCGCAGCGGTGGTCGTGACGATGAAGCCCAGCGGCTCCAGCAGCGCGGTGTAGAGGCACAGGATCACGATCGCCAGCACCATCTCGGCGCCGGTGCGGCTCCACGGCCAGTGCTGGTCAGGGTCAGGCCGCAGGATCAGGTACAGACTGCTCAGGCCCAGCACGATGGACAGCACGGTAGGGAAGGTTTCAGGACCGATGGACTCGGCCCCACCGAAGGGTTCGGGGAACTGCTGGGCACCCCAGCCGTACGCGACGGCCAGGGTGAGCATCAGCAGACCAAAGATGCGGTCATTCATCAGCGAATCAGCCCAATGTCCTTGGAGAGCGTCTGGATGTCCTTGATCTGCGCCTTCACGAAGGCATCAAACTCGGCACCCGATTTGTGGAACGGCATAAGGCCGCTCTTGGTCATCACGTCCTTCCATTCATCGCTGGTGTAGACGTTGTCCAATGTCGTGGTCCAGTACTGCTCGGCGTCATCGCTGATGTCGGCCGGCATGTAGAAGCCACGCCAGTTGGGCGCGACGGCATCGATCCCCTGCTCGCGTGCGGTGGGGACGTCAGCCAGCTTGCCCGGCAGGCGCTCTTCGGAGAGCACGGCCAGTACCTTCAGATCACCGGACTCCATGAAGCCCTGGATCTCGGAGATGTCACCGGTGAAGGCCTGCACGTGGCCGCCGACGACCTGGGTAATCGCCTCACCGCCGTTGTTGTAGGACAGGTAGGAGACCTTGGGCAGGTTCTCGACACCGGCTGCCTGGGCGGCGATCAGTACCTTGAGGTGATCCCAGCCGCCTGCCGCACTGCCGCCGGCGAACTTGACGGATTTCGGGTCTTTCTTCAGCGCCTCCATCACCTCGCTCAAGGTGTTGTAGGGCGAGTCCTTGGAGACGGCGATGGCGCCGTAATCCGCGCCCAGTGCGCCGATCCAGTTGACCTGATCCTGATTCATGCCCGGGAACTGACCCTGGGCCAGACGCGTGGTGGTCGCGGTGGACGCGGCCACCAGCAGCTGCTCATCACCGGCGCGCTTGGAGACGGTATGGGCGAAGGCGACGCCACCACCGGCACCGGCCATGTTGATGGTCTGGACGTTGCCCGGCACGTATTCGAGATCAGACAGCAGCTTGCCGACGCTGCGGCAGGTGAAATCCCAGCCGCCGCCCGGGTCTGCCGGTGCGATGCAGTCGACCTTGCCCTTGGGCTCGAAGGCGAGGGCCTGGGCGGACATGGCGGTGACCACCGCGGCGGTCAGGAGTTTGAGAGACAGATGGCGTGTCATGGCGACCTCTGATGTCGTTGAGCTTGTTATTGGTATGCACTCTTTGCGCTGGCAGGACAGTGGCGGGCTTCGTCTCCCGGTTTCCTGTCAGCAACCTTACAGTTCTGTAAGGCAGAACTTTATTCTGTATGGTGAAATTAGTCCCCTCGGCCCTGCCTCGCAAGATCACCATTCGTCGCACCGACCTTGGTCGAAAGACGCCTCCCTGCACCAGGGCGGTGCATTGAAGGGACTTCGACGGTGTCCTGCTATCGGTCATGACGGCATGGCATGTCGTGAATGAGACCTCATGCGGCGTTGCAGCAACTGCAGCGCCGGCTGGCGAGGGCTAGCGTGTAGCCGAAGCCCGCCATCGCCTGACGACGAGCGAGGGGCAAGGAACAGGAGGCGTCATGGTCAAGGTACTGGGGGGAGTGTGGGCGTTGTTGCTGGGGATCGTGCTGATCATGCTCGGCAACGGCATGCACTTCACGCTGATCGGCCTGCGTGGCGCCATCGAGGGCTTCTCCTCGGCGGAGCTGGCGATCGTCACCTCGGGATACTTCGTGGGGTTTCTCTCCGGGGCACGTTATACCCCGGTGCTGATCCAGCGGGTCGGACATGTGCGGGTGTTCGCCGCGCTGGGCAGTTTCATCTCGGCGGCACTGATCGCCTTGCCACTGCTCACTGAGCCCTGGGCCTGGACCCTGCTGCGCATGTTGATCGGCTTCTGCATGTCCGGCATCTATGTGACGGCGGAAAGCTGGCTGAACGCGGCGGCCAGCAACGAGACCCGTGGCAAGGTGCTCTCGGCCTACATGATGGCGCAGACCCTGGGCATCATCGGGGCCCAGGGCCTGCTGACGCTGGGGGATGCCGCGACTTCCGTGCTGTTCATCTGCGCCTCCATTCTCGTGTCGGTCTCCTTCGGCCCCATCCTGTTGTCGGCGGTCGTGGCGCCCGTGGTGGAAGTCTCGCGGGCCATGTCATTCGGTCAGCTGTTCCGGGCCTCGCCGCTGGGGGCCATCGGCATCTTTCTGCTCGGTAGCGTCTACGCCACCCAGTCGGGGATGGGCGCGGTATTCGGCACCCAGATCGGCCTCTCGGGGGCTCAGATCGCGCTGTTCATCGCCACGCTGTTCGCCGGCGCGCTGGTTCTGCAGACCCCCATCGGCTGGTTATCGGACCGCATGGATCGCCGAGTGCTGATCGGGATTCTGGCCGCCGCCGGTGCAGCGTCCTGCGCACTGGGCTGGATGGCGGGAGATGCCCTGTGGCCGTTGATCGCCGCCGCGTTCCTCGCCGGTGGGGTGACCACGCCGCTGTATGCCCTGCTGCTGGCCTTCACCAATGACTCGCTGTCTGCCGAGGAGATGCCGGGCGCCTCGGGCGGGCTGGTCTTTTCCTTCGGACTCGGTGCCATCCTCGGGCCGCTGGCGGCAGGGGGCGCGATGGAGATGCTCGACCCCCATGCCTTCTGGCTGGTGCTGGCCGTCACCTTCGTGGCCATCTCGCTATATGCGCTCTATCAGGTCACCCAGAAGGCGAGAGTGCCGCTGGAGGACACCGACAGCTATCTGAATATCCTGCCGACGGCGTCACCGATGGCGGTGGAAGTGGCGGTGGAGTGGGCGCATGAACATGCCGAGGACGAGCAGGAAGCGCTGGCGGCAGCTGAGGCGGCCGCACAGGAAGAGGCCTTCGAACATGAACTGGAGGAAACCTTCGAGGAGGCGCTGGAAGAGGCTCTCGATGAGGCCTTTGCGGCCAATGAGACGCCAGTGGACATTCAGGGCGCTGCTGATCAGAGCGCCATTGATCAGAGCGTTATTGAGCAGAGCACTATTGATCAGAGCGGTATTGAGCAGAGCATTATTGATCAGAGAGACGGCAGAAAAACCCCCGCCGCAGCGAAGTCAGATAGGACAGACTCCGCCGCAGCGGGGGGATCAGACGAGCCGGCGTGGCAGACATCTACGTCTCACGACGCGCTCAAGGCCCAGTGGCCGCCCTCCACGCCCTGAGGTCCGCTCAGTGAGGGGCGCGTCTCACGCTTATCTGCGACGACAGGCCGTCACAGCAGGCCCAGCTCACGCGACAGTTGCTCCACATCGCTCACCTGGCGGGTGATGAAGGTCTCCAGCGGCTTGCCGGACTTGTGGAAGGGCATCAGGCCGTTGTCCTGCATCACCTGTTGCCACTCGGGCGTATCCGCCATGCGGTTGAGGGTCTGCTCCCACCAGGCAAAGGCGGCATCGGAGACGCCA
Organism: Cobetia sp. BL01; assembly: GCF_056493605.1. NCBI lineage: Bacteria > Pseudomonadati > Pseudomonadota > Gammaproteobacteria > Oceanospirillales > Halomonadaceae > Cobetia > Cobetia sp. BL01. Next base: position 2,877 of record NZ_JBVBEE010000002.1, on the reverse strand, counting down.
CCCGGCAGATAGAAGCCCCGCCAGTTGGGGGCCACCACGTCGATGCCCTGTTCGCGTGCGGTGGGAATGTCGCCGTACTGGCCGGGCAGGCGCTCTTCGCTGAACACGGCCAGCAGGCGCAGATGGCCTGACTCGACGAAGCCGCGGGCCTCGGTCATGTCGCCGGTGAAGGCCTCCAGGTGGCCGCCCATGACCTGGGTGATGGCCACGGAGCCGGAGTCATAGGCCAGATAGGGCAGGGCGCGCAGATTCTCGATTCCCGCCTCGCGTGCGGCCATCAGCACCTTGAGGTGATCAAAGCCGCCCGCGACATCTCCCCCGGCAAAGCGGATTGATTTGGGGTCTGCCTGCATGGCGCTCATCAGGTCGCCCAGGGTCTGGTAGGGGGAATCCGCGGCCACCGCGATCACGCCGTAATCCGCGCCCAGCGTCACCAGCCAGCGCACGTCGTCTACCTTGCCGTCCTGATAGGCGTGCTGCCCCAGGCGAGTGGTGGTGGCGCTGGAGGCCGCCACGATGACCTGCTCATCGTCATGGCGTTTTGACTTCACGTGCGCGAAGGCGACACCCCCGCTGGCACCGGGCACATTCAGTGTCTGCATGCCGGCGGGAATCAGATTCTGCTCATCGAGAAGGCGTGCCACGCTGCGACAGGTGAAGTCCCAGCCGCCACCGGGCCTGGCGGGGGCGATACATTCGGTCTTGCCCCTGGGGGCAACGTCATCGACCGCGCTTTCCTCGGCGGAGGCGCTCAATGGTGTCATCAGGCCAAGACTCAGCAGCAGGGCAGCGGGCAGGGCGCCGGCACGATGAGGCGCAACAAGGCGAGAATGCAGGCGGCGCAGCAAGGTGCGGCGGGCAGGCAAGGTGGCGTACATGGCAGGGTGTCCTTGGGTGTTCAGCGTCGATCGTTATGGTTATGTCGGCCAGGGCGGCGTGTCTTCTGCGGCTGGCTTGCGTACTCGCGGGTTCTGGCATGGTGAGTCATTGCGAGAGTACGAATGAACGAAAATAGCCTATTTCCGCACCCAGCGGAAAGGCGCAGGGCTGAGGCGTCCTGGCAGGAATCGGCATTTCCCCAAGCCTCTCTCCTCAAGGTGGTCCCGGGATTGCTAGAATTGCGCCATCAGGCTGTGATGAACGTTCCGCGATCTCCCAGCCGCCGCCTTTCATTGAGGAGACGGGCCATGACCCTTACCCCGCGCATGCATGACTTTCTCGCCCGCCTGCCCAAGGTGGAGCTGCACCTGCATATCGAGGGCTCGCTGACCCCTGCGCTGATGTTCGAGCTGGCGGCGGAGCAGGGCATCGCCTTGCCCTATGCCACTCTGGAGGAAGTCGAGGCGGCCTATGACTTCGCGGATCTTCCCGCCTTCCTCGCGCTCTACTATCAGGGCATGGGCGTGCTGAATGACGAGTCGCATTTCTACCGACTGGCGCAGGACTATTTCCGCCGCGCGAGTGCCGATGGCGTCAAGCATCTGGAGCTGTTCTTCGACCCCCAGGCGCATCTGTCACGTGGCGTGAGCCTGGCTACCCAGTTCGCGGGGCTGGAGCGCGCCTGTCGTGAGGCAGTGAAGGAATTCGATATCACCTCGGCCCTGGTGCCGAGCTTCCTGCGTTGCCACTCCGCGGAATCTGCACGCGAACTGTTCGAGGCGCTGATTCCCTTCGAGTCACGCTTCGTGGGGGTCGGGCTGGACAGTGCCGAGATCGGCAACCCGCCGGAGAAGTTCACCGAGGTCTTCCAGCTGGCGGGGGAGCGCGGCTGGCACCGTGTCGCTCACGCCGGCGAAGAGGGGCCGGCTGCGTACATTCGCACCGCGCTTGAGGTGCTGGGGGTGGAGCGTATCGACCACGGGGTGCGCTGCCTGGAAGACCCGGCGCTGGTCGCGGAACTCGCCGAGCGGCGTATCCCGCTGACGGTGTGTCCGCTCTCCAATGTCGCGCTCAAGGTGGTGGAGCGCATGGACGACCACCCGCTGCCCAAGCTGATCGAGGCCGGGCTCAACATCACCCTCAACTCGGATGACCCGGCCTATTTCGGCGGTGGCATGCTCGACAACTTCATCGCCGTGCAGCAGGCGCTGGAGCTCAGCGAGACGCAGTGGCTTACCCTGTGCCGCAATGCCATCGACGCCGCCTTCCCGCAGCGCGCCGAAGGCCTCGGCATGAGTGACACCCGCCGTGATGTGCTGCTGGCGCAACTCGATAGCTGCGTGGCGTGACGCAATTAACACTGACGCTTGAATACTGAATGTAATCAACGGCTTGGCCACCAACATCGCCAGCATGACGCCGCCTGCGGCAAGCGCTCCATCAGATGTTGCTTGACCGTGCTAAGTCGTTGAGTACAATGCAGTTCTGGCGTGCGCAATGCACCGCCCTGCGGGTGTAGCTCAATGGTAGAGCAGAAGCTTCCCAAGCTTAAGACGAGGGTTCGATTCCCTTCACCCGCTCCAGATTCTTCAAAAAGCCTCCCACTCGGGAGGCTTTTTTACGATTCCCTCCTTTAATCTCTATGAATCTCTATCAGCCCTGGTATCCCGTTGTTAGCATTATGGATAAAGAGCAAACTATCCATTCTTTCAATAATATCCTGACGTTCTGAGTTAGCCCAAGTAACCCATTCCCTACCAGCCAGAACTATATCTTCACAGAACTTATCTACTTGTAATTGTAAAATATTTCCATTTACCATATTTCTATGAGCTGACCCCCAATTAGGCGGTTCTATAAAATGAAACTTTTCGAGTGTATGTTTGGCTTTTTTCTCGAGCTCGGCACCACCTGCATGTAAATAACTGCACCTTAAACCATAGCAGTCCTCATCACTCAAGAATATGTGGCCGTCAAGTGCAGCTCCCTTTCCAGTAT